>NZ_BAABGN010000008.1:0-289961 GCF_039541595.1 Georgenia halophila | reverse complement strand
GTTCGTCCTGAGCCAGGATCAAACTCTCCGTTAAAAACATTCCCCAGCAGCACCCGACCCGAAGACCAGGCACCACGAGAAAAACCATACGAAGAAAACCCCCACCAAAAAAGCAGGAGCCATCAAACCCAGCCCAACACACCAACCCAAGGACGGGGCCCCAGGCCAGCGCATCAAACCAAAAATACAAAACAGAACACCCAGACCCAAAAGCCCAGGCATCCCACATGGCATCAAAAAACTTGGCACACTGTTGAGTTCTCAAAAAACAGACACACACCGAACGAACCAGAACAACCGCCCTGACCCGAACCGGGGAAGGTCAACCAGTCTAGCACCCGGCGCTTCGCTCGTGTTCCCACGTGCTCGGCGACCAGCTGTGATCCTGGCCTCCCGGGACACTCAGATGCCGGCAAGATTGCCGGATCGATGTCCTAGGGGTTCTGCTCCGGGGGACCGACCTCGAGTGCTTCTCGCGACTCTCGTCCGTGCCTCCCGTCCGGTGCAGCAGGTAGAACATTACGGCTCTGGTGGGGTCGCGTCAACTGGGCGGCAGCGGGCCGAAACGGGGCGTGTGCAGCGCTCTGACCTGCGCTTTTGTCTCCGATCCCGCCTGATCGGGCGACCCGCGATCGCGACGGGCCTCGTGAGA
The DNA here is from genome assembly GCF_039541595.1 of Georgenia halophila. Lineage (NCBI taxonomy): Bacteria > Bacillati > Actinomycetota > Actinomycetes > Allobogoriellales > Allobogoriellaceae > Georgenia > Georgenia halophila. Next base: position 289,309 of record NZ_BAABGN010000008.1, on the reverse strand, counting down.
CCTGGCCCACAAGGACGACCCGCGTGTCCTGCCTCCTGACGACCGGGTGCCGTGGCATGGCGAGGGCGCCTGGCACGCCCCGTCAGGCCTCGTCGACAGTGGCCACGGCCAGGTTCTTGCGACCCTTCCGCAGCAGCGCGTAGCCGCCGGCCAGGAGGTCCTCGGTGCGGAGCAGCTGCTCCTCGTCGGTGACCTTCTCGTTGTTGAGGTACGCGCCGCCGCTGCTGATGGTGCGACGGGCGGCGTTGCGCCCCTTCTCCAACCCGGTGGCGACCAGCAGGTCCATGACGGTGGACCGCCCGACCTCCGCCGGTCCCTGGGGCAGCTCGGCCACGGCGTCGCGCAAGGTGGCTGGGTCGAGCTCGCGGAGATCGTCCCGGCCGAAGAGGGCCTGTGACGCCCGACGGACGCGTTCGGTGGCGTCCGGTCCGTGCACCAGCGTCGTGACGTCCTCCGCCAGGGCTCGCTGTGCCTCCCGGGCCCCCGGCGCCTCGCTGACCGCACGCTCCAGCTCCTCGATCTCCTCCCGACTACGGAAGGTGAAGATCTTGAGGAAGCGCACCACGTCGGCGTCATCGGCGTTGAGCCAGAACTGGTAGAAGGCGTACGGGCTGAACATGTCCGCGTCGAGCCAGATCGCGCCGCCCTCGGACTTGCCGAACTTGGTGCCGTCGGCCTTGGTGACGAGCGGCGTGGTGAGGACGTGCGCGGACGCGCCCTCGGCCTTGCGCACGAGGTCCACCCCGGCGGTCAGGTTGCCCCACTGGTCGTTCCCCCCGGTCTGCAGCGTGCACCCGTACCGGCGGAACAGCTCCAGGAAGTCCAGACCCTGCAGGATCTGGTAGCTGAACTCGGTGAAGGAGATGCCCTCGTCGCTCTCGAGCCGGCGGGCCACGGTGTCCTTGGCGAGCATCGTGCCGAGCCGGAAGTGCTTGCCGACATCGCGCAGGAAGTCGATGGTCGTCAGCCCACCGATCCAGTCGAGGTTATTGACCATGCGGGCGCCGTTTTCGCCCTCGAAGTCGAGGAAGCGCTCGATCTGGCCGCGCAGACGGTCGGTCCAGCCGGCGACCGTGTCCTTGTCGTTGAGCTGGCGCTCGCCGGACATGCGTGGGTCGCCGATCATGCCGGTCGCGCCGCCGACCAGGGCGAGCGGGTGGTGCCCCGCCTGCTGGAGGTGACGCATGACGATGAGCTGGACGAGGTGGCCGTGGTGCAGGCTCGGTGCCGTGGGGTCGAAGCCGCAGTAGTAGGTGACCGGGCCCTCGGCCAGCGCCGCACGCAGCGCGCCGATGTCGGTGGACTGGGCCATCAGGCCGCGCCACCGGAGCTCGTCGAGGATGTCGGTCACTTCTTCTACCTTTCGTTGGTGCCCGGCGTTGTGCCGGGCCGGTACCAGTGTGCCGTGCTGCGGGCCGACGCCGGTCAACGGCGCCGGTTGCGGCGTACCGCGGGGCGGTAGTCGGAGACCGTGGGCTCGCCGTCGATCCAGAACCGCCACGGGTACGCCGTACCGTCCCCGCCCGGGCCGGTCACCCCGACCCGGGGCCCGGTCCGGATCCGCGCGGGATCGGCCGGCTCGTCGAGCGTGAGCTCGGCTCGGCCCCCGACGGCGAGCTCGAGGCCGCTGTCCTCGCCCGTGAGGCCGAGCGCCTGGGCGAGCCGGGCCGGTCCGCGGGCCAGGTCACGGTCGCTCCGTGCGGCGCCGCGGCGCGAGCGTGCGGCGTCGACGCCTCGGACGATCTCGCCGCCCCGCATGAGCAGCGCCGAGGCCGTCCCGGGCGAGCCGCAGACGAGGTTCGCGCACCAGTGCATCCCGTACGTGAAGTAGACGTAGAGGCGTCCGCCCGACTCGAACATGGGCGTGGTCCGCGGGGTGCGGCCGCGGTAGGCGTGCGAGCCGGGGTCGAGCTCGCCGCTGTAGGCCTCGACCTCGGTGAGCCGGACGGCCACCTCGGTGCCGTCGTCGCGGACCGTGAGCACCGATCCGAGAACCGCTCGCGCTGCCTCCTCGGCAGGCCGCTCGAGCACCTCCCTCCACGGTGCGACGTTGGCCATCGGCTCAGGCCCCCGCGGAGGTCCCGGCGGTGCCCGCCCAAGCGCGAAGTTCGGCGGAGAGCCCGCGTGCCCGGCCGAGCTGTTCGGCGACCCGCCGCGGGGCGGTACCGCCGCGGCCGTTGCGGGAGGCGACGGACCCGGCGACCGTGAGCACCTCCCGTACCGCGGGGGTGAGGTGCTCGCTGATCTGGGCGAGCTCGGCGTCGGTGAGGTCCCACAGCTCCTTGCCCTGCTCCTCGCAGCGGCGCACGCAGGCTCCCGCGACCTCGTGGGCGACCCGGAACGCCACTCCCTGACGCACGAGCCACTCGGCGACGTCGGTGGCCAGCGAGAATCCCTGCGGGGCCAGCTCCGCCATCCGGTCGGTGTCGAAAGCCAGGGTGGCGACCATGCCGGAGACCGCGGGCAGCAGCACGTCGAGCGTGTCGACGGCGTCGAAGACGGGCTCCTTGTCCTCCTGCAGGTCGCGGTTGTACGCGAGCGGCAGGCCCTTGAGCGTGGCCAGCAGACCCGTGAGGTCGCCGATCATCCGGCCGGCCTTCCCGCGCGCGAGCTCGGCCACGTCGGGGTTCTTCTTCTGCGGCATGATGCTCGAGCCGGTGGAGAAGGCGTCGTCGAGGCGGACGAATCCGAACTCCTTGGTCGCCCAGAGGATGACGTCCTCGCTGAGGCGGGACAGGTCCACGCCGGTCATCGCGCACACGAAGGTGAACTCGGCGACGACGTCGCGCGCGGCGGTGCCGTCGATGGAGTTCTCCACGGCCGCGTCGAACCCGAGATCCGCGGCGACGGCGTCGGGGTCCAGCCCGAGCGAGGAGCCGGCGAGGGCGCCGGAGCCGTACGGGGAGACGGCGGCGCGGGCGTCCCAGTCGCGCCAGCGCTGGACGTCGCGCAGCAGCGGCCAGGCGTGCGCCATGAGGTGGTGGCCGAGCAGCACCGGCTGGGCGTGCTGGAGGTGGGTCCGCCCGGGCATCACGGCGTCGGGGTGTGCGGCCGCCTGGTCCAGGAGCGCGTCCACGACGGCGAGGACCTTGCCGGCGAGGAAGCGAGCGGAGTCGCGCAGGTAGAGCCGCGCGAGGGTGGCGATCTGGTCGTTGCGAGAGCGTCCGGCCCGCAGCTTGCCGCCGAGATCGGCGCCGGCGCGCTCGATGAGGCCGCGCTCGAGCGCGGTGTGCACGTCCTCGTCGCCGGGAGCGGGGGCGAAGGCGCCGGTGACGACGTCGGCCGCCAACCGGTCGAGCGCGGCGAGCATGTCGGCGAGCTCGCCGTCGTCGAGCAGCCCGGCGGCGTGCAGCACGCGGCTGTGGGCTCGGGACCCGGCGATGTCGTACGGGGCCAGGCGCCAGTCGAAGTGCGTGGAGCGGCTGAGCTCGGCGAGCGCGTCGGCGGGGCCGCCGGCGAACCGGCCGCCCCACAGGCTGACCCGGCTGTCCGGCTGGTCGGGAGATGTCATGACGCCGATCTTGCCGTGCCGCGCGGGTGCCTCGCACACCCGTCCCGTCGCGCGTGCGGCCCAGCCGCTTCGTGGGAGCCTGTGGCGATGCAGAGCATTGCTCCGTACGTCGGCTCCGAGGTCGGGCGGTTGCGCCAGGTGATCGTCCACCGTCCTGGCGTGGAGCTGCTGCGCCTGACACCGGAGACGATGGACGACCTGCTCTTCGACGACCTCATCTGGGTGCGTCGCGCCCAGGAGGAGCACGACGAGTTCTGCGCCGTGCTGGCGGGCGCCGGGGCCGAGGTGCTCCAGCTGACCGACCTGCTGCGCGAGTCGCTGGCGGTTCCGCCGGCGCGTGCCTTCGTCCTCGACCACGCCTTCGACGAGCGCATCCACGGCCCCGCCGCCACCCCGGTGCTCCGGGCGACGGCGGAGGCCATGGACGACGCCGCTCTCACCGAGCTGCTGATCGGTGGGCTGACCAAACGCGAGCTGCTCGAGCTGACCGATGTGCCCAGCTCCGTCGTCCTGCACGCCCTGGGTGCCGACGACCTGGTGGTCGCGCCGCTGCCGAACCATCTGTTCACCCGGGACGCGTCGTGCTGGGTCTACGACGGCGTCGCGGTGAACTCCATGCGGATGCCGGCACGAACCCGTGAGTCCGTCACCTACGAGGCGATCTACCGCTGGCACCCGCGGTTCGCCGGCAGCGAGTTCCACCGCTGGTCCGACGGCCTGGCGGACGGTCAGGCCACGGTCGAGGGCGGCGACGTCCTCGTGCTCGGCGACGGTGCCGTCCTCGTCGGGATGAGTGAGCGGACGACGCCGCAGGGGGTCGAGCGGCTGGCCAAGCGCCTGTTCGCGACCGGCTCGGCGGACCGCGTGGTGGCGCTCGCGCTGCCCTCGGCGCGGATCTTCATGCACCTCGACACCGTGATGACCATGGTGGACGAGCGGTCGTTCATCAAGTACGCGGACCTGGGGATGCTGCCCTCGTACACCATCACGCCACGCGACCGCAGCGGGCACGACGGCCGCGACGAGATCGAGCTGGACATCGCCGACCACCCGCCCGAGCAGATGCACGCCGCCCTCGCAGACGCGATGGGGCTGGACGGCCTGCGCATCCTCACGGCGGAGCAGGACGTGCACTCCGCGGCCCGGGAGCAGTGGGACGACGGGTGCAACGCCCTCGCGATCGCACCGGGCGTCGTCGTCACCTACGACCGGACGACGACGTCGAACACCTACCTGCGGGACTCGGGCTTCGAGGTCCTCGAGGTCCCCGGCGCCGAGCTGGGCCGCGGACGCGGCGGTCCGCGGTGCATGAGCTGCCCGACGCTGCGCGAGGGTGTTCGGCCCTCCGAGATCTAGGCGAGCGTCGCGACCAGGACGGCCTTGATGGTGTGCATCCGGTTCTCCGCCTGGTCGAACACCACGGACCGCTCGGACTCGAACACCTCGTCGGTGACCTCCAGGGCATCCATGCCGGTGCGGGCGTGGATCTCGCGGGCCACCGCCGTGCCGAGGTCGTGGAACGCCGGCAGGCAGTGCATGAACCGCACGTCGGGGTTGCCGGTCGTCGCCAGGAGCCCGGAGCTCACCTGGTAGTCGCGCAGCAGCGCGACCCGCTCGTCCCAGGCCTCCTTCTTCTCCCCCATCGACACCCAGACGTCCGTGGAGACGAAGTCCGCCCCGCGAACGCCCGCTCCGACGTCGTCCGTCACCGTGACGCGGGCCCCGGTACGGGCTCCGACGTCGCGTGCCCGGGCGACCACCTCCGGCGCCGGCTGCAGGCCGAGGGGTGCGACCAGGCGGACGTCCATCCCGAGCAGGGCGCCGGAGACGAGGATCGAGTGCGCCGTGTTGTTCCGTGCGTCGCCGACGTAGACGTGCACCATCTCGCCGAACGGTTTGGGTGCGCCGCCGACCACCGGCGCGTGCTCACGCATGGTGAGCCCGTCGGCGAGCATCTGCGTGGGGTGCCACTCGTCGGTCAGCCCGTTGAGCACCGGGACGCCGGCGTGCTCGGCCAGGACCTCGAGGTCGGCCTGGCTGCTGCCGCGGTACTCGATCGCGTCGTAGAACCGGCCCAGCACCCGTGCGGTGTCCTTGAAGGACTCCTTGTGACCGATCTGGGAGCCGCTCGGGTCCAGGTAGGTCACGTGCGCGCCCTGGTCGAAGGAGGCGACCTCGAACGCGGTCCGCGTCCGGGTGGAGGTCTTCTCGAAGATGAGCGCGATGGTCCTGCCGGTGAGCCGCTGGACCTCGGTGCCGGTCTTCTTCTCCGCCTTCAGGTCGGCGGCGAGGTCGATGAGGCCGACCCACTCCTCGGGCGTGAGGTCCAGCTCCTTGAGGAAGCTGCGGCCGCGCAGGCTGGCAGTCATCCGGTCACTCCGCCCCACCGGCCGCCGTCCCACCTGCCGCCGTCCCGTCGGCCGCGGCCTCGCGGGCGGCGGCCAGCTTCGAGGTGAGCCCGTAGATCTCGATGAAGCCTCTCGAGTGCGACTGGTCGAAGGCGTCGCCGGTGTCGTACGTGGCGAGGTTGAAGTCGTACAGGCTCTGCTCGGAGCGGCGCCCGGTGACCGTCGCGCGCCCGCCGTGCAGGACGAGGCGGATGTCGCCGGAGACGTAGCGCTGGGTGTCGTCGATGAAGACGTCGAGCGAGCCCTTGAGCGGGGAGAACCACTGGCCGTCGTAGACCAGCTCGGTCCAGCGCTGGCCGACGGTCTTCTTGAACCGGGCCTGCTCGCGCTCCACGGTGACGTTCTCGAGCTCCTGGTGGGCGGCGATGAGTGCCATGGCACCGGGCGCCTCGTAGACCTCGCGGGACTTGATGCCGACGAGGCGGTCCTCGACGATGTCGATCCGGCCCACTCCCTGGGCGCCGGCGCGGCGGTTCATCTCCTCGATCGCCTGCAGCGGGGTGACGCGCTCGCCGTCGATGGCGACGGGGACACCCTGGTCGAAGGTGATGGTGGCCTCGTCGGGGAGCGGCGGGTAGGTCGGGTCGTCGGTGTAGCTGTAGACGTCCTTGGTCGGCTCGTTCCAGATGTCCTCGAGGAAGCCGGTCTCGATGGCGCGGCCCCAGACGTTCTGGTCGATGGAGAACGGGTTGTTCTTGGTGGTGGCGATCGGCAGGTTGTGCTCGTTCGCGTAGTCGATGGCGACATCGCGGGTCAGGGCCAGGTCGCGCACCGGGGCGAGGCACTTCAGGTCCGGCGCCAGCGAGGTGATGCCGACCTCGAAGCGGACCTGGTCGTTGCCCTTGCCGGTGCAGCCGTGCGCGACCGTGGTGGCACCGAACTGCCTGGCGGCCTTGACGAGGTGCTTGACGATGACCGGGCGCGAGATCGCGCTCACCAGCGGGTAGGCGTCCATGTACATCGCGTTGGCCTTGAGCGCGGGCATGCAGTACTCGTTCGCGAACTCCTCGCGGGCGTCCGCCACGTACGCCTCGACGGCGCCGCAGTCGAGGGCGCGCTGGCGGATGACCTCCAGGTCCTCGCCGCCCTGCCCGACGTCGACGGCGACGGCGATGACCTCCGCGCCGGTCCGCTCGCCGATCCAGCCGATGGCGACGGAGGTGTCCAGGCCGCCGGAGTAGGCAAGGACCACACGGTCTCGTCCGCTGTGTCCTTCGTTGTTCTGCTCGCTCATGGTTCTCCTGTGATGGTCCGGATGGTCGTGGTGGTGCTCGCGGTCAGAAGGCGCCCGGCCCTGGGCTCGACGTCGGGCCGGGCCCCGTTCGTCCTCGGCGGGCGAGGTCGAGGAGGCGGGCGGTCAGCGCCTGGGCGCCGGCGGTGTCGCGGACGACGACGAGCACGGTGTCGTCCCCGGCGATGCACCCGAGCACCCCGGGGAGCACGGAGTGGTCGAGCGCCGACGCGAGCAGCTGGGCGGCCCCGGGCGGGGTCCGCAGCACCACCTGGTTGGCGGTGGTGTCGGCCGAGACGAGCACCTCGGCGCACCAGCGCTGCAGCCGGGCACCGACCTGCTCGCCGTCCTCGGCCACCACCGGCGGCCCGCCGCCGCCCTCGACGGGCAGCGCGTAGATCTGTGCGCCGCCCGGGCCGCGCACCTTCTGGGCGCGCAGCTCGTCGAGGTCCCGCGAGATCGTCCCCTGGGTGGCCGGCACGCCACGCTCGGCCAGCGCGTCGCGCAGCTCGGACTGGGACCGGACGGCATGGTGGGCGAGGATCTCGGCGATCATCGCGTGGCGCGCGGCCTTGGTCCCGGCGGTCTGCGCCGTCATGCGGGCAGCCCCGCTCGGGCGAGCGCCGCGGGCAGCGCGGCGACGAGGGTCTGGGCCTGTGCGTCGGTGAGGATCAGCGGCGGCGCGAGCCGGATGGTGTCCGGGGCGACGGGGTTGACGATGAACCCGTCGTCGAGCAGCGCTGTCGCGACGTCCTTGGCGACGGCGGCGTCGAGCCGGGCCGCGAGGAGGAGGCCGGTGCCGCGGACCTCCGCGACGCCGTCGATGTCACCCAGGGCGGTCGCCAGGGCCTTGCCGGTGACGGTGACGTGGGCGAGCAGGTCCTCCCGCTCGATCGTGTCGACGACGGCGAGCGCGGCGGCCGCCACCACCGGATTCCCGCCGAAGGTGGTGCCGTGCTGCCCGGGACCGAGCAGGGAGCCGGTGTGCTCGCCGAGCGCGATCATGGCGCCGATCGGCATGCCACCACCGAGACCCTTGGCCAGGGTGACGACGTCGGGCACCACTGCTCCGCCGTCGATGGCGTGGTGGGCCATCCACTGCCCGGTGCGGCCCATGCCGGACTGGACCTCGTCGAGAACCAGCAGGGCACCCGCCGCGGTGGTCAGCTCGCGCGCCGCGGCGAGGTAACCCTCGGGCAGCGGCCGAACACCGGCCTCACCCTGGATCGGCTCGAGGAACAGCGCACCGACGTCGTCCCCGAGTGCCCGCTCCAGGGCGTCGAGATCGCCGAAGGGCAGGAACTCGACACCGCCCGGGAGCGGCTCGAAGGGTTCGCGGTACGCGGCCTTGTGAGTCAGCGACAGGGCACCCATGGTCCGGCCGTGGAAGGCGCCCTCCAGGGCGAGCACGCGGGGGCGCTGACCGCCCCCGTGGCGGCGGACCAGCTTGAGGGCCGCCTCGTTGGCCTCCGTGCCGGAGTTGCCGAGGAAGACGCGCGAGCCGGTCGGCGCGCCGCCCGGGGTGACGATCTGCAGCAGCCGCTCCGCGAGGCGGACGTGCGCGGGCGTGGTGAAGAAGTTCGAGACGTGGCCCAGGGTGCCGAGCTGCTCGGTGACGGCCTGGAGCAGCGCCGGGTGGGCGTGGCCGAGCGCATTGACGGCGAGGCCGCCGAGCAGGTCGAGGTAGCGGTTGCCGTCGGCGTCCCAGACGTAGGCCCCCTCGCCGCGCACGAGGATGCGCTGCGGGGCACCGAAGGTGTTCATCACGGCGCCGCGGTAGCGCTCGGCCCAACCGGCGTCGGGCGGCTCTGGCGTCATGACTCCTCCTCGGTGTCGCGCTCGGTGTCCGGGACCACGAGGGTGCCCACTCCGGCGTCGGTGAAGATCTCGAGCAGCATGGAGTGCTCGCGGCGCCCGTCGATCACGTGCGCCTGCGGCACGCCGCCTTGCACGGCCCGCAGGCACGCCTCCATCTTCGGCACCATCCCGGACTGCAGGGTCGCCAGCATGGGCTCGAGGTCCCGGGCCTGGATCTCGGAGACGAGCGAGGACGTGTCGGGCCAGCCGGCGTACAGCCCCTCGACGTCGGTGAGCATCACCAGCTTCGTGGCGCGCAGGGCGACGGCGAGCGAGGCCGCCGCGGTGTCCGCGTTGACGTTGAGGACCTGCGTGGGCTCGTCGGCGTCGATCGCGACCGTCGAGACCACGGGGATGCGGCCGGCGTCGAGGAGATCCTCGACGGCCTGCGGGTCGACGTCGACGACGTCACCGACCAGGCCGACGTCGGTGGGCCGGCCCTCGACCAGCGCCTGTCGGCGCTCGGCCTGCAGCAGCCGCCCGTCCTCGCCGGAGAGCCCGACGGCGTGGGCGACGTCGGCGTTGAGGAGGGAGACGAGCTCGCGCTGGACCTGTCCGGTCAGCACCATGCGCACCACAGACATGACCTCGGGGGTGGTCACGCGCAGCCCGCCGCGGAACTCCGTGTCGAGGCCGACCCGGTCGAGCATCGTGGAGATCTGCGGGCCGCCGCCGTGCACGACGACGGGGCGCAGCCCGACCTGGTGCAGGAACAGGATGTCCGCCGCGAAGGCCCGCTTGAGGTTGTCGTCGACCATGGCGTTGCCGCCGTACTTGACGACGACGCGGGCGCCGGAGAAGCGCCGCAGCCAGGGCAGCGCCTGGATGAGGACCTCGGCCTTCTGGTACGGGAAGAGGTCGCGCGCGGTGTCGAGCTCGCTCATGAGGAGTACGCGCTGTTCTCGTGGACGTAGTCGTGCGTGAGGTCGTTCGTCCACACCGTCGCGGCGGCGTCGCCGGCGTGCAGGTCGACGTCGATGCGAACCTCCCGCGAGGCGGCGAGGTCGACGAGCGCCACAACCTCACGGCCCTCCCCCGCCCCGTTGCGGCAGACCGTGACGCCGTTGACGGTGACGTCGACGGCGTGGGGGTCGAAGGGGGCGACGTCCTCGGGCACGGTGCCCGCGGCGGCGAGGATGCGTCCCCAGTTGGGGTCGTTGCCGAAGATCGCCGCCTTGACGAGGTTGGACCGCGTGACGGCGCGCGCGACGGCGAGGGCCGCGTCTTCGCCGGTGGCGCCGGAGACGGTGACGGCGATGTCGTGCGAAGCGCCTTCGGCGTCGGCGACGAGCTGTCGGGCGAGGTCCCCGCAGACCGCGGTCACGGCGTCGGTGAGCTCCTCGCGGCTCACCGCGGCGCCGGACGCGCCGGAGGCGAGGAGCACGACGGTGTCGTTGGTGGACATGCAGCCGTCGGAGTCCACCCGGTCGAAGGTGACCCGGGTGGCGGCGCGGAGGGCGGCGTCGGCGTCGGCAGGGTCGACGGCGGCGTCGGTGGTCAGGACGCTCAGCATGGTGGCGAGGGCGGGGGCGAGCATGCCGGCACCCTTGGCCATGCCGCCCACGGACCAGGTGGCCTCGCCGCTCCGCCGGTGCACGACCGCCTCTTTGGCGACCGTGTCGGTGGTCATGACGGCGTGGGCCGCGTCCGTGCCGCCGTCGCCGGACAGGGCGCCGGCGGCGGCGTCGATGCCGCCGAGGAGGGCAGGCATGTTCAGCCGCTCGCCGATGAGCCCGGTCGAGCACACGACGACGTCCGCGGCGGAGATCCCGAGGGACTGCGCGGCGTGCTCGGCGCTGCGGTGGGTGTCGGCGAAGCCCTCCGGCCCGGTGCACGCGTTCGCGCCGCCGGAGTTGAGGACGACGGCGGAGACGACCCCGTCGCCGACCACCTGGCGCGTCCACAGCACGGGGGCGGCCTGCACGCGGTTCGTCGTCAGGACGGCCGCGGCGACCTGGTCCGGGCCGTCGTTGACGACCAGGGCGACGTCCGGTCCGCCCGAGGCCTTGAGGCCGGCGGCGACGCCGGCGGCGCGGAACCCGGCGGGTGTGGTGATGCTCATGGCGCCACCCCCACCGTGCTCAGGCCGGTGCTCTCCTGGAGACCGAGCGCCAGGTTCATCGACTGCACGGCGGCGCCGGCGGTGCCCTTGCCGAGGTTGTCGAGGGCGCAGAGGGCGACGACCCGTCCGGCGCGCTCGTCGACGGCGACCTGGACGAGAGCTGCGTTGGAGCCGGTGACCATCGCGGTGGTGGGCCAGGTGCCCTCCGGCAGGAGGTGCACGAACGGCTCGTCGGCGTAGTGCTGCTCCCAGGCCGCCCGGACTCCTCCGGCCGAGGCACCCGTGGCGAGCGGGGCCGTTACGGTGGCGAGAATGCCCCGCGAGACGGGGGCCAGCACAGGGGTGAAGGAGAGCCGCACGGTCTGCGCGCCGGCGACGCGGAGGTTCTGCTCGATCTCCGGGACGTGCCGGTGGGTGCCCGCCACGCCGTAGGGAGCGAGCGAGCCGATCGCCTCGCCGGCGAGAAGGTGCGGCCGATAAGACTTCCCGGCGCCGGTGTAGCCGACGGCGAGGACCGCGACGACGTCGGAGGCGTCCACCACGCCGGTGGCGACGCCGGGCTGGAGCGCCAGCGTGACGGCGCTGACGTTGCAGCCCGGCACAGCGATACGGGACGCGGTCCGGAGGTTTTCGCGCTGCCGGTCGCCGGTCTCGGCGCGCAGGAGCTCGGGCATGCCGTAGGGCCAGGCACCGGGGTGGCCGTGAGATCCACCGCCGTAGAACTGCTCCCAGTCGGAAGCGCTCTCGAGCCGGTGGTCGGCACCGCAGTCGAGCACGAGGGCGTCGGACCCCGCGGCATCGAGCGCGGCGGAGATCTCGCCCGAGGCACCGTGCGGCAGGGCGAGCACGACGACGTCGTGCCCGGCGAGGACGTCGGCGCTGGTGGCCTGCAGCACCCGGTCGGCGAGCGGCACGAGGTGCGGGTGGTGCTCCCCGAGCCGCTGGCCCGCGCTGGCGTGCGCGGTGAGCGCCCCGATCTCGGCGTCGGGGTGGTTCAGGAGCAGGCGGAGGACCTCGCCGCCGGCGTACCCGGAGGCGCCGGCGACCGCTACGGTGAATGACACCTGCATAACAATACAGTTGATTGCATTTCGTGTCACGTGGCCTTGGTGCGAGCGCACCGTCCGCGCCATGCTGGTGACCATGCGCGCCATTCATGCCACCGAGCCCGGTGGACCCGAGGTCCTGTCCGTCGTCGACCTGCCGGACCCGGAACCGGGCGCGGGTGAGGTGGTGGTCGACGTCGCCGCCGCCGGCATCAACTTCATCGACACCTACCGCCGGTCGGGCGTGTACCCGATGGACTTCCCGCACGTGCCCGGCTCCGAGGGGGCCGGAACCTTGAGCGCCGTCGGCCCCGGTACCGACGGCCTCGCGGTCGGCGACCGCGTCGCCTGGGCGGAGGCACCCGGCTCGTACGCCGAGCGGGTGGTGGTCGCCGCCGACGCCACCCTCCCCGTGCCGGCGGGCCTCGACCTCGAGACGGCGGCCGCCCTGCCGCTGCAGGGCATGACGGCCCACTACCTCGCGACCTCGGCCTTCCCGCTCCAGGCGGGCCACACCGCGGTCGTCACGGCCGCCGCCGGGGGCGTCGGCCTGCTGCTGACCCAGCTCGCCAAGGCGCGCGGGGCCCGGGTGATCGGCACCGTCGGTTCGCCGGAGAAGGAGGGGCTGGCCCGCGCGGCCGGCGCGGACGAGGTGATCCGGTACGCCGAGCTCGACGACATGACGGCCGAGCTGCCCCGGATCGTCCGGGAGCTGACGGACGGTGCCGGTGTCGAGGTGGTCTACGACGGCGTCGGGAAGGACACCTTCGACGCCTCGCTCGCGTCGCTGCGCCGTCGGGGCACGCTCGTGCTGTTCGGCGGTGCCAGCGGGCAGGTTCCGCCGTTCGACCCCCAGCGCCTCAACGCCGCGGGATCGGTGTACGTCACCCGCCCGAAGCTCGGGGACTACACCGTCGAGCGGGAAGAGCTGCTGTGGCGGGCGAGCGAGATCTTCGACGCCGCCGCCTCCGGATCCCTGGACGTCCAGGTCGGCGCGCGCCACCCGCTGGCGGAGGCCGGCACCGCGCACGAGGCGCTCGAAGGCCGCGCCACCACCGGAAAGGTCCTGCTGGTGCCCCGAGGTCTCAGCTCGGCCAGCCGGTGACCCGGAGCTTGCGCGCAGCCTCGAGGTCGCGACCCAGCTGGGCACGCAGGGATGCCGGAGTGTCGGTGCCCGCGCGCAGGTAGCGACCGGAGAGCTCGTCGACGTCGCCGCGGGCGATCGTCACGGCGAGCTCGACGACGTCCTCGACGTCCGTCCACTCGGTGCGGTTCCGGTGGGCCTCCATCGAGCGCGTCATATCGGTCACCACGACGCCCGGCGCGAGCTCGAAGGCCCGCAGGCCGCGCTCGTACCCGCCCTCGTGGATCGCGCCGCCGATGCGGAACATGGCGGTCTTGGACACGTAGTAGGCGGTCGCGCGGGCGCTGTCGCGGGTCCCGGATCCGGAGTTGAGGTCGATGACCCGGCCGCCGCCGCGCTCGAGCATCCCGGGGACGACGGCGCGGGCGAACAGGAAGGGTCCGCGCACGTTGGTCTCCACGACGGACCACCACTCGTCCGGGTCGGCATCCCACAGGGGGACCTCGGCGTCGATGCGGCCCGCGTTGTTCACGAGCAGGTCGACCGAGCCGAGATCGTGCTCGACCGCGTCGACCGCCGCCGCGACGGCCTCCTGGTCGGTGACGTCCGCCGTCGCGGCGACCGCCCGGCGGCCGAGGCCCCGGACTTCCTCGGCGACCTGCTCGAGCCGGTAGCCGTCGCGGGCGACCAGCCCGACGTCGAGGCCGGCCCGGGCGAGGCCGACGGCGAGGGCCTGTCCGATGCCCCGCGAGGCGCCGGTGACGAGTGCCGTCCGGGCGGGGGGCGGGGAGAGCTGCTGCTGATCAGCCACGGAGCACCGCCCCCGATCGCTCGCCGGCGACCTCGACGATCCGCTCGCGCACGGCGGCGGTCTCTTCCGCCGTCAGCGTGCGGTCGACGGCTCGCAGCCGCAGCGCGAACGCCAGCGACTTCTTGTCCGCGCCGAGCTGGTCGCCGGTGTAGACGTCGAAGAGGCGGACCTCCTCGGCGAGCTCGCCCGCGCCCTCGGTGACGGCGGCGAGGACGTCCGACGCCGGGACGTGGGCGTCGACGACGAGGGCGACGTCCTCCTTGGCGAGCGGGAAGGTGGAGACCGGGTCGACCTGCACCGGCTCGGCCGGGCTCGCGGCCAGCACGGCGTCGAGGTCGAGCTCGAACGCGGCGGTGCGGGCGGGCAACTCGAGCGCGGCCGTCACCCTCGGGTGCAGCTCGCCGGCGTGCCCGACGACGGTGCCGTCGACGACCAGCTCTGCACACCTGCCGGGGTGCCACGGCGCGGTGTCGCCGGCGCGCACGGTGAGCTCGACACCCACCGTCGCGGCAACCGTGCGGGCGGTCTCCAGGGCGTCCGCCCAGTCGGCCGCCCGGCCGGTGCCCGTGACGGGACCGACGCCGTCGCGCACTCGCTGACCGGCGAGCACGCCGGCGAGGTGCCGCGGCTGCGCCGGGACCGCCGTGGCCAGGGCGGCGAGCTCGTCGCCGGTGGGACGGCGATGCACACCCGGCGCGGCGCCCGCGCGGACCGTGGCGGGGTGGGTGACCAGGCCGATCTCGAAGACGGCGAGGTCGCTCGTGCCGCGTGAGACGTTGCGGCGCGCGGTGTCCAGCAGGCTGTCCAGCAGCGAGGTGCGCAGGTACGGCGCGTCCTCGGCGATGGGGTTCGCCAGCTTCAGCATGGTGCGCCGCGGGTCGCCGTCGGGCAGGCCAAGCCGGTCGTGGACGTCGCCGACGAACGGGTAGGACAGCACCTCGACGAGTCCGCGCTCGGCAAGCGCGCGGGCGACGTCGCGGCGCTGCCGCTGACCCACCGTGAGACCGTGGCCGGCGGGAGCCGGCGGGAGCACGGACGGGATCTCGTCGTACCCGGCGATCCGGGCGACCTCCTCGACCAGGTAGGCCGGGCCGACGAGGTCCGGCCGCCAGGTGGGCGGGGTGACGCTGACGAGGCCGGCGGCCGGGTCCCCAGTCGCCGCACCGTCGGCCGCGACGGTGGTGTCGCGGTCGGCCGTCGCCTCGACGGTGCAGCCGATCTGCTCGAGGATCGCGAGCACCTGCGCGCGGGGGTAGTCCACCCCGACCAGGCGGGCGGCCTCGGCGGGGTCGAAGAGGATCGGGGACACCGCGGACGTGTCGCCTGTGTTGTCCACGTCGCCGACGGCCGGGTCGGCGGTGCCGCCGCCGTGCTCGACGAGCAGGTCGACGGCGCGCTGCGCCGCGACGTCCTGCAGCCGGGTGTCGACGCCGCGCTCGAACCGCTTGGCGGCCTCGCTGGGCAGCTTGTGGCGGCGGGCGGTGCGGGCGACGGTGGTCGGGTCGAAGTGCGCGGCCTCGAGGAGCACGTCGGTGGTGGCGTCCGAGACCTCCGTCTCGGCGCCGCCCATGACGCCGGCGAGGCCGAGAACCCGGGAGCCGTGGGCGCCGCCGGGCGAGTCCGTGATGAGGAGGTCCTCGGGGTCCAGCCGGCGTTCGGCGTCGTCCAGCGTGGTGAGCTTCTCCCCCGCCGTGGCGCGCCGCACGACGATCGGTGCCGCGACGGCGCCGAGGTCGTAGGCGTGCAACGGCTGGCCGAGGTCGAGCATCACGTAGTTGGTGATGTCGACGGCGAGCGAGATCGGGCGCATGCCGGCCTGCACGAGCCGCCGGACCAGCCAGGCGGGGCTCGGCGCGGTCGGGTCGATCCCGCGCACGATCCGGGTGACGAACCGGTCACAGCCGGGGCCTAGATCAGACGCCGGGGCCCCTGCGTCGTCGACCTCGACACCGAAGGCGTCGGCCGTCGGGGTGGGCGGCGCCGTCGGGAGGTTCTCCGGCAGGGCCGGGTCGGTGAACTCCGCGCCGGTCGAGTGCGAGTACTCCCGGGCCACGCCGCGCATGGAGAAGCAGTAGCCGCGGTCCGGGGTGACGTTGATCTCGAGGACCTCGGCACCGAGGCCGAGGAGCGCGAGCGCGTCGGTGCCCGGAGCGGGGACGGCATCGGCGCCGAGCATCTCCTCCAGCACGATGATGCCGGCGTGGTCCTCCCCCAGGCCGAGCTCCCTCGCGGAGCAGATCATGCCGTCGGAGGTGTGCCCGTAGGTCTCGCGTGCGGCGATCGCGAACGGCCCGGGCAGGACCGCGCCGGGCAGCGCGACGACGACGTGGTCACCTTCGGCGAAGTTGTGCGCACCGCAGACGATGCCGCGGGAATCAGGAAAAGCCGGCGCTCGGTCCTCACTCCCCGAACCGGGGGGATCGTTGTGCTCACCGACGTCGACCCGGCAGTACCTGATGGACTTGCCGTTCGAGTGCTCCTCCTCGACGAGGGAGAGCACCTTGCCGACGACGACGGGGCCGGTGACGGCCGGCGGGACGATCTGCTCCTCCTCCAGGCCGACGCGGACGAGATCGGCGGCGAGCTGCTCCGCGGTGGTGCCGGACGGGACCTTCACGTGCTCGGCGAGCCAGGACATCGGGACGTACGGCATGTCAGTTGCCCCTTCCGGTGGCGCCGAACTGCAGGGAGAAGCGCACGTCACCCTCGACCATGTCGTGCATGTCGGCGATGCCGTGCCGCAGCATGAGCGTGCGCTCGATGCCCATGCCGAACGCGAAACCGGAGTACACCTCCGGGTCGATCCCGGCGGCGGTCAGCACGTTCGGGTTGACCATGCCGCAGCCGCCCCACTCGATCCAGCCGGGCCCGCCCTTCTTCTGCGGGAACCACAGGTCCATCTCGGCGCTGGGCTCGGTGAAGGGAAAGAAGCTGGGCCGCAGCCGCGTGCGGGCCTCCGGACCGAACATCGCGCGGGCGAAGTGGTCGAGGGTGCCCTTGAGGTGGGCCATGGTCAGTCCCTTGTCGACGGCGAGCCCCTCGACCTGGTGGAACACCGGGGTGTGGGTGGCGTCCAGCGCGTCGGTGCGGAAAACCTTGCCGGGGCACGCGATGTAGATCGGGACTCCGCGCTCGAGCATGGCGCGAGACTGCACCGGCGACGTGTGGGTGCGCAGCACGAGGTTCGGGTCTCCCCCGGCGTTCGCCGGCGGGGCGACGTAGAAGGTGTCCTGCATCTGCCGGGCCGGGTGGTCCTTGCCGAAGTTCAGCGCGTCGAAGTTGAACCACTCGTGCTCGATCTCGGGGCCCTCGGCGATCTCCCATCCCATCGCGACGAAGAAGTCGGACACGTCCTCCATCAGGGTCTCCAAGGGGTGGCGCGCACCGCGCGGCTCCCGGGCCGTGGGGAGGGTGACGTCGACCGCCTCGGTGCGCAGCATCTGCTCCTCGGCCTCGACCTCGAGGTCTGCCTGGCGCGCGGCGACGGCCTTGCTGAGGCGGCCACGGGCCTGGCCCACGAGCTTGCCGGCCGCCGCCTTGTCCGCCTTGTCAAGCCCGCCGATGGCCCGGTTGGCCAGGGCGAGCGGGCTGCGGTCGCCCGCGTGAGCGAGGCGGGCCGCCTTGAGCTCCTCGAGCGTGGTGGCCGCGGCGACGGCGGCGAGGCCCTCCTCGACGGCGGCGGTCACGCCGACCTCGTCGAGCGGATGGAGGGGTGGTTCAGGAGACGACTCAGGTGTCTCGGGCGTAGATGTCATGCCTACCTTCCGGGCGGGTCGGGCGGCAGGTGCGCGTCGTGCGCGCGGGACCGCCAGCGGGAGATTCTAGGTGGGACGCCCGCCCGGGCACTGAGGTGTCTCGAGGCTCGTCTCAGGCAGAGCCGGACCCGCAGCCCAGGGCGGGCCCGGTAAATCGTCCGGCACGGCCGGTGAGGCGGTCGATCACCTCACCAGCGTAGCGCGATGGCGTGGCAGGCCGTCACATCGGAGGAGTGTTCCGTGATGGAACCGAGCACGCCCGCGCTCGCGACGACGCTTCGGTCGCCTAGGCAGGTACCGGCTGCGAGGCGGCAGACTGCCCGTCGCGCGCGGCGCGCGCCCCGTTCTCGCCACGGTGTACGGGAAGCATGGCCAGCACCAGGCCGACGACGAGCCAGCTCGTGAGCACGATCAGCGGCACGGTCGCTCCGGCGCCGTCGAAGAACGCCACGGAGCGCAGGGCGGTGCCGGCCGCACCCGGCGGCAGCAGTTGGCCGAGCGTTCCCCAGCCCTCGGGCAGCATCTCGGGCGCGCTGCCGGCGGCCGAGAGCGGGTTTCCCAGAAGGACCATCGTGGCCGCGCCCAGACCGAGGCCAGGCCGCCCAAGGAGCCGATACAGGCCGAGAAGCGTCGCGCCGACGGCACCGATCGCCAGTGCGGCCACCGCCGAGTTGGCCCAGTACGACCCCTCGAGCGAACCGAGCCAGCCCTGCAGCACCCCGACCGTTGCCATGCCGCCGGTCGCGGCGGCGAGGGCCACACCGACGACGCGCAGTCCCACCGTGCCGACGAGGGTGGCGAGGAGCGCTGCCGTCAGGATGCCGGCGATCACCAGTGGCAGGAGCCCGGCGGACAGGCCGATGCCTCGCGGATCGTCCGACGGGAGCGGGACCACATCGGTGACCCGGAAGGGTCCGCCCGCCTGGGGCGGCACTCCTGCGGCGAGCTGGGTCAGCATCTGTGCCACGGCGGGGCTCGCGGCCGACGCCGTGAGGATCTCGCCACCCTCCTGACCGACGACCACGGCGCCGTACACCTCGCGGTCTTGGACGAGATCCACCGCTGCGGCACGGTCGGCGACGGTAGAGATCTCGAACGCTTCGCGCCCGGCGCTCTCGACGAGCTGGGTACTGACCTGCTCGGCGAGGGGCGCCGGCGCTGCCACCGCGATCGGCAGCTCGTGGGGCTCGCTGCGCACGTTCGCCCAGGTGAATGCCGAGACGATCACCGCCACGACGGCGGCGACGGCGAGAACCAGACCGAGCACCGGCGGCAAGGTCGTGATGGAGCTTCGCGCACTCATGATTACTCCTTCTTGCAAGACGAATGTTCGTTCTCCTTGCAAAAGGATCCACCTGGTGGGTCGACCTGTCAAGAACGATTGTTCGTTTTTGCTAGGGTGGGAGCATGCCCAAGGTCACTGCCGAACACCGCGAGGCGCGTCGCCGCCAGATCCTCGATGCCGCGATGCGGTGCGTCGCCGCGGACGGGTTCCACAAGACGACGATGGCCGACGTCATCCGGGCGTCCGACCTGTCAGCGGGTGCCGTCTACGGCTACTTCCGGGGCAAGCAGGATCTCATCGCGGCGATCGCCGACGAAGCCGTCGGAGGCATCGGTGAGGCCATCGATCACTTCATCACCACGAGCGCGCGAACTCCGTCGCTGCCGAGCGTGATCGACTACGTGGCAAGCCGCGTGGAGGACATGACGCTCGTCCGCGGCGTGGACATCACGCGGATCGGCGTCGCTGCCTGGGCGGAGGCGGTTCGAGACCCGGCCGTCCGCGAGATCGCCGCGCCGAAGTTCCTCACGATGCGTTCACGGCTGTCCCGCGTCGTCGAGGGGCTGCAGGCAGAAGGTCGCTGGGACCCCGACGCCGACCCGAACCAGGTGGCCGTCGCGGCACTCTCGCTGATGCCGGGTTACGTCCTCCAGCGACTCATCGTCCGAGACGTGGCGCCCGACCAGTACGCGACGGCGGTGAACGCCCTGCTCTCGGGGTCGACCGAGGACTGATCGGGCGCCGCGACCGGCTCACACGGCCGTGTAGCCGCCGTCGATCAACCAGTACGCGCCGGTGACGAAGGACGCGTCGTCGGAGAGCAGGAAGCGGACGACCCTCGCGACCTCGTCGGGCTGACCGAGGCGACCGAGCGGGTGCTTGGCGACGAGGGCGTCGTACACCTCCGCGGGCAGGTTCTCGAGGCACCGTTGTTGATCGCGGCGACGCGCCATGGCGAACGACCTCGAATCACGCGGAATCGACAAAGACACCGTCGCCGCCCGGGTGCGGGCTGACTCCGACGACGCCATGCCCGCGGCCGTGTCCGTCAGGGGCGACGTGGGCCGCGGTCGCGTCCCGAAGGCTCGCAAGACCCGCGGCCGCGGGCCACAGGCCGAGCGCACGGGACTGACCCGGTAGGACGCGACTGGCTCGACGGGCATATACGGTCGTGGTGTGGAGGAGGCCCCTGGACGTGAAATCTTCGGTCGTACGTTAGATCTGCGTCTCGCCTGGTTCCTTACCGCCTGCACGGCCGTGATCCTCATGGAGACGGTGAACCCAGCCACGTTGAGTTTCGTCGTGGTGGCCGTGCTGAACTTGGTCCGCGTCTATCGCCGTAGCGGCGAGGCCCAACCGAGGCCGGCGTCCGGCAGCGGTCTGCGCCCGCACGGCATCAGTTGAGTGCCGGAACTCGGTTCCGGACCAAGCCGGCGGCGACATCGACGACGATCGGCTCTTAAAGGTCAGGCGCACAGGTGCGCGGTCCCGCGTGAACCGGTCGAGGACTCCCGGGCGCAGCTCTGCGCGGGCCAGGGATGCGGGCCCGCCGGCGGGCGCAGGTGCGGGCCGAGGCTTGTGCCGGCCGCGGCACCAAAGGGCGTACTGCGGCCCACGACGCGCAGCGTCCCATCGACGGGCAGGCCGGCCACCAGGGCGGTCGGCCGCTCCAGGGGCCCGATGACAGCAGCGCAGATGACGTCGAGGGTCGCGCGATGCTTGACCTTGAGCCAGGTCCGTCGAGGCGCCCGACTCGCTGACCGCGGTCGAGCGCCTGGAACTCTCGCTCCTGCACCGGATCCTCGCGCGCCTGGTGGTTGACGACCCGAACACCGAGGATGGCGACCGGGAGGACCAGATGCGAGCGAAGGTACTCGAGCGCGGGTGGGTGTCGGAGTACCGGGACGAGTTCGCGAATATCCGACCGGAGGTCTCCCAACGCGAGACGACGTTCGTGATGGACGTTCTTGAGATGTTCAGCCGGCTCGAGCAGAGCTATACGAGCGGCTCTCGCCCAAGGAACGCGCTGAACTTGAGCCAGGCGCTAAGTACGAGGTGCGGTTCCGCGGGTTCGACTTCAACGACCGGCTCGAGGGGCGTCTGGCGGACTACGCGCGGTACCTCATCGAGCGGGACATGTGGGAGGACATGGCCAAGTACTTCGACGACGAGCACGAGCGCGGCAACTCGCACGTGCCAATGTACGAGACGTACACCCGGATGCTTGGGGAGTTCCAGCCGCTCTGGCGTCGGCGCGTCGAGAACATGACGAAGATGACTCAGGACCAGTTCGCCCTTAGCGTCGAGGAGATGCGGGCGATACTCGCCGCGCGAGTGAACCCCTCGAACCGGCGCTGAGCCCATCAGGAGACGCCCGTAAGCCGATCCCCTTGTGGGTGCCCATTGGGCAGTCGTCACAGAGTTACGCCTCTGGAGACTTCCACAGTCGCTTCCGCCCACTCAATCATGCGGTCTTCATAACCCCCAGCCGGGAACGTCCCATCAACAGAGACGTTCTCAATCGCAACGGCGAACGGCGGTAGCAACACCTTGCCCTCACAGTGATCATTGACCGCAGAGGGCGCTGCACGGCTCGAGTGGCTGTTACGCCGTACGGCGGCGTTCTGCATCGCATGAACGGCCTCGATCCCCTGGTTTACGAATGCGGCCACGATCGCTCGCTGAGCAGGCAGAGCACTCGCCTTGCACCGGCTCGGATGCTGGGCGAAGTAGCACGCCACGTTGACCCCGTGGAACCTCCCGAACGGCTGTACCCGCGAATGATCGAGCGCCAGAAGGGTCATAAAGTGGTCCTCACAGATGCCGAGGTCGTTACTACCTCCGCACTCCGCGCACGTCGTCCGGTTCATCCCATCAAACTAAAGGCTCTCGCGACGTCAAGCTCAACCTTCCCGGCCTAGTCAAGGCTGAGCGTGTCCGGCGCGGCTCCGGTTATGGCACTGTGTCGGTTGAGGGTCCTTCTCCGGGACAGCGTTGACGACCTGGCGTGGCGAGACTAAGTCCGAGAAGGCGGAACGCCTCCGCGATGTCCGTATCGTTCGGGGTCATCGGGTGGAGGGCGAGAGAGCGGCGAGGACGGGGCTGAAGGCTGAGTCCCCCGCGCCGTGGGTCTGGTATGCCTTAGCGGTTACCCGGGCCGTCCATCAAGCCAGCGGGCCGCGACCCACACGATCCTCTGCCGCCGCCCTGACCGATCACAGGCTTTGCCGAAAATTCGACGTTCATTTCCCTCCGCGCCGGACGGTACGGGCTCTATGTTGTGCTAATCGCCCGGCGGGCAACGGCGTCCCTGGGGTTCTGCAGGGGCTTGCCATGCGTAGCAAGACGTTGTTGACGGCGGGGTTGTCTTCGGTGTTGGTGCTGGTGGGGGCGACCGCGGCGGTGGCCGCAGCACCGTCGGTGCCGGACTCGCTCGAGGTGGAGCTGACCGCTACCCACAGACCGGTGTTGACGGCCCGGGTCTCGGACCCGGACGGTGGCACCGTCTCGGGACAGTTCTTCGCTCGCCGGGCAGGTGCCGCCTCCTGGGACCTCATTGACGGGCAGACGGCGTCCGGGACCGCCGGGTCGGTGGTCCGGGCTACTTTGCCGGCTCTGCCGGCCGGGGCACGGGTGGAGTGGACGGTCAAGGCGTGCGACGCCCCGTCCTCGTGCTCGGCCGCGGCCCCGGTCGAAACCACGCGGGTCTCTCCCATGCTGGGGGCCGGGGAGCGCAAGAGCGCCACCACGGTGCCGTTCCAGCTCGGCGACCGCGTCCAGGCCGAGGTCGACGTCGGCACGGGAAACCTGCTGATCACTGCGGCCGGCCTGCCGGTGCCCGGGGTGTCGGGAGACCTGGACGTCGGGGTGGCCTACAACTCCCTGGCAGTGGGCTCCGGTGCCGAGCAGGACACCGCCTCCAGTGCCCTGGGTTGGGGCTGGACCCAGTTGGTCGGGTACGGGGTGACCCTGCGCGAGGGGTCCGCCGGGGCCGTGGTGTACTCCGGGCCAGGCGGGCTCACCGGCACTTTCGTCCCGACCGGGACGGGTGGGTACACCGCCCCGGCGGGCATGCCCGCCGACCTGGCCAACACCGCGGGCGGGTGGACGCTGACCGACCACGCCACGGCGTCGGTGCTGGTCTTCGATTCCGCCGGCGACCTGACCCGGGTCCTGGATCGCAACGGCAATGAGACCGTCATCACCCCCGGCGAGGACGGGGCAGCTGGATCGGTGCCCGAGAAGATCACCGGCACGGCCGGGCCCGCGTCCGCGCGGGTGGTTCACGTGGGCACCGGCCCATACGGGCGCGTCTTAGGCCTGTCCCAGAACAGCTCCGGGTCGACCACCCGGACAGTGGGATACGGGTACACCGGCAGCGACCTGACCACGATCACCGACCCGCTGAACCGCACGACGACGCTGACGTACGTGGGCCACCGCCCGGTCCGGGTCGACGCCCCCGGCGGGGTGACCACCCACATCGCGTACGACGGCAAGGGCCGGGTCACCATGGTCCGCCAGGTCAACACCAGCCCCGGATCGCCGGGGGACTCGATCACCCGGTTCGCCTTCCCCACGGACACCCAGACCCTGATGTCGGACCCGTCCCAGGAGGAGGCCGGGTCACCGACCACGGGGCTGCGGACGACCTACACGCTGACGTCTGACATGACCGGGTGGGTGACCCGGGCCGTGGACGCCCAGGGCCGGGAGCGGTCGGTCACGTTCAGCCCGCACTTCGACGCCGCCACACAGACCACCGGGACCGGGACGACGGCGGGGACGACCACGAACACGTACGGGGCCAACGACGGGGAGTCACTCACCGAGCAGACCTGGCCGACCGGGGCAGCCTGGGAGTGGGAGTACACCGGCACTACCGCGGCGACCCAGTACTCCCCGACATCGGCCATCGACACCGCCGGCAACGAGACCGTGCACACCTACACCGGTGCAGGCAACCCCGCCACGGTCACCGACCCCGGCGGGGCACAGGCCGCGGTGACGTACCACCCGGACGGGACGGTGGCCACCGCCACCGCCCCCGGGAACGCCGGTAACCCCACGACCTACACGTACAACACGAACTCCCAGCTCACCACGATCACCCCGGTCACGGGCAGCTCCCTGGGGACCAGGACATACACCTGGGACGAGTTCGGGCGCCTGGCCAGCGAGACCAACGGGCGCGGGGTGACCACCACCTACGCCTACGACAAGAACGGCCGGCGGCTCAGCGTGGACTACTCCACCACCGCGGCCGCCCCGGACATCACCTACACCTACAGCCCGGCCGGGCAGGTGACCACCCGCGTCGACACCTCGGGAACAACCACGTACGGGCACGACCAGCTCGGCCAACTGATCTCCCGGTCCCACTCCGCCGGCGGGGGCACCATCGCCTACGGCTACGACAAGGCCGGGCGGCTCGCGTCCACCACCGACACCCGGGGCACCACCAGCTACGAGTACGACACCGCCGGAGCCCTGGTCAGCATGACCACCCAGGTCGGGACGAAGCAGACCCTGACCAACTTCGCCGTCGACGACCACGGCCGGCGCACCGACACCTGGCTGGCCACCAGCCCGGACAACGCGAGCTGGGCCGTGCACTCCAAGACCGACTACGACCCAACAGGGCGGATCTCGAGAATCACCGCCGAACGCCGACCCGAGAGCACCGAGACCCCGATCACTGAGGTCGACATCTCCTATTGCTACACCACCGCCACGACAGCCCCGACCTGCACGGGCACGGCGCAAAACGACCGGTCGAACCTGCAGTGGCAGCACAACCGCCTCACCGACCAGACCACCACCTACACCTACGACACCACCAACCGGCTCACCGACGCCCACATCAGCGCAGGCACCAACCAAGACGGTGACCCCCTACCGCAGGTGACCTACGCCTACGCCTACGACACCCGCGGCAACCGCACCAGCCAGACCGTCACCACCGGGACCGGGGCCGGGGCGAGCACGACCACCCAGAACCTGACCTACAACCCCGGCAACCAGATCACCACCGCCGGCTACGCCTACGACGGAGCGGGGAACCAGACCACCGACCCCGCCGCCGGGACCATCAGCTACACCCCCGGCGACCAGATGGCCACCGTGGCCCGGGCCGGGAACACCCACACCTACACTACGCCGGCACCGACAACACCGAACTCGTGAACCAGACCACGCCGGAGGGCACCTACCGCTACACCTACGGGCGCACCGGAGCCACCGGCAAACCCACCATCGAGCAGGTCCGCCACGGCAACGACACCGCCTATCTAGAGAACGACCCCACCACCGGGCAACCCATCGTCCTGCGCACCGCCTCCGGGATGCAGTCCCTGTACATCTACGACCACCTCGGCTCACCCATCGCCCTGATCACCCAAGCCCCCTACCCCGCCTTCGCCTACACCTTCGACCCCTACGGGGCCGCCCAACTCACCGAGGACTCCGGCGGCTCAGGCACACACCAAAACCCCCTGGGCTACACCTCCGGCCTAAAGGACCGCACCACCGACTTCACCCTCAACGGCGCCCGCTACTACACTCCCACCACCGGCAGGTGGACCCAACAAGACACCCTCGACACCCCACTCGACCCAGCCAACGCCAACCGCTACGCCTACGTCGCCGGCAACCCCATCAACTACACCGACCCCACCGGGACCGCATCGGCTTGTGCAACCACAAGCTTCGTATTCGATCTTGTGGGTGCAGGTGCAACAGTCGCTGGAGGCGTTGCTTATGCCACCGGAGCCGCTGTTCTTGCCGGCGCCTCGCTCGCCGTGGGTGGTGCGGTACTTCCCGCGGCCCTCGCCCTAACCATTTACGGCTATGCTACTGGTGATTGTTGATGGTTGAACTTGCTTGGCTGCTTGTTTTCATAAGCGCGCTGACTCTGGGCGTTGGCGGTCTGCTGTTCTTAGTCGTCTCGTCGGTCGATCGCAAGTCAGAAAGGGGTAGACGGATCGCAGCAATGGTAGTGACCGCAGGTGTAATCGCCTTTATCTCCGCTCTTGTGCGCTTCTTCCTCCTGTAAGGCACGACTTCCAGCCGCCAGGGCGGGGCCCACGATGCTAGGGCTCCATGTGGGACCGGCCAAGGGAGCAATGATCAGCACCTGTGGATGGCTCTCGGCGAGGTGGCGTGAAGTGGGCGCACCTTCGACTGGTTCAACAGGCGACGCCCCTACGAGTACTGCGACGACCTCACGCCCACCGAGGCCGAGCAGGCTCACTACGCTCACCACCAGGCACCAGCAGCAGCTGGAGTCTCAAACTAAAAAGGTCTCCGGACTCGCCGGGCGGTTCATTGTGTACCGCGGCCTTCGCACCTTACTGGGGTGTCCGCAAGCCGGTCCCTCACCGGGACAGTGTTGATGACCAGGCGTGACGAGCTGAGCCGTTGAGTTGCTGCGGATCACATAGTCGCGTAAGACCCGCCCGAAAAAGTGCCCGGTGAAGGTGCGCTAAACGCTACAGGCGGGCCGGTGATGATCGGATACGCGCGGGTCTCGACGAATGAGCAGGACCTGACCGCCCAACGCGAAGCACTCGTGTCGCTCGGCGTCGCCGAGGACGTGCTTTACGTCGACCACGGCCTGACGGGCGCGACCCGGACTACGTGAAGCACTTGCCGCCTGCCGGGCCGGGGACACCCTCGTGGTCACCAAGCTCGACCGTCTTGCCCGGTCACTGCCGGATGCTCGAGACATCGCCGATGAGCTCACCTGCAAGGGTGTGACCCTCAATCTCGGTGGGAGCCTGTACGACCCGATCGACCCGGTCGGCCGGCTGCTGTTCAACGTCCTCGGGATGGTTGCCGAGTTTGAGGCCGACCTGATCCGGATGCGTACCCGCGAGGGCATGGCGGTCGCTAAGGCGAAGGGCCGGCTGCGTGGCAAGCAGCCCAAGCTCTCGAAGTCGCAGGAGGAGCACCTGGTTGCCCTGCATCGCGCGGGTAGCCACACCACCGCCGAGATCGCCGAGCTGTTCGGGATCGCACGCTCGACCGTCTACCGCGCTGTTCAGCGGGCGGGCGCTCAGGGTTGAGGTTCCGCAAGGTCGCTTGGCCCATGGGCTTATCCGGGCAACGCACCCCTGCCGAGGTCGAGAGCCCAACCAAGCCGGTCGAGTCCCTTGGGCGCCTGAGGCAGTTGCCCGGCGACCTTGCGCGGTGGTTGGTGCGAAGCCCTCTTCGGAGTTTGGTACGCGCCGCAAGCTCTGCGGCTGCGCTGAGGCGGACTAGAGCTCGACGCGGGAGCCTGCCGGTGACAACCCAGTTCACCGACACCGCTGGTTGCTCGAGATACGCCCCGGCCGATCGGCTATGAGCGCTCCGCACGTCATGGGGGCTCGCGCCCGGCGAATCAGGCAGGGCCGCGAGTCACAGTCCCAGTGGGCGGTACCGGAGGAGTACGACGCCGTTTCCGAATCGGCGTTCATCGATGAGCTCGAGGTCAACGCGCGCGTCGGTCGGTAGGGCCGGCTTTCCCCCACCGAGGACAGTGGGCAAGACGTACAGCTGGCACTCGTCAACCAGCCCGGCCTTGACTGCCTGGGACGCGAGGTTTGCACCCCCTACGGTTATGTCGCTTCCGGCCGCGGCCTTCAGTTCGCGCACTGCGGTGGGGTCGAAGTGGCGTTCGATTCGGGTGTTTGCGGTCGACGCGGCGGTCAGCGTCGTGGAGTAGACGATCTTGTTCGCCGCCTGCCAGGCGGTCGCAAACTCGCTGAAGAGGTCGGACTGGGCCGCCAGCGTGGCGTCGGTCTCCCAATGGGCCATCGTTTCGTACAGGCGCCGCCCGTAGAGGAACGTGCCCGCGGACAGCAGGAGGTCGGTGTGGGACCGGAACACCTCGGCGTCCACCGGAAAGAAGTCGACGGCGCCACGCTCGTCCTCGATGTAGCCGTCCAGACTCATGTTGTTCACGTAGATCAGCTTGGTCATGTCACGACACCTTCCTCATCGACCGCGATCCGGGCACTTGCCAGCGTGGCGTCCAGCTTGGTGAACGCCTCGAACCACCCCTGCTCGCTGGGGCCCGACAGGTGCGGCGGGAGCCACTGGCGGATCTCGAGTCGCGTGCGTCCCTCGCCCTCGTCGTGGAACTCGACTCGGAGTCTTGTTGCGAACGGCTCGATGTCCTCTTGCAGCTGGCCAGTTACGTGCATGACGCCCTCGAGCAGCTCGCCGTCCGTGACGTCTGTGAGATTGATGTCGATGTGGATGCGAAGGTCTGGGTCGTTAGCAGAGACCTCCGTCCACCGCTGATAGCCGCCGGGACGCACGTCGATGTCGATCTCCTCTCGCGGCAGCGAGTGGCCCATCGGTCCCCACCATTCCGCCAGGTGGTCCGGATCGGTGAAGGCTCGGTAGACCAGCTCACGTGGTGCGTCGAACACGCGCGAGATAGCGAGTTGCCGAGTTTCGGTTTCCATTAGAGCTCCTGGTTGTCGGTGACTTCGGGGTCGTTGGCCGTCCGGTCCGGTGCGCGTTCGGCGGCCTGCACCGCGGCAAGGTGGGCATCGAGTCGGTCGAGGGAGGAGTCCCAGAAGCGCCGGTAGCGATCGATCCAGTCGGCCGCGTCGCGCAGTGGGGCGGCCTGGAGGTGGCTCCCGCGCCACTTGCCCGACCGTGTCCGCGAGATGAGCGCGGCGCGCTCGAGCACCTTCAGGTGTCGCGACACCGCCGGCATCGAGATGGGGAGGGGAGCGGTGAGCTCGGTGACGGTGGCGTCGTGTTCGGCCAACTCGACGAGGATTGTCCGTCGAGTCGGGTCTGCGAGCGCTGAGAACACCGCGCTGAGCTGGTCACTGCCGGCCATCCAAACCCCTCACACATTTAACCGATATGTTAAATGAAACGCGAGTCGCGCTCTGCTGTCAAGGGGGAGGCGTTCAGCGGGCCGGCCCGATCAGTCGAGAAGAGGCGGGAGCCGAGGAGTACGCCACCCTGCGAGGACGGCGCCTGCGGGCCGGGCCCAGCGGCGGATGATCGCCCGGGTGTCATCAGGCCAGATGGGCTATCTCCCAGCACGCAGCGCCCGCTGCTTGTGTGGTCCCGGACATCGGCGCGCCTGGTCACCGAACGATGCAGATTCCAGATGGGAACGATCCACGCGCCGAGCGAACTTCTTCCGCTTGATGGCGCACGACACCAGGACCAACCCTCAGCCACATGCGAACCAGCGCCGGGCCAGCTTGGCGAGCGATCCGCTCGTGCACGCGAGCAGCAGGCACGCGAGGCCCGCTGACGCTTCGAAGCCGAGCGGCAGGCGCACAAGAGCGAGCCAAATGACGATACACGGAAGTCCGGGAGTGGCCACTCACAAGCGTTATGTCAACGCAAGTTGACATAACGGCTGCTATCGGCGTTTCGGACGGATAGCGTCCGTAGCCGGTCGGTGGCTGGAACGGTCGCGTGGGGACGTTCAGGCTTGCCCGCCGGGTGAACGTGCGGTTTCGTCAAGGTCTAGATTTCAGGTCGTGTTGTATGACTTCGTTCTCGGCGTTGTGGCTTCCGCGGTCACCGGCGTCGGCCTGTGGGCAGTGCTTCCTCGCGGCGCCGCCTTGACACGGACGTCGGTGGGTCCAGACGAGTGGACAGTCCGGAATGACTCACCGGTGCCGGTTAAGCTCACCTCCGTCAAGTGGCAGGGCGTCGACACGATGGAAGGCGACAAGCTCGTATGGCGTGAGGTACCAGCCGACGCGGAACATGATGCTGGAGTCGGCTTGATTCCGAATGACGATCAGCTGTACTACGAGTTGATCCTGTCGCGCGGCAGGTGGCAGGGCTTTGTCGTACCGCCGGGCGACGACCTGATCGCAACGGTGATTGAACAACCGCGTCCTGCGCATCAAGTACCGCCGCGCCGGCTGGACAGGAATCCTCGAGCGTCGGGAGATCAGTGTTCACGGCGGGACCTAGCGGTGCGCCCTAACACGCGATCCAACTCCATCAGAAGGGCGGCTCGTCGCTCGCCCACGGGTCTGCGGCCGCTTCCCAAGGGTCTTGGCCGCTCCAGGGCGCATCGGCGGGCGGAACCTGATCATCATCGCCACGAATCGCGCGCACCAGAGCGGCGAGCTGCTCACCCGGGGCACCGGTGAAGTCGGACTCTTTCAACCGCTCTGCTGCATATCGGGCTCGCAGCGGCTTCGACTCGCCGACGGAGCTCACGGCCTCCTCGTGGAGCTTTGCCCACTGATCACCGAATAGCGCCTTCATGGCGCCCTCGAAGTTCGGGTCCAACGTGGCGTATCCCTGGCCGATGGATAGCGGCTCACCGATGAGAGTCGCCAGCTCGGCGGGGTCACCTTCACGACCGAGCGCGGCCGCGATATCGCGGCGCTTGGTCACCAGGTCCGTTGCCTCTTTCCCAACCTTGTTCGAGTCGGTGTCGAATACACAGAAGCAGTCGATGCCGAGCGCGGTGTAGAGCCTGTGCCACTTAGGGATGTTCCCGATGCCCTCGACCGAGACGACCGCGACGCCCTCTCTCAGCACGTCGAGATCTCGCGCGCGAAGCAGCTCGGGCAGAGCGAACGCCTCGGTCGGCCCCTCGACCAGCACGCACCGCCGCGCGAACAGACCGCTCACGATCTCCGTCGTGGCGCCAGCCGCATAGAAGGGGCCGATGGTTTCAGGTGTGGTGCGGTCTGGGTCGGCGCCGCGCTCGACGAGCGCTGTCCTCAACTCCTCGCGGGACCGCTGGGCCACCCTCGTGGCGCCATCCGCGTCCTTGCGCACCATAGCCAGGCTCTCCGGCCGGGCTAGATCAACGAAGTGCGGCGAGTGCGTCGTGACAACCACCTGAAGACCAGGCGCGGTCAGACCGTTGAGCCGGGTCGCTAGCCAACGCTGCGCAAGCGGGTGAAGGTTCGCTTCAGGCTCGTCGATCACCAAGATGGTTCCCTCGGACCGGCCGTACGCCATCGCGTAGGCGTAGGCAAAAGCAAGGGCGAGCACCTGCGATTGACCAGTACCGAGCTCGTCGAAGTTCCGCGCCTCATCGGAAAGCTTGGGATGGACCCGCAGCGATCGGAAGAAGTTGCTCGGATCGTACGCGCTGAAGTCGACATCCAGTCGGTAGGGCAGATTCTGGCCGAAGTCCTCGGCGGTCTCCGCGAGCAGCCTCTTGAACTCGGCGAACTCGGGCACCCCGTTGAACTCCTCGAGCAAGCCCGCGAAAATTGCGGCGAGTTGCTCCTTACGACCAGGGTTGTCAAGCAGTCGCTCGTGGAACCGGTGCATGAGCTTGGAGAGCATCGTGTACTTGCTCGCGTAGCTCAGCTGGTAGTCGAGCCGCCGGTCCGCGTCGAGCACCGCCGCCGACAGGGCAGAGCGCATCTCGCGCCTCACATAGGACTTCCCGCAGAACTGGTTGCTGCACCTAAACCGGTACGTGGCCGGATTGCCGTCCTCCGCCATCTCCTGCGTGTCATATGTCCACCTGAAGTAGGACGCCTCGCCGCTCTGGCAGTAGGGGCACACGATCCCCGAGACCTCGGCGCCGATGTCCACGGCGATGCCGTCACTGTCTCGACCGTGGAAGTCGTGGTCATCGAGTCTTCGGGTGCCGGGCCACAGGTCACCAAAGAGAATGTCGAGCGCGCGCGTGACGTTGCTCTTGCCCGCGTTGTTCTCGCCTAGCAGCACTAGCGTCCCGGTATCGGGGAAACCGACCGTCACCCTGTCCTCGCCGATTGACCGCAGGTTCTGAACACTCAAACTCTGAATTCGTGGCGCCATAACTCCGCTCCGTTCTCTTCGTGGAGATCAAGTGTCGCGGTCCGAAGAACCTCCCGGGACGGATCTGCGTCATGGCCTATCGGGTGACATGCCGAACACGTGAAGCGATGCCCAATCCCTCAGTATCGCGGCCTGCCCTGGAGGATCTCGAGGTCCCAGTCGTCGGTGACGGCGCGGAACGCGGGCCTGTCGACGTTGAAGTCCTCGAGGGTCTTTGGATCGTTCTCGCCTGGGGTCAGGCCGTCGTCCGCGCGGCGGTCCCACCAGGCCCAGCAGTTCCCGTAGCCAGTCTTGGATACGAACTGGATGCCGAGTGGTCGGGAGCCGTCGAAGAGGGTCTGGCCGCGTACGTGCTCGGCGAGGAGGGTCGTTACCGCGCGGTTCTCCCCCGTGGTGCCGCTCAGGGTCAGCATGGGGACGCCGAGCCTCTTCAGTGGTTCCGCGAGGTCGAGTCCGAGCCGGTTCAGGGTGTCCTTGTGGTCGATCTGGACCCACCAACTGGTCGCGGGCATTCGTACCTGGTGCACGCAGCGGCTCATCTGCCAGTCGGCGCTGATTGCCCAGGGCCGTCCCATGCCGTTCTTGGTCGCCTCCGACTGGACTCGCTCGACGTAGTCATCGACAGACAATCCGACCGCGTCGGCGTCGGCCTGCAGAGCGATGCGCCTGGCTCGGAATGGCTGGAGTACCTCCGCGAACGCGGTCGTCTCGTGCTCGGCGAAGTAGACCGTGCGGCCGATGGTGTCGAAGCGGCCGCGCCGGTCTGCGGAGTTCTCGGGAAGCGGGCCGACGTGCGCATTCATCCGCACGGCGAGGATCCCTCCGGAACGGGTGTACTTCTCCAGTGCCACACGCCAACCCTCTTGGCCGCGTGCGGGCACCAGGTACAACCCGGTCTCGGGGCAGATTCGAGGTTGGGTCGGCGCACTCACGCCGCGGGCGACCCATCGATAAAGGCCAGGGCGGCCCCCATGACGTCAGCGCTCCTGAGCTCACGCACCGCGGAGACCGGAGTGTTCTCGTCCAGTCGCGGATTCGCCCCCACGAGCCACGCCAGCGCGACGTTGGGGCCTTCTGCCTGTTCCAGCATGTGCCACACCCGATAACCAAGCCGGAGTTGGTTGACCGTCCGCAGCCGTGGCTCTGGCCCGTCGGGCCGTGCCCACCGCGCCGGCTGGCCCCGGTCCTTCGTGCCCGTCATCGCCTGAACGACGGTCGTCCCGACGTTCTCGTTCAGCACACGCACCAGGTCGTGGATGTCCAACCGAGTCGCATCGGCGTGGGTGGTCTCGACATCGCCTCTCATACTGACAACCTACCTCGACTCCATCACGAAAGCCACTAGAAAGCCAGGTCCGCTTCGGTCACGAGATCTCATGATCGCGACCGGAGGCCGGCAAGGTAGGGGCTCTCCTTGACGTCGAGCAGCGCCTCCCGCCAACGGTCCTGATGGACAGGCGTACACGATCGTTGCTCATGTCGGGGTGTCTCGTTCGTCGGGGAAGAGGCCGGCGGGTGGTTCGGTGTACGGCAGTGGCTCGTCGCGGTTGTTGGTGTCTTTGACGCCGTGGAAGGTGCCGTCGGGGTCCATGAGGGCGGGCATGTGGTGGTCGGCGTGGTCTCGCCACCAGAGGCTGGCGCCGGTGGCTGGGTCGAGGCGGTGGTGTTCCCAGGCGCGCCAGAGGGCGTCGAGGCGGCTGATGGCTTCGCCGTACTTCCACCACTGCGCGGCCCAGACGCGGCGCTGGCCGTCGATGCGGCGCCGGTACTGGTAGCGCAGGTATTCGCGCACGAACTCATCGACGGAGCCGTAATAGAGCTGCGGCGCGTCCTCGGCCGCGGTGCCAGACGCGCTGCCGGTCGCGCTGTCGTCGGCCGGGCCGTCTCCCCAGTCGTCCGCCAAGTCGTCGGTGGTGGTCATGATGCCGGCTCCTGCGCGAGCGACGAGGAGACCGTCAGTGCCTCGGTCTCGGCTTCGCGGATGGTGCGTTCGCCTTGGGGGTCGTGCGCGGTGATGGAGGCGCGCACGGCGTCGGCGTGCGGGCCGCTCATCCAGGGCTGGGTACGGATCAGCGCCGGCCGCGAGCCCGATGCGAGGACGAGGGCGCGGCCTTTGGGCATGGCGGCGAGGTCGGCGACGTCGAGGATCCGTTCGCGCTGGAGCTGACGCGAGACGGTGCGGTGCCCGCGGCCCACGGACAGCGAGGAGGATTCGCGGTCGTACTCACCGACCATGCGGGAGAGGTCCTCGAGGAAGGCGGCTTCGCTGACCCCGCCGCCGTAGCACTTGATGTTGGCGGCGGACCACAGCTTCTTCATGCCGGACTCGCCCCAGACGTCTACGCCCTGGGACCAGGACTGCAGGATCGTCATCAGGACGATGCCGCGCGAGCCGTAGTGGCTGTACAGGTTGGGGAGCTCGCGCCAGCGGCAGACGTTGGCCGCTTCGTCGAGCACACCGAGCAGCGGTGTGGCGAGCCGCCCGCCCGGGGAATGCACGGCGAGGTCCTCGGCTGCCTCGACCACCGCCACCGTCAGGGCGGTCACCAGCGGGCCGGCGGTGCCCCGGCCTTCCTTGGACAGGCTGACAGGGTGCCGCCGTCGCGGACCAGCTCGACCGGGTCGAGCTGTGGCCGGGCCTCTGCCGGCCCTTCGGGGGTCACCCAGCGGGCGATCTGCCGGTTGGTCAGGCAGGACGCCATCTGTGCGCGGTGCCGAACACGCCCCCGCGCTGCCTATCCGGCGCGAGTACGACCCCGGCGACTTGGTCGGCGGTCAGGTCGTAGCCGTGCTCACGAAGGATGTCGACCCCTTCCTCGTCGCTCGGGCGGGTCAGCCAGGTGTAGACCTGGGTGATCGGGCGCCGATCCAGCGCGGCGGCCAGGAGCATCCCCGCGAGGAGGTCCTGGCCGGCTGGGTCGAAGTAGGCATCGGTGCGGGCGCCGGGATCTCGGGAGCCGGCGGCGAAATGCTCCGCGAGCTTTTGTGCCCTGACCTCATCGGTGACGTAGCTCAACGGGTTCCACCACCACGCGGCCGCCTCGGCGCAGATGCCCTGAGGGTCGAAGACCCACACCCGCCCGGACGCGGCCTCGCGCGGGCCACGGGTGGCGTCGACGACATCGCGCTTGTTCGAGGTGATCAGCACCGCGCCGGGCGCCTCGAGGATCGCCGCGATCGCCCGCGAGGTCGTCTTCCCCGTCCGTGGGCCCCACACGTCGAGGTCCATGTCCTCCCACGAGCCGTACAGCTGCCGGCCACCGTTGACGGTAGGGCCGATCGGCACACCCGGGGAGCCACCCGCGGATGGGCGCCATGGTGGTGGCCGACTACTCACCGCCGAGCACGACCTCCGCGAGCGGCGTGTGCAGCGCCGTGCCGCTCCTGCCGGCCCCGAGCTCGGAGAGCATGAGGTGTGCCGAGTCGGCGGTCCACGGAGGCCCGCTGTAGACGGACAGCGCCCGAGCGCGACGACGGAGCTCGCGGTCGCCGACGCGCCGATCCCGTGAGCGCGCGAGCGTGACGTGCGCGCGGCGACGGTCGCGAGGCACCGGCTCGTGCCCGCCGGTAGCGGTGTTTCGGTGACCAACCCCCTCACAGTCCGCCATCAGCCGCACGAGCTCGCTGCGCGACTCGCTGTGCCCGCGAGGTTCCTGCTCCTGCACGCCGACCCAGAGCGTCCGCCCGGAGAAGACCCCCGCGCCCCGCAGCCGGAGCGGCAGCGGCGGGAACGCGGCCACGGCGCTCCGCAGGTCACTCGTGAGCTCGTCCACCGCACCGGCCGGAACCTCGCCGAAGAAGGCCAGGGTGATGTGCCGCTCGCCCATCGGGACCCACCGCAGCGCGGGCCGGCCGGCCCCGGGCAGCGGTGCCGGATCCTGGTCGGTGACGGCGCGGACCGCCAGGTCGAGGTGCTCGCTCACGTCCTCGGGCAGATGGAGAGAGACATAGAGCCGCATCCGACAAGGATGCGACTGCTGATCCTCTCCTGGCGAGAGCGGGACGGTGATCGCGGGGAAGGCAGGTCACTCCACCTTGGCTGCGGCCTCGGAGATCGCGGAGACGTAGTCCTCGAGTCCCCATGTGATGGACAGCGCCGTCGGCGGGGACATCGCGGCGATGAGCTGGTCGCCGGTGATGTTGGCGACCGCACCTGCCTGCACCGCCGGGATGGCTTGCGCGTACGACTGGTCGAGGAAGGTCTGGACCTCCTCCTCGGTGCTGGCGTAGTTCACGAGGATGTCCGACTCGAGCCGGCTGGTCTCCTCGTAGCTGAGCTCGTAGACGAACGTGTCGCCACCGGCGGCGAGCTCCTCGACCGCGGGAGCGGACTCCAGTCCCAGGTCGAGCAAGAAGTCGACCCGGGAGTCCTGCGGCTTGTAGACGTAGAAGACGCCACCGACGTCCCAGACGGCAGCCACGGTCTTGCCTTGGATCTCGGGGTGGGCGTCGGCGGCCTGCTGGACCTCGGCGTCGAGGTCGCTCACGAGCGTCTCGGACTCCTCGGCCAGACCGAGCGCCTGACCGGTGATGGTGATGACGTCGCGCCACGGCGTCGTCCAAGCCTCCTCCGGATACGCCACGGTCGGAGCGATCTCGCTGAGTAGCCGGTACTGCTCCTCGGTGATCCCCGAGTACGGTGCCAGGATGACGTCCGGATCGAGATCGTCGATCTCCTGGTAGGGCGGCTCCTCGACGGCGGGCGG
This sequence comes from Georgenia halophila, assembly GCF_039541595.1. Taxonomy (NCBI): domain Bacteria; kingdom Bacillati; phylum Actinomycetota; class Actinomycetes; order Allobogoriellales; family Allobogoriellaceae; genus Georgenia; species Georgenia halophila. The sequence goes on along the minus strand of NZ_BAABGN010000008.1, from coordinate 252,782 downwards.
CAGCATCGTCGGCTCCTCGGCGGACTCGGTGAGCGCCTCCGCCACCCACGGCAGCCGGCCGTTCTCGTCCACTGCGTACGTCTGCTTCTCGATGCCTACCGGCACCACGCCCAGGGCGATCGCGGCCTCGGTACTCCCCCAGCCGAGGGTCACGACGTCCTGCGGCTCCTCGGGGATCTCTGTCTCGCCGAAGGCGTGCTCGATCGTGACGGGGCTGAACCCGCCACCGGCCGCGTCCTCGGTCGACTCGGTCGCTCCGCCGTCGTCCCCGCCGCCCGAGCAGGCGGTGAGAGCGAGCATGGTGGCGGCGGTCGCGGCTGCGGCCGCACGTCGGATGGGGGTCACGCGGATCTCCAGGTGGGTCGGGGGTCGTCGGTCATGGGATCGGTGGGCGTGGGGGCAACTGGCCCCACGGGAGTCACGGGGGTGTGGAACCGTCCGACGGGCACGACCATCGGCGAGGCGGTCACCGGATCCGGCACCACGCGCGCCGTCAGCCCGAAGGCCTCGCGCACCAGGTCCTCGGTGAGCACATCGGCCGGGTCACCGGTGTCCAGCACCCGACCCTGCGCCATGACGACGAGGTGATCGGCGTAGCGGGCCGCCATGTTGAGGTCGTGGAGCACCATGACGACGGTCGTGCTGCGCTGCCGGTTCTGTTCGTGGAGCAGGTCGAGCACGTCGATCTGGTGCGTGACGTCGAGGAAGGTGGTCGGCTCGTCGAGCAGCAGCACGTCCGGGTCCTGAGCGAGCGCCATCGCGATCCAGACCCGCTGGCGCTGCCCGCCCGAGAGCTCCTCCACGCGGCGCTCGGCAAGGTCCGCCGTGGCGGTTGCCTCCAGGGCGGCCCGGACGACGGCGTCGTCCGTGGAGGTCCAACGGCGGAACCAGCCCTGGTGCGGGTAGCGCCCGCGGCCGACGAGGTCGGCCACGGTGATGCCCTCGGGCGCCGTCGACTGCTGCGGCAGGATGCCGATGACCTTGGCGACCTCCTTGGCGGGACGGGAGTGGACGGCTTCGCCGTCGAGGAGGACGACGCCGGATCGCGGCTTCATCAGCCGGGAGAGCGCCCGCAGGAGGGTCGACTTCCCGCAGCCGTTGGCGCCGACGATCGCGGTGATCCGCCCGTCCGGGATCTCGAGGTCGAGGTCGCGAACGACGAGGTCCCGGTCGTAGGCGAGGCAGATGCCCTCGGCACGCACGTCGTGGCTCACGCTCTGACGCGCGCTCACCTGCTCCGGCGCCGGGCCACGCGTCGTGGGTTCGTTCTCCGTCATGCTGACTTCCCCCGGCGGTTGTCTGCGGCCAGGAGCCACAGGAGGTACGGCGCCCCGACGACGCCGGTGACGATCCCGACCGGCACGGCCATCGGCAGCAGGTACTGCCCGACCAGGTCCGCGGCCAGCACCAGGACGACGCCCACCAGGGCGCTCGGGACCAGGGCGAGGCCCGCCGTCGGGGCGAGACGCCTGGCGATCGGGGCGGAGACGAACGCGACGAACGCGACGGGTCCGGCGAACGCCGTGCCCGCCGCGGCGAGGGCGACGGCGAGCGCGAGGGCCAGGAGTCGACCGATCTCCGGACGCACCCCCAGACCACCGGCGGTGTCGTCACCCAGCTGCAGGATCCGCAGCGGTCCGGCCACCGCCCAGACGGCGGGCAGCAGCACGGCCAGGGCGGCGGCCAGGGTCGCGACGTCGCTCCATGGCGGTGTGCCGATGCTGCCGACCATCCAGATCAGGGCGTCGCGGACGTCGCTGACGTCGGCGCGCGAGACCAGGTACGCCAGGCCGGACTGGACCAGGAACGCGACGCCGACGCCGACGAGCACGAACCGGTAGCCGCTCACACCGGACCGCCAGGCGAGCACGTAGATCGCGATCGCGGCGGCGAACGCTCCGGTCAGGGCCGCTGCGGAGACGGCGGCGCCGGAGAGCCCGCCGACGAGGATCGCGGTGGCGGCGGCCAGCGACGCCCCACCGCTGACGCCGAGGATGTCCGGGCTGGCGAGGGGGTTGCGCAGCACGCTCTGGAAGATGGCGCCGGCCAGGCCGAAGGCGACACCGACGGCGGCCCCGAGCGCGACCCTGGGCAGGCGCAGGCGGAAGATCGTGAACTCCTCGTCACCCTGCCCGGCGAGCGTGCGCAGCACCTCGACGGCGCTCATGTCGGTGTCGGTCGTCAGACCCGACCAGGCCAGCACGAGCACCAGGACGCTCAGTACCGCCACGAGCACGCGGGAGCGCGGAGGACGCAGCCGCACGGGGCGCGGCACCGTGGTGGCGGCCCGGCCGGGTGGTGGGGTGGTGAGCGTGGTCGTCATCCGATCAGAGCCCCGCGAGCTTGACGCGGCGGACGATGGCGACGAGCACCGGGGCGCCCACGACGGCGACCACGATGCCGGCCTCGAGCTCACCGGGCTGGACCACCAGACGACCCACGACGTCGGCGGCGAGCAGCAGGACGGGACCGAGGACGAGCGAGAACGGCAGGATCGCCCGGTAGTCCGGACCGGTCAGGGCCCGTGCAACGTGCGGCACGACGAGGCCGACGAAGACGATGGGCCCGGCGATCGCAGTCGCGGACCCCGCGAGGAGGACGACGGCGACCGCGGTGATCACCCGCGACAGGGGCAGGTTCTGGCCCAGGCCGCGTGCGACGTCGTCGCCCAGGGAGAGCAGGTTGAGGGTGCGTCCGGTGAGCAGTGCGAGGACGGTGCCGACGATGATGAAGAGCCCCAGGTCCGTCAGCGCCTCGGTCCCGCGACCGGCGAGGGAGCCGACCGCCCAGCGGCGGTAGGCGTCCAGCGTGGTCCGGTCGGTCAGCAGCATCAGCGTGATGAGTGACGTGGCCCCCGCCGTGACCGCCGTGCCGGCGAGGGCCAGCTTGACCGGTGTGGCGCCCTCGCGGCCGATCGCGCCGACGCCGTAGACGATCGCCGCGGCGATGGCGGCCCCCGCGAGCGCGAACCAGATGTATCCGAGCGGGCTGGTGATGCCCAGCACCGTGACCGCCAGCGCGACGGCGAGCGCGCCGCCGGCGTTGACGCCGAGCAGGCCCGGGTCCGCGAGCGGGTTGCGGGTGATGCCCTGCATCACGGCGCCGGCCAGCCCGAGCGCGGCACCGACGGCGAGCCCGACGACGGTGCGCGGCATGCGCTGGTCCCAGATCACGTCGTGGTCGGTGTTGCCGACCTGCCTGTCCGTTATCGCCGCGAGCACGTCCGCTGCCGCGATGTCCCGGGCGCCGAGGGCGAGGGAGGCGAGCAGCACGGCGGCCAGCACCGCGAGGCAGGCCAGGAGGCCGAGAGACCTGCGGCGGGCGAGGGGGCTTCCGGTGGCGGCGAGTCGTGCCGCCGCCGCTGGTTCCTGGACGGCGGTCATCGACGGTGGCTAGGAGGCTTCGGCGCGTCCGATGCGCCAGTAGCCCATGAACGCAACCCGACGCCGGCAGACACCGACCTCGGAGACGAGGAGGCGCCGGAGCGTCCGGATGGTGCCTGCCTCACCGGCGAACCAGGCGTAGAAGTCGCTGCCGCAGCGTTCACCGCCGCGGCCGCACATGTCGTGCGGCAGGACCCGCACGACCGGGGAGTCCCAGAGGATCTCGGAGTCGATGTCGACGTCCTCGAGCTCCTGGACACCGGTGCCGAACGCGTTGCCCACCATGGCGGCGTTCCCGGAGATCCAGTCACGCACCGTGGGGACCAGGAGCTCGCCGTGCGGACGGTCCCCGCGGGGCAGCCAGGTGATGGTGGCGTGCTCGGGGAGGTCGACGTCGAGGAAGTCGGCACTGTCCGGCACCTCGACGAACGCCCGCGCGGTCCGGTCGGCGGGCAGTGTCTCGAGGATGGACGTGATGGCCGGCACGGCGGTCTCGTCACCGGCGAGCAGCAGCTCGGTGGCGGTGCCCGGGGACCAGTCGATGCCGACCGTCGAGTCCTTGGAACGCGCGTCCGGGCCGACGAGGACGGCCTCGTGGCCGGGCGCGGCCGAGCCGACCCAGCGGGAGGCGGGCCCGGCGTCTCCGTGAACGACCAGGTCGATGTCGACCTCGGCGAGCTCCGGACGCACGTAGCGCACGGTGTAGGTCCGGAAAGGCGGGCGCACATCGTCGGGCAGCTCGCGCCACTGGTGGTACCAGGTGCCGTCGAGGATGGTCTGCTCGTCCTTGGCGCCGACGTCGCAGAGGTATCCGTCACTCTCGCGCGGCAGCACGAGCTTGACCCGCTGGTCGAGGCGGTCGGTGCCGAACCACCGCAGGTCCTCGCCGGTGAAGGTGACCCGGACGAAGCTGGGGCTGAGCTGCTGCACCCGGGCGACGGTCACGGCGAAGGGCCGGTACGCGGGGCGGTCATCCTTGACGACGGCGGTCCCGGGATCCGGCGTCACCCGCACCTGTGAGGTAAGCATTGCCTCACCATATAACGTGACGCACGCATGCCGTAAATAGGGGCACCGGTTCTTCTCAACCCGTGGGAACCCGGGTCACTCGGCGCAGATCTGTCGGCCCAGCACCCGGCCGGCGCCGATAACCAGGACGGTGGTCACGTCAGCCGCTCGTCAGGGGTCGAGGCGGAAGACCGGGAAGACGCGGTCCTCGGCCGTCTTCTCGTACTCGGCGAACCCGCTCGAGAACTCCTTGAAGCGCTCCCAGACCACGTCGCGGTCGGTGCCCGTCAGCTCGGTGACACCCACCGTGAGCCGCTCGACGGGTTCGCCCGGCACCTCGATGTCCACGTTCTCCGCCCGCCGCAGGCCGAAGACCCAGGCGGGATGCTTGGGCGACCCGCCGGCGGTCCCGGCGACGTGCCGGGCACCGTCCTGGCGCACCGACACCAGCGGCACGACCCGTTCGCTGCCGTCCTTCTTCGGTACGTGCACGAGGACGAGGGCCTTGCCGAACTGCATGGGCTCGTTGACCTCGCCGGCGCTGGAGCGGAACGTGTCGATGATCTGCTGGTTGTGGTCCATGCCGCCTGCAAGGTGCTGGGCACGAGAAGTATTCCCGCAGGTCAGACCCTCGACGCGCACGCAGTGACCTGGGACGATCACCCGGACCCGCCGATCCGAGAGCGAGGAGTCCGGATGCAACGGTCGGGAACCGAGTCCTGGCTGCTGAGCATCAGCAGCGACGGCACGCCGCACGAGGCCCTGTACGTCCGGGACGCCCTCCGCCTCTGCACCAGCGGTGACCTCTCGCCCCCACGCGCCCTCGACGGCGTGCCGGACCGGTCGGAGCTGCTGTCCACCGGGGAACGGGGCCGTGCTGCCGCCCAGTGGCTTCCGTGGTGGCGGGCGGTGCTGGAGCTCGAGGCCCAGTTCCACGAGCCCGGCGTCCGCCCCTCCTCGACCGAGGAGTTCCTCGCCTTCGCGAGGGAGTCGCACGCCGAACGGGTACGCCGTCTCGGCGAGCCGCCGGACTTCGAGGCGATGACCGACTGGCCGGAGCTACGCAAGGCCGTCGTCGCCCTCCATCCCGAGGCACGGACATGGGCCGGAAGGGTCCGCGCGCCCAACCAGCGCGAAGGCTGGTGGGAACAGACCCGCGACGTCGCCGAAGAGGTGGCGCGCGCCTGTCGCGTCTCCCCCGGTGCGGTCCGGGGCACGGTCCAGGTCCTCGCCGTCGAGGGCTCCTGGTGGCGTCTCCTCGGCTCGGGCTCCGTCGTCTGCTCGGTCGCGGCCTTTCAGGACCACGATGTCGCAGCCGAGATCCTGCGCACGACATTCACGTCGGGGCTGGAGACGTAGGCGAGCTCCGCCTCGGACAACGTCAGACCATCTGAAGGGACCAGGGGCGCGCGAGGGCGCTAGCTCTCGCGCCAGCCGACGACGACGTCGGCGCGTTCGCTCGAGGCGGCGACGACCTCTGCGTTGCGCTGGTCGGAGCCGGCTTCCCACGCGGCGGCTGCGTCGGGGGTGCGGCCGTGCGCGACGTGCCGGGCGACGAGTCGTTCGCGGCGCGGGCCGTCGTCGACCTCGAGGTACCAGCACTCGTCGAGCAGACCGGTGAGCCGGTGCCAGGGCTCGGCGTCGAGGAGAAGGTAGTTGCCCTCGGTGAGCACGACCGGGACGCCGGCCGGGACGGGGACCGCGCCGGCGATCGGCTCCTCCAGGTGGCGGTCGAACCGCGGTGCGTAGACCATCGGCGAGTCCGGTCGCTGGACCCGAATACGGCGCACGAGGCCGACGTAGCCCTCGGCGTCGAAGGTGTCCGGGGCGCCCTTGCGGTCGGCACGGCCGAGCCGCTCCAGCTCGGACTGAGCGAGGTGGTAACCGTCCATGCCGACGACGGCGGTCGGCAGGCCCGCCCGCTCCAGCGCCCCGGAGAGCACCTCCGTGAGGGTGGACTTGCCCGCTCCCGGCGCGCCGGCGATGCCGACGAGCGCCCTGCCCGGCCGTCCGGGCAGGGCAGCCCGGTCGATGAGCACGCGGACGCGCTCCACCAGTGCGGCAACGTCGGAGGGGCCGGCCTCGAGCCGGACGGCTGCGCTCATGCCCGCTGCGCCCTCGCCGAGGCGTACAGGCAGACAGCGGCCGCGGTGGCGAGGTTGAGGGACTCGGCATGGCCGTGGATCGGCACACGGACCCCGGCGTCGCACAGCGCGAGCTGGTCCCCGGAGAGACCGTGAGCCTCGTTCCCGAAGACCCAGGCGACAGGTGCGGTCAGGTCCGGAGCGACCAGCGAGGTGGCGGACAGATCGTCGGGGGCACCGTCCAGGCCGGGCAGGCCGGCGAGCACGGCCCGGTCGAGCAGGTCGTCGAGGTCCCACTCCCCTGCGCCGTCGGCGGCCAGCACGGCCGAGCCGCAGCCTCGCAGGGTGTCGATGGCGTCGGCCAGGTCGACGCCGGTGATCACCGGTAGATGGAACAACGAGCCGGCCGTGGCGCGCACGACCTTGGGGTTGGTCACCTCGACGCTGCCGTCGGCGAGGACGATCGCGTCCGCCCCGGCCGCGTCGGCCGCGCGGATCACGGTGCCGGCGTTGCCCGGGTCGGTGACCCGGGCGAGCACCGCGACCAGCCGAGGGCCGGCGCCGCCGCGCAGGGCGCGCAGGTCTGCCGGGGACGGCTCCGTCATCGGCAGCTCCAGGACCGCGAGGACGCCCTGGGCGTCCTGGCTCATGGCGTCCAGTACCTCGGGGCTGGCCTCGTGGACGTGCAGCCCGGAACCCCGTGCGGCCTCGACGATCTCCGGGTGCCGGACCGCCGCGTCGTCCGTCAGGTAGATGTCACGGACCTGGGGCGAGGCGTGCCGCACGGCCTCGCGAACACCCTGCGGCCCCTCGACCAGGAACTGGCGGTGCCGCAGACGCGACGAGCGCCCGGAGAGTCGACCGACCCGTCTGACCCGCTCGGCGCGGGTGTTGGTCAGCATGTCTCCGGGCGCGCTCGTGTCGGGCGCGAGGTTCAGGCGGCCTTGGCGTTGACGTCCGTCGGCAGGGCGTCCTTGGCGACGACTACCAGGGCGTTGAACGCCTCGGGGTCGTTGACGGCCAGCTCGGCGAGCATGCGACGGTCGACCTCGACGTCAGCGGCCTTGAGGCCCTGGATGAAACGGTTGTAGGTCATCCCCTCGGCGCGGACCGCGGCGTTGATGCGCTGGATCCAGAGCCGGCGGAAGTCACCCTTGCGGGCGCGACGGTCCCGGTAGGCGTAGGTGAACGAGTGGGTCACCTGCTCCTTGGCCTTGCGGTACAGCCGCGAACGCTGGCCCCGGTATCCGGCGGCGCGCTCGAGGGTGGTGCGGCGCTTCTTATGGGCGTTGACCGCCCGCTTGACGCGTGCCACGTCAGTCTCCTTCTAAGTAGGGCGGTGTTACTTGCCGAGCAGCTTCTTGACCTGCTTCACGTCGGCCGGCGCGACGTCCTGGTCCTGCGCGAGGCGACGGGTACGTCGGCTCGACTTGTGCTCGAGGTAGTGGCGCGCGTTGGTCTGCTCGCGGCGGAGCTTTCCGCTGCCGGTGACCTTGAAGCGCTTCTTGGCACCGGAGTGCGTCTTGTTCTTCGGCATTTTCGTCCCTCCGGCACGCCTCTCGGCGCACCTGTGTTCCTCCCGGGGGCTCGTCCCGGGACGTGTGACGGGTCGATTCCCGACCCTCCCGCTACGGGCTGGGCCGGTCAGGCCCTAGCCTCGTCCGGAACGCTCTCGTCCGGCACGTTCTTGTCGGCCTTCTTCGCGGATCGCTCCTCGTCCCGCTTGCGGCGCTGCTCGCTCTTGGCCTCGGCCTTCTTCTTGTGCGGACCGATGACCATCGTCATGTTCCGGCCGTCCAGCCGCGGCGAGGACTCGACCGAGCCGAGCTCGGAGACGTCCTCCGCGAGGCGCTGCAGCAGCCGCATGCCCATCTCGGGGCGAGACTGCTCGCGACCGCGGAACATGATCATGACCTTGACCTTGTCGCCACCCTTGAGGAACCGCTCGACGTGACCCTTCTTGGTCGCGTAGTCGTGCGGGTCGATCTTCAGGCGGAACCGGATCTCCTTGAGGACCGTGTTCGCCTGGTTGCGCCGGGCGTCACGGGCCTTCATCGCGGACTCGTACTTGAACTTGCCGAAGTCCATGAGCTTGGCCACCGGCGGGCGGGCGTCCGGCGCGACCTCCACCAGGTCGAGGTCCGCCTCCTGCGCCAGGCGTAGGGCGTCCTCCACCCGGACCACGCCGACCTGCTCACCACCGGGGCCGACGAGCCGGACCTCCGGCACGCGGATCCGCTCGTTGATGCGGGGTTCGCTGATGCTGTGCTCCTCTTCGTCGTCTCCTCGGCCACCGCGGGGACGAAGAAGGCCTCCGTCGTGCGGTCGCACGCGGAGGCCTCGAGGTCTGTGCCGGTCCGGCGACGCGTACGCGCCACCAACCGCCACGCCGAGGGCGGGGCCCTCGGTGACCTGAACCCGGCCTCTTCCCGCCGTTCGGCGGTGCGAGACCCAGGTGGGAGAATCTCCGCTTGCGTGCCAGGGCGCGAACCCTGGCCGGTCGATCCACCAGACTACCACGCGAACCACCATGGCCGAGAGGCCGGCGCCGTGGTCCCGCGCACAGGTCCATCCGGTGGACGACGGCCGGGCGGCGGCTACCGGTACCGGTCCTGGTCGCCCGCTGGCGGCAGGGCGGCCTCCAGTTCGGCGACCCAGGCCCGCGCGGTGCCGTCCGACGGCGCGCGCCACTCACCGCGTGGCGAGAGCGCTCCGCCGGCCATGACCTTCGGACCGTTCGGCAGCGCCGAGCGCTTGAACTGGCTGAATCCGAAGAACCGCCGCAGGAACACGAGCATCCACCGGCGGACCTCGGAAAGGTCATAGCCGTACCGGCCGTCGTCCGGGAACCCGGGCGGCCACGTGCCGGCGTCCGGGTCGTGCCAGGCGTGGTGGGCCAGGAAAGCAATCTTGCTCGGCCGGAACCCGTACCGCAGCACATGGAACAGCGTGAAGTCGTGCAGCGAGTACGGGCCGATGGCGTCCTCGGTGCTCTGTACCTCCTCGTCCTCCCCCGCGGGGACCAGCTCGGGGGTGATGCGGGTGTCGAGGACGGACTGCAGCACCTCGACGGCCCGTTCCTCGACCTCGCCGGAGGCGATGACCCACCGCACGAGGTGCTGGATGAGCGTCTTCGGGACGCCGGTGTTGACCGCGTAGTGGGACATCTGGTCCCCCACGCCGTACGTGCACCAGCCGAGCGCCATCTCGGACAGATCGCCGGTGCCGACGACGATGCCGCCGCGGTCGTTGGCGAGGCGGAACAGGTAGTCGGTGCGCAGGCCCGCCTGGACGTTCTCGAAGGTGACGTCGTAGACCGGCTCGCCACCGGCGAAGGGGTGGCCGATCTTCTCGAGCATCTCCCGTGCGGCGGGTGTGATGTCGATCTCCTCGAACGAGATCCCGAGGGCCTGGCCCAGGGCGTGCGCGTTGGCCTTCGTGTGCTCCGAGGTCGCGAAGGCGGGCAGCGTGAAGCCGAGGATGTCGGCGCGCGGCCGGCCGAGGCGGTCCATGGCGCGGGCGGCCACCAGCAGGGCGTGGGTGGAGTCCAGGCCACCTGAGACACCGATGACCAGCTTCGGCGCGCCAATCGAGGCCATCCGCCGCTCGAGCGCGCTGACCTGGATGTTGAAGGCCTCGTAGCAGTCCTGGGCGAGCCGGTCGGCGTCGTCAGGGACGAACGGGAACCGGTCGACGTGGCGGCGCAGCCCGACGTCGGCGCGGGGAGCGTCGAGGCGGAAGGTCACGGTGCGGAAGCCACCGGTCCGGGTCTCGTGGGTGCGGCGGTTGTCGTCGAAGGTCCCCATGCGGAGGCGCTCCTGGCGGAGCAGGTCGACGTCGACGTCGGCCACCGAGCGGCGCGGCCCGTCCGGGAACCGCTCGGTCTCGGCCAGCAGGACGCCGTTCTCGTAGACCATGGTCTGCCCGTCCCAGGACAGGTCGTTGCTGGACTCCCCCGTTCCTGCCGCCGAGTAGAGGTAGGCGGCCAGGCAGCGGGAGGACGCCGAACGGCAGAGCAGGTGCCGGTCCTCCGCGCGCCCGATCGTGATCGGGCTGCCCGAGAGATTGGCGAGGACGGTGGCGCCGGCGAGCGCCGCCTCGGCGCTCGGCGGGATCGGCACGAACATGTCCTCGCAGACCTCGACGTGCAGCACCAGCCCGCGCACGTCCTCGGCCGCGAAGAGCAGGTCCGGGCCGAACGGGACCTGCCGGCCCGCCACCGTGACCGTCTCCCCGCGCTGGTCGTCGCCCGGGGCGAAGTGCCGGCGTTCGTAGAACTCGCGGTACGTGGGCAGCAGCGACTTCGGCGCCACCCCGAGCACCTCGCCGCGGTGGATGACGACGGCGGTGTTGTACAGCCGGTTGCGGTGACGCAGCGGAGCGCCGACGACGAGCACGGGCAGCAGGTCGGCGGAGGCCCGGGCGATCTCCTCGACCGCCGCCTCGACGCCGTCGAGCACGGGATCCTGGAGGAAGAGGTCGTCGATGCTGTAGCCCGAGAGGCACAGCTCCGGGAACAGCGCGACGGCGACGGTCTCGTCGTGGCAGGCGCGCGCCTCGGCGAGGACGGCGCGGGCGTTCTCGGCGGGGTCCCCGATGGCCACGGGGACGGTGCACGCGGCGACGCGGGCGAACCCGTGCTCGTACGCCGAGAGGAAGTCACGTCCGTGGCTGCTCGTGCTGGTCATGGGACCGAGTCTGGCAGGTTCCGCCTCAGGCCACCTGGGTGGGCGCCAGCTCGAGGGAGTCGACCCGCTCGCGCAGCAGCGGCTGCTCACCGAGGGCGCGGGAGGCGCGCGAGAGGACGTCCTGCAGCGTCTCCGCGTCGAGGCCGGCCTTGATAGCGAGCACGACCCGCAGCTCGGCCTTCTCGCCGCGCTCGAGCCGGACCCCGACGAGCTGGGTGATGCCGCGCAGGGCCTCGACCGCGGCGTCGGGCAGCTCGGGGTCGGTCCAGGACGGCGTCCACGGCTCCTGCTTCGCCAGCGCCCACACGGCGGGGCGCGGCACGAGGACGGCCGGCTCGTTGCCGGGGTCGAGGATCAGAAGCGAGTCGGCCTCCTGCACCGCCGAGAGCGCGGCCCGCGTCGCCTCGACCGGCACCGGCCGCGCGGAGGGGTCCCACGTGGTCATGGCCGGCACCGAGGAGAAGACGGGCACGGCGGCGCGTCCGTCGGGTGTGCGGACGGAGACCATGGCGGCGGAGGCCATGGCGTCGCCCGACCGGTCGCCGGAGCGGAACCGGTCCGCCGCGTGCTCGGTGACGCGTCCGTCGGCGTCGGTGCCCGGGTGCTCGTGCGCCACCACCGGCACGATCACGCGTGTGCTGCGCAGCGCCTCGACCACGGCGACCACGCGCTCGGCCGGCCCCGGCACGGCCAGCGCGTCGGCCATGGCGGGCTGCACGCTGCCGTCGTCGCCCGCGAACGGGTTCGGCTTGAGGTCGCGGCCCGCCCACGGCCGGCCGGCGGAGTCGGTGCCGGCACTCTCGGGGCGGTGCGAGGTCACGGCCTGCCCGCGACGTCGAGCGCCTCGGTGAGCGTGAAGGCGCCGGTGTACAGGGCCTTGCCGACGATCGCGCCCTCGACACCGGCGCCGGTCAGCTCGCGAAGCGTCGCGATGTCCTTGAGGTTGGCGATGCCGCCGGAGGCCACCACCGGGGCGTCGGTGCGCTCGCACACCCGGTCGAGCAGCTCCACGTTGGGGCCGCGGAGCGTGCCGTCCTTGGTGACGTCGGTGACGACATAGCGCGCGCAGCCGTCGCCGTCGAGCCGCGTCAGGACCTCCCACAGGTCGCCGCCGTCCCGGGTCCAGCCCCGCGCGGCCAGGGTGGTGCCCCGCACGTCGAGGCCGACGGCGATCCGGTCACCGTGGCGGGCGATGGCCCGGGCGGTCCAGTCCGGATTCTCCAGCGCGGCGGTGCCGAGGTTGACGCGGGCTGCGCCCGAGTCCAGGGCACGCTCGAGGGAGGTGTCGTCGCGGATGCCGCCGGAGAGCTCGACGGCGACGTCGAGCTCGTCGACGATCCGGGCGAGCAGCTCGTGGTTCGAGCCGCGGCCGAACGCCGCGTCCAGGTCGACGAGGTGGATCCACTCGGCCCCCTGCTCCACCCAGGCCGCCGCGGCCTCGGCGGGGTCGCCGTAGGCGGTCTCGGAACCGGCCGCCCCCTGGAACAGGCGGACGGCCTGCCCCTCGACGACGTCGACGGCGGGAAGAAGCTGGAGCGGCGGGTTCATGGCCTGCTTTCGAGTCGAGTCGGGTGGGGTCTGTCGCAAGCTGTCCGAACGGCTCAGGCGAGCGCGGCGACCCAGTTGCGCAGCAGCTGGGAACCCGCATCGCCCGACTTCTCGGGGTGGAACTGGGTGGCGGCCAGGGCGCCGTTCTCCACCGCGGCCACGAACGGGGTGCCGTGCTCCGCCCAGGTCACCCGCGGCGGGGTGAGCCGCGACTGCGGCGACATGCCGGCGGCGGGGTCGTCGAGGACGGCGTAGGAGTGGACGAAGTAGAACCGCTCGTCCGCGATGCCGTCGAACAGGACGGTGCCCTCCGGCGGCCGGACCGGGGACCAGCCCATGTGCGGGACGACGGGGGCGTCGAGGGGCTTGACCTCGCCGGGCCACTGGTCCAGGCCGAGGGTGCGGACGCCGTCCGTCGTGCTCTCGACGCCGGCGGTGAACATGACCTGCAGGCCGACGCAGATGCCGAGCACCGGGCGGCCGCCGGCGAGGCGCCGCTCGACGAGCATGTCGCCGCGCACCGACCGCAGACCCTCCATGACCGCGCTGAAGGCTCCGACGCCGGGGACGACGAGCCCGTCGGCGGCGGCGACGGCATCCGGGTCGGCGGTGAGCTCGACGTCGGCGCCGACCCGTTCCAGGGCACGGACGGCGCTGCGGACGTTCCCCGAGCCGTAGTCGAGGACGACGACCCTGGGGCTCATGGCTTCCTCCGTCGCAGTCCGCGGCCGAACAGGCGCGCCGCCTTCCACCGTGGCAGGGACCCCGACCGCTGATGACCCTTGACGGACCCCGGCCGGGTCCGGCCGAGGATGAGGTCCTCGACCACCTGGTCCGCGCCGGCGAGGATCAGGCCCGCAGGCACGTCCTCCTCCGGCTCCCCGCCCGTGTAGCGGCGGGCGCTGAGCTGGCCGGACAGCCCGGACTCGATGCCGACGTCCGTGGCCAGGTCCCCGACCAGCAGGACGACGCCGGCACGGGTGAGGCGTGAGAGGTTCGCCGCGAGGTCCTCGGCGGCCGGCGGGAAGCCACCGTCCTCACCGCCGAACAGCTGGGAGATGTCCCAGTCGTCGCTCGCCGGCTTTTTCTCCGGGACGATCTCCAGCGCCGCGACGGCGCCCGAGGACGACGGCACCACGTCGACGTCGATCCCGGCGATCGAGCACAGCCCGGCCAGGGCAGGCGCGGAGGCGACGGGTGTCAGGACCAGGGCCAGCCGCCCGGTCGGGGTCGTGTCACCGTCGGGTGCATGCCCGGGAGCGGCCTCGCCGGCCTCGGCCTCGTCGTCCGAGGGCTCGCGGGCGACGGGGACGTCGTCGAGGGAGCGCAGCATCCGCTCGATGTCCGCCTCGGTCAGCGGCTTCTCCTCGACCGGCCGATCCGGCTGGTCGCCGCCGCGCTCGTCGTCGGGTGGCTCGTTGCCGGGCGTGGTCACAGCGCCCCCTTGGTGGACGGGACGCCCTCCACGCGACGGTCGGGCGCGACGGCGGCGCGCAGCGCCCGGGCGAGGGCCTTGAACTGGGCCTCGACGATGTGGTGCGGGTCGCGGCCGGCGAGCACCCGCACGTGCAGGCAGATCCCGGCGTGGTGCGCGACCGACTCGAGGACGTGCCGGGTCAGGGAGCCGGTGAAGTGGCCGCCGATCAGGTGGTACTCCTGGCCGGCGGGCTCGCCGGTGTGCACCAGGTAGGGCCGGCCCGAGACGTCGACGACGGCCTGCGCGAGGGCCTCGTCGAGCGGCACGAGCGCGTCGCCGAAGCGGGCGATGCCGCTCTTGTCGCCGAGGGCCTCGCGCAGCGCCTTCCCGATGCAGATGGCGACGTCCTCGACCGTGTGGTGGACGTCGATGTCGGTGTCGCCGGTGGCGCGCACGGTCAGGTCGATGAGTCCGTGCTTGCCGAGGGCCGTGAGCATGTGGTCGTAGAACGGCACCGTCGTGGAGATCTCGGTCCGTCCCGACCCGTCGAGGTCGAGCTCGACGACGACGTCCGACTCCGACGTCGTCCGGGCCACGCGCGCGGTCCTGCCAGTGCTCACTTTCCGGCCACCTCCTCCAGGGCCGCCTTGAAGGCGTCCATCTCCTGCGGTGTCCCCACCGACACCCGTAGCCAGCCGTCCGGGCCGACCTCGCGTACCAGCACCCCGCGTTCCAGCAGACCATTCCACACCTGGTGCCGGTCCGGGAAAACCCCGGTGAGGACGAAGTTGGCGTCCGAGTCGGCCACGCGCAGCCCCCGCTCGCGGAGCCACGCGACGAGCGCGTCCCGTTCGGCGCGCAGCGAGGCCACCTGGGTCATCAGCTCGCCGCGGTGCCGCAGGGCGGCGAGCGCGGCGGCCTGGGTGACGGCGGAGAGGTGGTACGGCAGGCGGACGACGCGCAGGTGGTTCACGATCCGCGGGTCACCAGCGAGGTAACCGAGGCGGAGCCCGGCCATGCCGAAGGCCTTGGACATCGTGCGCGCGACGGCGAGGTGCGGGTGACGCTCGAGGAGGGTGAGTGCCGAAGGGGTCCCCTCGCGCCGGAACTCCCCGTAGGCCTCGTCGACGACCACGACGGCGGCCGTCGGCTCGCCGTCGGGTCCGGCCGGTCCGCCGTCGCGAGCGGCGACGCAGATGGCGTCCACGGTCTCCAGCGACAGGGCCGTCCCGGTGGGGTTGTTCGGGCTGGCGAGGAGGATGACCGACGGCCGGTGCTCGGCGATCTGGGCCACGGCGTGGCCGGCGTCGAGGGTGAAGTCCTCCTCGCGGCGACCGGTGACCCACTCGGTCAGGGTGTCCCGGGCGTACTCCGGGTACATGGAGTACGTCGGCGGGAAGGACAGGACGACGCGTCCCGGTCCCCCGTAGGCGAGCAGGAGGTGCAGCATGACCTCGTTCGAGCCGTTCGCGGCCCAGATCTGCTTGCCGGCGACGGTGACGCCCGACTCCACCCGCAGATACTCGGCCAGCTCGGCACGCAGCTCGTCGAAATCGCGGTCCGGGTAACGGTTCAGGCCGCGGGCCGCCTTCGCGACGGCGTCCGCGATGTCGGCGACGACGGCGTCCGACGGCGGGTGCGGGTTCTCGTTGACGTTGAGCCGCACCGGGACGTCGAGCTGGGGCGCGCCGTACGGCTCGAGGCCTTCCAGGCCGGGGCGCAGAGGCAGTCGGACGCCCGAGATCTCGGCAGAGGTGCTCACTCCGACGAGTCTAGGCCGCGCCGGACCGCGACCCGTCCGCATCTCATGAGGCACACCTCACGCCTGGTCCGTGGGCGTCGCGCCTGCTCGGCGCTCGCGCGCGAGCCGGACCAGCTCGACCAGGCCCGGTTCGGGGTCGGGGAGCGCGTCGACCGGCCACCAGGCCACCTCCAGCGACTCCTCGCTGGTCGCGTGCGCACCGTCCCGGTCCGCGACGGCGAGGAACCGCACGTCGAGGTGGTGCACGTCGCCGCGGTCGCCGCAGAACGGCACCGCGTGCTCGTCGAGGTGGACCGGCACCGGGTCCAGCGTCAGCTCCAGGCCGGACTCCTCGCGCGCCTCGCGGGCGGCCGCGTCGAGCAACGAGGCGTCGCCGGTCTCCGCGTGCCCGCCGAGCTGGAACCAGCGCCGGGCCTTCGCGTGCAGCGTCAGCAGCACGTGGCCGCCGTCGCGGGAGAGCACGATCGTGGACGCCGTCAGGTGGTCGGGCACACAGTGGCGGTACGCGCCGTCCTCGTGTGCCTCGAGATGGCGCACGTACCGCTCGCGCAGCCACGCCTGGCCGGGGTCCGGTGGGCGCCAGGCGCGGAGCAGGCCGGTCGCCCGGTCCCTGAGCGTGCCTGCCACGGCCGTTCAGCTCCGCCGTCGTCCGACGGCGAAGACTCGCCGGAACGGCATGGCCACGCCCATCGGGTTGCGCGGGTAGGCGGCCGCGACCGCGGTGGCGTACCGCTCGAGGAACGCGGCCTCACGCTCGGGCGAGAGCTGTCCGAGCAGCGGGCGCAGACCGGTGCCGCGCATCCACTCGAGCACCGGGTTCTCCAGGCGAGCCTCGGGATCGAGGAGGTGCACGTAGGTGGTCTCCCACGCGTCGATGTCCTCGCAACCCGCGTCGTGCAACGCGGCCGCGTACCCGGCCGGATCTTCCACGCCCGCCTTGCCGAGGAGCAACGGCAGCAGCTCCGCACCCTCGGGCATCGCGGCGACGAGCTCACGCATCACGGCGTGGCTCGGGGCGTCGGCGTTGCCCGGCACCTGGAGGGCGAACCACCCGCCACGGGCGAGGGCACCGACCCACCGCGACAGCAGCTCGAGGTGGCCCGGCACCCACTGCAGGACGGCGTTGGTGACGATGACGTCGACGTCGCCGGGCATGTCCCAGGTCTGGACGTCTGCCTCGACCCACTCGATGCGGCTGTCGGACTCCCGGGCGCGCTCGAGCATCTCCGGGGAGGAGTCGACGCCGATGACCCGGGCGTCGGGCCACCGCTCGGCGAGCGGGCGGGTGGAGGCTCCGGAACCGCAACCGAGGTCGACCACCACCCGCGGGTCGGTGGCACAAACCCGGGCGAGCAGATCGGCCACGGGCCGGGACCGGTACACACCGAAGCGTTCGTAGACCTCGGCGTCCCACGTGGTGCTCATCGTCTCCCCCGCCCTCGACGTCGTCGTGGTGATGCGGCGCTTATCTCGATATCAAGATAGTGCATCCCGCCAACGGCCATCATCACCCGGGTGACAAGCACCCAGGACAGCCGTGCACCTCCCGAGCGAGCGTTCGTTGTGCCAGGCTGGGGCGATGCGCGCGTTGCTGAACGTCATCTGGTTGCTCTTCGGCGGCCTGTGGCTCGCGCTGGGCTACGTGCTCTTCGGAATCCTCGCCTGCATCTTCATCATCACGATCCCGTTCGGTGTCGCCTCCTTCCGGATGGCGAGCTACGCGCTGTGGCCGTTCGGGCGGACCGTCGTGCGCAAGCCGACCGCCGGTACCGGCTCCGCGCTCGCCAACGTCATCTGGTTCCTCGTGGCCGGCGTGTGGCTCGCCGTCGAGCACGTGGTGACCGCGATCGCGCAGGCGATCACCATCGTCGGCATCCCGCTGGCCATCGCGAACCTGAAGATGATCCCCGTGACGGTCGTCCCGTTCGGCAAGGAGATCGTGCCGTCCGACGCCATCCCGTACGGGATGCAGCCGGCGCACTCCGTCGACCCGAGGCCGTGAGACCCACGGCGGTGCCCGGTCAGGGCGTCGCCGAGCTGCCGCCGCATCCACACGGCCCCGCCCCGTCCCCACGTGTGGATGGCGTGCGAGAGGCTCGGGGCGAGCGTGAGAGCGTGAGGCGATGAGGAGATCGACGTGACCGCCCAGGACACCACCGCGCCGCTGCGCGAGCGGGCCGAGACAGCCCTGCGCGCCCTGGTCGGGCGCGAGGACGCCACGCTGCGCGAGGACCAGTGGGCGGCCGTCGAGGCACTCGTGGAGGGCCGGCGCCGCGCACTGGTGGTCGAGCGCACCGGCTGGGGCAAGTCGGCCGTGTACTTCGTCGCGACGGCGTTGCTGCGCGCGGGGGCCGCAGACTTCCCGCCGGCCGGACCGACGGTCATCATCAGCCCGCTGCTCGCGCTCATGCGGGACCAGATCTCGGCAGCCTCCCGTGCCGGCATCCGCGCGGTGACCATCAACTCGGCCAACGTCACCGAGTGGGACGAGGTGCACGCCGCGATCGCCGCCGGCGAGGTCGACGTGCTCCTGTGCTCGCCCGAGCGCCTCAACAACCCGGCCTTCCGTGACGAGGTGCTGCCGAAGCTGGCCGCCAGCGCCGGCCTGGTGGTCGTCGACGAGGCGCACTGCATCTCCGACTGGGGGCACGACTTCCGGCCCGACTACCGCAGGATCCGCACGCTCCTCGCGGAGCTGCCGGACGGCATCCCGGTCCTGGCGACCACCGCGACGGCGAACTCGCGCGTCAGCGCCGACGTCGCCGAGCAGCTCGGCGTGCGCAGAGTCTCAGCCGAGGCCGACGGGGTGCTCGTGCTGCGCGGCTCCCTCGACCGGCCCTCCCTGCACCTCGCCGTGGTGCAGCTGGAGAACCAGGCCGCGCGCGTGGCCTGGCTGGGTCAGCAGCTGCCGCGCTGGGGCGGCTCGGGCATCATCTACACCCTCACCGTGGCGGCCGCCGAGACCGTGGCCGAGCAGATGCGCAGCTCCGGTCACGCGGTCAGCTCCTACACCGGCCAGACCGATCCGGGGGAGCGCGAGCGGCTCGAGGCGGATCTGAAGGAGAACCGTGTCAAGGCGCTGGTCGCCACCTCGGCGCTCGGCATGGGCTTCGACAAGCCGGACCTGGCGTTCGTCGTCCACCTCGGGGCGCCGTCCTCCCCCATCGCCTACTACCAGCAGGTGGGCAGAGCGGGCCGTGCGGTGGACCGGGCCGACGTGATCCTCCTGCCCGGGGCCGAGGACGAGGACATCTGGGCCTACTTCGGCTCGCTCGGCTTCCCGCCGGAGGTCTCGGTCCGCGAAACCCTCGCGGCGCTGGCCGAGGGCGGCACCATGTCGACCGCCCGCCTGGAGACCCAGGTGGAGCTGCGCCGGAACCGGCTCGAGACGATGCTCAAGGTTCTCGACGTCGACGGCGCCGTCCGGCGTGTCCGCGGCGGCTGGGAGGCGACGGGCGAGGCGTGGGCCTACGACCGCGAGCGGTACGACCGGGTCGCGACCGCCCGGATCGAGGAGCAGCAGGCGATGCTGCGCTACATCGGGCTCGAGCCGGACTCCTGCCGCATGGCCTACCTCCGCGAGCAGCTGGACGACCCTGACCTCACGGACGGCTGGCGCTGCGAGCGGTGCGACCTGTGCGGCGGCACGGACCTCGACACGGCGGTCGACGAAGCCGCCGTCAGCCAGGTCCGCGAGGCCTTGGAGCGCCCGGGCGTGGAGGTCACGCCGCGCCGCCAGTGGCCCACCGGCCTGGACACCCTCGGCCTGGACCTGCGCGGGAAGATCGCGGAGGACGAGCGCGCGTTGCCCGGCCGCGCCGTCGCGCGGCTGGACGGGCTCGGTTGGTCCGTGCCGCTGCGCGAGCTCCTCGAGCCGCGGCAGAGCGCTGCCGGCGAGGTCGCCGTGCCCGACGACGACGGCGAGCACGGCGACCGGGAGGCGAGCGGCGGCCGGGATGGGCTGCTGCCCGCCGTGCTGCGCCGGCCCGTCGAGCAGGTGCTGCGCGACTGGGCGGGCGAGCTGCGCACGGGCGAGGGTTCCCCCGGCGTCGACGGAGTCGTCGTGATCGCCTCCGCGACCCGGCCGCAGCTGATGGACCACCTGGCCCGTGGTGTGGCGCACATCCTGCAGGTGCCGCTCGTGGCAGCGGTGGCGCCGGAGCCGGACCGGCCACCCGGGCGGCACGACGTCAACTCCGCCCAGCGGCTGGCCGGCGTGCACCGCCGGCTGGGGCTGGACATCTCCCAGGCTGCGCTCGCCGGTCTACCTGGACGCAGCGTCGTCCTCGTCGACGACCTCACCGACTCGGGATGGACACTGACGGTCGCCGCCCGGCTGCTCAGGCAGGCAGGGGCGTCGGCGGTCTACCCGTTCGTGCTCGCGCAGCGCTGAGGGAGCGGCTCGGGCTACCGAGCGGCCTCAGAGCTCCTTGGAGAAGTGGTGCGAGGAGATGTGCATCCGCTCGCGCAGGTAGAAGCGGTGGGCACCGTGGCGCTGCACACCCGAGTCGAGCTCGATGACGGGGCAGCCGGCCGCGCGTCCGCGTGACTCCAGCTCGCGCAGCAGCACGGTGCCGACGCCCGCCGACCGGTTCTCGTTCGTCGTCACGAGGTCATCCACGTAGAGCTTGCGGCCCGGCTTGGTCGTCGCCAGGACGCGCCAGCCGGCCACGCCGACGCAGCGGCCGGACTCGAACGCGGCGAGGAACCGCAGTCCCTGCGGCGCCCCCTCGCGCAGGACCTGGTCGAGCAGCTCGTCGGTCAGGTGCGGACGGAGCTCGCGCAGAACTGGCAGGGCCTGCTCCCAGCGCGGGTCCCCGGCCTCGAGCTCGACCAGCTCCGGAGTGTGCGGCGCCATGGTTCTCCCGTCGACGGCGTGGTGGCGCTCAAGACCGTACCCCCGCGCCCCCGCCCGGTTGTCCCGTGCTCCCGGACCACGGGGCGGGCGGCAATCACGACGCGGCGAGATCATCCCGGCGCACCGGAGCCGGCCCCGGGTCGATGTGGAAGGTGGCCGCGAACCGCTCGAGCAGCGCCGGGTCGCCGTCGAGGACGTGGACCGTCCCGTGCTCGAGCGCCTCCGGTGCGGAGAGCTCGCCAGAGATGACCCGGCGGATGCCGGGCCCCGCCGTCAGCACGAGATCCGGCCGGTCGGCCGGTCCGGGAGCGACCTCGAGGGCACCGCCACGCACGGAGAGCGCGAGGACGACGTCCCCGACGTGCGCCTCGTAGACGGTGTCGGGCAGGCCGGCGGCCGCCTCGGCCACGAAGGACGTGCGGAACGCCATCGTCATCGAGTCGCTGGTGACCACGTCCCCCTCGGCGGGCTCCCCCATGGCGGTGAAGCCCCAGCGACCGAGGGCGAGGATCACGTCCTCCAGGCCCCGACCGAAGGGCGTCAGCTCGTAGACGATGCCGGAGCGGGCGGTCGGAAGCGGCACGCGACGCACGACGCCGCCCTCCTGCAGCTCCTTGAGCCGTGCCGCGAGGACGTTGGTGGGAATCCGCTCGAGGCCGCGCTTGAGGTCGCCGTACCGGCGCGGCCCGACGAGCAGGTCGCGCACGATGAGCAGCGCCCACCGCTCGCCGACCAGCTCGAGGGCCGTGCCGACACCGCAGTACTGCCCGTAGCTTCGCCCGGCCATCCCTCCGCCCCGCCTAGGACGCTCCCTGCTCCGCCGCGTAAGCCTCGGGCCCCTTCTCCTGGGCGACCGGGTCCATGTAGAGCACGCTGAACAGGTTGCCGTCCGGGTCTTCGAAGTCGCGGGCGTACATGAAGCCGTAGTCCTGGACCGGACGCGGCTCGGTGCCGCCGGCAGCGAGCGCCTTCTCGAGCATGCGGTCGACAGTCTCCCGGCTCTCGCTGCTCAGAGCGGTCTCGACCTGGAGCGAGGTCTTCGGGTCGGCGATCGGCTTGTCGGTGAACGTCGCGAAGAACTCGCGCTTGAGGATCATGAGGTAGATGTCCTCGTCGATCACGACGCAGGCGGCGTTGTCGTCGGTGAAGTTGGGGTTGATCTCCCACCCGAGACCCGTGAAGAAGGACTTGGCCCTCTCGAGGTCGGTGGTCGGCAGGTTCACGAAGATCTTGGTGCTCACGATGTCTCCTTCGACGCGGATCCCCGCTCTGTGCGGGCAGGAACCATACTTGCGAAAGGCAAGTGCACTTGTCAATAGCAAGTGCAGCGGTCAGGTGCGCGTCGGCTCGGTGGGCGTCCTCGTGATCCGCACGAGCGGCAGCGTCTCCCCGATGTCCTCGGGGAACGGGCCCGGCCGGAGCAGCACGGGGATCTCCAGCGTCCTGCCCAGCGCCCGCAACCGCGACGGCTTCTCCCGTCGGTACCGCTCGAACACCTCGCGCGCCTCGGGCGGCGGCAGCCGGCTCGCCCGCGCCGGCACCCCGCGCGCCCGACGGTGCCACAGCCGTACGCGCGGGTCCGCGAGGACGTTGCGGAACCACTGGGCCTTGGCGCCGTAGCCGGCGACCACGACGACGGCATCCACCTCGGCGGCGATGACCTCGAGGACGACGTGGCGCGACAGCCCCGACTTGCGGCCGGTGTGCTCGACCATCACCAGCAGACCCCGGAAGACCCAGCCGAACCCTGAGGTGAAGATCCCGATCGGGGCGCGAGCCAGCGGGCGGGGTATGCGGCGCATCAGAACCGTTCGTCCACTGCTTCGGCGTGTGCCGGCAGGTCCTCGGAGACGGCGAGGGCGCGCAGCGGCGCCGCGAGCTCCTTGAGCGCCGTCTCGCCGTACTCGACGACCTGCACGCTGCGGATGTAGGCGGTGACGTTCAGTCCGCTGGCGAAGCGAGCGGTGCCGCCGGTGGGCAGCACGTGGTTCGAGCCCGCCAGGTAGTCGCCGAGCGGCACGGGCGAGTACGGGCCGACGAAGACGGCGCCCGCGTTGCGGATCCGGTCCGCCACGCCGGACGCGTCGTCGGTCTGGATCTCGAGGTGCTCGGCACCGTAGGCGTTCGCGACGGCGACGCCGTGGTCCACGTCGTCCACCAGGACGGTCCCGGACTGCGGCCCGGTCAGCGCCGTGCGCATCCGGTCGGAGTGCCTCGTCGCGGGCACGCGGGCGGCGAGCTCGGCGTCGACGGCGTCGGCCAGCTGGGGCGAGTCGGTGATGAGCACGGAGGCGGCGGCCGGGTCGTGCTCGGCCTGGGACATGAGGTCGACGGCGACGTGCACCGGGTTCGCCGTGGTGTCCGCGAGGACGGCGATCTCCGTGGTGCCGGCCTCGGCGTCGATCCCGACCGTGCCCATGACGGCCCGCTTGGCGGCGGCGACGTAGACGTTGCCGGGGCCGGTGACGACGTCGACGGGCTCGCACAGCACCCCGCCGGTGCCGGCCGCGGCCGCGTCGGCGCGATCGACGTCGTCCTCCACCTTCGCGCCGTAGGCGAACATGGCGACGGCCTGGGCACCGCCGACGGCGTAGACCTCCGCCACGCCGAGCAGCGCGCAGGCGGCGAGGATGACGGGGTGCGGCAGGCCGCCGAACTCCTTCTGGGGCGGAGAGGCGATCGCCAGCTCCTCGACGCCGGCGACCTGCGCGGCGACGGCGTTCATCACGACGCTGGAGGGGTAGACGGCGAGGCCGCCCGGGGCGTAGAGACCGACCCGCTGCACGGGTACCCACCGCTGGCGCACGACGCCCCCCGGCACGATCTCGGTACTGGTCTCGCGCGGCAGCTGGGCGCCGTGCCCGGCCCGCAGGTGGGCGATCGAGGCCTCCAGGGCCTCACGCACCTCGGGGTCGAGGTGCTCGAGGGCGTCGGAGATCGCTTCCGCAGGAACGCGGACGTGGTCGGGCCGGACGCCGTCGAACCGCTCGGCCAGGTCGCGCAGGGCGGCGGCCCCGCGGTCCCGGACGTCGTCCAGGATCGGGCGGATGCGCTCCTGCGCTGCCTCGACGTCGAGCGCGGCCCGCGGCAGCGTCGCGGCGAGCTCGGAACTGGTCAGAGTACGACCCCGCAGGTCCGTGCGCGTGAGCATGTCCGCCAGTCTAGGTCGGGCCGGGCGCGTGGCCGGTGCTCAGGCCGCGCGGTGGGACCGCTCGAGCGGGTCGCCGCGGGCCACCCCGGGCGGGGGTGGCGCCGTCGAGGTGAAGGTGTGGCCGGTTGGCGTCCGCGTGGCGACGGCATGTCGCTGGGCCGCCGGATCGACGTGCTGCTGCCAGCCGGCCCCTTGTTTGGCGTGGTTGCACGCCTCGCACAGACCCTGGCCGCTGTCCGCCTGGGTCCGGCCGCCGTCCGCGGCCGCAGTGACGTGATCGATGTGCCGGACAGGGGCGTCGCAGTAGGGCGTGCGGCAGATTCCCTGGTCCCGCAGGGCGAGGAAGTCGGCCAGCCCGGCCGGAAAGTAGCGACTCTTGGAGGTCATGGCGACCAGCCGGCCGGCGGGGTCCGCGTACAGGAGCCGGATCCATGCTTTCGTCTCGGCGGAGAGAGTCCCGGCGTTCAGGGTCTCGGAGACGAGACGGCGGGCGATCTCCGCCGGGATGATCTGTGCCGGCACACCTCTCGCCGTGATCGTGGCGGCCTCCCTCCCGCCGCCGAGCAGTGCGACGTCGGAGATGGTCATGTTGACGGTGAGCGGCACCGCGGGCGGCGAGACCGAGATCTCACCGCTCGCCTCGACCTCGGCAGCGGGTAGCTCGGTCCCGGTGAGCCGGGCGTGCAGCAGGTCGGCCATCAGCTGACCCTTCCCGCGCGGATCGCCCTCGATGTTGTGCAGGTGCTCGGCGTCCTTGGTCAGGCTCGCGTACGCCGCGACGCCCTGAACAGTGGGCACCAGCGCGGTGAGGTAGCACATGGCGTCGGGCGCCGGACGAACACTCACCCGACGTTCGGACTCCGCCCGGCGCGCACGCTCGACAACAGCGCCCGGATCGCGCTGCGCGGCAGCCTTCCTCAGCATCGCGACCAGCGCCTGGGTACCCAGCCCGTCCAGTCTCGCGGCGTCCCCGCAGACCTCCTCATCGATGGCACGCCGGTCACCGACATCGAGGCAGGCGGTCTCGCGCGCCACGAGGATCGCCCGCCACTCGGACAGCTCACCGTCGTGGAAGCGGGCCGCCGTGTGCGCCAGCTCGGACCTCAACGTCTTGGCGAACGCCAGCAGCTGCTGGCCACGGTGCGGGGACTCACGGCGAGCCAGGGCGATCTCGGAGGCCACACCCTGGCCGCGGCGGGCGGCGGGTACGCCCCGCTCCGCCCGTTCGGCCCGACGCGCCCGGTCGACCTCGACGGCAGCCTCGGCCTGTCGTGCGCACGCACTCGCCTTCAACGCCTCGAGCTCAGCGATCAACTCCACCAGGTCGGCCGGCTCGGCCGGCAACGGCTGCTCCGCGACACGGGCGCGGAAGGCCCGCACCTGCATCACCGTCACCACCGCCGTCTCCGCCATGAATCGAACACTAGTACGAGCCACCGACATCACTCGAAGCGGCCACGCCGGACGTGGACCGGCCGGCATCCGCGCACCACTTGTGGATACCACGGCGGCACGCAAGCCGACCTCGAGCAGTCCTGGTGCAAGCCGACCTCGGCCAGTTCCTGGGAGGATCGGTCCATGAGCGACCACGTGCCCACCATCCCGACCGAGGGCACCATCCGCCTCGGCCAGTTCCTCAAGCTCGCCGACCTGGCCGAGTCCGGTGCGCAGGCACGTGAGCTGATCGCCGACGGCGAGGTCACCGTGGACGGTGAGGTGGAGACCCGGCGCGGGCGCCAGCTCGGCACGGGGATGCTGGTGGAGGTCGAGACGCCCGCCGGCCGGCGATCGGCGCGCGTCGGCTAGCGCCCTAGGGTCGCTGCATGGACACCCGAACGGGCCGCTGGGTCGAGCTCGCCGCGGGTGTGCTCGCGCGCCGGTACGAGGAGCTCGACCAGACCCTTGGCGTGGTGGTGGGCTCCCGCTCCTGCCTGGTGGTCGACACGGGAGGCGACGAGCTCATCGGCGCGGAGCTCGCAGCCGCGGTCCGGGAGGTCACCGCGCTGCCGTGGAGCGTCGTGCTCACGCACGCGCACTTCGACCACCACTTCGGCACGGCGGCGTTCGCACCGTGCCCGGTCTGGGCCCACGAGCGGTGCCGGGAGGCACTCGTCCGCGACGCGGAGCGTGATCGTGCGGCATGGGTGGCGCACTACCGGGAGGCGGGCGACACCGCGACGGCCGAAGCGCTCCAGGCGGCCCGGGGCGTCCTTCCCGATCGCCTGCTCAGCTCGTCCGTCGAGATGGATCTCGGCGATCGCATGGCGGTGCTGTCGCACCCCGGTCCCGGGCACACGGACCACGACGTCGTGGTCCACGTCCCGGACGCCGGCGTGCTGTTCGTCGGCGACCTGGTCGAGCAGGGGGCGCCGCCGTCGATCGGGCCCGACTCCGACCCGGCCCGCTGGCCGCACGCGCTCGACACCCTGCTAGCCATGCGGCCACGCACCGTCGTTCCCGGCCACGGGGACCCGGTTGACGCGGCGTTCGTGGCGGCCCAGCGCGACGAGCTGGCCGCCCGCGCCCCGGACCGCGGCTGAGCGGGTCGGCCGGCGCGGCACTCAGCTCACGAGGCAGTTCGGCCCGAGCAGGGCCTTGAGGTCGCCGTACAGCGCCGACGTCGGCTGAACACGGAGCGTGTCGGCGAGCCGCATCACCGTGGCGCGACCGGGTTTGGTCAGCTGCAGGCGCACCTCGGCCGGACCGGGGTGGTTGGCGAGGATGCCGCGCAGCTGCTCCACCACCGGGCCCGTACAACGGTTCTCTGGCAGCGTCACACTGACCGGGCCGTTCTCGGCCTCCGAGACGTCCGGCAGGGTCATCTCCTGCGCGTAGATCGTCGGCACGTCGTCACGGCGGTTGAGCCGGCCGCGCACAGTGACGATCGTGTCCTCGGCCAGCGCCGTGGAGACCGTGGTGTACGTCTGCGGGAAGAACAGCACCTCGAGGGAGCCCGTCAGGTCCTCCACCGTGGCGATGGCCCACGGGTTGCCGTTCTTCGTCATCTTGCGTTGCAGGGAGGTGATCAGTCCCGCCACGTGCACGTTGGCGCCGTCGGGCGTGGTGCTGTCCTCGAGCAGGGTCGCGATCTGGGTGTCGGCGACGCGGTCGAGGACGTGCTCGATGCCCGCGAGGGGGTGGTCCGAGACGTATAGGCCGAGCATCTGCCGCTCGAACGCGAGCTTCTGCTTCTTGTCCCACTCGGGGATGTCCGGGATCTCGACGGCGAACCCGCCCGGCGCGCCGTCCTCACCGTCGAGGCCCGCGAAGAGGTCGAACTGCCCCACGGCCTCGTTGCGCTTGACGTCCACGACGGCGTCGATCGCCTCCTCGTGGCGGGACACCAGCGCCCTGCGGTTGTGCCCGAGCGAGTCGAAGGCACCCGCCTTGATCAGGGACTCGATCGTCCGCTTGTTGCACACGACCGCCGGCACCTTGTCGAGGAAGTCCGTGAACGAGGTGAACTCGCCCTTGTCCTCGCGGGCCTGGATGATCGCCTGGACCACGTGGGCGCCGACGTTGCGGATGGCGGCAAGACCGAACCGGATGTCCGTGCCCACGGGGGTGAAATCCGCCGCCGAGGTGTTGACGTCCGGCGGCAGGACCGTGATGTCCATGTGCCGGCACTCGCCGAGGTAGAGCCCGAGCCGGTCCTTGTTGTCCTGGGTGGAGGTGAGCAGGGCGGCCATGTACTCGGTCGGGTGGTTCGCCTTGAGGTAGGCCGTCCAGTACGCGACGAGGCCGTAGGCCGCCGAGTGCGCCTTGTTGAAGGCGTAGTCGGAGAACGGCAGCAGGATGTCCCAGAGGGTCTTCACGGCGTCCTTGGAGTAGCCGTTCTCCAGCATGCCCGCCTCGAAGCCGACGTACTGCTTGTCCAACTCCGCCTTCTTCTTCTTGCCCATGGCGCGGCGCAGCAAGTCGGCCTGTCCGAGCGTGAACCCGGCGACCCGTTGCGCGATGGCCATGACCTGCTCCTGATAGATGATCAGGCCGTAGGTCGTGCCGAGAATCTCCTCGAGCGGCTCGGCGAGCTCGGGATGGATCGGCGTGATCTCCTGCCGACCGATCTTGCGCAGCGCGTAGTTCGTGTGCGAGTCCGCACCCATCGGCCCCGGTCGGTACAGCGCGATGAGCGCCGAGATGTCCTCGAAGTTGTCCGGCCGCATGAGACGCATGAGCGTCCGCATGCCGCTCCCGTCCAGCTGGAACACGCCGAGGCTGTCACCGCGGGCGAGCAGCTCGTAGGACGGGCGGTCCTCCAGGTCGAGCTTCTCGAGGTCGACCTGCTCCTTGCCGTTGCGCTCCATGTTGCGCAGCGCGTCCCCGATGACGGTGAGGTTGCGCAGGCCGAGGAAGTCCATCTTCAGCAGCCCGAGGCCCTCGGCGGTCGGGTAGTCGAACTGCGTGATGACGGCACCGTCCTGCGGGCGGCGCATGATCGGGATGATGTCGATCAGCGGGGCGGAGGACATGATGACCGCGCAGGCGTGGACCCCCCACTGCCGCTTCAGCCCTTCGAGGCCCTGGGCCAGGTCCACGACCTTCTGTGCGTCGGGGTCCGTGCCGTGCAGCTGCCGGAACTCCTCCGCCTCGGCGTAGCGGCCGTCCTTCGGGTCGAACATCCCCTTGACGGTGACGTCCTTGCCCATCACCGTCGGCGGCATCGCCTTGGACAGCTTCTCGCCCATCGCGAAGGGATAGCCGAGCACGCGCGAGGAATCCTTCAGCGCCTGCTTCGCCTTGATCGTGCCGTAGGTGACGACCTGGGCGACGCGGTCGTCGCCGTACTTCTTCGTCACGTAGTCGAGGACCTCGCCGCGCCGGCGCTCGTCGAAGTCGACGTCGAAGTCCGGCATCGAGACACGGTCCGGGTTGAGGAACCGCTCGAAGATCAGCCCGTGCTGGAGGGGGTTGAGGTCGGTGATGCGCATGGCGTAGGCGACCATCGAGCCCGGGCCCGAGCCGCGCCCGGGCCCCACCCGGATGCCCTGCTCCTTGGCCCAGGTGATGAAGTCGGCGACCACGAGGAAGTAGCCGGGGAAACCCATCTGGGTGATGACGCCGACCTCGTACTCGGCCTGCTGGCGGACCTCGTCCGGGACGCCCTCCGGGAACCGGTAGTGCAGCCCCCTCTCGACCTCCTTGACGAACCAGGAGTGCTCGTCCTCGCCCTGCGGCACGCTGAACTGCGGCATGTAGTTCGCGCCGTCGGCGGCGGTGTGGAACTGGACGTCGCACTGCTCGGCCACCAGCAGCGTGTTGTCGCAGGCCTCGGGGTGGTCGCGCCACAGGTCGCGCATCTCGGCCGCGGAGCGCACGTAGTAGGTGTCACCGGTGAGCTTGAACCGGTTCGGGTCGGCCAGCGTGGAGCCGGAGTTGATGCACAGCAGCGCGTCGTGGGTGTGCCGGTCCTCGGCGGTGACGTAGTGCGAGTCGTTCGTGGCGAGCAGCGGCGCCCCGATGTGCTCCGCGAGCTTGATCAGCTGCGGGACGGTGCGCTGCTCCAGATCGAGCCCGTGGTTCATCAGCTCGACGTAGAAGTTCTCCTTGCCGAAGATGTCCTGGAACTCTCCGGCGGCGCGCACGGCCTCGTCCCACTGGCCTAGCCGCAGCCGTGTCTGGACCTCGCCGGAGGGGCAGCCCGTGGTGGCGATGAGCCCCTTGCCGTAGGTGTTGAGCAGCTCGCGGTCCATCCGCGGAGCCTTGCCCATCTGTCCGTCGAGGGAGGCGAGCGAGGCCATCCGGAACAGGTTGTGCATGCCCTCGGTGGACTTCGCCAGCAGGGTCATGTGGGTGTAGCTGCCGCGGGCCGAGACGTCGTCGTTCGCCTGCGACTCGTCGCCCCAGCGCACGCGGGTCTTGTCGGCGCGCGCGGTGCCCGGCGTGAGGTAGGCCTCGACACCGATGATCGGCTTGACGCCCGCGCTGCGCGCGGTGCTCCAGAAGTCGTAGGCGCCGAACATGTACCCGTGGTCGGTCATGGCGATGGCCTTCTGGCCGAGCCGGTTCACCTCGTCGAACAACGGGTCGAGCTTCGCGGCACCGTCGAGCATCGAGTACTCGGTGTGGACGTGAAGATGGACGAAGTCGTCAGATCCACCGGCAGCCATGCGGGCGATTCTAGGCGTCGGCTCCGACGTCTCCGGGCACCGCTCGAGGCGTGGCGCGAGGGCTCGGCGTGTCGCCGGCGGACACGCCGTCGCGGAGCGTCAGGCGGTGACCGTGCGGGCCATCTCCTGGTGCCAGATGCCGGCGTCGAGGTAGCGCTCGCCGGAGACGACCTCGTAGCCGAGGCGCCGGTAGAACGCCAGGGCGTACTCCTGCGCGGAGAGCACCACCCGGACCTGCAGCGGGCCCTCGGCGACGCCGGCACCGTGCTGGGCGAGCGCCAAGGCCTCGATGGCGACGACGAGACGTGCCCCGGTCCCGCGGCCCCGCTCCGCCGCACGCACCGCGAGGCGGCCGAGGTGCACCTCGCCGGGGTGCTCCGGGTCGTTGAGCAGCCGACCCGTGCCGACGGCCCGACCCGCAGCGTCCAGGGCGAGGACGTGCGTCGTCGTGGGAGCGGTGTCGAGCTCGTCGACCTCCTCCTCGACGGGCACGCCCTGCTCGGCGACGAAGACCTCGGTGCGGACCGCCCAGGCCTGCTCGAGCTGCTCGCGGTCCTCCACGCGGACGACGGTGACGGCCCCCGCGGACACCTCGCCTGCCGACGCGTCGCCACCGGCCCGGGCCGTCATCGTGCCCCCTCGCGCATGATGTCGAGCGCGTGGGCCAGGTCGTCCGGGTACTCGCTGCTCAGCAGCAGCCACCTGCCCGTCACCGGGTGCTCGAACCCGAGGCGCACGGCGTGCAGCCACTGGCGGGCCAGCCCGAGCCGTTCCGCCAGCCGCGGGTCACCGCCGTAGGTGAGGTCGCCGACACAGCTGTGCCGGACGGCGGCCATGTGCACGCGGATCTGGTGCGTCCGGCCGGTCTCGAGCTGGATCTCCAGCAGGGAAGCACCGGCCATCGCCTCCAGGGTCTCGTAGTGGGTGACCGAGTCCTTGCCGCCGGCGACGACGGCCATCTTGTACGACGCCGTCGGATGGCGTCCGATCGGTGCGTCGACGGTCCCGGCCGACGGGTCGGGGTGGCCCTGGACCAGCGCGTGGTACGTCTTCTCGACGGTCCGGCCCTTGAAGGCGCGCTTGAGCACCGAGTAGGCCACCTCGGACTTGGCGACGACCATGAGCCCGGACGTGCCGACGTCCAGGCGGTGCACGATTCCCTGACGTTCCGCCGGGCCGGAGGTGGCGACCTGGTGCCCGACCGCGGCGAGCGCCCCGACGACGGTCGGACCGTCCCAGCCCGGCGACGGGTGGGCGGCCACGCCCACCGGCTTGTCGACCACGACGACGTCGTCGTCGGCGTAGACGACGCTCATGCCCGCCACGGCGACGGGTTCGGCGGCCGCCGGGGTCGCCGACTCGGGCAGGCTGACCTCGAGCCAACCGTCGGCGCTGAGCCGGTCGGACTTGCCCACGGTGCGCCCGTCGACGGCGACGCCTCCGGACTCGGCGAGCTCGGCGGCGCGGGTGCGGGAGAAGCCCAGCAGCCGCGCGAGCGCGGCGTCCACCCGCTCGCCGACCAGGCCGTCCGGAACGGGCATGGCCCGAACATCAGCCACGGTCGTCGGGCTCCTCCCCGGGCTCGTCCCGGGCCTCGGCCCGGTCCCGCGGCTCGGGGCGCTCGATGGAGCCGTCGATCTCGCGGCCCCGCAGGGCGAGGACGATGATGAGACCCGCCGCACCGACGATGGCGATGTCGGCGACGTTGCCGACGAACCAGCCGTTGTAGTTGATGAAGTCGACGACGTGGCCGCGTGCGAAGTCGGGCTCGCGGAAGAGCCGGTCGTAGAGGTTGCCCAGGCAGCCACCGAGCAGCATCCCGAGCGCCACGGCCCAGCCGACCGAGCCGAGCTTCCGGGAGACACGGAGCACGGCGACCGCGACGACGACCATCACGATCGTGAACACCCAGGTCATGCCCGTGGCGATGGAGAAGGCGGCACCGGCGTTGTGCACGAGCTGGAGACCGAGCAGGTCCCCGATCAGCGGGACGACCTCGCCGTCCTCGAGCCGGGCCTCGGCGATGTACTTCGTGAGCTGGTCCGTCCCGGCCAGGACCACGGTCAGGCTCAGCAGCAGGGCCAGCAGACGCCGCCGGCGGGCGGGATCGACCGGCACGGGGGAGTCGGCGGCGTCCTCCGTGTCCTCGGCCGCCGTCACCTCGGTCGGCGTCACGCTCGCCGTCCCGGAGGACGAGTACTGCCCGTTCGGCTCCCCCGGCTCACCGGCGGCCGGCACGTCGGTCCGCGGCGCGTCATCCGGCGGCGCGCCGCGACGCCGGAGGTCGCGCCGTCGCAGCGGCGGCGGGGAGGGCTGACTGTCCATCGCGGTAGATTCTCGCACGACGACGGACGGCGACCGCCCTCGTGGGGCCGCCGCCGTCCGCCGGGGTACGGGCTCAGATGCCCTCGGCCTTGGGGGCTCCGGACTCGACGTTGGCGAGCAGAGACTCGAGGTAGCTCTTCAGGCGAGTGCGGTAGTCGCGCTCGAAGGTCCGCAGCTCGTCGATCTTGCGCTCGAGGAGCGAACGCTCCTGCTCGAGCTGCGTGAGCGTCCGGTTGTGCTGGTCCTCGGCCTCCTTGACGATCCGCGCGCCCTCGGCCTCGGCCTCCGCGACGAGACGCTCGCTCTCGGCCTTGCCGTTGCTGACGTACTCGTCATGCAGCCGCTGCGCCAGGGCAAGCATCCCGGCCGCGGACTCGGGACCGGGACCGCCGGCGTCCTCATCCTCGGCCTGCGGCATGGCCGGTGCCGGCGCAGAGGTGACCATGGACGCCTCCGGCTGCTCGACCGGCTGCGGCGTGGGTTCCTCGGCGACGCGCTCCTGGACGGGCTCGGCGGCCACGTCCGGCGAGGCCGGGGCGGCGCCGCCGTTGAGGGCAGCGATGCGCTCCTCGGCAGCGGCGAGCTTGGCCTTGAGCTCCTCGTTCTCACCGGTCACCACACGGAGGGTGTTGACGACCTCGTCAAGAAAGTCGTCGACCTCGTCCTGGTCGTAACCCTCACGGAACTTGGTCGGCTGGAACTTCTTGTTGAGAACGTCGTCTGCAGTGAGCAGCGCCATCTCGTTCACCTCTGGAGTCGTTCGGTCAAAAGTCCATGAGCCGCGTCGGCCGCTGCTCACCCGGGTGCAACCGTAGCGGACAGCCACCTTGGTGCCTGACAGTAGCCCGCCGTGCGCGGCGGTGGAAACGCGGCGCGCACAAGTCGTGGCGGCTCAGGCGACCAACGCGCTGAAGATCAGCGGCAGCACGAGTCCCCGCAGCAGGCTGACCGCGAGGAACAGCACCAGGAAGCTCAGGTCGAGCTGGATCTGACCGAGCGAAAGCGGCTTGATGTAGCGGCGCAGGAACCGCAGCGGGGGGTCCGTGAGTCCGTATATGCCGTTGGCGATGACGAGCAGGAACCCGCGGGGCCGCCAGTCGCGCGCGAAGACCTGGATCCAGTCGAAGACCAGGCGGGCGAGCAGGACGAAGATGTACAGCAGCAGCAGCAGCTGGAGCAGCTGGTAGACGAGCAACAACGACGTCAGCTCGGTGAGAAGAACCGGCCGGGCACTGCGTCGCCGGCGGAGCCACCGTTGACCTCGACCGTGGCGGGCGAGAGCAGGAAGACGCGGTTGGTGACCCGCTCCATGCTCCCGTGGAGCCCGAACACGAGACCGGCGGAGAAGTCCACCATGCGCTTGGCGTCCGGTTCGCTCATCCCGGTGAGGTTCATGATCACGGGCGTGCCGTCACGGAACGCCTCGCCGATCACGCGGGCCTCGTTGTAGCTCGAGGGGTGGACGGTGACGATGCGGCGCAGGTCCTCGGCGGAGGCGGACTCCTCCACGTGCATGGCGGCGGCGCGTGAGATCGGCGTCACCTCGGCCCGATGCTCGGGGTCGTCCCGGTCGCGACGCTCAGGGGCTCGGTCCTCGTACGCATCAGGAGCCACCTCCTCGTAGTACTCGTCCTCAGGCTCGGCGAGCGAGAGGTACTCCATCATCTTGCGCATCGTGCTGGCCATACCTGCTCCTGTTCCTCACGGCCTGGCAGCCACGGTCCGCGTCCGGCCGGGGCTGCTGCGACCTGCCTGCTGCCTTGACCGACGCTAGACCAGCAGCGGGGTGCGCGGCGGGTTCTCAGTCGGCGTGTCGGCCGGCGGGTCGTACGACACCGGCGAAGCGGCCGGTCACCGGTCCGCCGCCGGACCTGCCCGAGCGTCGGTAGGAGTAGTAGCGCTCGTCCTCGAGCGTGCACACCCCGGTGTCGTGGACACCGTCGACGCCGAGGGCGACGAGTCGGGCCCGCACCCCGGCCGGGAGGTCGAGCGCGGCCGTCCCCCAGGACGTCGCCGAGGCGGTCCCCGGCACCCGGGCGGCGACGTCGGCCTGCATCTCGGCCGGCACCTCGTAGCAGCGGCCACAGATGCTCGGGCCGACGACGGCCCGCATCCGGCCGGGCTCCGCGCCCAGGTCGGCCATGGCGGCGAGGGCGGACTCCAGGACGCCGGCGACCAGGCCGCTCCGGCCGACGTGCGCGACCCCGACGACGCCGATGGGGTCGGCGATCAGGACCGGCACACAATCGGCGACCAGGACGCCGAGCGCCACCCCGGAGCCGGCGGGCGCCACGAGCGCGTCACACTCCCTGGCCCGGGTCGCGCCGTCGGGGCCGTCGATCACCTCGACGGCGGCCCCGTGGACCTGACTCATCCACGCCACCGGCGAGCCCAGCGCTTGCTCGAGCCGTGCGCGGTTGGCCCGCACGGCCTCGTCGTCGTCGCCGACGTGCGGGCCGAGGTTGAGGCCGCCGGTGCCGCCCGGACCGCCGTAGGGCCCCGTGGAGACCCCGCCGGCACGCGCGGTGAAACCACCGCGCGCGCCGGGGCCGAGGTCGGCAGTCAGGAAGCCGGGGATCACCGCAGCGTCACCCGGTCCGCGTGCCGGGCCCGATCACTTGAGGAAGTCGGGGATGTCCAGGTCCTCGTCGCGACGCGACCGTGGAGTCTCTTCCTCGAAGACGTGCGGGACCTCGTAGGACCGGCGGTTCTGCCCGTCCTCGGACAGGTGCGCGGGCGACCCGTTGCGGCTGCCCACGGGCACCGGCTCCGGCCTGGGGGCCGCCGGCGCGGGCGCCTCGGGGGCGGGCGCGGGGTCGACCGACTCGGGCGAGGGTGCCGAGACGACGGCCGGGGTCGCACCCTGGGCCGGACGGGCCTGGGCGGCCTGGGCGGCGGCACGGCTACGGAGGGTGCTCTCGGCCCCGCCGGGACCTTCGCCTTCGTCGAAACCGGCCGCGATGACGGTGACCCGGACCTCGTCGCCGAGCGCGTCGTCGATGACCGCACCGAAGATGATGTTCGCCTCCGGGTGGGCGGCCTCCTGGACCAGCCGGGCGGCCTCGTGGATCTCGAAGAGCCCGAGGTCGGAGCCGCCCTGGATGGACAGCAGCACACCGTGGGCGCCGTCGATGCTGGCCTCCAGCAGCGGCGAGGAGATCGCCAGCTCCGAGGCCTGGACCGCGCGGTCCTCACCGCGAGCCGACCCGATGCCCATCAGGGCGCTGCCGGCGCCCTGCATGACGGACTTGACGTCCGCGAAGTCGAGGTTGATCAACCCTGGGGTGGTGATGAGGTCGGTGATGCCCTGGACACCGGAGAGCAGGACCTGGTCGGCCGACTTGAACGCGTCGAGGACCGACACGGCACGGTCGGAGATCGACAAGAGCCGGTCGTTCGGGATGACGATGAGGGTGTCGACCTCATTGCGCAGCGACTCGATGCCGGACTCCGCCTGCACGCCGCGCCGGCGCCCCTCGAACGTGAAGGGCCGGGTCACGACGCCGATGGTCAGGGCGCCGAGCGACCGGGCGATGCGCGCGACGACGGGCGCGCCGCCGGTACCGGTGCCGCCGCCCTCACCGGCGGTCACGAAGACCATGTCGGCGCCGCGGATGACCTCCTCGATCTCTTCCGCGTGGTCCTCGGCGGCCTTCTTGCCGACCTCCGGGTCCGCGCCCGCGCCGAGCCCGCGCGTTAGGTCCCGCCCGACGTCGAGCTTGACGTCGGCGTCGCTCATGAGCAGGGCCTGTGCGTCGGTGTTGATGGCGATGAACTCCACGCCCTTCAACCCGACCTCGATCATCCGGTTGACGGCGTTCACGCCGCCGCCACCGATCCCGACCACCTTGATGACCGCCAGGTAGTTCTGCGGTGCCGCCACGTCGGTCCCTCTCGTCGTCCTGCGGAGCCAACCCTCAACCTCTACTTCAGGGTTAGACTTATGTCATTTTCTGCCACCTGTGACGCTAGGTCGACAGGGGTACCGGGGCAACGACCTGTCAGGGTGTGTCGCGTCGCTGGGAGAGATCCGTGTCGCCGACGACCCCGCCGCTACTCCGACGTGGTCGGCGCCCGCGGCACGCTGACGTCGTAGACGCTCGCCGGCTGCTGTCGCAGCACCATGAGCACCTCGGCCTTGAGCTCGCTCTCCTCGGCACTCCCCCACTCGACGGTCGCGCCGTCGGCGAGCTCCAGGGTGACCCGCTCGCCGGAGGTGGCTCCCGCGCTGTCGATCTGCTCGAGGAGCTGCTCGGGTACGGCACCCAGCACCGTGAGCACCGCCTCGAGCGCGGGGGCAGTCTTGCCGCTGTCGTCCAGCGGCACGGTCACCTGCGGCAGCTCCGCCGGCGCCTCGGACCTGGTGCCCAGCTGCACGCCGTCGCGGTCGAGCAGCATCCAGCCCTCGTCGTCCGCGGGAGCTGCGGCGACGGGCACGCGAGGGACGACGGAGACGCTGAGCCCGTCCGGCCACGTCCGCGAGACCTGGACGTCGTCGACGCCCTTCAGCACCCGGACGCGGTCCGCCGCGGCGGCCGTGTCGACCCGCAGCAGCGGCGTGCCGACCTCGGGCTCGACCGCGGCACGCACGGCGCCGGCATCGACGACATCCGTGACACCGGTGACCTCGATGCCGTCCTCCTCGACCGCGAGCAGCGGAGAGACCAGCAGGACCCAGGCGACGGCTGCGAGCACCGCCAGCGTGGCGACAGCGATCCCGGTGCGTCGGACCAGCAGACGGCGGGCCGCGGCGCTGCGCTCGTCCAGCCGGGCGGCGAGTCCCGTGGTGACCGTCGGCGGGACGGCCGGTGCGACCACCACCTCGTCGTGCTGCTCGACCAATTCCCGATCGGGTCGGCGCCGGACCGTCGCGACACGGCTCTCGTCGCGCGGGCGGCGGCGGGGCGCGGCCGGCGGCCTCACTGCGCCTCCCTCGCCCGGAGCCGGTCGAGGATCACCTGGCCGAGCTCGGTGACGTCGCCGGCTCCGACGGTCACGAGGACGTCGCCGTCCCGGGCGAGGTCGGCCACCGCGCCCGCGGCCGCGGCTTTGTCTGCCACGTACCGGGCGCGGCCGCCCGAGGCGAGGCCGGGCATCGCGGTGGTGATGAGGGAGCCGTCCACCCCGGGCACCGGCTCCTCGCGTGCGGGGTAGACGTCGGTGACGACGACCTCGTCGGCCGCGGCGAGGGCCTCGCCGAACTTCTCGGCGAACGCCTGCGTGCGTGAGTACAGGTGCGGCTGGAACAGCACGAGCACGCGCCCGTCCCCGGCCTGCTCGCGGGCGGTGGCGACGGCGGCGGCCACCTTGGTGGGGTTGTGCGCGTAGTCGTCGACCACGCGGACCCCGGCCGCGCTGCCGCGGTCCTCGAAGCGGCGGCCCGTGCCCGTGAACGTCCCGAGCCCGTCGGCCATGTCCTGCGGTCCGACGCCGAGCTCGAGACCGGCCGCCCAGGCGGCGGCCGCGTTGAGGAGCATGTGGGCGCCCGGGACGCGCAGCACCAGCTCGGCCTCGTCACGACCGTCCGCGCGCACCCGTCGCAGGTGTGCGCCCCGCTCTCGGGTCGCGACCTCGACGTGCGCCTCGGCCCCGTCCGGCCCGGCGGGGGCGCGGCCGTAGGTGACGACCCGGGTGCCGGCGGCGAGGACATGGCCCGCCAGGTCGAGGGAGCCGGCGTCGTCGGCGCAGGCGACGAGCAGGCCGCCCGGCCGGATCCGCGCGGCGAACTCCTCGAAGGCGCGCCGGTACGCCTCCGCGGAGCCGTACTGGTCGAGGTGGTCCGGCTCGACGTTGGTGACGACGGCGATCCGGGGCGTGTAGTTGAGGAAGGACCGGTCCGACTCGTCGGCCTCGGCGACGAAGGCACGGCCGGAACCGAGGTGTGCACCGGTTCCGTAGGCCAGGACGGTGCCGCCGATGGCGTAGGACGGGTCTCGACCGGCCGCTGCCAGGGCGACGGCGAGCGCCGCCGAGGTGGAGGTCTTGCCGTGCGCCCCGGCGACCGCGACGAGGTCCAGACCGGTGGCCGCCCGGGCCAGGGCCTCCGACCTGTGCAGGACGGGCAGGCCGCGTTCGCGCGCCGCCGCCAGCTCGGGGTTCGACTCGCGCACCGCGGTGGAGATCACGACGGACGCGCCGTCCGGGACGTGGCCGGGGTCGTGGCCGATCCAGGTGCGCACACCGACGCTGCGCAGGTGTGCCAGGAGCGCCGAGTCCTTCTGGTCGGAGCCGGAGACCTCGTGCCCCCGGGCGGCCAGCAGCTCGGCGACGGCGGACATGCCTGCCCCGCCCACGCCGACGAGGTGGAACCGCTCAGCCACGCCCGCCCTCCTCGCTGCGGTCCCCCGGCGCGCTCGTGCCGGCGGCCTCGCGCACGAGGGCGACCAGATGTGCCGCGGCGTCCGTGGAGCCGGCGTTCGCGGCGGCGGCGCCGCGGCGTCGCAGCTCGTCGGGGTCGGCGAGCAGTGCGGCGACCTCGCGGGAGACGTAGGCGGCGTCCAGGTCCGCGTCGTCGACGAGGACGCCCCCGCCGGCGTCGAGGACGTCGGCGGCGTTGAGCCGCTGCTCGCCGTTGCCGATGGGCAGCGGGACGTAGACCGCCGGCAGGCCCAGGGCCGTGAGCTCGGCGACCGTGCCGGCGCCGGAGCGGCAGAGGACGAGATCGGTGCACGCGTAGGCGTGCTCCATGGCGCCGAGATACTCGCGGACGTGGTAGTGCTCGCCGACCGCGGGGAGCTCGCGTGCGGCGGCCTCGACCATGGCGCGGACGGGTCCGTCCTTGCCGCGGCCCGTCAGGTGCAGCACCTGCGCCCCGGCGCGCACGAGGTCGGCGGCTGCCGCCGAGGTGGCGTCGTTGAGTCGCTGGGCGCCGAGGGAGCCACCGGTGACGAGCAGGGTCGTCCGGTGGGGCTCGAGCCCCAGCTCGGCGGCGCCCGCGGCGCGGCGGGCGGCGGCACCTTCCGCCGTCGCCCGGTCCGCGGCCAGCTCGGCGACGGAGGCGCGCAGCGGCAGGCCGGTGACCTCGGTGCGGCCCCTCCCGGCCCGCAGGGGCGTGGAGGCGAATGTGAGCGCCACGACGGCGGCCCGCCGGGCTCCGACGCGGTTGGCCAGGCCGGGACGGGCGTTCTGCTCGTGGACGACCACGGGGACGTTGCGCCGTCGGGCGGCCAGGTACGCGGGGGTGGCGACGTAGCCGCCGAACCCGACGACGACCTGGGCACCGGTCTCGGCGATCGCGCGGTCGGCGGCGGACACGGCGCCGCGCAGCCGGCCGGGCAGGCGCAGGAGGTCCAGGGACGGCCGGCGCGGCAGCGGCACGCGGTCGATGAGCTCCAGCGGGAAGCCGGCCTCGGGGACAAGGGTGTGCTCGAGGCCCTCGGCGGTGCCCAGGACGCTCACCTCGGCACCGGAGTCCCGCAGGGCGGCGGCGGTCGCCAGCAGCGGGTTGACGTGGCCGGCGGTGCCGCCGCCGGCGAGCAGGGCGCGCAGCGGCTCAGCCACGGCGGGAAGCAGCTCGGCGAGACTGGCGGCCGACGACGGCCAAAGACTTGCTCACCACGGCCCTGCGGGTGGCGAGCGCCTTCGCGGCCCCGGGTTCGGTGCGCGCGAAGGCGAGCACGACCCCGAGCGCGATCAGCGTGGAGATCATCGCGGAGCCTCCCGCGGAGACGAGCGGCAGCGGGACACCGATGACGGGCAGCAGGCCGATGACGACGCCGATGTTGATGAGCGCCTGCGCCAGGAGCCACGTCGCGATGGTGGCGGTGGCGATCTGCACGAACGGGTCGCGGTGGCGGCGCACGATCCGGAACATCCCGACTGCGAGCCCGCCGAAGAGGGCCAGGACGAGGAGCGTGCCGAGCAGGCCCAGCTCCTCGCCGATGATCGCGAAGATGAAGTCGTTGTGCGCCGCCGGCAGGTAGGACCACTTCTCGCGGGAGGCGCCGAGACCGACGCCGCTGACGCCGCCGGTGCCCAGCGCCCACTGGCCGTGCTGGGACTGGAAGCCCGTGCCGGAGGGATCGGCCTCGGCGAGTCCGAGGAAGGACTGCACGCGGGTCATGCGGGACTCGGACTGGACGACGAAGAACGCGGCGGCGCCGGCACCGAGGACCCCGGTGGCGGCGAACCAGCGCATCGGCAGCCCGGCGATGAAGTACGCCCCGCAGACGAGGGCGACCATGACCAGCACGGTGCCCATGTCGTGCCCGGCGAGCACGAGCGCGATCGCCACGACGGACCCGATACCGCCGGGGATCAGCACATGCTTCCAGTCGTTGAGCAGCCTGCCCTTGCGCGACAGGACGGCACCGAGCCAGAGCGCGAGGCCGAGCTTGAGGAACTCCGACGGCTGCAGGGTCTGCCCCAGCCCGGGGATGTAGATCCAGTTCGTGTTGCCGCCCTCGCCACGCGCCAGCGGGGAGAAGATCAGGAGCTGCATGGCCAGGCCGCCGAAGAACGCCGGCCAGGCGAGCCGCCGGTACCACTCCGCCTTGATGCGGCTGGCGAGGAAGGCGAGCGGGAGGCCGATGATCACGTACCGGGCCTGGACCAGGAAGGCCGCGTACGGATTGCCGTCGCTCGTCTCGATGGACTCGATCATCGACGCGGAGAAGACCATGACGACGCCGAGCACGAGCAGCAGCGCCGCGGAGCCGGCCACCAGGTAGTAGCTCAGCGCGGCGTTCTCGCCGTCCGCCGAGCCGGCGCGCGAAGACGTCTTGCGTGCGCCTCGGGTCTGCCGCGTCGTGTTGCGCGGCACCGCGGGCGTCGTGGTGGCCGCGGAACGCCGGGTCGCCGGCCGGCGCCGGATGGTGTCGAGGGTGCTCATCGGGTCCCTCCCGGCAGGGCGCGTGCGGCACGGGCGAAGGCTTCGCCGCGCTCGGCGTAGTCGCGGAACTGGTCCATCGAGGCGCTGGCGGGCGCCATGAGCACGGTGTCGCCCGGCCGGGCGAGCCGCGCCGCCTCGGCGACCGCCCGCGTCATCACGGGCCCATCCTCGCCAGGGACGACCTCGAGGACCGGGACGTCGGCCGCGTGTCGCGCCAGCGCGCCGCGCAGCGGCTCCCGGTCGACCCCGATGAGCACCACGGCGCGGAGCCTGTCCCGGTGGGCCTCGACGAGGTCGTCGAAGTCGGCTCCCTTGGCCAGACCGCCCGCGATCCACACGACCGTGCCCGGCGCCAGCGCGCCGAGGGAGGCGGCGGCCGCGTGCGCGTTCGTGGCCTTGGAGTCGTTCACGTAGGCGACGCCGTCGATCTCGGCGACGACCTCGATGCGATGGGTACCCGACCGGTAGTCGCGCAGGCCCTGGCGGACGTGCCGCGGGTCGACGCCGTGCGCCCGGGCGAGCGCCGCGGCGGCGAGGGCGTTCGCGAGCACGTGCCCGGGCACCTGGCCGCCCGGCGCGAGGTGGGTGAGGTCGGCGGTGGTGGCGAGCTCGACCGCCGTCGTGCGCCGCTGCGCGAGGCTCTGCCCGAACGCACGGTCGACCAGGTACTCCTCGACGATGCCGAGCTGGCCGACCGCCGGGGTGCCCGTGGTCGTGCCGACGGCGCGGCAGCCCTCGACGACGTCGGCCTGCTCGACCATGGCGCGCGTGAGCGGGGCGTCCTCGTTGTAGACGCAGGCCGTCCGGGTTCGGTCGTAGACGCGAGCCTTGTCGGCCCGGTAGGCCTCGAACGACCCGTGCCAGTCGAGGTGGTCGGGGGCGATGTTGAGGCACGCGCTGGCCTCGGGGCTCACCGACAAGGTGGCATGCAGCTGGAAGCTGGAGAGCTCGACGGCGAGCACGTCCGCCTCACCTCCGGCGGCCACCCGCACGATCGGCGTGCCGACGTTACCGACCGCCGGGGCGTGCTCGCCGGCGGCCGTCAGCATGGCGGAGAGCATCGCGACGGTGGTGGTCTTGCCGTTGGTGCCGGTGAGGGTGAGCCAGGGCGCGCGGGTGCCGTCCGGGCGGCGCGCCTGGACCTGCCACGCGAGCTCCACCTCGCTCCACAGGGTCACGCCGGCCGCGGCTGCGCGGGCGTGCAGGGGGGAGGTGGCCGGCACCCCGGGAGAGACGACGACGACGTCCGGCGAGCCGCCGAGGACCCGGTCCGCCAGCTCGCCGGGGTCGGCGACGGCGGCCAGCGCCGTCCCGGACGGCACCTCGCCGCCCTCTCGGGCGGCGTCGACGGCTGCCTCGGCGGCGTCGTAGCCCGCAAGTGCGGTCGCGCCCGTGGTGCCGAGGACCTCCAGGGCCGCACGTCCCGAGGTGCCCAGCCCGACGACGGCGACCCGGGCGCCGTCGAGCGTCTCGCCGGATCCCTGCCTCACGCCGGTGCCACCGAGACCCACTCGCCGTAGAACAGGCCGATCCCGACGGCCACGCACAGGGCGGCGATGATCCAGAACCGGACCACGATCGTGACCTCGTTCCACCCCTTGAGCTCGAAGTGGTGGTGCAGGGGCGCCATGCGGAACACCCGTTTCCCGGTCATCTTGAAGAACCCGATCTGGATGACGTCGCTCATCACGATGACGACGAAGAGCCCGCCCAGGATCACGGCGAGGAACTCCGTGCGGGTCAGGATCGACAGCCCGGCGATGGCGCCGCCCAGCGCGAGGGAGCCGGTGTCTCCCATGAAGATCTGCGCCGGCGAGGTGTTCCACCACAGGAAGCCGAAGCAGGCCCCGACGATCGCCGCGGTGATGATCGCGAGGTCGCGGGGGTCGCGGACCTCGTAGCATCCCGGCCCGGGCTCGGCGAGGTACTGGCACGACTGGTTGGACTGCCAGATGGTGATGACCGTGTAGGCACCGAAGGCGAGCATCGAGGCCCCGGTCGCGA
Source organism: Georgenia halophila (assembly GCF_039541595.1). Classification (NCBI taxonomy): domain Bacteria; kingdom Bacillati; phylum Actinomycetota; class Actinomycetes; order Allobogoriellales; family Allobogoriellaceae; genus Georgenia; species Georgenia halophila. The sequence goes on along the minus strand of NZ_BAABGN010000008.1, from coordinate 209,614 downwards.
GCCCGTCGAGACCGTCGGTGAGGTTGACCGCGTTGGACCAGGCGGTGATGAGGAAGTTGGCCCACAGCACGAACAGCACCAGGCCGAGGGCCGCACCGGCGAAGGCCAGGTCGATACCGGTGTCCCGGATGAACGAGATGCGGGTGGAGGCCGGCGTGCGGTAGTTCTCGTTCGAGAACTGCAGGGCCAGCACCGCGAAGGTGACGCCCACGAACGCCTGGCCGACGATCTTGCTGCGCTCGTCGAGGCCGAGCGAGCGCTGCCGGGAGATCTTGATGTAGTCGTCGAGGAACCCGATGAACCCCATGCCGACCATCAGGAAGAGCAGCAGCAGGCCGGAGACGTTGGGCAGCCGGGCGCTGGAGATGTTCGCGACCGTGTAGCCGATCAGGGTGGCGCCGATGATGACGACGCCGCCCATGGTCGGCGTGCCGCGCTTGGTGTAGTGCGCCGTCGGGCCGTCCTGGCGGATGAACTGGCCGTAGTTCTTCGCGACGAGGAGACGGATGAACAGCGGCGTGCCGGCCATGGCGACCACGAGGGCGACCGCGCCGGAGATCAGGACGGACATCATGAGGGGGCGTCCCCCTCGCCGGCCGGTCGCAACAGATGGTCGGCGACGCGCCAGATCCCCGCCCCGTTGGACCCCTTGAGCAGCACCACGTCGCCGGGACGCAGCTGGGCGTCCAGCAGCTCGCGGGCGGTGGCGGCGTCGGTCGCGTCGAGCACCTCGACGCCGGCCTCGCGTGCGGCGCGTCCCAGCGGCGCCGTCCCTGGACCGACGGCGACGAGGAGGTCGATACCGGCGGTCTCCGCGCCGACGGAGGCGTGCTCGGCGGCGCTGTCCTCGCCCAGCTCGAGCATCTCGCCGAGGACGGCGACGCGGCGGCGCCCGGCCGAGAGTCCGGCGAGGGTCCGCAGGGCGGCCCGCACGGAGTCCGGGTTGGCGTTGTAGGAGTCGTCGACGATCCGGATGCCGTCGCCGCGGTCCCGGACGTCCATGCGGTGCGGGCTGGCGGCACCGGCCGTGGCCAGGGCCTCCGCGATCGCGTCGAGGCCGACGCCGAGGTGAAGAGCGACGGCGGCGGCCGCGAGGGCATTGGTGACATGGTGCTCGCCGACCAGGGCGAGGCGCACGTCGGCCGCCCCGGTCGGGGCGAGGAGGCGGAATCCGGCGTGACCCGCGCCGTCGAGCCGGACGTCCTCGGCCCGCAGGTCGGCGTCGGCGGAGCGCCCGAAGGTCAGCACCTGTGCTTCCGCGGCGGCGGCCGCACCCTCGGCCATGGCGGCCACCCGCGGGTCGTCGGCGTTGAGCACGGCCGTGCCTCCGGGTACCAGCCCCGCGACGAGCTCGGCCTTGGCGCGCGCGACGTTCTCGATCCCGCCGAACTCCCCGAGGTGCGCCCGGCCGACGGCGAGGACGACGGCGACGTCCGGGGGGGCGATCGAGGTGAGGTAGGCGAGGTTCCCGACGCGGTCGGCGCCCATCTCGAGCACCAGGGTCGAGGTGGTGTCGGTGGTGCGCAGGACGGTGAGGGGAAGCCCGATCTCGTTGTTGAACGAACCGGGTGGCGCGATGGTCTCCCCCAGCGGCGCGAGCAGCCGGGCGAGCAGATCCTTGGTCGTGGTCTTGCCGTAGGAGCCGGTGACCGCCACGACGCGCACGGGATCGGCGTCCGTGCGGCGGGCGCGCACCACGGCGAGGACGTGCCGGGCGAGACGCCCCAGGGCGGCGGCGACGTCGTCCACGAGGACCGTGGGTCCGGTTCCCGGCACGGTGCGGGTGACGAAGGCGGCGGCGGCGCCGGCGTCGAGCGCGGCGCCGACGAAGTCGTGACCGTCGACGTGGGCGCCCTCGAAGGCGGCGAACAGTGTGCCCGGGCCGGCGGCGCGGGAGTCGGCCACCACGTCACCGGTGACGAGGGTCTCGCCCCCGGACGTGAGCGTGCCTCCGGTCACCGAGGCGACCTCGGTCAGGGTCATGTCGATCATCGCGCTGATCCTCCGGCACGGCCGGGGCGCAGCGCGAGTGCGGCTCGCACCTCCTCCCGGTCGTCGAGGTGGTGGTCGACGCCGGCGACCTCCTGGATCTTCTCGTGTCCCCGGCCTGCGACCAGCACGGTGTCCTCCTCGGCGGCCTCGAGGACGGCGGTGCGGATGGCCTCGGCCCTGTTACCGATCTCACGTACCTGCGACCCGGGCCGGTGCGCGTCTGCGGCGGCGAGCAGCTCGGCGCGTATCTGGTCCGGGGACTCGTCGTGCGGGTCGTCGTCGGCGATGACGACGGCGTCCGCGCCGTCGACGGCGACCTGTGCCATCTGGGGCCGCTTGCCCCGGTCCCGCGAGCCCGTGGCACCGAAGACCAGGACGAGACGGCCCGCGGTGGTCGCGCGGAGCGCGTCGACGGCCTGCTGGAGGGCGCCCGGGTTGTGCGCGAAGTCGACGATCACGCGCGGGAAGTCCGCGAGCTGCTCCATGCGGCCCGGGATCACCGGAGTCAGGCCACCGGCGGCGGCGAGCGACGCCTCGAGCCGGTCCGGCTCGACGCCGGACGTCAGCACCATGGCGGCCGCGAGGGCGGCGTTCGTCACGTTGAAGCCGCCGGGCAGGCCGGTCCCCGTGCGCAGGCGGCGCCCGTCACGGTGGATGAGGGTGAAGGTGTGCCCCTGACCCTCGCCGGTGATCTCGGTGACCCGCCAGTCGGCGTCGTGGCCCTGGACGGACAGCGACGCCACCGCGCCGGGGCGCTCGGCGGCGGCCGTCTCGGCGAGGCGTCGGCCCCAGGAATCGTCGACGACGACGACGCCACGCCGAGACCGTGCTGGTGCGAAGAGGGACGCCTTGGCGGCGAAGTACTGCTCGAGCGTGCCGTGGTAGTCCAGGTGGTCCTGGCTGAGGTTGGTGAATCCGGCGACGTCGAAGACCACGGGGTCGACGCGGCGCAGCCCGAGAGCGTGCGAGGAGACCTCCATGGACATGTCGGTCACGCCGGTGGCGACCATGTCGGCCAGGAGCGCCTGGAGGTCGGCGGGCTGCGGCGTCGTCAGGACCGCCGGCTCGGAGCGGCCGGCGACGCGCACCTCGACGGTCCCGATGAGGCCGGTGGTGCGGCCGAGGGAGCGCAGTGCGTGGTCGAGCATGTACACGGTGCTGGTCTTGCCGTTGGTACCCGTGACGGCGAAGGTGCCGAGCGCCTCGGCCGGCCGGCCGTACACCGCGGCGGCGAGCTCGCCGAGCAGGGCGGGCACGTCCTCGGCCACGAGGACGGGAACGCCGAGCGAGCCTTCTCGCGCCAGCAGCTCGGCGCCGGCGGGATCGGTGAGCACGGCGGTGGCTCCGGCACCGACGGCGTCGCGGGCGTAGCGGGCCCCGTGCACGTGCGCGCCACCGTGTCCCGCGAACAGCTCTCCGCCGCCGACCCGCCGGTTGTCGGACCGGACCCCGTGGACGGTGAGGTCTTCCCAGCCGGGCGGGTTGTCCGGCACGGGCGTGAGCGGAAGGGCGGCGACGAGGTCACCGAGACGGCTGGAGGCTGCGGTCACCGGCCTATTGTGGCTGCTCGCCGTAGGGACGCCATCCAGCACGCTCACCCCTGGGTCTCGAGCGGCAGGTCGGGCACCGGTTCCGTCGAGGGCGGGACGCCCATGTCGCGCAGCGCGAAGCCCATGACCTCGCTGAAGGTGGGCGCGGCGACGGTCCCGCCGTAGGACGGTCCGGAGCCGCGGTAGACGACGACGCCGACCGCGACCTTGGGGTCCTCCGCCGGCGCGACGCCCACATAGGAGCCGAGGCGCCCGCTGAGCCCGCCGGCGGCGTCGGGGATCTCCGCGGTGCCGGTCTTGGCGGCGACCCGGTAGCCGGGGACGGCGCCCTGGGGGCCGGTGCCGCCCTCCTGAACCACCGTCTCCATCATCTGCAGGAGCGTGTCGGCGGCGTCCTCGTCGAGCACCTGCTTCCCGCTCTGCGGCTCCGTGGGTGTGTAGGCGCCCTCGCCGTCGGTCGTGCCGTCGATGATGCGCGGGTCGATGCGCACGCCCTGGTTGCCGATGGTGGCCACCATGTTGGTGTTCTGCAGCAGGCTCACGGACAGGCCCTGGCCGAACATCGTCGCGTAACGGGTGCGGCCGTCCCAGTCCTTGTAGGGGTGCACGACGCCGGGGGTCTCGCCGGGCAGCCGGATGCCGGTGCGCTCTCCGAACCCGAACTCTCGCAGCAGGTGATAGCGGTCGGAGTCCTCGACCATGTCCCCGATCTGGACCGTGGCGGTGTTGGACGACATCTGCAGCGCGCCGGCGACGGTGAGGTCGAGCGTCTCGTGCGGGCTGTTGTCGTGGAAGACCTGCCCGTTGGGCATCTCGATGGTGTCCGGAGCCGTGATGGGCGTGGCCGGCTCGACGACCCCCTGCTCCAGCGCGATCGCGAAGGTCGGGAGCTTGCCCGTCGAGCCCGGCTCGTACGGGCTGGACACGGCGCGGGAGCCGCGGTCCTCGGGGGCCCAGGCCTGGTAGTTGCCGGGGTCTACCGAGTTCGAGTCGGCGAGGGCCAGCACGCGACCGGTGTCGATCTCCTGGACGACGACGGCACCCCACGGCGCGCTGAACTGCTCGACCGCGGCGTCGATGCTCTCCTGGGCGACGTACTGCAGGTCGCGGTCGATCGAGGTGTGCACGGTGTGCCCCGGCCGGGCCGGCACCTCCTCGCGATGACCGGTGGGGATCACCTCGCCGGTGCCGCCGATCTCGACGGTGATCGACCCGTCCTCGCCGGTGAGGACCTCGTCCATGCTCAGCTCGAGCCCGCCGAGACCATGCCGGTCCCGGCCGACGTATCCGACGATGTTTCCGGCCGTCGTGCCGTTCGGGTAGATCCGCTCGGTGGTCCGCTCCGGTTCGACGCCCGGGATGCCGAGCTCGTTGATCTCGCGCCACTCCTCGGGGGTGAGGCCGGTGGCGATGTAGACGAAGGTGGAGTCCCCCACCATCTTGGCGCCGAGCTCGGCCTTGTCCCGGCCGAGCAGCGGGGCCAGCACCTCCGCCGCCGCGGCGGCACCGGTGGCGAGGACCTGCCCGGTGTCCGGGTCGGTGCGCTCGTAGGTCCGCACGAGCTGCTGGTTGACGCCCACGTTGTACCGCTCGACGGACGTGGCCAGGATCTCGCCGTCGGCGTCCACGATGTCGCCGCGGGGCGCATCGACGGTCACGGTGCGGGTGCGGTCCTCCCGCGCCTCTCGCGCCAGGGTCGCTCCCTGGACCGCCTGCACCCACACGAGGCGCCCGCCGAAGACGAAGAGCATGGTCAGCACGAGGATCAGGACGATGCGGCGGCGGACCTGGTGGGCGAGGGCGCCGGCGACGCTCATCCCTGGCCCTCCGCGGGCGGTTCGCCGAGGATGGTGCCTTCCTCGATGTGGACGAACCGCACGTCCTCGGCCGGCACCATGCCGAGTCGCTTCGCCTCCCGCTCGAGGACGGCAGGGGCACCGGCATGCTCGACGCGGGCCACGAGCGAGGCCTGCTTCTCGTCGAGCAGGTTGAGGGCGATCTGCTGGTCGTGGATGCGGTAGGACGTCGCCGCCATCTGGGTGTTGAGGAGCAGGACGGCCAGCAGCGCGCCGCCGAGGATCGAGGCGCACAGCGCGAGGAACGGCACCACGCTTCGCGCCGGCGTCGGGCTCGCCACCACCTCCAGGCGGGGGCGCCACGACGGGCGTGGTGCCCCGGGTGCTGCACGGGCGGTTGCTGCGCTGCTCATGCGGCATTCCTCCTGCGGTGGGTCGACAGGTGGTCGGGAGTGGGGCGGACGCGACGCGCGGCGCGCAGGCGGACCGAGACGGCGCGCGGGTTGCGGGCCCGTTCCTCGTCGTCGGCCACCTCGGCGCCACGGGTGAGGAGCTCGAGGTACGGACGGTGGCTCTCCGGCTCGACCGGGAGGCCCTGCGGAGCGGAGCTCTGGGCGCCGCGGGCGAGCACGTTCTTCACGGCTCGGTCCTCGAGCGAGTGGTAGGCCTCGACGACGATCCGGCCGTCGACGGCGAGGGCCTCCACGGCCTTGGGCAGGGCGCTCTCGACGAGGTCCAGCTCGCCGTTGACCGCGATCCGGAGGGCCTGGAAGGTCCGCTTGGCCGGGTTGCCACCCGTGCGGCGCGCGGCCTGCGGGATCGAGTCGCGGATGATGTCGACGAGCTCGGACGTGCGGCGCAGGGGTGCCGTGGCCCGCCGGCGCACGACGGCCTTCGCGATGCGACCGGCGAAGCGTTCCTCGCCGTACACGCGCAGGATGCGGCGCAGCTCCGCCTCGTCCGCCGTCTCGAGGAGCTCCGCGGCGGTGGCCCCGGAGGTCTGGTCCATGCGCATGTCCAGCGGCGCGTCCTGGGCGTACGCGAATCCGCGAGTGACGTCGTCGAGCTGCAACGAGGAGACCCCGAGATCCATCAGGACGCCCTGGACCTTGCCGCCGCCGCCGTGCTCCCGGGCTACCTCGTCGATGTGGTCGTAGGTGGTTCGTACGGCCGTGAAGCGCTCGGAGAAGGCCGAGAGCCGGTCGCCCGCCATGGCGAGGGCCTGGGGGTCGCGATCGATGCCCACCACTCGCAGCTGCGGGAACCGGCGCAGCGCGGCCTCGCTGTGTCCACCCATGCCGAGCGTGGCGTCGATGAGTACGGCGCCGGCGCCGTCGACGGCCGGGGCGAGCAGGTCGAGGCAACGCTCGACGAGCACGGGGACGTGCACCGCGTCCTCGTCCGCCTCGTTCATCTGTGCTCCTGGTCCGGCTGTCTCGGCGTGCTGGTAGGTGGTCGGGTGGCCCTCCACCGCCCGACCAGGACTCCCTCCGCCTGTCCTCTGGCACCGGGGAAGTGCGCCAGAGTCGCGGTGGGAGACCTCGTCGTACGGGGGTCGGGATGCGGGAGCGGGGTGCGGGAGCGGCGTCAGAAGAGTCCGGGGACCACCTCTTCCGCCGTCTCCGCGAAGGCCTGCTCCTGCTCGGCCAGGTAGGACTCCCAGGCACCGGCGTCCCAGATCTCGATGCGTGTGCCGGCTCCGATGACCGCGAGCTCGCGCTCGAGGCCGGCGTACTGCCGCAGCTGCAGGGGGATCGTGATGCGGCCCTGCTTGTCGGGCAGGTCGTCCGCGGCACCGGAGAGAAAGACGCGGAGGTAGTCGCGGGCCTGCTTGCTCGTGACGGGGGCCTGGCGCAGCCGGGCGTGCATCTCCTCGAACTCCCGCATGGGGAAGGCGTAGAGGCAACGCTCCTGGCCGCGGGTGAGGACGATCCCGGCCGCCAGCTGCTCACGAAACTTGGCAGGGAGGATCAGCCGGCCCTTGTCGTCCAGCCGGGGTGCGTGGGTTCCCAGGAACACGGCGCCACCTCCCCTCATGTGCACACGGCTCCGACGCGCCCCACATTACTCCACATCTCTCCCCTGCGCACGGGTCGAGCCGAAATCGTGCGCCAGATACCGGCGAAGGCGCAGGTCAGGGCCGCTGGAGCACGGTGGAGGGATTTTGGCGGACGGCGGCGTGGCGGGGCGGGTGGCGTCGCCGGCACGGACCGCTGTCGACGGGTCTGCCGCTGTTCCGGCTGAGCAAGAGCCGCGGAATCCTGCGGATGCTCGTGGCCGCCCCGGCCGGTGTGGCGGACACCCGCTCTGCGCGCGTCGGTCGAGGGACCTCACGTGGAGCGAAGTGGGGAGACGCTCCCCCGGTCCGAAGGGAGGAGCGACGTGGGGAGCGAGCTGGGAGACCGCAGGCAGCACGAAGCCCGTGACCGCTCAGCGGCCACGGGCTCCGTGTGGTGGTTCGATCAGACGGTCAGCGCCCGCGTTCCTCGTTGCGCCGCTGCCACTTGTCCTCCTGGCGCTGCATGAAGCCGCCGGAGGAGGGGGACGCGCCGCCGCCCGGACGGCGGACGCCGTCAGGACGAGCCTTGCGCGGCCCGGTGATGGCGAGCATGACGCCGCCCAGCATCGCGAGGAACCCGAGCACCCCCAGCCAGACGAACTCGGTGGCCACCCCACCGACCAGGGCGCCGAGGCCCACGAGGAACAGCAGAACCCCGATGCTCAGCCGCCGGACGGAAGGACGAGGCTTGTCGGCCAACGTGTTCGCGAGCTTTGGGTCGTCTGAGCTCAGCTGCTGCTCCATCTGCTGGAGCATGCGCTGCTCGTACTCGGAGAGAGGCATCGGACCTCCAGTCTCGCGCCAGGTCCGCCGATCGTCGGCGGTGTAAGGATCAGGATATGTCCCCCGCCCGAGTCGCGGTAGTCGAGCGACGATCTCGATCGAGCAGCGAAGCCGGTTGTAGCACTGTCGGACCAAATCTAGCGCGTACTCCGTCCATCGCTCGCTCTGCGAGCGCCTGGTGCGGGTCCTCGTCCAGAGCCATCTGGACGCCCTCGCCGCCGCCGATGAGACGTTCCGCACGAAGGCCGAGGAGCCTGATGCCCGCGGCGGGGATCGCCACGCCGGCGAGGAGGTCGCGCGAGGCGGTGTAGACCTCGTGGGCGAGGTCGGTCGGTGCGGCGAGGGTGTGCGACCGGGACAGGGTCGTGAAGTCGGCGTGGCGGACCTTGATCGCCACGCGTGCGGTGAGCACCTGGCCGGCACGTAGACGCGCGGCGCACTCGTGCGCCTGGCGGAGCAGGATCCGTTCGAGGGTGCCCCGGTCGGTGATGTCCTGCGCGAAGGTCGACTCGGTTCCCACCGACTTCTCGGCCCGGCGGGTCTGGACCTGGCGCGGGTCCTGGCCCCACGCGAGCTCGTGCAGCCGCTGACCGGCGGCGGTGCCGAGCATGCGGTGCAGGGTCGCCAGCGGCGTCGCGGCGAGCTCGGCGACGGTGTCGATGCCGCGGCGCTCGAGCACCTCGCGCGACTTCTCCCCCACGCCCCACAGCGCACCCACCGGGAGGGAGTGCAGGAACGCGACCGTGGCATCCAGCGGCACGAGGAGCATGCCGTCCGGCTTCGCGTGCGTGGAGGCGAGCTTCGCGACGTGCTTGCTGCCGGCCACCCCGACAGAGGCGGGCACACCGGTGCGGGCCTGGACCTCGCGCCGGATCCAGCGGCCGATCTCTGTCGGGCTGCCCATGCGCCGCACCGCGCCGGCCACGTCGAGGAACGCCTCGTCGATGCTCACCTGCTCGAGCTCGGGCGTGACCTCGCTCAGGATCGCCATGACCTCGCGCGAGACCTCCGTGTAGCGCTCGTGGCGGCCGCGCAGGACGACGGCCTGCGGGCACAGCGCACGTGCTCGACCGGCCGGCATGGCGCTGTGGACCCCGTAGGCGCGGGCTTCGTAGCTGGCGGCCGCGACGACGCCACGCAGCTCACCACCGACGATCACCGGCCGGCCGCGCAGCTCCGGGTGGTCGAGGAGCTCGACCGACACGAAGAAGGCATCCATGTCGACGTGCAGGATGGTGCAACCCGTGTCGTCCTGGCCCCAGGAGCGGCGGGCAGCCGCACTTCGTGGGGACCTGCTCATGCCTGCTCCCCTCCTGCCGGTCGTTGCGCTGACGGCCGCCGGACCCCGGCTGGTCGAGCTGTGGCCAGGCTAACGTGGACCGGTGAGCCGTCGCCGTCGACCGTCCCAGGACGCACCCACATCCGACCTGCCGACCGAGCCCGTCCCGACGTCGCTCGGCATGGCAGAGCTCGTACGCGAGCCGGGCGCGCCGCACCGGGTGACACTCTTCCTCGACGGCTTCGAGAGCTCCCACGTCGACCTGGCGGACCCGACGCAGCTCGAGTTCGAGTACATGCAGCAGATGTGCGTCCTGTTGGACGCCACCCGTCCGGCCGGCCCGGTCCGTGCCCTGCACCTGGGTGGGGCGGCGTGCGCGCTGGCCAGAGCCGTGGAGGCCGAGCGGCCGGGTTCGTCCCAGCTGGCGGTCGAGATCGACGAGGCGCTGGCGGCCCTGGTGCGGAGATGGTTCAAGCTCCCCCGCTCGCCGCGCCTGCGCATCCGGACCGGGGATGCGAGGGAGGTCACCGAGGCTCTACGGCCGCAGTCGTGGGAGGTCGCGGTGCGGGACGTCTTCGCGGATGCGCGGGTCCCCCGGCACGTCCGCACGCTGGAGGCGACTGCCGCGGTGCACCGCGCCCTCGTCCCGGGCGGGCTCTACCTGGTGAACCTCACCGACCGACCGCCGCTGCACCAGACACGTGTGGAGGTCGCCACGCTGCAGCAGACCTTTGCACACGTGATCCTCGTGACCGACCCGGCCATCCTGCGCGGCCGGCGCTACGGCAACGTCGTGCTGGCGGCCTCCGACCAACCCTTCCCGCTGACAGAGGTCGAACGCGGTCTGCGGCGGCTGCCGCTGCCCGTCCGGCTCCTGGCCGGGCCCGAGCTGGACCGCTTCCGCGGGACGAACGTCCCGGTCCGCGACGTCGTCCCGGCCTCTGGTGAGAGCACCTGAGCGGGGCTCTGAGACGCCCGGGGTAGACGAAAGGCCCGCACCCCCGAAGGGGTGCGGGCCTCTCTACGGCCGTCAGTCAATCACGACCTGAGGTCTCAGAGCGGGCGAACGTTCTCCGCCTGCGGGCCCTTGGGGCCCTGGGTGATCTCGAACTCGACGCGCTGGGCGTCCTCGAGCGAACGGTAGCCGTCCGCCTGGATCGCGCTGTAGTGCACGAACACGTCGGGGGCGTTGCCACCGTCCTGCTCGATGAAGCCGTAGCCCTTTTCAGAGTTGAACCACTTAACGGTTCCCTGTGCCATTGTGCTGTGTCCTTCCGGGACGTCGGTCGGACAGACCGAATGCCTGTCCTATCTCGCCGCACTACCTCGTCCCACTTCCTTGCCCGGGCACCGGCCACCGAGGTGGTCGGCATCCGTGGGGCCGACGAAGCCCCGTACAGCACGTCAGGGAAACGCAGATGCAACACCCTTAGCATGGCAGACATCTCCCGAAAGTTGCTAGAGAGTTCGCTCACTGCGGAGCGTCGCGCCTGCGAGACCGCCGCCGCGCAAGCGCCTGACGCACCGGTGGGACGACCACACCGGTCCGTTCGGCCATCCGACGGCGGGCCGCGCGGCGGAACACCAGCACCCCGGTCAGCCCCATCACCCACAGCAGAACCTGCGACGACAGCGCCAACCGATAGTCGGCCAGCGTGTGCGGCCCCCCGACGAGGTCGAGGATCGCTCCCACGAGGAAAATCGAGATCAGCGAGGCACTGAAGCCGCCGACGTTGACCAGCCCGGTGGCGGTGCCGAAGCGTGCCGGCGGCACGAAGGTGCGCGCGAAGTCGAAGCCGATCCCGGCCGCGGACATCATTGCGCCGAGGGTGACGGCGAGGAGGGCGAGCTGCCAGAGCGGCCGGGGCGTGGCCGGCAGGAGAACGCTCGCCCAGGCGACCAGGCACGCCGCCACGGAACCGAGAACCAGCCACGAGCGCCGCAACGGGTGACGTCCGGTCAGCACGCCGGTGACCGGGCCTGTGACGACGCCGGTGAGGGCCGTGAGACTCAGCAGCAGGCTCGCCGCCTCCGCGCTGACGCCCTGCCCGGCGGTCAGGAACGGCACGCCCCACAAAAGCAGGAAGGTGTTGGCCGGGAACAGGCAGACGAAGTGGGTGGACAGACCGAGCCACGCGCCCGGCTCGTGGAGCACCGCACGCAGGGGCACGTCCCGCTGCTGGTTCCGCGCCGGTGCGGGGGCGTCCCTGGGGCGGTTGCGCACCAGCAGCAGCGTCGTGACGATCGTCACGACGCCGAGGCACGACAGCGCGGCGAACGCCGTCGTCCATCCCCGTGCGACGACGAGGCCGAGGAACGGGACGGCGGAGATGATCTGCCCGGCCTGTCCGACCAGGCTGGTGACCTGCGTCAGGACCGGGACGCGTCCAGCGGGGAACCAGGCGGGCAGCAGCCGGATCACCGGTACGAACGTGGCGGCGTCCCCGAGTCCGACGAGGACCCGTGCCGCCAGAGCGGCCGGGAAGGTCTCGGCGAACGCGAGCAGGAGGTGCGCGAGGGCGAGCACGACGCCGCCGCCGAGCAGCATGGTCCGGCTGCCGACCCGGTCCAGCAGGGCACCGACCGGCACCTGGGCGCCGGCGTACACCGCCAGCTGGAGGACCGAGAACAGCGACAGGGCCGTGGCGGAGACGTCGAACCGCTCCGCCGCTTGCAGGCCGACCACGCCGAAGGAGGTGCGACCGGCGACGGCGGCCACGTAGGCCGCGAGCGCCGCTCCCCAGACGGTCAGGGCCGCCCGGCGCGGGGCGGGGGCCTTGAACGGGGACACGGCGCGCAGTGTCTCAGGTCAGCGGCGCGGTCGACGTCCCGGACGCTCAGCCCTCCTGCGGCGGGGGGTCCTCCTCGTCCAGCCCGGCGAGGAACTGCTCGAGCTCGGCACCGATCTCGTCGGCGCTGGGCAGCGCCGGCTCCGCGAGGAGGGTGGTGTGGTTCGGCTGGGCAGCGGCCTCCATGAAGGCGTCGTACTGCTTCTCCAGCGCGTGGACCACTGCCCCGACCTCCTCCGAGGCGGAGACCTGCTCGTCGATCTCGCGCGCGGTCGCGGCCGCGGCCGACTCGAGCTCCTCGGTGGGCAGGCTCAGGCCGGTGCTCGCGGCGATCTGCCGCACGAGCGCCGCGGCGGCCTGCGGGTACTCGGACTGTGCCAGGTAGTGGGGCACGTTCGCGGCGAAACCGAGCGCGTCGTGACCGGCGCGGCCGAGCCGCAGCTCGAGGAGGCCCGCGACGTTCCCGGGCACCTGCAGCCGGCCCATGACGTGACGCTGGGGGTCGATGAGCTCGTCGCGGGTCGCGTGCGCGGTGACGCTGATCGGCCGGGTGTGCGGCACGGCCATCGGGATCCCGTGGACACCGATGGTGCGCTGGACGCCGAGCTGCTCGATCAGTCCGATCACGGCGGTGGTGAAACGGTCCCACTGCAGGTCCGGCTCGGGACCGTGGAGCAGCAGGAGCTCGTCGCCGTCCGCGTCGCGCAGGAGGTCGAGGGCCACCACGGGCTCGTCGTAGTCGGTGTACCGCCAGTCCTCGAAGGTCATGGCCGGTCGCCGCGACCGGTAGTCGATGAGTTCGTCGGCCTCGAAGGTCGCCACGCGCTGCGACGGCATCGAGCCGAGCAGGTGCCGGGCGACCATCTCGCCGGCGTGGCCGGCGTCGAGCGATCCGCGGAGGGCATGCACGAACACCGGCACGGGGTTGCTGTCGTCCAGAGCCCCGTGGCTCACGGTGTACAGGTCCTGAGGGTCACGCACGTGCGCCTCTCCTTCCGTCCGGTCGTCAGTGTCCGGCCGAGATCCGGCCGGGCTGGCTACACAAGTGGGAACACCCTGCCCTGCAGGATCATTCCACCGATGCGCGCACGTGCCGTGGCGGCCCGGGAGACCAGTGCCACACCGCACTCGGCACGATCGAGACGGTGAGGACGCGACGCGACCGGCCCCGGTGACAGATAATGGTTGGCCGTGTGCCGGCAGCACACCATCAGGACTGAGGAGCCCGCGTGCCAGGAGAGGCTTTCACGCCGCAGCAACACGCCTCGCCGGCGGCCACCGTCGAGGCCGCCGTCGCCCAGGAGCAGCAGTACCTGGAGGTGGTCTACACCCGTCTCGACGAGCTTCGGGCCGCGTACCGCGAACGCCTCGTGGAGGTCCGGCGCATCGGCGCCGTCGGCACGCACCAGAACCGCTCGGAGCGGGACGCCTTCGCCGCCCACTACGAGGACACCCTCGCCCGCCTCGAGATGGTGGAGAACCGTCTCGTCTTCGGCCGCATCGACCTGCGCGACGACGACGATCCGCGCTACGTCGGACGCATCGGCATGTCCGACGCCGAGCACAGCCAGCTCCTGGTGGACTGGCGGGCCCCCAGCGCCCAGCCCTTCTACCAGGCCACCGCGGCGCACCCCGCCGGCGTGGTCCGTCGCCGTCACCTCATGACGCGGGGGCGTTCCGTCGTGGGCGTGGAGGACGAGCTGCTCGATGCCGACGAGGTCGACCGGGTCGGTGACAGCCTGACCGGCGAGGGCGCGCTCTTCGCTGCCATGTCGGCCGCCCGCGAGGGCCGCATGGGCGACATCGTCGCGACCATCCAGGCGGAGCAGGATGCCGTCATCCGCTCTCCCCTGGACGGCGTGCTGGTCGTGCAGGGCGGCCCGGGCACGGGCAAGACCGCGGTCGCGCTGCACCGGGCCGCGTACCTGCTCTACGCGCACCGCGAACGTCTCGCGCGCTCCGGCGTGCTGCTGGTGGGTCCGTCCAAGGTGTTCCTGCGCTACATCGAGCAGGTGCTGCCCTCCCTCGGTGAGACCGACGTCGTCGCCACCACCATGGCGGACCTCCTGCCGGGCACGACGGCGACCGCCACCGAGGCGGCCGAGGTCGCAGAGGTCAAGGGCCGGACCGTCATGGCCCAGGTTCTCGGCCGTGCCGTCCGGGGCCTGCAGCGGGTGCCCGACTCCGTCCAGGAGCTGAACGTCGAGGGCGTCACGCTGCACCTGCACCCCGACGACGTGCGCGCCGCGGTGAGCCGCGCACGCCGCACCGGGCTCGCCCACAACCAGGCGCGCGAGACGTTCGCCCTGGCCGTCCTGGACGGCCTGGTCAAGGAGTACACGGTCGCGCGCGGCGGGGAGCGTGACGACGACGAGCGCGGCTGGCTCCGGGAGGACGTGCGCACCGCCCGCGACGTGCGTCGCGCCGTCAACCTCTGCTGGATGCCCACCACGGCGCAAGGACTCCTCGAGCGCCTGTACGCACGCCCCGACCTGCTCGCCCGCCACGCGCGAGGGCTGGCACCGGCGGACCGGGCGCTCCTCGAGCGTGCGAAGGGCTCGCCGTGGACGGTCGCGGACGTCCCCCTCCTCGACGAGCTCGCGGAGCTGCTCGGCCCGCACGAGCAGGCCGAGCAGGCCCGCGCCGCGGCGGAGGACCGGCGCCGCCAGGCCGAGGAGATCCGGTTCGCCGCCGAGGCGATCGAGAACCAGGAGCTCGGTGACGGTCTGGTGACCGCCGAGATGCTCGCCGACCGGTTCTCGGCCGGCGGGCCGCGGCTGACCACGGCGGAGCGCGCCGCGGAGGACCGGTCCTGGACGTACGGCCACGTGGTGGTCGACGAGGCGCAGGAGCTCTCCCCCATGGCTTGGCGCGCGCTGCTGCGCCGCTGCCCCTCCAGGTCCGTGACGGTGGTCGGCGACCTTGCCCAGCGCAGCGGGCACCGGCCGGCGAGCTCCTGGGCGGAGGTCCTCGGCGGGGCAGCGGACGAGCACGTGCGCGAGGCCGTCCTCACGGTCAGCTACCGCACGCCGGCGGCGGTCATGGACACCGCCACCGAGGTGATGACCCTGATGGGCGCCGAGCCCGCCTTCCCGGTCCGCGCGGCCCGCGACCTCCCGGACGCCCTGGTGACGTCCGCGACGTCGGAGGCGGACGTCCTCGGCGAGACGGCCGGCGTCGTCGAGCGCGAGCTCGCCGGGCTGGACGCCGAGGTCGGTCCCGGGTCGGGACGCCTCGCGGTCATCGTGCCGGCCGGGTGGCAGCGGGCGGTGACGGACGCTCTCGAGGCTCGCAGGGTGACGAGCGAGGCGCTGGCCCCCGGGGGCGCGGACCCGCTGGACGCACGCGTCGCCGTCGTCTCCGCCGTCGAGGCGAAGGGCCTGGAGTACGACGTCGTCGTGCTCACCGAGCCCGACGGGATCCTCTCCGGCGGCACCGGAGACCTCTACGTGGCGATGACCCGCCCGACCCGTCGCCTGCACGTCGTGCACGCCGGGCCGCTGCCCGCCGGTTTCGAGGCGCGGTCGTGAGGCCCGCGGTGCGGCGACATGACCGCCTGCTGGACCAACTTGCCGCTCGTGGTGCAGGAGGCTGAGCATGGGGCCCGTGGCACGCGCACTCCTCCTTGAGAATCCGCACCCGGACGCCGATCCCATCCTCTCCCGGGCGGGTTTCGAGGTCGTGCGCCACCCCGGTGCGCTCGGCGAGGACGACCTGATCGAGGCCCTCGCGGGCGTCGACCTCCTCGGCATCCGTTCGGGCACGCAGGTCACCGAGCGGGTCCTCGACGCCCATCCGGGTCTCACCGCGATCGGCGCCTTCTGCATCGGCACGAACCAGATCGACCTGCGGGCGGCCGCCCGTCGCGGCATCGCGGTCTTCAACGCGCCGTTCTCGAACACCCGGTCCGTCGTCGAGCTCGCCGTCGCGGAGATCATCGCGCTGACCCGCCGCCTGACCGTGCGCGACAAGGCGATGCACGCGGGCACCTGGGACAAGACGTCGTCCGGCTCCCACGAGGTGCGCGGACGCACTCTCGGCATCGTCGGCTACGGGAACATCGGTACCCAGCTGTCCGTGGTGGCCGAGGCGCTCGGCCTGCGGGTGGTCTTCTACGACACGGCGGAGAAGCTCGCGCTGGGCAACGCGCACCGGACGGGTTCGCTCGCCGAGCTGCTGGCCGTCTCCGACATCGTCACGCTGCACGTCGACGGGCGGCCCGGCAACGCCGGGATGTTCGACCGGCGCCAGTTCGAGCAGATGAAGCACGGCGCCGCGTTCCTCAACCTCTCCCGCGGATTCCTGGTCGACTACGCCACCCTTCGGGAGAAGATCCTGGACGGGTCCATCTCCGGTGCCGCGGTCGACGTCTTCCCGAACGAGCCGAGGGGCAACGGCGACCCCTTCGAGTCCGAGCTGCGCAACCTGCCCAACGTGATCCTCACCCCACACGTCGGCGGCTCCACCCAGGAGGCACAGGAGAACATCGGTCACTTCGTGGCCGGGAAGATCGCCAAGTACGCGAACGCCGGCTCGACCGACCTCGCGGTGAACCTGCCGCGCCTGAGCCTGCCGGCCTCCGACTCGGCGCGGTACCGCATCGCGTTCGTGCATCGGAACACCCCGGGCGTCCTCGCCCTGGTCAACCAGACGTTCGCCGAGCACGGCGCCAACATCGAGGGCCAGATCCTCGGCACGCTCGGCGAGATCGGCTACGTGGTCACCGACATCAGCTCCGAGCTCCCCCGGGAGGCGGTCGCCGCCGTCAGCGAGATGGAGGACACGCTGCGCCTGCGCGTGCTGGCCCGGCCCGGATCGAGCGACGCCGACGAGGACGAGTAGCCGATGTTCACCCCCGCCGACGACCGCTACGACACGATGACCTACCGCCGGTGCGGACGCAGCGGTCTGGACCTGCCGGCGATCGCCCTCGGCCTCTGGCAGAACTTCGGCGAGACGACGCCTTACGAGCGCCAGCGCGAGATCGTGCTGCGGGCCGTCGACCTCGGCATCACGCACATCGATCTGGCCAACAACTACGGCCCGCCGCCCGGCGCCGCGGAGCGGAACTTCGGCCGCATGCTGGCGGAGGATCTGCGGGATCTGCGCGACGAGCTCGTCGTCTCGACGAAGGCCGGCTATCTCCAGTGGCCGGGACCGTACGGCGACGGTGGGTCGCGCAAGTACCTCCTGGCGTCCCTCGACCAGTCGCTCGACCGCCTCGGCCTGGACTACGTCGACATCTTCTACAGCCACCGCTTCGACCCGACGACGCCGCTGCGCGAGACCCTTGGCGCTCTCAAGACCGCGGTCGACTCCCGGCGCGCGCTCTACGCCGGCATCTCCTCGTACTCCGCCGAACGGACCCAGGAGGCGCTGGCGGTCGCGCAGGAGATCGGGCTGGAAGTCCTCGTCCACCAGCCCTCGTACTCGCTGCTGAACCGGTGGGTCGAGGAGGGCGACCCGAACGTGCTGGACGTGCTCGGCGAGTCCGGCACGGGCGCCGTCGTCTTCTCGCCGCTGGCGCAGGGCATGCTCACCGACAAGTACCTCGACGGTGTCCCGCAGGACTCGCGGGCCGCCCAGGGCGGCCCCCTCAAGGAGGAGTTCCTCGCTCCGGAGACGCTCGAGCGGGTGCGCGCCCTCAACCAGATCGCCGCGGGTCGCGGCCAGAGCCTCGCGCAGATGGCGATCGCGTGGGTGCTGCGCGACCCTCGGGTGACGACCGCGCTGGTCGGCGCCTCGAGCGTGCGACAGCTGGAGGACTCGGTCGCGGCGTTGGACAAGCTCGCGTTCACCGACGCGGAGCTCGACGCCATCGAGGAGCACTCGGTGAACGCCGGCATCAACATCTGGGCGCCGCGCTCGTCGGACCTGTAGCGGCCACGAGCTGGCCGTCGGCGGAGACGGCTTCCCCTCCGCCTCCGCCGACGGCGGTCAGTGTGCCGAGGCCTCCTCGGCCGGCTCGGCTTCGCCCAGCGTAGCGGACTGGTCCGTCGTCCGTCCGGGGCCGGCGCCCGCGTCCGCCGCCTCTTCCGGGGCCGTGGCGCGGTCGGCGCGAAGGGTGTCGATGGCGTTCTCGAAGTCCTCCAGGCTGGTGAAGGACGAGTACACGCTGGCGAAGCGCAGGAAGGCGACCTCGTCCAGGCGACGCAGCGGTCCGAGGATGGCGCGGCCGATCTCGTCGGCGTCCACCTGTGCCGCACCGGTGGCGCGGACGGACTCCTCGACCTGCTGGGCGAGCAGCGCGAGGTCGTCGTCGGAGACCGGCCTGCCCTGGCAGGCCTTTCGCACGCCGGCGATGACCTTGTCGCGGCTGAAGGGCTCCTTGGCGCCGGAGCGCTTGACCACCGTCAGGCTCGCCGTCTCCACCGTGCTGAACCGCCGCCCGCACTCGGGACACTGCCTGCGTCGCCGGATCGCGGAGCCGTCCTCGGCCGTGCGCGAGTCCACGACGCGCGTGTCGACGCGCCGACAGAACGGGCAGTGCACCGTCGAGCTCCTCCCTGCGGCCGTCGTTCGTCCAGGGCTCCCGACCCGTGCCGGCCGGTCCCCGGCCGTGCGGACACCTGAGGCACCGTAGGTCGGCGCCGGGTACGGGCGCAACTGCGTCAGCCTCGCGGCACCTGAAGCTGCTGCCCCACGTGCAGCTCGGTCGACTCGAGGCCGTTGATGGCCACGATCTGCTCGACGAGCTCGCGCACGTCGGTCCCCGGACCGGCGTTGGCGTCGGCCACCGCCCAGAGGGTCTGACCGGGGGCGACCGTGACGGTCTCCGCAGCCGCGGGAGCGGGCTCCGCTACGGCCGATCCCGCCCAGCCGCCGACGGCGACCGACATCGCCGTCGCGGCGACCAGGCCCAGCGTCGCCAGGACGCGGCGGCCGCGGACGGTCAGCCGCATCGGCGGGGCGGCGGCCCCCGGGGCCGCGGCCGGCGCGGCGCTGGCGGGTGCCTGCGCCATCCGGGCCGGCGCTGCCGGCTGTCCGACGAACCCGGGACGGACGAGCTCCAGGTGTCGGCGGGCTCGTGCCCGGGACGGGCCGGGCACCACCGCGGGGTGGGCGGTCAGTGCGCTCATCTGGCTCAGCTCCGATCGTGGGTCGAACTGTTGTTCGTCGAACGTCTGTACGTAGACTAGGAGGGTCCGGCGACATCTGTCGACCCCAACCGCCCGACACGCCATGTCGAACAATTGTTTGATCTGGTGGCCCAGGCCTTCTACGCTGACGTTCGACAGCACACCACCGACCACTGACATCGACGCCGGAGCGCGGATGCTCCGGCTGGACCCGTCAACGAAGGGAAGCCGCCGTGACCACCGTCGAGAAGCCGAGCGACAGCGGCGGGGCGGACCACGCCTCGGGCCTCACAGACCGGCAGCGGCTGATCCTCGACACGATCCAGCGGGCCGTGGTCAGTCGCGGCTACCCGCCGAGCATGCGAGAGATCGGTGAGTCCGTGGGGCTGACCAGCCCGTCGTCGGTCAAGCACCAGCTCGGCGCGCTCGAGCGCAAGGGCTACGTCCGCCGCGACCCGAACCGTCCCCGGGCGATCGAGGTGGTCCACCCCACGGCCGGACCGCTCGGCACCGTCGACGACGAGGGCCTGACCGGGCTCGACGTCTCCGACGCGCCGGCACCCACGTTCGTCCCCGTCGTCGGGCGTATCGCCGCCGGTGGTCCGATCCTCGCCGAGCAGGCCGTCGAGGACGTCTTCGCGCTCCCGCGCCAGCTGGTCGGCGAGGGCGAGCTCTTCCTGCTCAAGGTCGTGGGCGAGTCGATGATCGATGCCGCCATCTGCGACGGCGACTGGGTCGTCGTGCGCCGCCAGCAGGTGGCGGAGAACGGCGAGATCGTCGCCGCGATGATCGACGGCGAGGCCACCGTGAAGACCTTCCAGCACAAGGACGGCCATGTGTGGCTGCTGCCGCAGAACCCGGCGTTCTCCCCCATCCCGGGTGATGACGCGCAGGTGCTCGGACGTGTCGTCACCGTCCTGCGGAGCCTGTGACCGTCGCGGAGATCAGAACCCGAACTGGCGGGTGATGGAGCGCACCTCCTCGGCGCTGCTCTGCAGCCCGCTCAGCTCATGGTCGCTGACGACCGGCACGAGCTGCCTGTTGACCCCCGACTTGCCGACGATGGAGGGCACGGACAGGCACGTGTCCGAGATGCCCAGATAGTCGTCCAGGCGACTGGACACCGAGAGCACGAGGTGCTCGTCGCGCAGGACGGCCTCGATGATGCGCACCACCGCCAGCCCGATGGCGTAGTTGGTGGCACCCTTGCCGGCGATTATCCGGTAGGCGGAGGTGACGACCTCGTCCGCGATCCGGTTGCGCGTCGCCTCGTCCAACGCCCCGCCGCCGGACCTGGCGCCCCACTCGAGCAGCGGGACCGCACCGATCATCGCCGAGGTCCACAGGGGCAGCTCGGAGTCGCCGTGCTCGCCGGCGATGTAGGCGTGCACGTTCTGCACGGCTACACCGCACTCCTGCGCGACCAAGTACCGCAGCCGAGAGCTGTCGAGCACGGTCCCCGACCCGAAGAACCGGCTCTCCGGAAGGCCGGAGATCGCCAGCGAGGCGTAGGTGACCGCGTCGACCGGGTTGGCCACCATGATGTAGGTCGCGTCCGGCGCGACAGCCGTCAGCCGCGGGATCAGCTCCCGCATGATGCCGATCGTGGCGCCCGCCAGCTCGCGCCGGGACTGGCCGGGCTTCTGCTTCGCGCCCGCGGTGACGACCACGACGTCGGCATCGGTGCAGATGGCGATGTCGTCCGAGCCGTCCACCGTGCCCATCGGCGTGAAGGCGATGCCGTGGGCGATGTCGAGAGCCTGCGCCTCCACCTTCTCCGGGTTCCGGTCGAAAAGCACCACCTCCCGCGACGCACCACGAAGGAGGCACGCGTACGCGAGCGTGGAGCCGACCGCGCCCGCGCCGACGATCGCGACCTTGCTGCGCCGCCGCTCCCCGGCCGGTCCTTGCGGTGGCTGGGCTGCGGTCCTGACGTCGGCAGGCTCGCTCACGGGCTTCTCCCTCTGCTCCACGACCGGCGCTGCCGGCGTCGTCACAGGCTAGGCCCGGACCACTCCGGCGGGCGAGGGCTCGGCGGTGCTCGGGGAGCCGGCACCGGCAGCCAGGCGGCGCAGCGCGGATCGGGTCACCTCGCCGTCGTGGGTGCGCCACAGCGGCGGCATCGACCGCGTGAGGAAGGTGCCGTACCGGGCGGTGGCGAGCCGCGGGTCGAGGACGGCGACCACTCCCCGGTCCTCGGTCCCGCGCACGAGCCGTCCCGATCCCTGCGCGAGCAGGAGCGCCGCATGGGTCGCCGCGACGCTCATGAAGCCGTTGCCGCCGGCGGCGTTGACCACCTCCGAACGTGCCGAGCGGACCGGATCGTCCGGCCGCGGGAAGGGGATGCGGTCGATGACGACGAGGCGGCACGTGGGCCCGGGGACGTCGACGCCCTGCCAGAGCGAGAGCGTGCCCATGAGGCTGGTGGCCTGGTCGCCGGCGAAGGACCGGACCAGCGAGGGCAGCTGGTCGTCGCCCTGGCACAGCACCGGGGTGTCCAGCTCGTCGCGCAGCCGCTCGCTGGCGATCTCGGCGGCCCGACGAGAGGAGAAGAGGCCGAGGGTGGCGCCGCCGGCCGCCCTGACGAGCTCGACCAGCTCGCTCAGCGCGGCCTCGGACGGCCCGTCCCGCCCGGGCGGAGGAAGGTGCCGGGCGATGTAGAGGATGCCCTGGCGCGGGTAGTCGAACGGCGAGCCGACGTCGAGACCTTCCCAGCCGCCGTCGTCGTCGAGGGTCAGCCCGAGGCTGCGGGCCATCGGCTCGAACGTGCCGCCGAGCGAGAGCGTGGCCGAGGTGAGGACGGCGGCCCGGCCGGCCAGCAGCTGCGTGGCGACCGGCCCGGCGATGTCCAGCGGGGCGATCCGCAGCCGCGCCTGCTCGATCCCGCCGCGCGGGCGCTCGCACCACAGCACGTCGCGGCGCTGCGCCACGCTGTCGCCGAGCAGCCGTTCCGCGACCTCGTGCAGCGCCAGCACGGCCGAACGGGCGGTCGCGACCGCGCCGGCCTCCTCGCCGCCGGAACCTGGCTGCGGCTTCATGGCGCTGAGCGCGTTGCGGGTCCCGGACTCGAGCAGGACGACGGCGTCCCGGACGTCGGCGGGCAGACCGTCCGGGAGGCGCCCGTCGGGGACGACCTCGAGCCGGCCCCGCAGTGACGATGCGGCGGCACCGAGGGTCTCGAGGGCGGCGGGGTCGGCGCCGGAGAGGTGGCTTCGGGCAAGCCGCGTGGTGCGCTCGACCACTCCGGCGCTGAGCTCGCCAGTGGCCTGGGCCGTGACCCGCTCGGCGAGCTCGTGGGCCTCGTCGACGACGAGCACCTCGTGCTCGGGCAGCACGTTCGGAGAGCCGGAGGCGGCGATGCCGAGCATGGCGTGGTTCGTGACGACGACGTCCGCCTCGTGGGCCGAGCGGCGGGCGGCCTCGGGGAAGCACTCGTCGAGCATCGGGCACCTGCCGCCCAGGCACTCCAGCTTGGTCACCGAGACCTGCCGCCAGGCGCGTTCGCTCACGCCGGGGACCAGGTCGTCACGGTCGCCGGTGTCCGTCTCGCCGGCCCATTCGCGCAGCCGCGTGACCTGCTCGCCGAGGCTGCCGCGCTGGCCGCCCGCGGCGGGGTCGCCGCTGCCGACGTCGGTTCCGGTGGCCGCGGAGACCTCGAAGAGCCCGGGTTCCTCCTCCGCCGGGTAGCCGCCCGCGACCTTGTGCTTGCACAGGTAGTTGTTCCAGCCCTTGAGCAGGGCCACGTCGGGCCGGGTGCCGGTCCGGGCGCGCACGGCCTCGGCGACCAGCGGCGCGTCGTGGGTGAGCACCTGTCGCTGCAGGGCCAGCGTGGCGGTCGAGACCACCGCCCGTCGGCCGCTCTTGGCCGCGTCGGCGAGCACCGGGACGAGGTAGGCGAGCGACTTGCCCGTGCCGGTACCGGCCTGCACGAGCAGGTGCTTGCCGCCGTCGAGCGCCTCGCCGACCGCACGGGCCATCCGCTGCTGCCCCTC
The DNA here is from genome assembly GCF_039541595.1 of Georgenia halophila. Classification (NCBI taxonomy): domain Bacteria; kingdom Bacillati; phylum Actinomycetota; class Actinomycetes; order Allobogoriellales; family Allobogoriellaceae; genus Georgenia; species Georgenia halophila. Next base: position 186,295 of record NZ_BAABGN010000008.1, on the reverse strand, counting down.
CCGCGGCGAGCCGCCGACAGCCTCGACGGCGTCGCCGAGGAGATCCTCGTCTTCGGAGCTGCTCATCCGGTCAGGACGCGGACCGCGCGGCGGTTCCCGCGGTGCCGGCGTCCTGCAGCGCCGCGGCAAGCTCCGGGTCGACGAGCGCCCGGAGATGAGTGCCGTCGTCGACGAACTGCTCGGAGAGCACCTCACCGGCCGAGTGCGCGCGGGAGACGAGGTCGCCCCTGGAGTACGGCACGACGACGTCGACCTCCTCCGTGGGGTGCGGCAGCATCTCGGCGACCAGCTGGGACAGCTCCGAGATGCCCGCGCCGGTCCGGGCGGAGACGGTCACGGAGCTCGGGTGCCGGGTACGCAGCGCGACCAGGTCGTCCGGGGAGGCCAGGTCGGCCTTGTTGAGGACGACGAGCTCGGCCACGTCGTCCCCGCCGGGCAGGTCCGCGATGACCGAGCGGACCGCGCGGACCTGGCCGTCGGGGTCCGGGTGCGCGGCGTCGACGACGTGCAGCAGCAGGTCGGACTGGGCCGCCTCCTCGAGGGTCGAGCGGAACGCCTCCACGAGCTCGGTGGGCAGGTGCCGCACGAAGCCCACCGTGTCGGTCAGCGTGTAGACGCGCCCGTCCGGGGTGGTGGCCCGCCGGACGGTCGGGTCGAGGGTGGCGAACAGCGCGTCCTCGACCAGGACCCCGGCGCCGGTCAGCCGGTTCAGCAGGGACGACTTGCCGGCGTTGGTGTAACCGACGATCGCCACCGAGGGTATCCGGCGGCTGCGGCGGGACCCCCGCTTGGTCTCGCGAGCGGGTTCCATCTCCTTGATCTGACGACGCAGGCGGCCCATCCGGCTCCGGATGCGGCGCCGGTCGAGCTCGATCTTGGTCTCACCGGGACCACGCGAGCCGATGCCGGCGCCGCCGGCGACCCGACCGCCTGCCTGGCGGGACATCGACTCGCCCCAGCCGCGCAGCCGCGGGAGCAGGTACTCGAGCTGGGCGAGCTCGACCTGGGCCTTGCCCTCCCGGGACTTCGCGTGCTGGGCGAAGATGTCCAGGATGAGCGCGGTCCGGTCGATGACCTTGACCTTGACGATGTCCTCCAGGGCGCGACGCTGGGACGGGCTGAGGTCCCCGTCGACGACCACCGTGTCCGCGCCGGCGCTGCTGACGAGATCCGCCAGCTCCTGAGCCTTGCCCGAGCCGACGTAGGTCCCGGGGTCCGGCGTGGCGCGGCGCTGGAGCAGGCCGTCGAGGACCTCAGAGCCGGCCGTCTCGGCCAGCGCCGCCAGCTCCCGGAGCGAGACCTCGGCCCCCGCGGCGGTGCCGGAGGACCAGATGCCCACCAGGACGACGCGCTCGAGGCGCAGCTTGCGGTACTCGACCTCGGTGACGTCCTCGAGCTCGGTGGACAGCCCGGAGACCCGGCGCAGCGCGGCACGCTCCTCACGGTCGAGCTGCTCACCGTCGACGTCCGAGTCGGCGGTGTAGCGGCCCTGCAGCGCGGTGCCCTCGGCGGAGCTGATCGAGCTGGAGCGCGCGAGGATCCGCGCGACCACGTCCTCCGCCGCCTGCTCGTCGGCGGGTGAGACGCCGCCGCGCTCGCTGGGGAGAGGGTGGTCGGTGCCTGCCATGGTGTCCTTTCGTCGGGTCTTCCAGGATCCCACGCCGCGACCGCCGCTGCCATCCCTTTCCACAGCCGTGATCCTGGCGGACAGCAGCCCCGGGCGGTGCGCGGCGGAACCGGTCGGGCACCGGGCCCGGGTAGCGTGACGCCGGTGAGCACGCCGGACCACTACTTCTCCCGCGAACCGGCCTCGGCCGCCGAGTCGCGTGCCCTCCACGTGCGCCTGCGCGGCCGTGAGGTGACGGTCCAGGTCGCCGCCGGGGTGTTCTCCGGCGAACGCCTCGACCTCGGGACACGCGTGCTGCTGGACGCGGTCGACGACCCGCCGCAGACCGGCACGCTCGTCGACGTCGGCTGCGGCTGGGGGCCGCTGACCCTCGCGATGGCACTGGCGTCGCCGGAGGCGACAGTCCTCGGCGTCGACGTCAACCCGCGCGCCCGGGATCTCACGGCGCGCAACGCCGCGGCGCTCGGTCTGCGAAACGTCACAGCCCTCTCCCCCGACGACGCGCTGAAGGATCTGACCGGGACGGGCGACGGCGTCGGGGTCGTCGACGAGATCTGGTCCAACCCACCCATCCGGATCGGCAAGGGGCCGCTGCACGAGCTGTTGCGCACGTGGCTGGAGGTGCTGTCCCCGACGGGTCGGGCGCACCTGGTGGTCCAGCGCAACCTCGGGGCCGACTCCCTGCACCGCTGGCTCGAGGGCGAGGGGCACGACGTCGTCCGCACCGCCAGCGCCAAGGGGTACCGCGTCCTGACCGTCACGCACCCCTGACGAGCGTCGCCTCAGTCACGCAGGACGACGTCGGCGGTCAGCTCCGCCGAGCCGGTCAGCAGCACGCGGTCGCCGTCGACCCGGACCCGGACCTCTCCGCCGGGCACGAGGACGCGCCAGGTGTCGGGCGAGCCGGCACCGCCCCAGGTCCGGACGGCGAGCGCGGCCGCGCAGGTGCCCGTCCCGCAGGACCGGGTCTCCCCCACTCCCCGCTCGAGGACGCGCATCCGCACCGCGCCGACGACGGACCCGTCGTCGACGTTCTCGCCGAGCGGGACGACGAGCTCGAGGTTGGTGCCCTCGGGCGGCACGGGTTCGTAGGTCGGCTGCGACGCGCCGTCGAGAATGAGGTGCGCGGCGGCCAGCGAGGCCTCGTCAGGCAGCGCGACCACGACGTGGGGGTTCGGGACGGCGATCCGTAGCCCTCCGCGCGGTCCGTCCAGGCCGGGGATGTCCACGACGACGTCGTGCCCCTGCGCGGCGGCCTGCTCCGCACCGGGCAGCCACCAGCGCCCCATGTCCGCCGTGTACTGCTCACCCTCGCGGGTGACCCGCCGCGCGCCGCCGCGCGTGCCGACCACGACGGATCCACCGTCGTCGAGGTCGATCAGGCCGGCGGTGCGCAGGTAGTGCACGAAGACGCGGACGCCGTTGCCGCACATCTCGGCGTAGGACCCGTCGGCGTTGCGGTAGTCCATGAACCACTCCGCGTCGGGATGCTCGGCGAGCAGGTCGGCGCCGGCGGTCAGGGCGCCCGAGCGGACGACACGGATGAGGCCGTCACCGCCGACACCGGCGTGGCGGTCGCAGACCGCCGCAACCTCGGAAGGGGTGATGGTGAGCTCGCCGTCCGGGTCCGGCACGAGGACGAAGTCGTTCTCGGTGCCGTGACCGGTGACGAGGGTGCGTCCGGCCAGGACGCCGAAGGAAGTCATGCCCGCAGGGTACGCACAGCGGCGTCGAGCGTGTCGACGCGCTCGACACCGTCCCCGGCGGGCAGCCAGTGGACACGTGGGTCGCGACGGAACCACTTCTCCTGACGCCTGGCCAGCTGCCGGGTGGCCCGGGCGATGGCCTCGACCGCCTGCTCAGTGCTCAGGCGCCCGGCGAGGACGTCCCGGGCCTGCGCGTAGCCGACGGCACGCGACGCGGTGGCGCCGTGCTCCAGGCCGGCGGCGAGGAGCCGTTCGGTCTCCTCGAGCAGGCCGCCTTCCAGCATCTGCGCCGCCCGGGCGGCGATGCGGGCGTCGAGCTGCTCGCGGGGCACGTCGAGGGCGAGCTGGACGGCCGGTATCGCGTACGTGTGCTCGGGCATCGAGGCTGAGAACGGCCGGCCGGTGACGGTGATGACCTCGAGCGCCCGGACGACGCGGCGGACGTTGCGCGGGTCGATCCGGGCGGCCGCGTCCGGGTCGCGGGAGGCGAGCTCGTCGTGCAGGGGGTGGGTGCCGTGCCGCTCGGCCCGCTGCTCGAGCTCCGCGCGCACGTCGGGGTCGGTGCCGGGGAACTCGAGGCGGTCCAGCACGGCGCGCACGTAGAGCCCGGAGCCCCCGACGAGCACGGGGAGGCGGCCGCGAGAGCGGATGGCCTCGAGTTCCGCACGCGCCTCGCGCTGGTAGGCGGCGACGGAGGCGTCCTCGGTGACGTCGAGGACGTCGAGCTGGTGGTGGGCGATGCCGCGCCGTTCGTGCTGGGCCAGCTTGGCGGTGCCGATGTCCATGCCGCGGTAGAGCTGCATCGCGTCGGCGTTGACGACCTCGACGGCGTCCGGCCCGCCGAGCGCCTCGGCGAGGTCGAGGGCGAGCGCCGACTTGCCGGTGGCGGTCATCCCGACGACCGCGACGACCCGCTCCTGACCCGCTCGCACGCCCGCCAACCTACCTGCCCGCCGGTCGGTTCCTGCGGTCGGGACGGCTCGGACCGCTACGCTCGTAGGCATGGCACGGCCCGGCTCGTTCGACGACGGGCGGGGACAGGTGCGTCCGGCGGAGACGAATGTCGGCGCCTCTGCCCTCGACACCGTCTCCCCGCTGACCCGTGAGCGGGTCACCGCGGCGCTGCTCGAGCTCGACTACCCGCAGTTCCAGGACGGCAACGGAGACCTCGGGGTGCTGTGGTCCCAGGCGGCCTTCCACATCTATCTGCTCAGCGAGGACGAGTCCGTGCTGCAGGTGCGCGGCGCCTGGCACCGCCGCCTCGCCCTGGAACGCCTGGGCGAGGTGCTCGCGCTGCTCGACAGCTGGAACCGTGAGTACCTGGGGCCGAAGTGCTACGTCCGGGTCCTCGACGACGGCTTCCTCTCCATCGTGGCCGAGACCTCGACGCCGCTGTCCTCCGGGGTCAGCGACCGGCAGCTGCTGCGCCTGATCGAGCGCGGCATCGGCCACGGGCTGCGCGTCATGCGAGCGCTGGAGGAGCGCTACCCGGATCCCGCCGCGCAGGCGCCGCGAGGCATGCTGTGAGCTGGTTGCCCCGGCTGCGTGGCCTGCGTGGCCTGGGCGGTCTGGGCAGCCTGGGCGGCCTGCGGCGGGTGCGGCTGCCGTCGCTGGGGTCCGGTCGTGCGGCCCAGCCGCCCGCTGCGGGGGAGGTCGCACCGCGCCCGACGGCCCTGCTCCGCCGTCGTGCGGAGAACGCCTCGCCCGTCACGCCGCGTCGGCTGCGGGAGGTCGTCACGGCCCGCGGGTACCACGTCCGGGTCGAGCCGGACTCCTCGTTGAGCGGGCTGTGGGACGGGTACCCGTTCCGGCTCCGCCTGGCCGGCGAGGAGCTGCACAACCTCAGCGTGCTCGGCACGTGGGGCCGCACCGTGCCGGACGAGCTGCGCGGCGCCGTCGCGCAGGCGGTGAACGACTGGAACCGGGACAAGATCTGGCCGACCGTCTTCACCGTCACCGAGCCGTCGGGCACGACGGTGCGCACGGAGGTCCACGCGGACCTGGGCGCCGGCGCGACCGACCGTCAGCTGCTGGAGCTGGTCGAGGCCGGCCTGACCGCGGGAGTCCAGTTCTTCCAGGCCCTCGGCGGCTCCATGCCGCCCATCGAAGAGCCCTGACCAGCGCAGCGGAGGTCGGGCCCGCCGAGAGCAGTCGTTCGCACCGGAAGCGGTCGTTCAAGCAGCAGCTCTTGGTACAACCGGCTGCTCTCGGCGCGGGCTGGTCAGCGGCGGAGCGTCGGTAGTCCTAGCGGCACGGGACCGGCCGGCCCGGGCTCGGCCGGACCACCGTGTGCGTGCGCATCCTCGGCCAGGCCCTGCTTGACGGCCCACGCGTCGCCGGCCCGGGTACGGCGCAGCGCGTAGGTGCCGCCGGACGCCGCCGAGTCGGCGACGAGGTGGTACGGCGCTCCGTGCGTGACCTCGACGGTCACCATGTCCCCCGGCCTCGGACGCTCGTCCTCGGGGAGGTCGGGCGGCAGGGCCGCGTGCACCAGGCGGTTGTCGGCGGCGCGCCCGGTGACGCGGTGCGTGGCCCGGTCCTTGCGCCCCTCCGCCTCCGCGACGAGCACGTCGACGGTGCGGCCGACCTGGGCCTCGTTCTCCTCGGTGGCGATGCGCTTCTGCAGGTCGTTCAGCCGCTGGTAGCGCTCCTTGACGACCTCGGCCGGGACCTGAGGCAGATCGGCCGCCGGGGTGCCCGGTCGCGGCGAGTACTGGAACGTGAAGGCCGACGAGAAGCGGGACGCCTCGACCACCTCGAGGGTTTGGACGAAGTCCTCCTCCGTCTCACCCGGGAAGCCGACGATGATGTCGGTCGTCAGGGCGGCGTCGGGGATGGCGGCACGGACGCGGTCGATGATGCCGAGGAACTTCTTGCGGCGGTACGAGCGGCGCATGGCCCGCAGGACGGCGTCGGAACCCGACTGCAGCGGCATGTGCAGGCTGGGCATGACGTTCTCGGTCTCGGCCATGGCCTCGATGACGTCGTCGGTGAAGGCCGCCGGGTGCGGGGAGGTGAAGCGCACCCTCTCGAGCCCGTCGATCTCGCCGCAGGCCCGCAGCAGCTTCGCGAAGGCGCCGCGGTCGCCGAACCCGACGCCGTAGCTGTTGACGTTCTGCCCGAGGAGCGTGACCTCGACGGCTCCCTGAGCCACGACCGCCTCGACCTCGGCGAGCACGTCGCCCGGCCGGCGGTCACGCTCCTTGCCGCGCAGGTGCGGGACGATGCAGAAGGTGCAGGTGTTGTTGCAGCCGACCGAGATGGAGACCCACGCCGCGTAGGCCGACTCCCGTCGGCTCGGGAGCGTGGACGGGAAGACCTTGAGAGACTCCTCGATCTCGACCTGCGCCGTCTCGTTGTGCCGTGAGCGCTCGAGCAGCGCGGGGAGGACGTCGAGGTTGTGGGTGCCGAGGACGACGTCGACCCAGGGCGCCTTCTCGACGATGCCCTGGCGCATCTGCTGGGCCAGGCAGCCGCCGACGGCGATCTGCATCCCGGGCCGCTCACGCTTGACGGGCGCGAGCTGGCCGAGGTTGCCGAAGAGCCGGGTGGCGGCGTTCTCCCGGACCGAGCAGGTGTTGATGATGACGACGTCGGCACCGGCGTCCCCGGCGTCGGTAGCCCGGGCGGCCGCCTCGGGCACCTCGGTCACGGGCCGGTAGCCGCGCTCCTCGAGCAGTCCGGCGAGGCGCTCGGAGTCGTGGACGTTCATCTGGCAACCGAGCGTGCGCACGTGGTACGTGCGGGGAGCGTCGACGGTGCGGCCGGAGCGTGCCGCGGCCGGGGCTGTGGTGGGCATCGCCCTGAATTCTACGGTGCGCCTCCTGCCGGACGGTCCCCACGGCGCCGCCTGGCTGAGCGCTTCTGTGCAAGACCTCCCGGGCAGGTCGCGGGGTCGTTTGTATCCACTCTGTTACCGGGAGGGCTCTACGAGGAAATGCGGACACGTTAGGTTGACTCTCATGACCGATGGGGACGAGACGGCAGTCCCGGCGCAGACGCCGGGCGCGGCCACGACAGACACGCCCCCGGGCGAGCCCTTGGTGGTGCTCGAGGGTGTCAACAAGTACTTCGGCAACCTGCACGTGCTCCAGGACATCGACCTGACGGTCACGAGGGGCGAGGTCGTCGTCGTCATCGGACCGTCCGGGTCGGGCAAGTCGACACTGTGCCGGGCGATCAACCGACTGGAGCCGATCGACTCGGGCACGATCACCATCGACGGCCAGGTGATGCCCGAGGAGGGCGCGGCGCTCGCGAAGCTGCGGGCCGACGTCGGGATGGTGTTCCAGCAGTTCAACCTCTTCGCGCACAAGACCATCCTCGAGAACGTCACGCTCGGCCCGACCAAGGTCAAGGGTGTGAAGTCGGACAAGGCCAAGAGGCAGTGCATGGAGCTGCTCGAACGGGTGGGTGTGGCCAACCAGTCGGACAAGTACCCCGCCCAGCTCTCCGGCGGGCAGCAGCAGCGTGTCGCGATCGCACGTGCGCTGGCGATGCAGCCGAAGGTCATGCTCTTCGACGAACCGACGTCCGCGCTGGACCCGGAGATGATCAACGAGGTTCTCGACGTCATGACCGGGCTGGCCCGCGAGGGCATGACGATGATCGTCGTGACCCACGAGATGGGTTTCGCGCGGCGCGCCGCGCACCGGGTGGTGTTCATGGACTTCGGCCAGATCGTCGAGGAGAGCACCCCGGAGGAGTTCTTCACGAATCCGCGGTCCTCGCGCGCGCAGGACTTCCTGTCGAAGCTGCTCACGCACTGACAGGATCCGGACCGACCAATCCCGCAGACACTTCGAAGGAGATGACATGCGAGGCAAACGCACTGCAGGGGCTGCCCTGACGTTGGCGGCCGCCCTGGCGCTCACCGCTTGCAGCACCGGCCAGCCGGGGCAGGACGAGGACGGCGGCGGTGGTGAGGAGACCGCCGAGGGCGGTGGCGGTAGCGGTGGCGAGGGCCTCACCGTCGGCATCAAGGTCGATCAGCCCGGCGTCGGCATGCAGGAGGGCGCCGACTACACCGGCATGGATGTCGAGGTCGCTGAGTACGTCGCCGAGCAGCTCGGCTACTCCGCCGACCAGATCGAGTACCGGGAGGCGGTGTCCGCCCAGCGCGAGACCCTGCTGCAGAACGAGCAGGTCGACATGATCGTCGCCAGCTACTCGATCACACCCGAGCGCGACGAGGTCGTCGACTTCGCCGGCCCGTACTTCGTCGCCGGCCAGGACCTGCTGGTGGCCGCCGACAACAACGACATCACCGGTCCGGAGACGTTGGACGGCAAGGTCCTCTGCTCGGTCGAGGGCTCGACATCGGCCCAGCGCATCCGCGACGAGTACTCCGAGGGCGTCGAGCTGTACCCCGCCACCGGGTACTCCGAGTGCGTCGAGCTGCTCGCCGCCGGCACGGTCGACGCCGTGACGACCGACGACGCGATCCTCGCCGGCTACGCCGCGCAGGACGCCTACGAGGGTCAGTTCAAGCTCGTCGGCAACCCCTTCTCCGAGGAGCGCTACGGCATCGGGCTGCCTCCCGGGTCGGACATGTGCGAGGACGTGACCGCCGCGATCGAATCCATGATCGACGACGGCACCTGGGAGCAGATCGTCGCCGATAACTTCGGCGAGAACTACACGCCCAACCCCGACCTCAACCCGCCGACACCGGAGCCCTGCGGCTGACCATGCCGGTCGCCCGGGGCCCGATGCGGGGTCCCGGGCGCTCCCCGGCCGTGACGGGGCGCCAGGCGTCCCGCAGCCCCGCAGCACCGCAGCACCGCAGCACCGCAACGAAGGAGACCTGAGTGGCGATCGTCTCGGACATGGCCGAGCTGCTCGGCCAGTTCGATGTGCTGGGCGCGTTCTGGATCAACATGAAGCTCGCCTTCTGGGCGGCCGTCGTCGCGTTCGTCCTCGGCACGATCCTGGCAATCATGCGGGTGTCGCCGGCGCCCAGCCTGCGGTGGGCCGGCACGGCGTACGTGACGCTGGTGCGCAACACGCCGCTGACGCTGATCATCCTCGCCTGCGCACAGGGGCTGTGGGGTCAGCTCGGCATCGTCCTGGCGACCAACGAGTCCGGCCGTGTCTCCGTGGCCGAGAACGGGGTCCGCCTCGCCATCCTGGGGCTCGGCGCCTACACCGCCGCGTTCGTCTGCGAGGCGCTGAGGTCGGGCGTGAACACCGTCCCGGTGGGCCAGGCAGAAGCGGCCCGCGCCATCGGTCTGGGCTTCGGGCAGTCGATGCGGCTGATCGTCCTGCCGCAGGCCTTCCGCGGCGCCATCGCCCCGCTCGGCAACACGTTCATCGCGCTGGCGAAGAACACCACGGTGGCGCAGGCCGCCGGCGTGACGCAGGCGGCCGGCGTCATGCTCACGATGATCGAGTTCCGACCTGACCTGCGCCTCGCGATCTTTCTCGTCATCTCACTCGGCTGGGTGCTCATCGTGCTGCCGATCGGCCTGCTCTCGACACATCTCTCGCGCCGGCTGGGGGTCGCCCGATGAGCTCCGTCCTGTTCGACGCCCCGGGTCCGCGGACCCGCCGCCGCATCCGGCTCGTCAACCTCGCCGGCGCGCTGGTCCTGCTCGCCGTGCTCACCTGGGTGGTGTGGGGACTGGCCCGGCAGGGACAGTTCGAGCCGGCCAAGTGGACCCCGTTCGTGGGCTCCTCGATGTGGAACCACTACCTGCTCGTCGGCCTGGCGAACACGGTTCGCGCCGCGGCCATCGCGATCGTCACGTCCTTGGCGTTCGGGATCGTCTTCGGGCTCGGCCGGCTCGCACACCTGGCACCGATCCGCTGGGTGTGCACGGTGATCGTGGAGTTCTTCCGCGCCATCCCGGTGCTGATCATGATGATCTTCTTCTTGTCGTTGTTCTCCGCGTTCGACGCCGTCCCGTCCGGTGACGCGCCCCTCGTCGCCGTCGTCGTCGCCCTCACCCTCTACAACGGATCGGTCATCGCGGAGCTCGTCCGGTCCGGGGTGCACAACCTGCCGGCGGGACAGCGCGAGGCGGCGATGGCGATCGGGCTGACCGCGGGCCGGAGCCGACGGATCATCGAGCTGCCCCAGGCGCTCATCGCGATGATGCCGTCGCTGGTCAGCCAGCTCGTCGTCATCCTGAAGGACACCGCGCTGGGTTCGATCATCACCTATCCGGAGCTGCTGCGCTCGGCCGAGCGCGCCGCCACCAACTGGTCCAACTTCATCCCCGCGATGATCGTCACGGCGGCCGTCTTCATCGTCATCAACTACTCGCTGACCCGGGTGGCGGCGCTGGTCAACCGTCGGCTCGACCGCCGGACCGCGACCTCGCCGGAGGCCGGTGCGGAGGTCGAACGGGTGCGCGCCGCCGACCCCGCCTGACGAGGCCACCGATTCGCACCCTCAGTCGAGCAGGTCCCAGTCCCCCGGCTCCGCCGTCGGGTCGACACCCTCCTCGGCGAGCACCTCGTCGACGACGCGCATGGACACTCCGGCCCCGAAACCCTTGCGTCCGAGCATCGCCGCCATGCGGCGCCGCCTGACCTGCGGGTCGAGGCCGGCGGTGGACCGCGCCTTCTTCTCCACCAGGTGGCGGGCCGCGGCGCGCTCGTCATCGCCGTCGACCTGCTCGAGCGCCACCTCGGCGACCTCGGGATCGATGCCCTTGCGGCGCAGCTCCTCCGCGAGCGCCCGCCGGGCGAGCCCTCGCTCGGAGTGACGGGTACGCACGAGCATCTCGGCGTAGGCGACGTCGTCGATCAGGCCCACCTCGGTGAACCGGTCGAGCACCTTCACCGCGACGGCCTCGGGCACGTCCCGCTTCGCCAGCGCGGCCTCCAGCTGGGCGCGGCTCCGCGGTGCCGCGTTCAGCTGATTCAGCGCGATGGTGCGCGCCACCTCTTCGGCGTCCGGCTCGGCATCCTCCGCCGCGGCACCCTCGGTCGGTGGTTCGAGCTCCGGCCGCCGGCGCCCCCCGCGCCGCCGACCGGTTCCCTGCATCGTCATGTCAGAACTCGACCGGGACCTCGGCGGGTGCGGCCTCCTCGACCTTGTCCACCTCGGCGGGGTCCTGAAGGATGCCGAGGCGCGTGAGAATCTTCTTCTCGATCTCCTCGGCGAGCTCCGGATTGTCCTTGAGGAACTGCCGGGCCTTCTCCTTGCCCTGACCGAGCTGGTCGCCCTCGTAGGTGTACCACGCTCCGGACTTGCGCACGATGCCGTTCTCCACCCCCAGGTCGATGAGGCCGCCCTCGCGGGAGATGCCCTGGCCGTAGAGGATGTCGAACTCGGCCTGCTTGAACGGCGGGGCCATCTTGTTCTTGGCGACCTTGACGCGCGTACGGTTGCCGACGGAGTCCGCGCCCTCCTTGAGGGTCTCGATCCGGCGCACGTCGAGGCGGACGGAGGCGTAGAACTTCAGCGCCTTGCCGCCGCTGGTGATCTCCGGAGAACCGAAGAAGACGCCGACCTTCTCACGCAGCTGGTTGATGAAGATCGCCGTGGTGCCGGCCGAGGACAGCGCACCGGTGATCTTGCGCAGGGCCTGCGACATCAGCCTGGCCTGCAGGCCGACGTGCGAGTCACCCATCTCGCCCTCGATCTCCGCCTTGGGCACCAGGGCGGCGACCGAGTCGATGACGACGATGTCGAGGGCACCGGACCGGACCAGCATGTCCATGATCTCGAGCGCCTGCTCACCGGTGTCGGGCTGGGAGACGAGGAGGGCGTCGATGTCGACGCCGAGCTTCTGGGCGTACTCGGGGTCGAGCGCGTGCTCCGCGTCGATGAACGCCGCGATGCCCCCGGCCTTCTGCGCGTTGGCGACCGCGTGCAGGGCCACCGTGGTCTTGCCGGAGGACTCCGGGCCGTAGACCTCGACGACGCGGCCGCGCGGGAATCCGCCCATGCCGAGGGCGACGTCCAGGGCGACGGAGCCGGTGGGGATCACCTGGACCTTGGGGCGGGTGTCGTCACCCAGGCGCATGATCGAGCCCTTGCCGAACTGGCGGTCGATCTGGGTGAGTGCGGCCTCGAGGGCCTTGCTGCGGTCTGCGACAGGAACTGACATGTGATCACCTTTCGGCTGGGCCACGACGGCGACCCTCTTGGACGGACAGGGCTGGTCTCTCGGCAGGGGCCCGCCCTCGCCGGACGGCTACCTGCTGGTGACGCTATGCCCGACCACAGACATCCGCCGGAACTGCCTCCACCCCTGTGGGCGGAGCGGCACCGACGTCGTCACCTGTGGACGACACTACGACGAACGCTTGTTCGACCAAACCGACACGCCGGTGTCCCCGGCAAGATCCGGACCGGCCGCAAGGTCAGCGACGACTGCGGCGCACGGGATCGTCGGGATCGATGCGGTGGAGCCAACGCGTCGACTCGTCGAGCTGCATCTCGTCGCACACGGCGTCCCAGACCTGCCGAGGGGGCACACCCTCGGCGAGCGCCGCCGCGGCCGTCCTGCCACCGGCGCCGGGAAGCACGAGGTCCTCGGCGACCGACCGGCCGTACCCCGGACCGAACGTCTCGTCGAGGACCTGCCAGAACTCCGAGTGCTTCACCCGACCAGCGTGCCACGGTTGCGGCGCACGAGGTGGTCGACGGCTGCCCGCGCCGAGGCGTCCCCGCCCCATGTCGGCGCCTGGCGGCACAATGGCCTGGTGCTGCCGTTCTCCGATGCGACCCGGGCGTGGTTCTCCGACGCCTTCGCCGAGGCGACGCCGGCACAGGCAGGTGCGTGGGACGCGGTCGCGTCCGGGGAGCACGCCCTCGTCGTCGCGCCCACCGGCTCCGGCAAGACCCTCGCGGCGTTCCTGTGGGCCGTCGACCAGATGCTCACCGGCGATGTCCCCGAGCCCGCCGAGCGCTGCCGCGTCCTCTACGTCTCCCCGCTCAAGGCCCTGGCCGCCGACGTCGAGCGGAACCTGCGCTCCCCGCTCGTCGGGATCTCCCACGCCGCCGCACGGCTGGGCGTACAGGTCAACGACGTCCGCGTGGGCGTGCGGACCGGGGACACCCCCGCCAACGAGCGGCGCCGGATGGCGACGCACCCGCCGGACATCCTCATCACCACGCCGGAGTCCCTGTACCTCGTCCTGACCTCCGCCGCGCGAGAGGGGCTGCGCGGCAACACGACCGTCATCGTCGACGAGGTGCACGCCGTCGCCGGGACCAAGCGCGGCGCGCACCTGGCCGTGAGTCTCGAGCGGCTCGACGAGATGCTGCCCGCGCCGGCCCAGCGCGTCGGCCTGTCCGCCACTGTCCGGCCGGTGCCCACGGTCGCGAGCTTCCTCGCCGGGCACCGCACGCCGGCCGACGGCGGACGGCACGTCCGCGTCGTCCAGCCGGGTTCCAGCAAGGAGCTCCGCGTCGACGTCGTCGTCCCGGTCGAGGACCTCTCCGACCCGTCGGCGACGCCCCTGCGCTCGGCGGCCCGCGTGCCGCCCGACGACGGGCCCGACCTCTCGGGTGACGCCGCCGGGCCGCTGCCGGAGCAGCGGCAGCCGTCCGTGTGGCCGCACCTGACCGAGCGGCTCGTCGACCTCGTCGCTGCGCACCGCTCGACGATCGTGTTCACCAACGGCCGCCGGACCGCCGAGCGGCTCACGGCCCGCGTCAACGAGGAGTGGCAGGCCCGCATCGAGGACGCCGAGGACGCCGAGGGCGCCGCCACCGACGGGACCCCTCGGCCCGACGCCGGCGCCACCTGGGCGGCGGACGTGCCGGGCCAGTCCGGCACCGCCCTGGCCGTCGACGAGGCGGTCGTGCGGGCGCACCACGGCTCGATGAGCCGTGAGGAACGCGTGCGGACGGAGTCGGCGCTCAAGAGCGGTGGGCTGCGTGCCGTCGTCGCCACCTCGTCCCTCGAGCTGGGCATCGACATGGGGGCCGTCGACCTCGTGGTGCAGGTGGGCGCCCCGCCGTCGGTGGCCGCGGCGCTGCAGCGGATCGGTCGGGCCGGGCACCAGGTGGGCGCCGTCTCGCACGGCGTCGTGCTGCCCACCCATCGGGGTGACCTGCTGCCCTCCGCCGTCGCCGCCACCCGGGCGCGCGACGGGCTCATCGAGGAGCTGCAGGTTCCGGCGAACCCCCTCGACGTGCTCGCCCAGCAGGTGGTCGCGATGCTCGCCGTCGAGGATCTGCACGTCGACGAGGTCGCCGCGCGGGTGCGCCGCGCCGCTCCCTACGTCTCCCTCGGGGAACGGTCGCTGACCGCGGTGCTCGACATGCTCGCCGGCCGCTACCCCAGCGAGGACTTCGCCGAGCTGCGCCCCCGGATCGTGTGGGACCGCTCGACCGGCACCCTCAGCGCCCGCCCGGGCGCGCTGCGGCTCGCGACGACGTCCGGCGGGACCATCCCGGACCGAGGCATGTACGGGGTTTTCCTCGCCGGAGGTTCCGTCACGGACGGTGGTGACGCAGACGCCACGGCCTCGGCCGCCGCGCGGACCGGGGCCGTCATCGCTGCCGGGCGGACTCGCGGCGGCCGGCGGGTGGGTGAGCTCGACGAGGAGATGGTCTACGAGTCCCGGGTGGGTGACACGTTCACCCTCGGCACGAGCACGTGGCGGATCGAGGAGATCACCCCGGACAGGGTCCTCGTCAGTCCCGCGCCGGGTCAGCCGGGTCGGCTGCCGTTCTGGAAGGGCGACTCCCCCGGCCGGCCCGCCGAGCTCGGTCGGGCGCTCGGTGCCACCACCCGTGAGCTGGTCGCCGGCCTGGACTCCGGCGGCGACGCGGGGGCACGGCTGCGCGACGCCGGCCTGGACGAGTGGGCCGCCGACAACCTGCTCGGCTACCTCGACGCGCAGCGGGAGGCCACCGGCCGGTTGCCGGACGACCGCACGATCGTGCTCGAGCGTTTCCGCGACGAGCTCGGTGACTGGCGGGTGGTGCTCCACTCCCCGTTCGGCGCGCCCGTGCACGCCCCGTGGGCGATGGTGCTGGCCACCCGGCTGCGCGAGGCCACCGGCATGGACGTCCAGGCGGCGCCCAGCGACGACGGCATCGTGCTGCGCCTGCCGGACACCGGTGCCGACGGCGGACCGCTCGACCCTCAAGATCTGGTCCTCGAGCCGGCCGAGGTGTCCGGTCTGGTCGTCGAGGCGCTGTCCGGGTCCGCACACTTCGCGGCCAGGTTCCGGGAGGCGGCGGCCCGCTCCCTCCTGCTGCCCCGCCGTCGGCCGGACCGCCGCCAGCCGCTGTGGCAGCAGCGCCACCGCAGCGCCCAGCTGCTGTCGGTCGCGTCCGCGCACCCGGACTTCCCCGTGGTGCTCGAGGCGGTCCGCGAGTGCCTGCAGGACGACTTCGACGTCCCGGCACTGACCGAGCTGATGGCCGCGATCGGTCGGCGAGAGATCCGCCTCGTCGAGGTCACCACCGCCTCGCCGTCCCCGTACGCGCGCTCGCTGCTCATGGGCTACGTGGCCCAGTTCCTGTACGAGGACGACGCTCCCCTCGCCGAGCGGCGCGCCGCGGCCCTGGCGCTGGACCCGGCGCTCCTGGCCGAGCTCGTCGGCTCCGACCTCGGCGATCTCGCCGACCTGCTCGATCCCGAGGCGGTGGCCGAGGTAGCCGCCAGCGTCGGTCTGCGCACCGACGCGTCCCGGGTCCGGGACGCCGAAGCGCTGTTCGACCTCGTGCGCCGCCTCGGCCCGATCACGACGGCGGAGCTGGCCGAGCGCTGCACGGCGCCCGAACACGTGTCCGGCTGGCTCGACGACCTCGCGGTCCGGCGGCGGGTGCTGCCCGTCCGCGTGGCCGGCGAGGAGCAGTGGGCGGTGCTCGAGGACGCCGCCCGGCTGCGGGACGCGCTCGGGACAGCGTTGCCGGTCGGGCTCCCGGAGGCCGTGCTCGAGCCGGTCCCCGACCCGCTCGGCGACCTGCTGCGCCGCCACGCCCGTACGCACGGTCCCTTCACTGCGCACCAGGTGGCCGACCGGTTCGGGATGGCGGTCGGCGCCGTGCATGCCGGCCTCGCCGAGCTGGTCCGTACCGGACTGCTCGTCGAGGGCCGCCTCGACCCGGCCGGCTCCGCCGACACGGTGGAGTACTGCGACGCGGAAGTGATGCGCCGGATCCGCCGCCGCTCGCTCTCCCGGTTGCGCAGCGAGGTCGAGCCCGTGCCGCCGCACACGCTCGGCGTCTTCGCGCCGCGGTGGCAGAACGTGGCGACCGCGGGCAGCGCACCGGAGCTGCGCGGCACCGACGGGCTGCTCACGGTGATCGACCAGCTCGCCGGCGCGCTCGTGCCCGCCTCGGCGCTCGAGTCGCTGGTGCTGCCGGTGCGGGTGCGGGACTACCACCCCGGGATGCTCGACGAGCTGACGGCCGCAGGTGAGGTCGTGTGGGTCGGTGGCGGATCCTTGCCGGGGGTCGACGGACTCGTGGCCCTGCTGCCGGCGGACGCCGTCCCCGATCTCGCGCCACCGGCCGGAGCGCCGCCGGAGAGCCCGCTGCACGCCCACCTGCTCGATGCCTTGGCCTCCGGCGGCGGTCGGTTCTTCCGTGACCTCGTGCCCCCGGACTCCGCCGACGCCGACGGTCGCCCGGTGCGGACGGCGAACGAGGATGTGCTCGAGTCGCTGTGGGACCTCGTCTGGGCCGGCCTGGTCACCAACGACACCCTCGCCCCGGTCCGCTCCCGGCTGGCCGGGGGCAAGCCCGCGCACGCCTCGCGCGCGCCCTCGGCCCGCCCGCGCGCGGTCCGGTCCGGCCTGCGCCGCGGCGCACTGAGCCGGGCGGGACTGGCGGCCGCGAGCCGCGGATCGTCGTCGGTGAGCCTGCCCGCCGCCGCCGGACGGTGGTCCCTGCTCCCACGCACCGGTGCAGAGCCGGGCGACGACACGAGCGGCCGAACCGCACGGGTCGCGGCCGCCACGGCCTCGCTGCTGGAGCGGCACGGCGTGCTGGTCCGCGGCGCTGCCGGGCTGGACGACGTCGGTTTCGGCGCCGCCTATCAGGTGCTCCGGCGCCTGGAGGACTCCGGCCAGGTTCGCCGCGGATACCTGGTCGAGGGTCTCGGCGCCGCCCAGTTCGCGCTGCCGGAGGTCGTCGACCGCCTGCGGGCGGACGCCGCGGACCTCGCGGCACGTCGCGAGGGCTCGGGCACCCGGCGGGTCCACCTGCTGGCCGCGACCGACCCGGCGAACCCGTACGGCGCCGCGCTGGCGTGGCCTCCGGGACCGGAGGGTGAGGGGCACCGCCCGGGACGCAAGGCCGGCTCCGTCGTCGTCCTGGTTGACGGCGCCCTGGTGCTCTACGTCGAGCGCGGCGGGCGGACCATGCTGTCCTTCGACGACGACCGTGCCGCGTTGGCCGCCGCGACCTCGGCGCTCGCCGAGCGGGCCGCCACCGGGGCGCTCGGTCCGCTGACCCTGCGGCGGATCGACGGGACACCCGCGCTGCAGCAGGTCGGCCCGGTCGTCGAGGCCCTGCGCAGCGCCGGGTTCGGTGTCACGCCACAAGGCCTGCGCCTGCGCGCGGCCCAGGCGGTTCGCCGATGAGGTTCATCGACCTCAGCCACCCGATCACGAACGGGATGGTCACCTACCCGGGACTGCCGGAACCCACGATCAGCGAGCACCTCTCGCGCGAGGCCTCCCGCACCGCCTACGCCGAAGGCACCGAGTTCCTCATCGGCCGCGTCACGATGGTGGGCAACACCGGCACCTACCTCGACGCCCCCTTCCACCGGTACGCCGACGGCGCGGACGTCGCCGGCCTCCCGCTCGACCGCCTGGCGGACCTCGACGCCGTCGTCGTCGTCCCACCCGGCGGCTCCGTCGACGCGTCGGCCTTCCACGACGTCGACGTGTCCGGCCGCGCCGTGCTCGTGCGGACCGGGCGCGACCGCCTCTGGGCGACCGATGCCTACACGATGGACGCGCCGCACCTCACCCAGGACGCCGCGACCTGGCTCGTCGAGCACGGCGCCGCCCTGGTCGGGATCGACGCCGCCAATATCGACGACACCTCCGAGGCCTCCGGCGGCGAGCGTCCGGTGCACACCACGCTGCTGGGCACCGGAGTACCGATCGTCGAGCACTTGACCGGGCTCGACCGGCTCCCGCCGGAGGATTTCCGGTTCACCGCGGTGCCGGCGCCGGTGGTCGGGATGGCCAGCTTCCCGGTCCGCGCGTTCGCCGTGGTCGAGCCCTGACATCTAGGCGGCGGGCGGCGGGTTGCCGCTGCACAGCCCGACCCACCGCCCGTCCGGGTCGGCGATCTCGGCCCACCAGCCCATGCCCTCGCCGATCTCGGTACGCGGCACGCTGACCCGCCCACCGGCGGAGACGGCGGCGTCCAGCGTGGCCTCCAGGTCCGCGACGTTGACGTAGACCCGCACCGACGGCGCAGTCGGGGTGCCGGTCTCGGCGCGGTACAGACCACCGACCAGCACGTCACCGCTCAGAATTCCCGCGTAGTTGGCGTCATCGCCGAAGCTCGTGTAGGTCCAGCCGAACACGGCGCTGTAGAAGTCCCTGCCGGCGACGATCTCGTTCACCGGGATCTCCCACCAGGTGACGGTGTTCAGCGGCGCGGCGGGCACGTCGGACGTCTCGGACATGGCTGCTCCCTCGCGATCACCCCGGGACGGGCGTGCCCGGGTACCCGAGCATCCTGCTCCCGGCACGCAACCGGCGCCAGACCCGCGGCCGCGGACGATGTGCGCCCGAGCGTCTACCCTTCCCGGGTGAGCGCGATCCGCAGCGTCAAGCTGCCCGACCTGGTCCTCGGCGAGCCCTCGGCGCGGCCGACCGTCATCGTGCCCGTGCTCGGCGCGACGGCAGAGGAGATCGCCTCGCAGGTGGCTGACTTCGCGGGCCGGGACGTCGACCTCGTCGAGTGGCGGGTCGACCACCTGGCCGCTTCCGCGGACGCCGGCGCGGTCCTCGACGCTGCCACCGCGGTGGCGACCCGTCTCGGCGGGAGACCGCTCCTGGCCACCGTGCGCACGGCCGCGGAGGGCGGGGCGGCCGACCTCTCGGACAGGGAGTACGCGCGGCTCGTCCAGGCGCTCGCGGGCTCGGGCGTCGTCGACATGGTCGATGTCGAGCACGGCCGCGAGTCGGCGGTCGAGGCGATCGCGGCCGCCCGGGGCGCCGGCGTCCCCGTCGTCGTGTCCGCGCACGACGTCGTCACGACGCCGCCGGTCGAGGAGATGGTCGACCGGCTCCGCGCCATGCAGGACTCGGGCGCCGACGTGGTCAAGCTTGCCGTGACGCCGCACAGCCAGGCCGACGTCCTGGCGTTGCTGGAGGCGACGTCGACGATGCACACCGAGCACGCGCGGGTGCCGGTCATCACGATGGCGATGGGACCGCTCGGGATGGTCACGCGCCTGGTCGGGCACCTCTTCGGGTCGGCCGCGACCTTCGCCTCGGCCGGCCGGGCGTCGGCCCCGGGCCAGCCGGGGCTGGCGGACCTGCAGTCCGTGCTGGACGCCGTCGCGCGGGTGACCGCTCCCGCGCAGGCGCGTCCTGCCGGAAGCTGACGTGCCCGAGGGCGACATCGTGCTGCGGACGGCCCGCCGCCTCGACGCGGCGCTGGCCGGCCAGGTGCTCGTGCGCGGGGAGCTGCGCTGGCCGGACCTGGGCGGGACCGACCTGGCGGGGGTCGCCGTCGTGGTCAACGCCACCTACGGCAAGCACCTGCTGACGCGCCTCGCGGACGGGCGGACGCTGCACACGCACCTGCGCATGGAGGGCCGATGGCGGCTCGTGCGCACACGTGACCTGATGGAGGGTCGCAGCCGTGCCGACCGCTCGCCCCAGGTGCGTTCCGTCCTGGCGAGCGACGCGTGGACGGCGCTCGGCATCGACCTCGGGATGATGGACCTGCTGCCGACCGCTGAGGAACGCCGTGTCCTCGGCCACCTCGGCCCGGACGTTCTCGCGGACGACCTCGACGTCCGCGCCGCAGGGGAACGGATCCTCGCCCAGGGAGACCGCGTCGTCGCCGAGGTGCTGCTGGACCAGACCGTCGTCGCGGGGCTCGGGACCATCTACACGGCCGAGGCGCTCTGGACCCATCGAATCTCACCCTGGGCGCCCTCGTCGAGCGTCGAGGACTCGGCGGAGGAGCTGGTGCGGACAGCCCGGCGCCTCATGCTGCGCTCCGCCGATTCCCGCACCCCGACGGCGACCGGCGACAGCCGCCGCAGCAACGTCCACGGACGTGAACGGCGGCCGTGCCCCCGCTGCGGGACACCGGTCGGCCGGGGCGTCGCGGGATCCGGGCCCCAGGCACGGCAGATCTTCTACTGCCCTACCTGCCAGTCCCGCACATAGACCACGAGCCCCGGATCGGCTCCGGGGCTCGTGGTGAGAACTCTTCCAGTGCGGACGTCAGGCGACCGGCGAGAGCAGGTCCTGCTCGCGGTGCACCAGCTCGTCCGGGACGGTGTCGGGGACGTGCACGCCTTCGGCGACGGCGACCCGTTCGGACACGGCGCGAAGCACGAAGCTCAGGGGCACGTTGAGCGCCTCGCAGATGGAGGCAAGCAGCTCGGAGGACGCTTCCTTCTGGCCGCGCTCGACCTCGCTGAGGTAGCCGAGCGAGACACGGGCAGCGGACGAGACCTCGCGCAGGGTTCGCCCCTGTCGCTGGCGCGCCTCGCGAAGCACGTCGCCGATCTCACTGCGAAGCAGGATCATCGTGCTGCCCTCCTCCCCTGCCCGGCTGGGCGATGTCGTCCTACCGTACCCCGGGCGGGGGGCGGGACGCGCTACGAACCGGCCCGCGGGTCGGCCCTGGGGGCGACGGAGGCTGAGCTCCTCGCCGCTGTGGATGTACCTGGTTGTCATCATCACTGTGGTCAACGCGTGCGGTACCGGCGTTGTTCCCGACCCGCGAACGTGACTTCGCCGAGCAGCGCCACGGCGACGCCCACCGTAGCGGCACTGACTTCCCTGCGCCCACCGGCCAGGTGCAGCGACCGGACCGCCACCGTGCCCGACGGGCCGCCGGGTCCGAGGGCGGCGACGTGCACGGTGCCCGCCGCGTGACCGTCCGCGGGGCCCGGGCCGGCGACGCCGGTCGTGGCCAGCGCGTGGTCCGCGCCGAGCAGCCGGGCGGCACCGGCGGCCATCTGTCGCGCCACCTCCGGGTGGACGGCGCCGCGACGCTGCAGAAGATCCGCATCGACGCCGAGCACGCCGGACTTGAGGTCCTTCGCGTAGGCGACGACGCCGCCGCGGAGCACGACGCTCACCCCCGGCACACTGACGAACAGGGCGGTCAGCGTCCCGCCGGTGAGCGACTCGGCGACCGCGAGCGTCCCGCCCCGAGCAGCCAGGCCTTCGACGACCTCGCGGACGTGGGTCATCCGCCCTCGAAGGACTGCCGGTCGTCCGCGTCCGCCCTTCGTCCCGAGGAGGCGATCTGCACGGCCTTGACGACGTAGTCGACGCCGGTCAGCACGGTGACCGCTAGGGCGAGCAGCACGACGACGAGGGCCACCAGCAGGATCACGTCCACCAGGGCACCGGTGAGGAACCCGTCCCACGGCACCAGGAGCATGAGGATGAACGCGATCTGCAGGACCGTCTTGGTCTTCCCGCCCTTGCTGGCCGCCATCACTGCGCGGCGCATCATGACGAAGCGCAGCAGGGTGATGCCGAGCTCGCGGACGATGATGACGATCGTCACCCACCACCACAGCAGCCCGTCCATGGACAGCAGCACGAGCGCCGAGATGACCAGTGCCTTGTCGGCGATGGGGTCGGCGAGCTTGCCGAAGTTCGTGACCAAGCCGTGGCGGCGCGCCAACGTGCCGTCGAGCTTGTCGGTGGCCGCGGCGGCGGCGAAGACCAGCGTCGCCGCGACCTGGGCGCCCGTGGTGCCCTGCAGGAACAGGACGATGAAGACGGGCACCATCAGGATGCGCACCATCGTCAGCACGTTGGCGATGTTCCACAGCGGAACCGGGGCGGGGCTCCCGGAGGCGGGGTTCGTCGCGGGGTCGGTCGTCACGGCACCACCCTAGAGCCCCCCACATCGACCAGCAGCCGCGACGGCCGCAGCCGACGGTCGGCGTGAGGCATGCCGCATCCGGGCCAGGATCTCGACGCCGTAGGCTGCCCCGTATGCCAGGTGGGACCCGTCGTCACGCGCGCGTCGAGCGGCCGGTACGCCGGTTGGTGGTACCCGTCGTCGCGGGACTGCTCGTCGTCGCCGCGGCCGTGGCGGGGCTGACCGTCGGTGCCGGACCTTTCGATGGGGGCATGCCACCACCCGACGGCGGAAGCACGGCCGGACCCTCGACGCCGGCCTCGCCGTCGCCGCCCGCCAGCCCGTCGCCGAGCCCGACGCCGACCGCCGAGGTAGCGACGTTAACGATCATGTCGGCGGGCGACATCCTGCCGCACACCTCGGTCAACGAGGCCGCCGAGGTGCCGGGCGGCGGATGGAACTTCGTGCCGCTGATGTCCGCCGTCGAGGAGTGGACCTCCGGTGCCGACCTGGCGCTGTGCAACCTCGAGGTCCCGCTCGCCCCGCCCGACGAGGAGGTCACCGCGTACCCGGTGTTCGGAGCTCCGGAGGAGCTCGTGCCCAACCTGGCTGAGCTCGGTTGGGACGGCTGCACGTTGGCGACGAACCACTCGATGGACCGTGGGATCGAGGGCCTCGAGCACACGCTCGACGTCTTCGACGAGCACGGCATGGGACACGTCGGCACCGCGCGGACCCAGCAGGAGGCCCAGCAGCCGCAGCTGTACCGGCTCGAGCGCGGCGGGCAGGAGATCGTCGTCGCCCACCTGGCCGCGACCACCCTCGACAACGGGCTCTCGGCCCCGGCGGACAAGCCGTGGGCGGTCACGAAGGTGGACACCGACACCCTGACCGAGCAGGCCCGCGCTGCCCGGGAGGCGGGCGCGGACCTCGTGGTCGCCTCGATCCACTGGGGCACGGAGTACGTCCACGAGCCCATCGAGGAGCAGCTCGAGATCGCCGACGCGCTGGCGGCGGGCGGCCAGATCGACCTGATCTTCGGCAACCACTCGCACACGCCGCAGCCGCTCGAGGAGCTGCCGGGCGGCCCCCGCGGGGACGGCATGTGGGTGGCCTGGTCGATGGGCAACTTCATCTCCAACCAGGACGACCGGTGCTGCACGATGGAGACCGGCACCGGCGTCATGGTCACCGCCACCGTCGAGGCGCCGGTGGACGCTCCGGCACGGGTGAGCGGCCTGGAGTGGACCCCCGTGACCGTCGACCGGGTGGGCGGCCAGAAGATCTACCCCCTCGAGGACCTGGTCGCCGGTGATCGGCCGGCGGGGCTGGCCCTCGACGACGCCACGCTGGCCCGGCGGGACGCTCGGGTCACCGAGGTGATGGGCACCGAGCGGGAGCGGCTGGAGGCGCCGGAGCCGACCGGCCCGGAGCCCGAGGTCGTGCCGCGCGAGTGACCCGGCGCACCCAGGTCGATCCGACGAACGGTCTGACTCAGCGACCGGTCAGACCCCAGGCGTCCTCGCTCTCCTCGCTCTCGGCCTCGTCGTCGTACGCGACCGCCTCCGGTGGCAGGTGCCCCCGGACGCCGTCGGCGTAGCGGTCCTCGGCCGCCTCGGGCACGCTCGCCGGCGGCTCGTGGTCGCCGTCGTCGCCGTCATCGACATCCGCGGCCGGCTCGTCGCCCCGGATGCGGGCCAGCGTGTCGGGCAGGTCGTCGGGCTGGACGAGCACGTCGCGGGCCTTCGACCCCTCGGACGGCCCGACGATCTCGCGCGACTCGAGCAGGTCCATCAGGCGACCGGCCTTGGCGAAGCCGACGCGGAGCTTGCGCTGCAGCATCGAGGTCGAGCCGAACTGCGTGGTGACGACGAGCTCCGCCGCCTGGAGCAGCAGATCGAGGTCGTCACCGATGTCCTCGTCGATCTGCTTCTTCTTCGCGGGGACGACGACGTCCTCGCGGTAGCTGGGCTGCAGCTGTTCCTTGACGTGGGTCACCACCGCGTGGATCTCCGACTCGGTGACCCAGGCGCCCTGCACACGCATCGGCTTGGCGGACCCCATCGGCAGGAACAGCGCGTCACCCTGACCGATGAGTTTCTCGGCGCCGGCCTGGTCGAGGACCACGCGGGAGTCGGCGAGCGAGGAGGTCGCGAACGCCAGCCGCGAGGGCACGTTCGCCTTGATCAGACCGGTAACGACGTCGACGGAGGGGCGCTGCGTGGCCAGCACCAGGTGGATGCCGGCCGCCCGCGCCAGCTGGGTGATGCGCTGGATGGAGGCCTCGACGTCGCGCGGCGCCACCATCATGAGGTCGGCGAGCTCGTCAACGATGACCAGCAGGTACGGGTAGCTCGAGATCGTCCGCTCGCTGCCGGCCGGCGGCTTGAGCCTGCCGGCACGTGCGGCGGCGTTGAAGTCGTCGATGTGCTTGAACCCGAAGGTCGAGAGGTCGTCGTAGCGGGCGTCCATCTCCCGCACCACCCACTCGAGTGCCTCGGCGGCCTTCTTCGGGTTGGTGATGATCGGGGTGATCAGGTGCGGGATGCCCTCGTAGATGGACAGCTCCACCCGTTTCGGGTCGACCAGCACCATGCGCACCTCTTCCGGGGTGGCCCGCATCATGACGGAGGTGATCATCGAGTTCACGAAGCTCGACTTACCGGCGCCCGTGGCACCCGCGACCAGCAGGTGGGGCATCTTCGAGAGGTTGGCGATGACGTAGCCGCCCTCGACGTCCTTGCCGACGCCGACCACGAGCGGGTGCTCGGTGCGCCGCGCGACGGAGGAGCGCAGGACGTCACCCAGGACGACGGTCTCGCGGTCGGTGTTGGGGATCTCGACGCCGATCGCCGACTTGCCCGGGATCGGCGAAAGGATCCGTACGTCGGCGCTGGCGACGGCGTAGGCGATGTTCTTGCTCAGCGCGGTGATCCGCTCGACCTTCACACCGGCGCCGAGCTCGACCTCGTAGCGGGTGACGGTCGGGCCACGGGAGAACCCGGTGATCGAGGCGTTGACCGAGAAGTCGGTCAGAACCTTGGTGAGGGCGTCCACCACCCGGTCGTTGGCGGCCGATCGGGCCTTGTGCGGGGCTCCCTTCACCAGCGTCTCGTCCGACGGCAGGGTGTAGACGACGTCGGGCGCGAGCTCGAGCTGCTCGGCCCGGGCAGGCAGCGGCTTGTTGGGCGGGGCCGTGAGCTCCGCCTCGGACTTGTCCCCACCGGCCGAGTCGGCGGTCGCCGCGGTCGTGGGCTTGTCGCGCTTGCGGCCCGGCTTGGCGGGAGCGTCGCCGTCGGCCGGTGCCCGCTCGGCGGCGCGGGCGAAGGCCTCGTCCGCGGCGTACTCCCCCGGCACGACCGGCTCGCCGCCCTCGTCCTTCGCCGCCCTGCCGGACTTCTTCTTGCGACGCCGCGGCGTCGGCGGACGCGCGGTGCCGTCGGAGGAGACGAGCTCGGTGGTCGCGTCCTCGGCGTCGGCCGGGGAGCGGCCGAGGATCCAGTCCAGGCCGGCGCGCAGCCGCTGCGGGACGGCGGCGACCGGCGTCGCGGTCAGGACGAGGACGCCGAACAGGCCGATGAGCACGAGGATCGGGACGGCGCCCCACTCGCTCAGCAGGATCGTCAGGGGCGTGCCGAACAGCCACCCCAGCAGACCGCCGGCGCGCTCGACGGCCGGGAAGTCGGCCGTCGGGTCCGGCAGGTCGGAGCTGATGTGCACGAGTCCGCAGACCGCGGCGATGAGTTCGGTGCCACCGATGGCGACACGCACGTCCGCACGAACCTGGTCCGGGTGGCGCATCGTTCGCACCGCCATGACGACGAGCACGACCGGCAGCAGCACCCCGAGCACGCCGACGACACCGGCCGCAGCGTGGTGGATGACGGCGCCGGCCATGCCGGAGAGCCCGAACCACTCACGCAGCGCGATGACGATGGCGAGCCCGAGCAGCAGGAACGCGAACCCGTCGCGGCGCAGCGCCGGGTCGATGTCCTTCGCGCCCGAGCCGACGCGGCGTGCGGTGCCACCCACCAGGTGCGCTCCTGTCATCCAGATGCCTTTGACCATACGCACCGGCAGCGGGCTGCGCTTCGGGCGCGACGATGCCGCCGACCGCCCGCCGCCACGGGTCCGGAGACTGCTCCGTGACTTGCTGCGGGAGCTGTTCCGGGACGCTCGTGTCGTCGAGGCCGACCGTCCGGGGGAAGTCGTACGGGTAGCCATGTCACGTCCCAACCTAACGGTGACACGCCGAACAGCTCGTCATCGGCGCGCCGGACCGCCCGATCCGGCGCTCGACGCGACTTTCTCGGCACGAGACGCATGATGAAGTCCGCGCCGCGGCCGTCAGGCCGTGAGGAGGCCGACGCCGAGGGCGGCGAGCCCCGCGACGAGGAACCCGGCACCGACCCCCAGCAGCACGATCAGCCCGTTCGGCGCCGTCCGCCCGCGCCCGACGGCAGACAGGAAGAACCCGGCGGGCATGACGATGGCCGCGACGAGCACGCCGGTGCGGGCCAGCCACTCCCACCCGCCCGAGAGGGCAGTGGCCTCGGTCAGCAGGAGGCAGACGAGACCGAGGATGATCAGGACGCCGGCGTGGGCGTGGCCGGCGCGGAAGAACGACATCTGGAAGTCGGTGGCCGGCACCTTTCCTCGCACGACGCGCGTGAGGAAGTAGCCGCCGCTGGCGACGGTGATGGCGGCGAGGATCACGATGCCCGCCGTGGTGCGGGCCGCCTCGGAGAGCTCGAGCATGGATCTTCTCCTGTCGGACGGACGGGCGGCCGCGTGACCGCAAGTTTGCTAACACCGTTATTTAACAGTGTTACGGAACTGGCGGCAAGGACTTACGATGCCGACATGGCCCGCCCCCGCACGCACGACGACGCGCTGCGCCGCCGGTTGCTCGAGGCCGCGTCCACCGCGGTGGCCGACGGCGGACCGGCGTCGCTGTCGCTGCGGTCGGTGGCGGCCGCGGCCGGCACCACCACGGCGGCGGTCTACTCGCTCTTCGGCGGGCGCACGGCCCTCGTCGACGCCGTTGTCGCCGAAGGTTTCCGCCGCTTCGCCACGCACCTGGACGCTGTGCCACGCACCGACGACCCGCTCGCCGACCTGCTCGCCCTCGGCGTCGCCTATCGAGCCAACGCCCTCGAGAACCCGCACTTCTACCGGGTGATGTTCGAGACCGTGGGCGCCGAGGGGCGGGACGGCGACCGTGGCGCCGCGGCCCCGACGTTCGCCGTCCTGCGCGAGGCCGTCGCACGAGCCTTCGGTACGGGGCAGGACGAGTCCGAGGCGGTGGCGGTGCGGCTGTGGGCGCTCGCCCACGGACTGGTGAGCCTCGAGCTGGCCGGCCTGCTGCCCGGAGGGACGCAGGAGCGTGCCGAGCGCTACGTCGCCGCGCTGCGCGGGGACGGGCCTACGGCCAGGACGTGATGGTCAGGCCTCCACGACCGTGGGGATGATCATCGGGCTGCGCCGCAGGCGCTTGGCGGCCCAGCGGCCCACGACCCGGCGCATCGCCTGCTGCATCTGCTGCGTGTCGGCGTTCCCCCGGCCCACCACCGCGTTCAGGGCCTCGGTGACGTCGGGGAGGATCGCGTCGAACACCGAGTCGTCCTCGGCCATGCCGCGGGCCTGGATGTGCGGTCCGGTGATGACCTTGCCGGTGGAGGCGTCGACGGCGGCGAAGATGGCGATGAAGCCCTCCTCGCCGAGGATGCGGCGGTCCTTGAGCTCCGCGTCGGTGATCTCGCCGACCGAGGAGCCGTCGACGTAGACGTACCCGCACGGCACGGCGCCGGCGATCCTCGCCCTGCCGTCCACCAGGTCGACGACGACGCCGTCCTCGGCGAGCACGACCCGCTCGGCCGGCACCCCGGTCTGGACCGCGAGCGCCCCGTTGGCGACGAGGTGGCGGATCTCGCCGTGCACCGGCATCACGTTCTTCGGCCGGACGATGTTGTAGCAGTAGAGCAGCTCGCCGGCGCTGGCGTGGCCGGAGACGTGCACGCGCGCGTTGCCCTGGTGGACCACCTTGGCGCCGAGCCGCATGAGCCCGTTGATGACGCGGAAGACGGAGTTCTCGTTGCCCGGGATCATCGAGCTCGCGAAGATCACCGTGTCGCCGGGACCCACCGCGACCCGGTGATCACGGTTGGCGATCCGGCTCAGGGCCGCCATCGGCTCGCCCTGGGATCCCGTCGCCATGAGGACGGTCTGCGACGGCGGGAAGTCGGCGATCGCCTTGACGTCGATCAGCGTGCCGGGCGGGACGTTGAGGTAGCCGAGGTCGGACGCGATGCCCATGTTCCGGATCATCGAGCGACCCACCAGAGCCACCTTGCGCTCGTGGAGCACGGCGGCGTCGAGGACCTGCTGGACGCGGTGGACGTGCGACGCGAAGGACGCCACGACCACCTGGCCGTCGGCCTCGGCGAACACACTGTCCAGGACCGGCCCGATGTCTCGCTCATGAGCCGTGAAGCCGGGCACCTCGGCGTTGGTGGAGTCGACCATGAACAGGTCCACCCCTTCCTCTCCGAGGCGGGCGAACCCACGCAGGTCGGTGATGCGACGGTCGAGCGGGAGCTGGTCCATCTTGAAGTCGCCGGTGTGCAGCACGTTCCCCGCGCCGGTACGGATCATGACCGCGAGTGCGTCCGGGATCGAGTGGTTGACCGCGACGAACTCGAGACCGAACGGGCCGAGCTGCTCGGTCTGGCCCTCGCGGACGGCCAGGGTCACGGGAGTGATGCGGTGCTCCTTGAGCTTGGCCTCGATGAACGCGAGCGTCAGCTGCGAACCGAGCAGCGGGATGTCCGGACGGCGCCGCAGCAGGTACGGGACGCCCCCGATGTGGTCCTCGTGGCCGTGCGTGAGCACGACCGCCTCGATGTCGTCGATCCGGTCCTCGATGTAGTCGAAGTCCGGCAGGATCAGATCGACGCCGGGCTGGTGGTCCTCCGGGAACAGCACGCCGCAGTCGACGACGAGCAGCCGGCCGGCGTGCTCGAAGACGGTCATGTTTCGGCCGACCTCACCGAGACCCCCCAGCGCGACGATCCGCAGGCCGCCCTGCGGGATGGGACCGGGTTCGGACAGCTCAGGATGGGGATGGCTCACGGGACCATCTTGCCAGGTGCCCGCCGCCCGAAATCCTGTCGAAGACGTCGCTGCGGGGCGCCGTCAAGGGCTGACGCCGAGCGATGACCTCTCCGACTCGAGCAGCCCGTGCTCGCGCAGCACGGCGGCGAGGTTGTCGATGTCGTCGTCGGGCGCCGCGACCAGCGGCAGCCGGACGGTGGCGCTCGGGATGACGCCCTGGAGGTGGAGAGCGTGCTTGGACATGACGGCGCCCTGGCCGTTGCCCATGAGCGCGGCGACGACGGGACGCATCCGGGCCGCCACCTCGCGGGCCCCCGGCAGGTCGCCGGCGTCGACCTCGCGAACCATCTCGGCGTACCTGCCGGTCGCGACGTGCCCGACGACGGAGACGACGCCGGACGCGCCGTGGGCGAGCCAGTCGAAGTTGAGGGCGTCGTCGCCGGAGTAGTACTCGAGGCCGGTCCTGGCCATGCGCTCGAAACCGGCCGGGACGTTGCCGGTGGCGTCCTTGACCGCGAGGATGCGCGGGTGCTGGGCGAGCCGGTCGAGGGTCTCGTCGGCGAACGCGACGCCCGTGCGGCCGGGGATGTCGTACAGCATGACGGGTAGGTCGACCGAGTCGGCGACGGCGACGACGTGCTGGTAGACGCCTTCCTGGGAGGGCCGGTTGTAGTACGGGGACACGACGAGCAGCCCCTGGGCGCCGCAGCGCTGCGCGCCCTGCGCGATCCGCACGGCGTGGGCCGTGTCGTTGGACCCGGCGCCGCCGATGATCATGGCCCGCTCGCCCACGGCGTCGACGACGGCCCGCATGAGCTCGTCCTTCTCCGGCTGGTGTGTGGTCGACGACTCACCGGTGGTGCCGTGGACGACGACGGCGTCGCAGCCGTCGTCGACGAGCTTGGTCGCGACGGCGACACCGGCGTCGACGTCGATGGAGCCGTCCTCGTGGAAGGGGGTCACCATGGCGACGGCGACCGAGCCGAAGGAGCGCGAAGGGAGGCGCGGGCTGGAACTCATGGCCAGACGGTAGCCCTCCACAGGGGCGGTCCGCACCGCAGATCAGCGGACCGGTACGCCGTCGCCGGTCGTTAGCCTGGAGGGATGAGCTCCTCGGAGGCCGAGCACGGCCATGCCCACCCGCCGACCGCCGACGTCTCGGTGCGGCCGGCACTGGCCGAGGATGCCGAGATCCTGGGCGACGTGCACGCCCGTACGCTGCGCGCCACCCTCGCCGCCGGGGTCGGCCACGACCTCGGCCCCGAGGTGGTCGGAGCCATCGATCCGGGCGGCCTGGCGGAGTCCTGGTCGGCGGCGATCACGTCGCCGCCCTCGCCCCGCCACCGGGTGCTGGCGGCGCTCGACGGCGCACGCGTGGTGGGGTTCGCGGCGTTCGCCCCGGCCGAGGTGCCGGTGGAGACCAGACCGGCCGAGGCGGGCGAGCCTGCCGAGACGCAGGAGACCCGTGAGGAGGAACCCGGCGCCGCCGAGGGCGCGGTCGCCGAGATCCTGGCGCTGGAGGTTCCCGCGGCGGAGAGCCGCAAGGGTCACGGCTCACGCCTGCTGGCCGCCTGCGCGGACCTGCTGCGTCAGCAGGGCGCTCAGCGGCTGCAGGCCTGGGTGGTCCAGGACGACGAGTCCCGGACGCGGTTCTTCGCCCAGGCGGGTTTCGCCCCGGCGGGCGTGCGCCGCACGCTCGACGTCGCCGGCGAGGACGTCACCGAGATCTGCTGGTACGCCGAGCTGTGACGTGTGGCGCGGCGACCGCGCGGGAGCTCAGGCCGCGCGATCGTCGGCAGTGGGATCTCGTCCGCCCGGCGCGGGTAGGGGTGGTGCGGTCGAGCGGTAGGTGTGCCCGGACGGGCCGCGGGTCCTGACCGTGTGGTTCCTGCCCGGTGGCTGGTCGAGGACGTCCTCGCGCCAGCCCGGGGACTGCTTGGCGTAGTTGCATGCCGCGCAGACGCCCTTGCCGTTCTCGCCCGTGGTTGCTCCGCCCGCGTGGACCGGAGTGACGTGGTCGAGATGACGGATCGGGGCATCGCAGTAGGGCGTGCGGCAGGTGCCCGCATCGCGCAGCGCGAGGTAGTCGGCCAGCCCGTCGGGGAAGAATCGCTGTTTCGACGTCAACGCGACCAGTGCGCCGCCGGGTCCGGCGTACAGCCGTCGGACCCATGCGGCCACGTCAGCGCCAACGTGCCTGCGATCAGAAGGCGGGCGATCTCGGCCGGGACGACTTGCGGCACCGCCGGCGGTGGCGCAGCCACGGGCTGTCCCGGCTTCTCTGCGTCGTCCGTCCCGATGAGCGGCTCCGGCAGGTCGAGACCCGCGGCACGGCAGGTGAGCAGGTCGGCCATCAGCTGGCCCTTCCCGCGCGGATCGCCCGTCAGCCGCATCGCATCGGCGTCCTTCGTCAGTGCGGCATAGACGGCCACGCCCTGTCCCACCGGGAGCAGAGCGGTGAGGTAGCACATGGTGTCCGGTGCCGGCCGGATGCTCACCCGTCGCTCGCTCTCCGCCCGCTTCATGGCCGGCGTGATCGGCGACCTGCGGGCTCCGAACGGTAAGACCACCCTCTCCGGCTGAGGTGCTCGTACTAGGGCGTCGAGGCGCGCCGGGCCGTCGACCCGTCGACCAGAGCCGCGTCCGCCCGCAACAGCTAGAGGTCGAGCACGTTCTCCAGTCCCAGGGTCAGCCCCGGCCGGCGGACCACCTCGCGCACGGCGAGCAGCACTCCCGGCATGAAGCTCGCCCGGTCGAAGGAGTCGGTGCGGATGGTGAGCTGCTCGCCGGCGTTGCCGAGCAGGATCTCCTCGTGGGCGACGAGCCCGCGCAGCCGCACGGCGTGGACGTGGACGCCGTCGACCACGGCGCCGCGAGCGCCGTCGACCTGGGTCTCGGTCGCGTCGGGCATCGGTCCGAGTCCTGCCTCGCCGCGGGCGCCGGCGATGTGCCGCGCCGTCGTCAACGCGGTGCCGGAGGGGGCATCGACCTTGTTCGGATGGTGCAGCTCGACCACCTCGGCCGACTCGAAGAACCGTGCGGCCTGGGCGGCGAAGTGCATCGCGAGCACCGCCGAGAGGGCGAAGTTCGGGGCGATCAGCACACCGAGTCCGCCATTCCCGTCCCGGTCGGCGTTGACCTGCTCGAGGTGCTCGCGGACCCGGCCGAGCGAATCCTCGGTCCAGCCCGTCGTCCCGACGACGGCGTGCAGCCCGGCGTCGAGCAGCGCGTGCACGTTCTCCTCGGTCACGGACGGGACGGTGAAGTCGATGCCGACGCTCGCGACCGTGGACGCCAGGCCGGTGATGTCGTCGCCGGCGTCCAACCGGGCAGCCAGCTCGAGGTCCTCGGCGCCCTCGACCGCCTCGCACACCGTCCGGCCCATGCGCCCCTGGGCGCCGACCACTGCCACGCCGATCTGGTTCGTGTCCACGTCCGGCAGCGTAGCTTCTGGGCCGCGATAGCCTCGCGTCGTGACTGCAGAGGGTGCGGAGATCGCGACGCCGCATGGGCCGGCCCGCGTGCACCTCACCGTGCCCGGGAAGCCGGTCGGCGCCGTCATCCTCGGCCACGGCGCGGGCGGCGGTGTGGGTGCCAAGGACCTCCGGGCGGCAGCCGAGGTCGCCGGTGGGCTCGGCCTCGCCGTCGCGCTGGTGGAGCAGCCCTACAGGGTGGCCGGACGCCGCTCCCCCGCCCCCGCGAAGCAGCTGGACACCGCTTGGACCGCCGTCCTCGAGCACCTGCGCTGCGGACCGCTGGAAGGCTTGCGGCTGGTGACGGGCGGCCGCTCGTCCGGCGCCAGGGTGGCGTGCCGCACGGCGCTCGACGTCGGTGCCGCCGCCGTGCTGTGCCTGGCGTTCCCGCTGCGACCGCCCGGACAGACGAAGGGCGGCGATCCGAAGCCGTCGCGGCTGCCCGAGCTTGCGGGTGCCGGTGTGCCGGTCCTCGTCGTGCAGGGCGACAAGGACCCGTTCGGCATGCCGCCGGAGGGCCGCGACCGTCAGGTCGTGGTTCTCCGCGGCAACCATTCCCTCGCCTCGGACATGCCCGGCCTGCGCACGGCCGTCGAGTCCTGGCTGCCGACGGTCCTGGCTGCTCGCTGACGGCAGTCGCCGTCGATCCCGAGCCGTGTGCGGCGCCGCGTCCGGGGTTGCCACGCGCCGTGCATCACGGCATGGTGACGGGTCACGAGCCGGCACGAACCCGAGCCGGCACGACCGCGAGGAGGGGGCACTCATGGAGGCGATCGACCCGCAGTACGGCGCCGGCGTGCTGCTGTTGATAGCCGCGGCAGCGGTGACGCTCCTGCTCGTGCTCATCATCGTGGTGAAGCTGCACGCGTTCATCTCGCTCGTGCTGGTCAGCGTGGTCACCGCGCTCGCCGTCGGCTTCCCGCTCGGGGACGTACCGGACGTGCTGATGTTCGGGTTCGCCGACACGCTCGGTGCCGTCGCCCTGCTCGTCGCCTTCGGCGTGATGCTGGGGCGGTTGCTGGAGATCAGCGGCGGTGCCCAGGTCCTCGCCGACACGCTGATCGGCCGGTTCGGCGACAAACGGGCGCCCCTGGCGCTCGGCGTCGCCGCGCTGCTGTTCGGGTTCCCGATCTTCTTCGACGCCGGCCTCGTGGTCTTCCTGCCGATCATCCTCACGGTGGCACGTCGGTTCGGCGGCTCATTGATTCTCTACGCGCTGCCCGCGGCGGGTGCGTTCGCTGCGATGCATGCGATCGTCCCGCCCCACCCGGGTCCGGTCGCGGCGACCACGATCCTGGGCGGCAGCATCGGGATGACGCTGCTCATCGGCATCCCGGTCGCGGTCGTGGCCTGGTACGTCGGCGTCTACCTGGTCTCGCGCTTCCTCGGGCGGCGCATCGACGTGGCACTGCCCGACGCGGTGCTGGGAGCGGTCCGCGGCCGGGACGGCGAGACCGACGGCGACGGGAGCGGCACGGCTCCGGTCGCCACGCGAGCCCCGTCGTTCCTGACCGTGCTCGGTCTGCTCCTGGTGCCGTTCGTGCTGATCTCGTTCGACACCGTGCTGGCCACCCTGGTCTCGGCCGGCGTGCTCGACGAGGGTCTCGGCTGGGTGGGGTTCCTCTCCCTGCTCGGTTACACGCCTGTCGCGCTGCTCATCACCGTGCTGGTGGCCATCCTGGTGCTGCGCCGCCCGAGCAGCTCGCTGGGTCAGATCACCGGCATCCTGGACGACGCCCTCGGCCCGATCTGCACGATCATCCTGATCACCGGCGCGGGCGGCATGTTCGGTGGCGTGCTGGAGCTCAGCGGCATCGGTGCCGCGCTCAGCGAGAGTCTCTCTGGACTCGGCATGTCACTCGTCGTCCAGGCGTTCGTGATCGCCACGCTGCTGCGGGTGGCGCAGGGCTCCGCGACGGTCGCGCTCACCACGGCCGGAGGGCTGATCGCCCCGGCCGTGGAGAATGCCGGCCTGGGGAACTTCGAGGTGGCCCTCCTCGTCATCGCGATCGCGGCCGGTGCCACCGTGCTGTCCCACGTCAACGACTCGGGGTTCTGGCTGGTCAGCCGCTTCTTCGGGATGGACGTGAAGACCACGCTGATGACCTGGACCGTCATGGAGACCACCCTCGGCCTGGCGGCGTTCGTGCTCGCCGCCGGGCTCTGGGCGATCGTCTAGTCGCCCAGCAGGTAGTCAGCCCAATAGGTAGTCAGCCCAGCAGGCGCGCGGCGATGTCGTCCTCGAAGGGGCCGACGATGACGATCGAGCGCGGCGCAGCCGCGAGCTCGGCGGCCAGGTCACGCACCTGCGCGGCGGTGACCGCGGAGATGCGGGCGATCAGCTCGTCGAGGTCGACCAGCTCACCGTGGACGATCTCGGCGCGGCCGAGGCGGGACATCCGCGAGCCGTTGTCCTCGAGGCCGAGGACCATGTTGCCACGCAGCTGACCGATGCCGCGGCGCAGCTCCTCCTCGCTGATGCCCTCGTCGGCGAGTCGCTGCCACTCGGCACCCAGGAGCTCGGTGACCTCCTCGACGTTGCCGGGCGCGCAGCCGGCGTACAGCCCGAAGGTGCCCGCCTCGGCGTAGGCGGACGCGAAGGCGTAGGTCGCGTAGGCGAGGCCCCGCTTCTCGCGGACCTCCTGGAAGAGCCGCGAGCTCATGCCGCCACCGAGCACGGTGGTCAGCACGGAGAGGATGTAGCGGCGGTCGTCGCCGGCGGGGATGCCGGGGCCACCGAGCAGCACGTTCGCCTGCTCGGTCGGGCGGTGCACCGTGGTCGCCGAGCCGGTGGTCGGCAGCCGGACGGACTCCGGTCCCGGCAGGACGACGGCGCCCGAGCCGGGGACGTCGACGCCCCGGGCACGGGCGTCGGCGACGCCGAGGCGACGGGCAGCGGGAGCGGCCTGTGGGTCGAGGTCCCAGCCGCCGCGGCGCACGGCGTCGAGGACCTGCTCGCACAGGGCGTCGTGATCGACGCTCCCGGCGGCGGTCACGACCAGCTCGGACGGCACGTAGGTGCGGCGGTAGTGCTCGACCACCGCCTCGCGCGGGACGGCGCGGATGCTCTCCGCCGTGCCGCCGATGGGCCTGCCGAGCGGGTGGTCGCCGAGGACCGCCAGGGAGAAGCGCTCGTGCGCGACGTCGATCGGGTCGTCGTCGTTCATGGCGAGCTCTTCGAGAATGACCCCCCGCTCTGTCTCGAGCTCGGCCGGGTCCAGGAGGCAGGACGTCACCATGTCGAGGATGACGTCGGTCGCCATCGGCAGGTCGACGTCGAGGATCCGCGCGTAGTACGCGGTGTGCTCCTTGCCGGTGGCCGCGTTCGCCTCGCCGCCGACGGCGTCGAAGGCCTCGGCGATGTCGAGAGCGGAGCGGGCCGGGGTGCCCTTGAAGAGCAGGTGCTCGAGGAAGTGGGTGGAGCCGTGGTGACCGTCGGTCTCGTCACGCGAGCCGACCGCCACCCACGCCGCGACGGCGGTCGAGCGCTGGGCGGGCATGGCCTCGGTCAGCACCCGGATGCCGCCGGGCAGGACGGAGCGCCGGATGACGCTGCCGTCCTGCTCGGCGCGGATCTCGGTGCCCGGCGCGCCGGCCGGGCCCAGGTTCAGCGGCTGCGGCATCCTCAGGCGTCGGCCGCCGGTGCGTCACCCTCGCCGCCACGGCGGGTGCGGGTGCGCTGGCGGCGACGGCCACCCTCACGCTGCGGCTGCTCGCCGTCCGTCTCGGCGGCCTCGGTACCGGCGTCGGCCGTTCCCTCGGCCGCGGGGGCGTCGGTCTCCTCGCCCTCGACCACGGCGTGCAGCGACAGCTTGCCGCGCTGGTCGACCTCGGCGAGCTCGACCTGGACCTTGTCGCCCACGTTGAGCACGTCCTCGACCGAGTCCACGCGCTTGCCGCCCACCAGGCGACGGATCTGCGAGATGTGCAGCAGGCCGTCCTTGCCCGGGCTCAACGAGACGAAGGCACCGAAGGACGTCGTCTTGACGACCGTGCCGACGAACCGCTCACCCACCTCGGGCATCTGCGGGTTCGCGATGGCGTTGACGGCCTGCCGCGCGGCCTCGGCGGACGGGCCGTCGGTGGCGCCGATGAACACGGTGCCGTCGTCCTCGATCGAGATGTCGGCGCCGGTGTCCTCCTGGATCTGGTTGATCATCTTGCCCTTGGGGCCGATGACCTCGCCGATCTTGTCGACGGGGACCTGGACCCGGATGACCCGCGGTGCGGTCGGGGCCATCTCGTCCGGGGCGTCGATCGCCTCGTGCATGACGTCGAGGATGTACAGGCGGGCGTCACGGGCCTGGCTCAGCGCGCCGACCAGGACCGAGGCGGGGATGCCGTCGAGCTTGGTGTCGAGCTGGATGGCCGTGACGAACTCGCGGGTGCCGGCGACCTTGAAGTCCATGTCGCCGAACGCGTCCTCGGCGCCGAGGATGTCGGTGAGCGCCGCGTAGCGGGTCTCACCATCGACCTCGTCGCTCATCAGGCCCATCGCGATGCCGGCGACCGGGGCGCGCAGCGGCACACCGGCGTTGAGCAGCGACAGGGTGGAGGCGCACACGGAGCCCATCGAGGTGGAGCCGTTGGAGCTCAACGCCTCGGAGACCTGACGGATCGCGTACGGGAAGTCGTCCCGGGCGGGCAGCACGGGCGTGAGTGCCC
Organism: Georgenia halophila; assembly: GCF_039541595.1. Classification (NCBI taxonomy): domain Bacteria; kingdom Bacillati; phylum Actinomycetota; class Actinomycetes; order Allobogoriellales; family Allobogoriellaceae; genus Georgenia; species Georgenia halophila. The sequence goes on along the minus strand of NZ_BAABGN010000008.1, from coordinate 148,756 downwards.
GCTCGGCCAGCGCGCCGTGGCCGATCTCGCGGCGCTTCGGCGAACCGACGCGGCCGGTCTCGCCGGTGCTGTAGGGCGGGAAGTTGTAGTTGTGCATGTAGCGCTTGCGCGTGACCGGGCTGAGGGTGTCGAGCTGCTGCTCCATGCGGAGCATGTTCAGCGTGGTCACGCCGAGGATCTGGGTCTCGCCGCGCTCGAACAGGGCCGAGCCGTGGACCCGCGGAAGCACCTCGACCTCGGCGGAGAGGGTGCGGATGTCCTTGAGACCACGCCCGTCCATGCGGACGCCGTCCTTGAGGACGCGCTGGCGCACGGCCTGCTTGGTGGCGGAGCGGTAGGCGGCGGAGAGCTCCTTGTCCCGCTCCGGGAAGCGCCCGGTGAGCGCCTCGAGCATCGCGTGGCGGATCTCCTCGAGCCGGCTCTCGCGCTGCTTCTTGTCGGCGATCGTGATCGCCTCGGCGAGGTCGCCGCGCACGTGCTCCTCGACGGCGGTGTAGACGTCGTCCTCGTAGTCGAGGAAGCGCGGGAACTCCTGGGTCGGCTTGGCGGTGGCGGCGGCCAGCTCGGACTGCGCCTGGCACAGCGCGCGGATGAACGGCTTCGCGGCCTCGAGTCCCTCGGCCACGACCTCCTCGGTGGGGGCGGTGGCGCCCTGCTCCTTGACGAGCGTCCAGGCGTTGTCGGTCGCCTCCGCCTCGACCATCATGATCGCGACGTCGTCACCGACCACGCGGCCGGCGACGACCATGGAGAAGACGGCCTTCTCGAGCTCGCTGTAGCGCGGGAACGCCACCCACTGGCCGTCGATCAGAGCGACGCGGGTGCCACCGATCGGGCCGGAGAACGGCAAGCCGGAGATCTGGGTCGAGATCGACGCGGCGTTGATGGCGAGGACGTCGTAGGAGTCGTCGGGGTGGATCGACAGGATCGTCTCGACGACCTGGACCTCGTTGCGCAGCCCCTTGACGAACGAGGGACGCAGGGGCCGGTCGATGAGTCGGCAGGCCAGGATCGCCTCGGTGGACGGACGGCCCTCGCGGCGGAAGAACGAGCCGGGGATCTTGCCGGCGGCGTACTGGCGCTCCTCGACGTCGACGGTCAGCGGGAAGAAGTCGAAGCCCTCCCGGGGGTGCTTGCCCGCCGAGGTGGCGGACAGCACCATCGTCTCCTCGTCGAGGTAGGCGACGGCGGAGCCGGCGGCCTGGCGTGCCAGGCGGCCGGTCTCGAATCGGACGGTGCGGGTGCCGAAGCGACCGTTGTCGATAACGGCTTCGGCGGACGTGATCTCGGGACCCTCCACGGGTGCCCTCCTTACGTAGTCGTCCGCCCGCCGGCCGACGGCCTTCGATCGAGGCCCACGGACACCAGCTGACGCGGTTCCGGAGGCCACTACCGAGGACCGGACGCACCGGGGCGGAGATGGACAGTGTTGTGTTGTGGATCTTCCGTGCGGTCCGGGCCGAGTGCCCGGCGCCCGCACGCACGACCGGCCCGGACACGTGTCCGGGCCGGTCCGTGGTCAGCGGCGCAGGCCGAGCCGCGCGATGAGGCTGCGGTAGCGCTCGATGTCCTCGTCGGCGAGGTGCGCGAGCAGACGCTTGCGCTGGCCGATGAGCAGCATCAGACCGCGACGCGAGTGGTGGTCCTGCTTGTGCGTCTTGAAGTGCTCGGTGAGGTCCGTGATGCGCTGCGTGAGCAGGGCCACCTGGACCTCCGGCGAACCGGTGTCACCCTCGTGGGTGGCGTACTCAGTGATGATGGACTGCTTGACGTCGGCAGCGAGGGCCATGTGGTTCTCCTGAGAGGTCGTTGCACGGTGCGCCGGGGCATATTCTCCCGGGCATGACTCAACCGTGGCCGGCTTGAACGGCAACCGCCAGCCTATCAGGCAGGCAGGTACGCCAGCGATACGTGGGGCGCTGTCACCGGAGCGGCATGCGCCACATCACTGGGCGTGCGACTCCTCCGGCGCGGGAGGTCGGACCGGCGCGGGCACGTCCAGCGCGTGCGCGACCTCGGCGACGTCGTCGGCCATCTGGTCCAGCAGCGCGTCGATGCCGACGAACGTGACCTGCGGACGCAACCGCTCGGTCAGCTCGACCACGACCTCCTCGCCGTACAGGTCGAGATCGGTGCGGCCGAGGACGTACGCCTCGACGGTGCGCTCGACGCCGTGGAAGGTCGGGTTGGTCCCCACCGAGACGGCGGCGGGGAGGCGTTTGGAGGTGCCGTCGTCGGGCGAGTGGTCCGGACGGATGAGCCAGCCGGCGTAGACGCCGTCCGCCGGGACGACGCCGAGGTCGTCGGCACGCAGGTTCGCGGTCGGGTAGCCGAGCGCCCGGCCGCGTTTGGCGCCGTGGACGACGATGCCGCGCACGCGGTGCGCGCGCCCCAAAACCCGCGCGGCCGCGGCCACGTCACCGGCCGCGAGCAGCTCGCGCACCCAGGTGGAGGACCAGCGCCGGCCCGTCTCGGGGTCGGCGATGTCGGCGATGATCTCGACGCCGAGGCCGAAGGCGCGGCCGAGCTCGACCATCGTGTCGCGGTCCCCGCTGTTGTCCCGGCCGAACCGGACGTCGTCACCCACCACCACGATGCGGGCGTGCAGCAGCTCGACGAGGTAGGCGCGGACGAACTCCTCCGGGGTCGCCCGCGCGAAGTCCAGCGTGTAGGGCACGACCAGGACGCCGTCCAGGCCGGTGCCGGTCAGCCGCTCGAGCCGGTCGGGCAAGGAGGCGATGAGCGAGAAGTCCTCGTCCGGGCGGTGGACGGTCGCCGGGTGCGGGTCGAAGGTGACGGCCACGGACGACAGGCCGGCGCTCTCCGCCTCGGAGACGGTGGCCGCGAGCACCACCTGGTGGCCGCGATGCACGCCGTCGAAGATGCCGAGCGTCGCCACGGTCGGGCCGAGGTCCGCCGGAACTTCCGCGGCACCGTGCCACACCTGCACTTTGACGTCCTCCTCCTGCCGGGCCGGTCGAGCCTATCGCCGCTCAGGCCGGATCGAGCACGACGACGGGGCGTGCGCGACCACGGTCGTCGCCGAGCAGGGCGACGACGTGGCCGTCGGGAGCGAACGCGGCGGTCACCCCGGCGGCGTACCCGCTCGGGCTCAGCGGCTTGCCGACGCGGACAGCAGCGGTCTCGGCCTCGTCGAGCCCGCGCGCCGGAAAGGCCGCGCGGGCCGCCGAGGTGAGGGTCGTCACGGGCAGGCCGCGGGGACCCTCGGTGGCGGCGTCGGCCGCGACGGCGGCGGCGAGCTCCTCGATCGTGCGGGCGTCGTCCAGGCCGAACGGCCCGACCCTGCTGCGGCGCAGCGCGGTGAGGTGGCCGCCGCTGCGGAGGGACTCCCCGAGATCGCGGGCGAGCGCCCGGACGTACGTCCCGGAGGAGCACGCGACCAGGACGTCGACGTCGACGACGGTGGTGCCGTCGAGGTCGTGGACGACGGGGGCGCCGACGGTCTCGAGCCGGTGGACGGTGACGGGACGGGACTCGAGGGCGACGTCCTCCCCCGCCCGGACGCGGGCGTAGGAGCGTCGGCCGCCGACCTTGATCGCGGAGACGGAGCTCGGAACCTGCCGGATCGGGCCGCGGAGCGGCGCCAGGGCCTCCTCGACCGTGGCGACGTCGACGCTGCCGTCCTCGGTCAGCAGCGCGGCGGCGCCGGGCGCCGCGGAGATCTCGCCCTCGGCGTCGTCGGTCACGGTCCGCTGACCGAGCCGGACCGTGGCCCGGTACTCCTTGTCGGAGCCGACGAGGTAGGTCAGCATCCGCGTGGCACGACCGACGCCGAGCACCAGCACGCCGGTGGCCAACGGGTCGAGGGTGCCCGCGTGCCCCACCTTCTTCGTGGCGGCGAGGCGGCGGGTCCGGGCGACGACGTCGTGGCTGGTCCAGCCCTGCGGCTTGTCGACGACGACGAGGCCGTCGGCGGCGGTGACCGCACCCCGCGGGATGTCGATCACCGGTTCTCGGTCGCCTCGTCGTCGCCGTCGTCGGGCTCGTCGCGTCTGTACGGGTCGGCCTCGCCGGCGGGGGTGGCCGACGCCGCCAGTGCGGCGACCTCGGCGTCGCGGGCCGCCGCCTCACGGAGGGTCTCCTCGAGGCTGGCCGCGGTCTCCGGGAGTGCGTCGGGGACGAACTCCAGCGTCGGGGTGAGCCGGATGCCGGTCTGGCGGCCGACCTCGGAGCGGATGACGCCCTTGGCGGACTCCAGCGCGGCGCCCGAAGCCGCCCGCTCCTCGTCGCTGCCGAGCACGGTGTAGAAGACCGTGGCGTGCTGCAGGTCACCGGTCACCCGCACGTCGGTGACGGTGACGAACCCGAGACGGGGGTCCTTGATCCGCGTGTCCAGCATGCGCGCGACCACCTGCTGGATCCGCTCGGCCACGCGCCGAGCCCGAGGTGCATCAACCATCGGTCTCTCCAAAGTCAGTGATGTAGCAATGAGGCCCGCCGCCGGCTTCGAGCGTGACGGTGGGCGACGCCCGACGGGGGCCGCGACCCCACCCGGCCACGAGGGCCGGGTGAGGTCGCGGACATCCGATCAGTCGCGCGGCTTCTCCCGCATCTCGAACGTCTCGATCGTGTCACCCTCCTGGATGTCCCGGTGGCCGCCGAGGCCGATACCGCACTCGAAGCCCTCGCGGACCTCGGTGACATCGTCCTTCTCCCGGCGCAACGAGTCGATCTTGAGGTTGTCCGCCACCACGACGCCGTCCCGCACGAGGCGTGCGCTGGCGTTGCGGCGGATGAGTCCCGACCGCACGATCGAACCGGCGATGTTGCCGACCTTGGAGGACCGGAACACCTGGCGGATCTCCGCGGAGCCCAGCTGGATCTCTTCGTACTCCGGCTTGAGCATGCCCTTGAGCGCGCTCTCCACGTCGTCGATCGCGTCGTAGATGACGGAGTAGAACTTCAGCTCGACGCCCTCGCGGTCGGCCAACTCGGTGACCCGCTCGGCGGGACGCACGTTGAAGCCGATGATGATCGCGTTGTCGACGGTGGCGAGGTTGACGTCGTTCTGCGTGATCGCACCGACTCCGCGGTGGATGATCCGCAGCGCGACCTCGGCGCCCACGTCGATCTTGAGCAGGGCGTCCTCCAGCGCCTCGACGGCACCGGAGACGTCACCCTTGAGGATGAGGTTGAGGTTCTCGACCTTCCCCTCCTCCAGGGCCTTGGTGAAGTCCTCGAGGCTGACGCGCTTGCGGCGCTTCGCCAGCGTGGCGGCACGCTCGGCGGCCTCACGCTTGTCGGCGATCTGCCGGGCCGTGCGGTCGTCGGGCGCGACGAGGAACGTGTCGCCGGCGCGCGGCACCGACTGCAGACCCAGAACCAGCACGGGACGTGCGGGTCCGGCCTCCTTCACGGTCTCCCCGTGCTCGTCGAACATGGCGCGCACCCGGCCGTGGGCGGTGCCCGCCACGATCGAGTCCCCGACCTTGAGCGTGCCGGACTGGACCAGCACGGTCGCTACGGCGCCGCGGCCCTTGTCGAGGTTGGCCTCGATGGCCACGCCACGGGCGTCCTTGTCGGGGTTCGCCTTCAGGTCCAGCGCCGCGTCCGCGGTGAGGAGGACGGCCTCGAGGAGCTCGTCCATGCCCATGCGCTGCAGCGCGGAGACGTCGACGAACATCGTCTCGCCGCCGTACTCCTCGGCCACCAGGTTGTACTCGGTCAGCTGCTGGCGGATCTTGGCGGGGTTGGCCCCCTCCTTGTCCACCTTGTTGACCGCCACGACGATCGGCACGTTGGCCGCCTGGGCGTGGTTGAGCGCCTCGACGGTCTGCGGCATGACGCCGTCGTCCGCGGCGACGACCAGGATCGCGATGTCCGTGACGTCGGCACCACGAGCACGCATGGCGGTGAACGCTTCGTGACCCGGGGTGTCGATGAACGTCAGCGAACGCTCCTGGCCCTCGTGCTGGGCATGGACCTGGTAGGCACCGATGTGCTGGGTGATGCCGCCGTGCTCCTGGGCGACGACGTCCGTGGACCGGACGGCGTCGAGGAGCTTGGTCTTTCCGTGGTCGACGTGACCCATGACCGTGACGACCGGTGAACGGTGCTGGAGGTCCTCCTCGGACTCCCCCGCCTCCTCGGCCGCGAGGTCGATGTCGAAGGTCCCGAGCAGCTCGCGGTCCTCATCCTCGGGGGAGACGACCTCGACGACGTACCCGAGCTCGGAACCGAGAGACTTGAACGTGTCCTCGTCCAGCGACTGGGTGGCCGTGGCCATCTCACCGAGGTGGAACAGCACGGTCACCAGGGACGCCGGGTTGGCGTCGATCCGGTCCGCGAAGTCCGCCAGAGAGGCGCCGGCCCGGATGCGCACGACCGTGCTGCCGTCGCCGCGGGGGACCGAGACGCCGCCGGGCGACGGCGCGGACTGCTGCTCGAACTCTTGGCGCTTGGCCCGCTTCGACTTCCGCCCGCGGACCGGACGGCCGCCGGCGCGCCCGAAAGCACCCTGCGTACCGCCGCGGCCACCGCGACCGCCGGGGCGGCCACCGCCGCCGGGACGGCCGGCGAAGCCGCCGGGACCACCCGGTCCGCCGGGCCCGCCGCCGGGGCGACCACCCCGGCCGCCGCCGCGTGCGGGGGCGGCACCGGGACGGCCGACCGCGCTCTGACCGGGCATCATGCCCGGGTTCGGGCGCTGACCGCCCGGACGCGGAGCCGCGGCTGCGGTGCGCTGACCGCCGCCACCCTCGGACCGGGCTCCCTCCGAGCCGCCGCCACCGGGACGTGGCATGCCCTGCGAGGTCGCGTACGGGTTGTTGCCCGGCCGCGGCGGACCGCCGCCGGGACGTCCGCCGCCGGAGCGACCGCCGCGCGGCATGCCCTGCGAGGTCGCGTACGGGTTGTTGCCCGGCCGCGGCGAACCGCCCCCGGGACGGCCGGTGCCGGGCTTCGGCGCCGGCTTGGGCGCGGGCTTCGGGGTCGGACGCGCACCCGGCTTCGGAGCCGCGGACGCCGCCGGGGCGGCGGGCTCCGCCGGGGTGGCCGGCTCCGCGGGGGCGGCTGCCGGGGCCTCGGCCGGAGGTTCCGGCGCCGACTCGGGCTGCGTCGGCTCTGCCGACTTGTCCGCGCTCTCGGTCGCGGCAGCCGTCTCTGGCTCCGGCTTCGCTGTCTTCGGGGCAGCCGGCTTCGCGGCCGGCTTGCGGGCATCGCCCGACTTCTTGTCGTCCTGCGCTGGGGCGGCGGGGAACGTCTCCCGCAGCCGGCGGATGACGGGTGCTTCGATGGTCGACGATGCCGACTTCACGAACTCGCCCTGCTCACGCAGGGTGGCGAGCACCGTCTTGCTGTCGACACCGAGCTCTTTCGCGAGCTCGTGGACGCGGACCTTTGCCACAACTCTCCTGTCTCGGCCCATCCCGAAACAGGAAAGGCCGTGCTAGTGCTGGCAGCTCATCGCTGGGTACTCATCGGGTGCCCATCGGCTTCCAACCCGCCTTCTTCGTCGATGACTCGTCGACGGGCGCATCTGACGCCCGAAGTTCTTGCTGGTCGAACCACGCCACGACGGCGTCGGTGGAGACCGGTCCTGCGGCTCGCAGGGCCCGGCCGATCGCCCGACGGCGCAGGGCGAGATCCAGGCACTCCCGGCTCGGGTGGAGCCAGGCGCCACGACCGGGCGCGCACCGTGCCTGATCGACCTCCACGCGGGACGTGGAGTCGTCCAGGACCAGGCGGGCCAGGTCGGACCTCAGGGCCCGCTTCCGGCATCCGGTGCAGGTCCGCACCGGCCCGGTAGGCGTAGGTGTGTCGCTGCGTCGAGTCATGGATTCCGGGCGCGTGCCCACCGGACACTCTACCCCGGTGCGCCAGCCGTGCGCTCACCCGGGTCGGGACCGTGGCCTGTGACGTGTGACGCGTCCGGGTCGGACGGGTCGGCCGCCACCTCGACCGCCGAGTCCTCGGTGTCGGCGTGGATGTCGATTCGCCATCCCGTCAGACGCGCCGCCAACCGGGCGTTCTGGCCCTCCTTGCCGATCGCGAGCGAGAGCTGGAAGTCGGGCACCACCACGCGCGCGGCGCGGGCGTCCAGGTCGACGACCTCGACGCTGGAGACCTTCGCGGGCGAGAGCGAGTTCGCGACGAACGTGGCCGGGTCCTCGGAGTAGTCGATGATGTCGATCTTCTCCCCCGCGAGCTCGGACATGACGGCACGGACCCGCTGACCCATCGGGCCGATGCAGGCGCCCTTGGCGTTCAGACCCGGGATGGTGGCTCGCACGGCCATCTTGGTGCGGTGCCCGGCCTCGCGGGCGAGCGCGATGATCTCGACGTGGCCCTCGGCGACCTCGGGGACCTCGAGGGCGAAGAGCTTCTTGACGAGGTTCGGGTGCGTACGCGAGAGCGTCACCGACGGGCCCTTGGCACCGCGGCTGACCTCGACCACGAAGGCACGCAGCCGGTCGCCGTGCACGTAGTTCTCGGTCGGGACCTGCTCGTGAGCGGGCAGCACGGCCTCCATGTCGCCGATGTCGACGAGCACCGTGCGCGGGTCGCGGCCCTGCTGGACGATGCCGGAGATGATCTCACCCGACTTGTCGCGGTAGTTGCCCATCACCTGGTCGTCCTCGGCGTCGCGCAGCCGCTGGACGATCACCGAGCGGGCGGTCGAGGTGGCGATGCGGCCGAAACCGGACGGCGTGTCGTCGAACTCGCCGATGCGGTTGCCCTCCTCGTCCACCTCCGCCGCGAGCACGGTGACGCGGCCGGTACGCCGGTCGAGCTCCACCCGGGCGTCCTGCACGGCGCCGGGCGTGCGGTGGTACGCCAGCAGCAGCGCCTCCTCGATGGCGCGGACCAGCACGTCGAGGCTGATGCCGCGCTCACTCTCGATGAGGCGGAGGGCCGTCATGTCGATGTCCACGGGTCCTCAGGCCTCCTCGGGTCGGTTGAGCTCGATCTCGACGCGGGCCTTGCCGACCCGCTCGTAGGGAACGTCCTGCGCCGTGCCGTCGACGTCGATGACGATGCCACGCTCGTCGGCGTCGCGCAGGCGCCCGGTCAGCTCGCGGCCCTCCGCGGTGCTCACCCGGAGCTTTCGACCGACGGCGCGGCGGAAGTGCCGCGGCTCGCGCAACGGGCGGTCGGCGCCGGGGGTGGAGACCTCCAAGGTGTGGGCACCCTCGATGAGGTCCGCGTCGTCGAGGACGGCCGAGATGGCGCGCGAGACGTCGGCGAGGCGGTCCGACTCCACCCCGCCCGGCCCGTCCGGCAGGTCCACGACCACACGCACGGTCTTGCGGTGTCCGGCCGCGGCGACGGTGACGTCCTCGAGAAGCAGCCCGGCGGCGTCGACGACCGGGCCGACGGCGCCGCGCAGACGGTCGGGAAGGTCGGTGGGACGGGCGCGGCTCATGGTGGTGTCACTCCTTAGCGTGGTCAGGGGCTGACTCTACCGACCCGCGCGGCGGACCTTGGTACGCCCGCCACCCGGCCGGCGACGTGGCAGGATCGGCGGCGATGTCAACCGCACCCCCGGGACCGCCGGGCGTCCGCCGTCCGAGCCGGGGGCGCCACGCCTGCACGGCCGTCGTCGCCTTGCTGGTTGCCCTGTCGTCGGCCGGTTGCGGGCTGCGGCTGGACACCGCCCCGCCGGAGGCACCGAACCCCGACCCCGCCGAGGAGCTGCGTCAGGAGGCCGCCGCCCGCACCGCCACCCTGGCGGCGACCGTGGGAGGTGTCACGGACCCCGAGGACGGCGCCGCGGTCCTGGAGCGGGTGGCGGTCCATGCCGACGTGCACCTCGACGCGCTCGGCGGGGTCTGGGTCGCGTGGCCCGGCGGCGCTCCCGAGGGCGCCACGCCACCTCCGCCGCCCCCGACGGCGCCGGTGGACGACCCGAGCGCCGCGGACGTCGTGGAGCTGCTGGCCACCGGGGCGTCCGAGGCCCGCGAGGCCGCCGTCGCGGCACCGACCGAGGACCTGGCGGTGCTGCTGGCCTCGGTCTCGCTGTCACGTTCGCGGGGGGCCGCCGACCTGGCGACGGCGGTCGGGGCGCCGCCCGTCGAGCCGGCGGCGGCGCCGATGAACAGGGACACGCTCCTCGCCCGCGGCGTCGACGGACCGACGGTGCAGGTGCTGGACCAGGCGCGCTACGCCTACGAGGCCGTAGCCGCACGGACGTCCGAGGTCTCTCGGGAGAGCGCCAAGGCGCGCGCCGACCATCTCCAGCTGCTGGTGGACGTGGCGATCGAGGCGGGCGCCCCGGACGCGCGCCTGGGCGTCTACAGCCTGCCCGGCGCGGACGAGGAGGCCGGTCTGAACGCAGAGCAGGCTGCCGCCGTCCGGGCCGAGACGCTGCTGCTGGAGCACTGGCTGTTCAGCCTGGGCCGGGCAGACGCTGACCTGCGGCCCGCGCTGCTGGATGCCGCCGCCGCCGCTGCAGCCCGCATCCTGGAGTGGGGCGGCACGCTGCCGGCGCTACCGGGCCTGCCGCGGGACTGACCCGCCAGGTCTCATTCCTCGCCCCGCCCTGCGCTACACCTTCGTCAGCCCTCCAGCGCGGAATCGACCAGCTCGCGGATCCGGGCCACGGCGAGGTCGGGCGCCACCTGCTCCTGCTCCCCGGTGCGCCGCTGCCGGATCTCGACGACGCCGTCGGCCAGACCCCGGCCGACGACGAGCCCGAGCGGGACACCGATGAGCTCCGAGTCGGCGAACTTCACGCCGGCGCTGACCTTGGGCCGGTCGTCGAGGAGGACCTCGACGCCGGCGGCCTCGAGCTCGCGGGAGAGACGTTCGGCGGTCTCCAGAATCTCCGGGCCCTTGCCGGTGGCGAGCACGTGGACGTGGGCGGGCGCGACCTGCATGGGCCACACCAGGCCCAAGCCGTCGTTGTTGGCCTCGGCGATGGCGGCGACCGCACGGGTGACGCCGATGCCGTAGGACCCCATGGTGACGACGACCGACTTGCCGTTCTCGTCCAGCACCCGCAGGTCGAGGGCCTCGGCGTACTTACGACCGAGGGCGAAGACGTGCCCCATCTCGATGCCGCGGGCGGTCTCCAGGATCCCGTCGCCGTTGGGGCAGGGGTCACCGGGCCAGACCTCGGCGACCTCGATCGTGCCGTCGGGGGTGAAGTCGCGCCCTGCGACGAGGTCGAGCACGTGCTTGCCGTGCTCGTCGGCGCCGGTGACCCAGCGGGTGCCCTCGACGACGCGCGGGTCGGCGACGAACCTGATCCTGCTCGGCGAGTCCTCCCCCAGCGCGCCAGGGCCGATGTACCCCTTGGCCAGGGCCGGGTGGGCGGCGAAGTCCTCGTCGGCGAAGGGCGCGAAGGTCGACGGGTAAAACGCCGCCTCCATGCGCTTGGCGTCGATCTCCCGGTCTCCGGGGACGCCGATCGCAACCGGCTCGCGCGTGCCGTCCGGGTGGGTCAGGACGAAGAGGACGTTCTTGAGGGTGTCGCCGGCCTCCCAGGAGCGGTCCTTGCGGGGGAAGCGTGCGTTGAGGTGCTCGACGAGCGTCTCGATCGTGGGCGTTCCCGGGGTGTCCTCGGCGTGCGCGGCGGGTGCGTCGTCGTACGGGAGCGGCGGTGGCACGGGAACCGTGGCGGCCTCGACGTTCGCGGTGTACCCGCAGGTCTTGCACTCGACGTAGGTGTCCTCGCCGATGTCGGCCTTGGCGAGGAACTCCTCGGACCTGGACCCGCCCATGGCACCGGAGTGCGCGGAGACGACGACGTACTCGAAGCCGAGGCGGTCGAAGATCTTCACGTACGCCTCGCGGTGCTTGGCGTAGCTGGCGTCGAGACCGGCATCGTCGATGTCGAAGGAGTACGAGTCCTTCATGATGAACTCGCGTCCGCGCAGCAGCCCCGCGCGTGGACGTGCCTCGTCCCGGTACTTGTTCTGGACCTGGTACAGCGAGAGCGGCAGGTCCTTGTAGGAGGAGCACAGGTCCTTCACGAGCAGGGTGAACATCTCCTCGTGCGTGGGCGCGAGGAGGTAGTCCGCCTGCTTGCGATCCTTCAGGCGGAACAGGTTCTCGCCGTACTCGGTCCACCGACCGCTCGCCTCGTAGGGCTCCCTGGGCAGCAGCGCCGGAAAGTGCACCTCCTGCGCGCCGATGGCGTCCATCTCCTCACGAACGACCCGCTCGACCTTGCCGAGCACACGTAGCCCGAGCGGCAGCCACGAGTAGATACCCGGGGCAGCGCGGCGGATGTAGCTCCCGCGGACCAGCAGCCGGTGGCTGGCGACCTCGGCGTCGACGGGATCCTCGCGGAGGGTGCGGGCGAACAGGGAGGACATCTTCAGCAGCACGCGTGCCAGCCTACTTGCCCGCGTGGCCCCTGCCCGCGACGGTTCAGTCCGCGGTGACGGTGATGACGACGCGCCGGTTCTGCGCCCGGCCCTCCTCGGTGCTGTTGTCCGTCCGCGGGTACGCGAAGCCGTGCCCCTCGGTCGTGACGGCCGACCGAGCGATGTCGGCGTGCTCGACCAGCCAGTCGGCCACCGCTTCGGCGCGCCGCCGCGACAGGTCGAGGTTGTGCTCCTCGGAGCGCACGTTGTCCGTGTGGCCCTCGACGAGAACGCTCAGGTCCTCGCCCTGCTCGACGATGTCGGCCGCGATCGCCTCCAGCTCCGACTCGGCGTCGGGGCGGATGGTCGCGTCGTCGACGTCGAACAGCACATCGCCCTCGGTCGTGTAGTAGGTCTCCCCCTCCTTCTCGGCGATCTCGGTGTCCTCGGAACCGTCGAGGACGTACCCGTCGAGGACGGCTCCGTCGACGACGACCCCGTCGACAACCACACCGTCGACGACCACACCGTCGATGAGGACTCCGTCGACGACCGTCGTGCCGTCGAGGGCGGCGTCTCCCACGGCCTCGGTGGGCCGTGCTGCCGCCTTCTGCGCGGCGGCGGGCTGGCCGATCGCGCGACGCGAGATCGCCGGACGCGACACCGCGCTGACGGCTTCGCCCGCCTCGACGTCGTCGGTGACCTGGCAGACCTCCTCGGCGCGGGTGCCCTCGACCGTGACCTCCTCACGACCCTCGGCCGGCAGGACGACCTCGTCCAGCACCGTCCCGTCCGGAAGGGTCACCTCCGGCAGTACCCGCTCCGGGATCGTGTACGGCGGGATCCGCGCCCCGCTGATCTCGACGGCACCGAGGCAGCCGCCGGGCGCCTCATACTCCACGATGCAGCCGGCCTCGGCGATCCGCTCGGGGAGGACGGCCGCGTCGACACCGGGGATCTCGACGGTCTCGCCGTCGATGTCGACCGTCTGCTCCGGGACCGCGGGGATCTCCTGCTCGGGGATCACGACGTCGTCGAGCATCGTGACGGTCTTACCCTCGCCCGGTTCGCAGATCTCGATGCCGGGCGCGTCCCCCTGTGCGTCGGAGCCGCGCGCGTCCCGTCGTGCCTCGGAGGTCGGGTCGCCGGTGGCCTCGCCGCTCGGTTCCGCCTCGGCCCCGGTGGTCTCGGCCTGCTGGGTCGGTGTGGCGCCGCCGCCCTCGAGCCCGGCGGGCTCGTCGCCGCCGCAGCCGGCCAGGGCGAGCGCACCGGCGAGCACGGCGGGAACCAGCGCGCGGGTGGCGGTCGTCATCACTCCTCCTGGTGTCCGACGATCTCGAACGTCAGGTCCGGACGGTTCTGTCGCATGGCGTCGTCGGCCAGGACCGCAGCCGCCCGGTCGTCGAGCCGGTCCCCGTGGGTCCCTTCAGCATTCGTCGTCTCGAGCGCACCGGTCGTCGAGACCACCGATATTAGCGTCCCGAGCGCCGGTGGTCCGGCCGATCGGCCCCTCGTCACGCGACAGCCGGCCGCGGCGCTCGATCAGGCGTCGACAGCCGGCGTCCATCACGTAGACGCTTCCGACACCAGGCGGAACAGAAATCTCACATGGCAAGAGGACGCCAGCGGGCCGGTCTCCCCTTCGACGGGCATCCCTAGCGTCCGGCACACCGCAACGACCGATCGCCGGCGCACACCCGCGCCCCCCACGACCTCGAAGGGCCGCCACATGCTGCGACGCACCATCACCCGCCTGGCCGCATCCGCCGGGGCGCTGTCGATGATGGCGGCGATCGGCGCGTGCGCGGGAGGTGCCGCACCGGCCGGCGGCGGCGTCGCGGCCGGCGACACCGGCGAGCCGCTGGACGGCGGCACGATCGTCTACGGCCACCAGCAGGAGCCCGAGTGCGTCTTCGGGGGCTGGATCGAGCAGGGCTACCTCTCGTACCAGGTCCTCGACAACCTCGTCTCCCTGAACGAGGACCACGAGCCCGTACCGTGGCTCGCCCAGGCGTGGGAGGTCTCCGACGACGGGCTCACGTGGACCTTCACGCTCATGGACGGCGTGACCTTCACGGACGGCACCGACCTCACCGCCGAGGCCGTGGCGTACAACTTCGATCACTGGATCGACGGCGGCAACAGCACCGCACGCGCTTGGCTCCAGCCCTACTTCGACGCCGCGGAGGCGGTCGACGAGCGCACCTTGCGCATCCACCTGAGCGCCCCGTACCCCCGGCTGAGCGCGAACCTCGCCCAGCCGTACTTCGGGATCCAGTCCGCGCACGCGCTCCAGACCCGCAGCGACGAGGAGAACTGCGCCGCGCCGATCGGGTCCGGCGCGTTCGTCGTCGAGGAGTGGAACAGAGGCCAGAACATTCTCCTGGTCCGCAACGAGGAGTACACCTCCTGGCCGGCCAACGCCCGGCACGGGGGCCCGGCCATCGTCGAGCGGGTCGACTGGCAGTTCGTCCCCGACCCCACCACGCGCACCGCCTCGCTGCGCAGCGGGGAGACCGACGCCGTCTACGACGTGCCGGCCATCGAGTGGGAGCCGCTCGGCGACGCGGGCTTCGAACGACTGAAGTTCGTCACGCCCGGGCGTCCCCAGCAGATCTCCTTCACGACCACCCAGGGCCCGTTCGCGGACCAGGGGGTCCGCCAGGCGTTCGCCTACAGCCTCGACCGGGAGCAGATCGTCGAGACGATCGGCCAAGGCCTTATTCCCTACGAGGGCAACGGCGCAGTCAGCCAGGCCACCCCCGGCTACAGCCAGGAGGCGGCCGACGCCTACTCGTACGACCCCGCCCGGGCGAACACGCTCCTGGACGAGGCCGGCTGGTCCGAGCGCGACGATGCCGGGTACCGGGCCCGGGACGGGCAGCGGCTGCACGTGGTCATCCCCTACGGGGCCGGGTCGATCGTCAACGCCGACGGCGCAGCGATCCTCCAGGGCGTGCAGCAGCAGGCCAAGGCGGTCGGCTTCGACGTCGAGCTCGTTCCGGTCCCCCGGGCCGCCTCGCTGGCCGGCGCGTACAGCACGGCGGAGGAGCGCGACGCCTCCGTCGGGTACTGGACCTCCGTGAACGCGGGAATCCTCTGGATCAACTGGCGGCCCTCCACCGAGGAGCGGCCGAACGGGTCCAACTCGGCCTTCTACAACGACCCCGAGCTCGCGCAGCTCATCCTCGAGGCCAACTCCGAGGCGAATCGCGAGCGCCAGCACGCGCTGTACCGCGAGGCGCAGCAGTACATCGCCGATCGGGCGCTGTCCATCGGTCTCTATCCGCGGCTGTCCACCCTCGCCGTCGCTCCGGATCTGCGCGACGTCTGGCAGGAGCACTCGCAGGGAGGGCCGGTCTTCCATGACGCGTACTTCGTCGGTTGAGCACCCGGCCGCCACAGGCACCCGCCGCGGCCCGGTGCTCGCCCGGGCGGTCGGCACCCGGCTCGGGTCGGCGCTGCTGGCCCTCCTCGGTGCCGCGACCGTGACGTTCCTCGCGCAGGTCGGCATGCCGGGCGACCGCGCCACCGCCATCCTCAACGTCCGAACCGGGGTTGCCGAGGCCCGCACCGCGCAGGAGCTCGCCCCGATCGTGGCCGAGTACGGCCTCGACCGGCCGTTGCTCCTGCAGTACCTGGACCACGTCGGCGGGCTGCTGGTCGGCGACCTGGGCGTCTCCTATCAGCAGCACCGGCCGGTCGTCGACATCATCGGCGAGCAGCTCGCCCCCACGATGGTGCTGGCCCTGACGGCGATCGCGGTGTCGTGGTTGCTCATGATCGGCTGGATCCTGCTCACCGCGGGCCGGAGCCGCCGCGTGACCGGTGCCGGTTCCCTGGTCGAGGTGGTCGCCGCCGGCCTGCCGGCCTACTGGCTCGGGATCATCCTGCTCGTCGCCTTCGCGCTGCGGCTGGGGTGGTTCCCGGTGATCGGCGGCACGGGGATCGCCGGGCTCCTGCTGCCTGCCCTGACCCTGGCGATCCCGCTGGCGGGCTTCCTCGGCCAGGCCACCCGGACCGAGTACGAGCGCGCGCTGGACCAGCCGTTCGTCGTCTCGGCCCGCACGCGGGGCATGGGCGAGACGGCGGTGCGGCTGCGGCACGTGCTCCGGCACGCCGTCCTGCCGCCCATCACGCTGACCGGCTGGGCGCTCGGCGCGACGCTGTCCGGCGCCGTCGTGGTCGAGCAGGTCTTCACCCGGCCGGGCATCGGGCAGCTGCTCGTGGAGGCCGTCGGGGCGCAGGACCTGCCGGTGGTCGTCGGCGTCGTCGTCCTTGTCGCCGCGTTCTACGTCGTCGCCAACCTGCTCGTCGACCTGGCCTACGTGCTCGTCGACCCACGGATCCGGAGGACCGCATGAGCACCACGATCACCGGGCCGGCGCCGGTGGCGCCCGGCGGGCTGCCGCCCGCTCCGCCTCGCCGGACCCGCGTGCCGGCCGGCCTGGCCGTCGCCGTCGCCGTCCTCGTCCTCTTCGTCCTCGCGGCGCTCGCCCCGGGCCTGCTCGCGACGCACGACCCGCTCGCCCTGGACTATCCCGCCGCGCTGCAGCCGCCGTCGGCCGCCCACTGGTTCGGCACCGACGAGTCCGGGCGAGACCTGTACAGCCGCGTCGTCCACGGCACGAGCCATTCCCTGGCGATCGGTCTCGGCGCCGCGTTCGTGAGCCTGACGGCGGCCGTCGTCCTGGGCACGCTCGCGGCGCTCGGCCCCAGGCCCGTGACCGGCGTCGTCGGCTGGCTCGTCGAGGTCCTGTTCGCATTCCCGTCCCTGCTGCTGGCGCTGCTGCTCATCGCGGTCGTCGGCCCGTCCGCGCTGACGCAGATCCTCGCCGTGGGGATCGGCACCGCGCCCGGCTACGCCCGCATGGTCCGCGGACAGGTCCTCCAGGCGAAGGCGTCGCCCTACGTCGAGGCGGCGAAGGAGCTGGGCCACGGACGGTGGCGGATCCTGCACGTCCACGTGCTGCCGAACGCCCTGCGCCCGCTCGTCGCGATCTTCGCGCTCTGCGTCGGCCAGTCGATCGTCTGGGCGTCCGGGCTGTCCTTCATCGGGCTCGGCGTGGCGCCGCCGTCGTCGGAGTGGGGCGCGCTGCTGGACGCCGGCCGCACCTACATCACCCACGCGGGATGGCTGACGCTCATCCCCGGGCTCGTGATCGTGGTTCTCGCGCTGGCCGCGACGACCCTCGGGCGGCACCTGCAGACCGCCCTCGAGAAGGGAGAACGCCCGTGACCGCACCATCGCGCACCGCCCCGCCATCCCCCGTCCGTCACCGCGACCCAGCAGCACCCGAGAGCTCCGAGCCACAGCGGGAAGGCCGGCCGCCGGGCCGGACACGGCTCGCCGTCTCCGGCCTCCACGTCGCGTTCGACACCACCCGCGGACGACGTGCGGTGGTGCGCGACATCGCCTTCGAGCTGGCCGCCGGCGAGTGCGTCGCCATCGTCGGGGAGTCGGGCTCGGGCAAGTCCGTGACCGCCCGCGCCCTCGTCGGGCTCGCCGGGCGAGGCTCCGTCGTCCGGGCCGACCGGCTGGAGGTCCACGGCCAGGACCTGCGAGACGCGACCGAGCGCCGGTGGCGTCCCGTGCGCGGCGCTGAGGTCGGGTTCGTCCTGCAGGACGCGCTCGTCTCGCTGGACCCGCTGCGCCCGGTCGGCCGGGAGATCGCCGAGGCGCTCGCGCTGCACGGCGTCCGGGGGCGCGCCGAGCGCCACCGCCGTGCCGTCGAGCTGCTGGGCCGCGTCGGCGTGCCGCTTCCACGGCAGCGGGCGCGGCAACGCCCGCACGAGCTCTCCGGCGGCCTGCGCCAGCGCGCCCTCATCGCCTCGGCGCTCGCCCTCGAGCCCGACATCATCGTCGCGGACGAGCCCACCACCGCTCTGGACGTCACCGTGCAGGCTCAGGTGCTGGACCTGCTGCACCGCACCAAGGAGCGGGGCGCCTCGCTCCTGCTCATCAGTCACGACCTGTCCGTCGTCGCGGAGCTCGCGGACCGCATTCTCGTGATGAAGGACGGCCGCATCGTCGAGGAGGGAACGACGGACGCCGTGCTCGGCGCGCCGCAGGAGGCGTACACGCGGGCACTGGTCGCGGCCGTCCCGGGGCGAGGAACGCGTGGGCGAGCGCTGGTGCCGGGGTCGCCGCCCCTGCCGGCGCGGCGTGCGGTCGCCCCCGATGCAGCGGTCATCGAGGCGGTCGGTCTCACCCGGCGGTTCTCGGCGCCGGCCGGCCGGACCACCCTCGCCGTCGACAACGTCTCCTTCACCCTCGGGCGCGGCGAGACCCTCGGCCTCGTCGGCGAGTCGGGCTCCGGGAAGAGTACGACGGCACGTCTGGTGCTCGCTCTCGAGCAGGCCGACGCCGGCGAGGTGCGCCTGGGCGGCGAGCCGTGGTCGACGCTCTCCGAGCGGCGACGCCGGCCGCTGCGGCGGCGCCTCGCCGTCGTCTCCCAGGACCCGTTGTCCAGCTTCGACCCGCGGTGGACCACCGAGCGGATCCTGCTCGACGCCGTGCCGTCGCAGGACTACCCGACGAGGGCCGCGCACCGCGCCCGGGTGGCCGAGCTCGTCTCGCTCGTCGGGCTCGACGAGGCGGTGCTACCGCAGTTCCCGCTGCGGATGTCCGGGGGCCAGCGCCAGCGCGTCGCGATCGCGCGGGCGCTCGCCGGCGCACCCGACGTGGTCGTCCTCGACGAGGCCGTCTCGGCGCTCGACGTGACGATCCAGGCCCAGGTTCTCGACCTGCTCGCGCGTCTGCAGCTGGAGACCGGCGTCAGCTACCTGTTCATCTCCCACGACCTCGGCGTCGTGACGCACGTCGCCGACCGGGTCCTGGTGATGAAGGACGGCCGGGTGGTCGAGTCCGGCACCCCGGACACGCTCCTCGACAATGCCGAGCACCCCTACACCCGTGAGCTCCTCGCGTCCGTACCGGCGCTGGAGCTCAGCCCGAACCAGCCAGGAAGAGACCACCGATGACCACCAGCACGGAACCGAAGAAGCTCATCCTCAACCTCTTCGAGATGGCCTGCATCAGCCACATCACCCACGGCCTGTGGCCGCTGCCGGAGAACAACCGGCACCGGTTCGCGGACCTGGACTACTGGACCGAGCTGGCCCAGATCCTCGAGGACGGCGGCTTCGACGGCATCTTCCTCGCCGACGTCGTCGGTGCCTACGACGTCTTCCGCGACGGGCCGGAGACCGCGTTGCGCGAAGGACTGCAGAGCCCCAACCTCGATCCGCTGCTGATCGTGCCCGCGATGGCGGCCGCGACACGCCGTCTCGGGTTCGGCGTCACGTTCTCGACGACCTACGAGCCGCCGTTCGCGTTCGCCCGCCGCATGTCCACGCTCGACCACCTGACGAAGGGCCGCATCGGCTGGAACATCGTCACGTCCTACCTGCCCAACGCCGCCCGCAACTTCGGGCTGGAGGGCGAGATCCCGCACGACCGGCGCTACGAGCTCGCCGACGAGTACCTCGACGTCCTCTACAAGCTCTGGGAGGGCTCGTGGGACGACGGCGCGGTGCGCTACGACCGGCAGGCCGGGGTGGCCACGGATCCGTCGAAGGTCCGCTACATCCACCACGCCGGCGACGGCCATCGGGTCGCCGGCCCGCACCTCGTGCACCCGTCGCCGCAACGCACACCCGTGCTGTACCAGGCGACCGGATCGGCCGCCGGTACCGAGTTCGCCGGCCGGCACGCCGAGCTGGTCTTCACCGGCGGGCGCACCACTGAGCAGTTCCACGCCAACAAGCGGGCGATGCAGGAGGCGGCGGTCCGCCAGGGCCGCACGCCGGACTCGGTGAAGTTCATCGTGCAGGCCGGCGTGATCGTCGGGCGCACGGAGGAGGAGGCGGCCGACAAGTGGCGCACCTTCCGCGAGCACACGAGCCTCGACGGCATCCTCGCCCACTCGAGCCTGCCGGTGGACCTGACGACGCAGCCGCGGGACATCACGGTCACCGAGGCGATCGCCCGCTCGGGCAAGGAGCTCGGCCGGGTGCCCATGCTGCCGCTGGAGCGCACCGTGGGCGAGGTGCTCGACGGGCTGCTGGCGGGCAAGCAGGAACGGTTCTTCGTGGTCGGGACGCCCACCGTGGTGGCCGACGAGATCGAGCGGTGGCTCGACGAGGACGGCATCGACGGCATCAACCTGCGCCAGTACCACTCGTTCGGCACGGTTCAGGACTTCGCCGAGCTGGTGGTGCCCGAGCTCCGGCGGCGCGGGCGGCTCGCCGAGCCCGACGACGCCGACGGCATCACCCTCCGCGAGCGGCTGTTCGGCCCCGGCCGCGCCCGCCTGCCGGAGGAGCACGTGGCGAGCCGGTACCGCGGCGGCGGCAACCTCGACGTGCCGGTCGAGCCGCTGTTCGCCCCCGCGACGGTCTGATCCAGCGCCCGGCCGCCCGACCGAAGCCATCGAGAGGGAGGATCTGGTTGCCCCCAGCGACCAGATCCTCCCTCTCACCACCTCACGGACCCGTCACGCGCGAGTGTGGGCCGTGGCAGCATAGGCGCGTGCCAGAGATGCCGGAGGTCGAGGGCCTCGCCCAGTTCCTGCGCGAGCGCGCCGTCGGGCGTGCGATCACGGGGGTCGAGGTGGGCGCGATCAGTGCGCTGAAGACGTTCTCCCCTGCCCCGACGGAGCTGGCCGGGGCGACCGTGACCGACGTCGTCCGGCACGGCAAGTGGCTCGACCTCGCCACCGGCGGCGAGGCGGCAGGCGATCCCCACCTGGTGTTTCACCTCGCCAAGGCCGGCTGGTTGCGCTGGTACGACGCGGTTCCCACGTCGATGCTGCGCCCGGGGAAGAGCCCGATCGCGCTACGCGTCCGGCTCGACGATGGCGCGGGGTTCGACCTGACGGAGGCGGGGACCCGGAAACGGCTCGCGGTGCACATCGTGGAGCGTCCCGAGGACGTGCCGGCGATCGCAACGCTCGGCGTCGAACCGGCCGCGCTGACCCTGGAGGCGCTGCAGGAGCTGCTCGCCGCGAAGAACCAGCAGGTCAAGGGCCTGCTGCGGGCGCAGTCGGTCATCGCCGGCATCGGCAACGCCTACTCGGACGAGATCCTCCACGCCGCCCGGACGAGTCCCTTCGCCCTGACGAAGACCTTCGACGAGCAGGATGCGGCGCGACTGCTCACCGCGATCCACGAGGTGCTGGCCTCCGCCGTCGAGCAGGCGGCGGGCCGGCCGGCGGCCGAGCTGAAGGACAGCAAGCGGCGCAGCATGAAGGTGCACGGCCGCACCGGTGCGGCGTGCCCCGTGTGCGGTGACACGGTCCGTGAGGTGTCCTTCGCCGACTCGTCCCTGCAGTACTGCCCCACCTGCCAGACGGAGGGAAAGATCCTCGCCGACCGGCGCATGTCCAAGCTCCTGCGCTGAGCAGCGCCGCCACGTCTCAGAACAGGATCGTCGCGTACGTCCCGACGCGGCGGAAGCCGACGCGGTCGTAGGTCGCCAGAGCCGCCGCGTTGAAGCTGTTGACGTACAGCGACACCGTCGGGGCCAGCCGGGCGCGCACGTCCTCGATGACGGTGGCCATCCCGCGGGTGCCCAGGCCTCGACCGCGGTGCTCGGGGTGCACCCAGACCCCTTGGATCTGGGCGACGCCGAGCGCAAGAGCTCCGACGTCGGCCTTGAAGATCACCTCTGGACCGTCGCCGGTGTCCTCGATGCGGACATAGGTGCGCCCGTTCAGGGCGAGCTCCGCCACCCGGGCCGCGTACGCACCACCCACCGTCGTCGGGTCGTAGCCGACCTCCTCGGTGAACATGGCCACCGAGGCCGGCACGATCGCCTCGACATCCTCGAGGGTGGCCAGCCGCACCGCCGGGTCGCTCACCGTCACGGGTGCGTGATCGATGACCATCGAGGGCTGGTCGGGACGGATCTCCCGCGGCCGGGACCACACCGGGGACAGTCGCTCCCACAGCGGCAGCACCTCCTCCGCCGGCCCGACGACGGAGGAGCAGCGGCGGCCGCGCCGCCGCACGTGCTCGACGAGGTCGTCCAGGTGCGACTCGCGCACCTGCACGGGGACCAGGTTCGCCCCGGCCCAGCACAACGCCTCCGGCCGATACGGGTCGGCGCCGAAGATGCCGAGCATCTCGGTACCGGACGGTCCGCGCTCACCGAGCCGTTCGGCCTGGACGGCGGCCACGACGGATCCCACAGGGTCGATCGAGCACACGGCGAGGGCCTTGTCCCGGTCGCGCCCGTCGAGCGCTCGGACCGCCGCCGGGGACCGGCGCCACAGCGGCACGCCGCGCTCTCAGCCGACGGTGACGACGGGGGACGGCCCGGTGCCCGCAGCCGCCGCCTCGTCTTCCAGGTCCAGCTCGGCCGCGATCCGGTTGGCCTCCTCGATGAGGGTCTCGACGATCTGATCCTCCGGCACGGTCTTGATGACCTCGCCCTTGACGAAGATCTGTCCCTTGCCGTTGCCGGACGCGACGCCGAGGTCGGCCTCACGGGCCTCGCCCGGACCGTTGACGACGCAGCCCATGACGGCCACCCGCAGCGGCACGGTCATGCCCTCCAGGCCGGCGGTCACGGAGTCGGCGAGCTCGTAGACGTCGACCTGGGCGCGGCCGCAGGACGGGCAGGAGACGATCTCCAGCTTGCGCGGCCGCAGATTCAGCGACTCGAGGATCTGGGTACCGACCTTGACCTCCTCCGCCGGTGGCGCCGAGAGGGAGACGCGGATCGTGTCACCGATGCCCTGGCTGAGCAGCGCCCCGAACGCCGTGGCGGACTTGATGGTGCCCTGGAACGCCGGCCCGGCCTCGGTGACACCGAGGTGCAGCGGCCAGTCGCCGCGCTCGCTGAGCATCTCGTAGGCCCGCACCATGACGACCGGGTCGTTGTGCTTGACGGAGATCTTGAAGTCGTGGAAGTCGTGCTCCTCGAAGAGCGACGCCTCCCAGACGGCGGACTCGACCAGGGCCTCCGCGGTGGCCTTGCCGTGCTTCTCGAGCAGCCGCTTGTCGAGGGAGCCGGCGTTGACGCCGATCCGCAGCGAGACGCCGGCGTCCGAGGCCGCCTGGGCGATCTCCTTGACGCGGTCGTCGAACTTCCGGATGTTGCCGGGGTTGACCCGGACGGCGCCGCATCCGGCGTCGATGGCCGCGAAGACGTACTTCGGCTGGAAGTGGATGTCGGCGATCACCGGGATCTGCGACTTCTTCGCGATGATCGGGAGCGCCTCGGCGTCCTTGTCCGTGGGGCACGCCACGCGGACGATGTCGCACCCGGAGGCGGTCAGCTCGGCGATCTGCTGCAGGGTCGCGTTGATGTCGTGAGTCTTGGTGGTGGTCATCGACTGCACCGAGACGGGCGCGTCACCACCGACCTCGACGTCGCCCACTCGGATCTTCCGGGTCTTCTTGCGCAGCGCAAGGACCGGCGGGGTCTCTTTGACGGTCGGCATGCCGAGAGAGATGGGGGTGCTCACCAGATCAGTCTAGGACGCTGACGAGCACGAAGCGCAGGTGCGGTGGCGAGGGACGGGTCACTCCGCCGGTGCGGTGACGACATCCGGTGCGGTGACGACATCCACGCGACGAGGCACACGTCCCACGTGCTATCCCCCGAGGGGCACAGGCTCGACGATGTCGGCATACGCGAGCAGTCCACCCATGGCGAGGATGAGCGCACCCACCACATAGATGGCAGGTACGAGCTTCGCGGTGTCCACCGGGCCCGGGTCGGGTGCCGAACGCCACGCCGCGACCCGCCGGCGTGCGCCTTCCCAGAGGGCGCCGGCGATGTGTCCGCCGTCGAGCGGGACCAGCGGGATGAGGTTGAAGACGAAGAGCGCCATGTTGAGCGAGACCAGCAGTCCCGTCATGTCCGCCGTGCGCTCGCCCAGCCCGTAGCCGGCTCCCTCGACGGAGGCGATCTCACCGGCGAAGCGGC
Source organism: Georgenia halophila (assembly GCF_039541595.1). Lineage (NCBI taxonomy): Bacteria > Bacillati > Actinomycetota > Actinomycetes > Allobogoriellales > Allobogoriellaceae > Georgenia > Georgenia halophila. Next base: position 124,546 of record NZ_BAABGN010000008.1, on the reverse strand, counting down.
CCACCCCGATGAGGCCGACGACGCCCGGGTCACGTTCCTCAGTGCCGAAGGCCGCCTGTGCGATGGCGCCGAGCCGCTCGGGCAGCGTGACCACGACCTCGACCGTGCGTGCAAAGAGGTCCCAGACCATTCCGGGCACCGCCGTGACGGGCTGCCGGACCAGCTCGAACGTCGGCCCGATGCCCACGAACGGGCGCATCTCGGTGACCGGATCACCGGAGGCGTCCCTCCGCGGCTGCCCGTCCTCGCCGACGACCGGCCGCTCCGCCGGGGTCGGTGTCACCGTCAGGGTGACCCGCTCGCCGTCGCGCAGGACCTCGACCTGTGTCGGGGCCGTGCCGCCCTCGGCGATGACGGTGGAGATCTCCTCCCAGCTGTCCGTGGGGACACCGCCCCAGGAGAGCACCTCGTCGCCGGGCCGCAGGCCGGCCTCCGCGGCGGGCGCGACCGGGTCGTTCGCGGCGCAGCTGGTGGCCTGCGAGTCCTCCGGCACGCACTGCTGCACGTTGCCGAGCGTCGTCGTGTACTGCCCGACGCCGATCCCGACGGCCAGCACCCCGAGCAGGACCGTCGCGATGAGGAGGTTCATGATGGGGCCGCCGAGCATCACGACGAGCTTCTTCGGAGCGCTCAGCCGGTAGAAGGCACGGTGCTCCTCCCCCGGCCCGAGCTCCTCGAGCGCGGCGGCCCGCGCCTCCTCGACCATGGAGGGGCGCCCGTCCTTGCGGGTACGGACCTTCGCGCCCTGGCGCGCCGGCGGGAACATGCCCACGAGGCGGACGAACCCGCCCAGCGGCAGCGCCTTGATCCCGTACTCGGTCCCCCGCACGGTCTTCGACCACAGGGTCGGGCCGAACCCGACCATGTACTGCGGGACCTTGACGCCGAACCGCTTGGCGGGAAGGAGGTGGCCGATCTCGTGCAGGGCGATCGACAGGATCAGCCCGACGACGAGGATGAGGACGCCTACGACGTAGTCCATCCGTCATCCTCCTGAAAGGCTCGTGCTTCGTGTCGCCCGCCGGTTCCTGCTGGGCTCGTTTCCATCATGCCTCCCGGTGAACCACAACGTGGTACCGGCTCCACCGGTTCCCTCAGGCGCTGTGCCGGCCGAGGAGGTCGTCGGCCCGGCGGCGTGCCCAGGACTCCGCGGCGAGCAGGTCCTCGAGGGCCGGCGCCGCCTCGCCGTCGTGCTCTCCGAGCACTTCAGCGACGACGTCGACGATGCCGAGATACGGCAGGCGGCCGGCGAGGAAGGCGCCGACGCACTGCTCGTTGGCGGCGTTGAGGACCGCCGGGTGGGTCGCCGAGGCGGCGGCGGCCGCCCGGGCCAGAGCGACGGCTGGGAAAACGGTCTCGTCGACCGGCTCGAACGTCCAGGCCGAGGGCTCGTCCCAGCGGCACGGTACGGCGACGTCGGTCAGGCGCTCGGGCCAGCTGAGCCCGAGGGCGATGGGTAGCCGCATGTCGGGCGGCGAGGCCTGCGCGAGGGTGGAGCCGTCGTGGAACTCGACCATCGAGTGGATGATCGACTGCGGGTGGACCACCACGACGATGTCCTCGGCGGGCACGTCGAAGAGCAGGTGAGCCTCGATCAGCTCGAGCCCCTTGTTGACCAACGTCGAGGAGTTGATGGTCACCATCGGACCCATCGCCCATGTCGGGTGGGCCAGGGCCTGCTCGGGCGTGACGGCCGCGAGGTCCCCGCGCTGCTTGCCGCGGAAGGGTCCGCCGGAGGCGGTCAGCACGAGTCGCCGGACCTCGCTGCGGCCGGTGACCACGGGGCTCGCCATGCCCTTCTCGTGGCGGCCCGAACGCAGGGCCTGGGCCATCGCGCTGTGCTCGGAGTCGACCGGCACGACCTGACCGGGGCGCCTCTGTGCGGCCCGGACCAGCGCGCCGCCGACCACGAGCGACTCCTTGTTCGCCAGCGCCAGCGTGGCGCCGGAGCTAAGGGCCGACAGCGTGGGCGCGAGACCGACCGAACCGGTGACACCGTTGAGGACGACGCCGTCGGCGTCGAGCATGCCCGCCACCTCGGCCTGACCCTGCGGCCCGGCGAGCACCTCCGGGCGTCGCGCTCCGCCGCCGCGGGCGTCGAGGGCCTCGCGCAGGGGCCGCGCCGCCGTGGGATCGGCGACGGCGACCACCTCGGCGTCGTGGGCGAGGGCCTGCTCGGCAAGGAGACCGGGGTTGCCGCCGGCGGCGGCGAGCGCACGGACGCGATACCGGTCGCGATGTGCGGCGACGACGTCGAGGGCCTGGGTGCCGACGGACCCGGTGGAGCCGAGGACGACGAGGTCTGTGCTCACTCGACGGCGACCAGGACCTCGACCGCGCGGGCGAGGTAGGCGTCCACGGTGCCCTCGTGGTAGGCGCGGCGGGCCGGGACGGACGGGAACGTGGTGGAGCGCAGCTCGGAGGACGTCATCTCACCGCCCTCGTCGAAATAGGCGACGAGTCGGTCCATCAGGGCGTCGACGGCCTCGCGGTCGTAGCCGCGGCCCTTCTCGGGCGCGCGGAACCGCTTGCCGTGCGGGCGCAGGAGCCGCGGGTAGAGCGTCGTCGCGAGGTCGGCGGTGCGATCCATCCAGGCGCCCTCACCCCGCTCGGCGATGAAGGCGGACCGGCGGCGCTGGACGAACGCCGCCTCCAGGCGGTCGAGGGCGGCGTCGACCGGTGCGGTGGCGTACCCGTCGCGCACCAGGTCGAAGGCGGCCGAACGGACGTCCTGCTCGTCGATCGAGTCCGCGGCGGCCGTGTCGCTCCTGGGCGGTTCGCCGTCCTCGTACGCGGCGCGGGCGCGGGTGAAGAACTCCTCGACCTGCTCGCGGTCGTAACCCGTGCGCCAGCGTCCCGCCGTCGGGAACATCGCCGTCATCCCAGCTCCTTCCTCTCCGTCGCTGCCGCGAGTATGGCGCACCGCGGTGCGGCTCTCGCTCATCTTCTCACCGTCACGCCGGCCTCAGCGCCGGCTCAGAGGACCAGGCGCAGGACGCCGTAGCACACGGGGGCGCAGATGAGGATGGAGTCGAGGCGGTCCATGACCCCGCCGTGGCCGGGCAGCAGCGAACCCATGTCCTTCAGCCCGAGGTCGCGCTTGAGCAGCGACTCGGCCAGGTCGCCCATGGTCGCGGCGACGACGGCGGCCACCCCGAGCACCGGCCCGCCCCACCAGGGGCCGCCCAACGGCAGCATGATCATCGCCGTCGCGACGCCCGAGGTGATCAGGAGGGAGCCCGCGGCACCCTCCCACGACTTCTTCGGGCTGATCGTCGGTGCCATCGGGGTGCGCCCGAAGAGCACGCCGGCGAAGTAGCCGCCGACGTCGTTGGCGACAGCGACCAGCAGCACCGTGAGGACCAGCCAGGCGCCGTCGTCCAGGCGCAGGAGCAGGATGGTGAATCCGCCGAGGAACGGGACGTAGGCGGCGGCGAAGATCCCGGCCGCGGCATCACGGACGGCCTCCAGCCCCCCGCCGTCGAGCACGCGCCAGACGAAGACGCCCCCGGCGGTGAGGGTGAAGGCCATCAGCATGGCCTCCTCGCCGGCCATCCATGCGGAGACGAGGATGCCGACGGCGCCGACCCACAGCGGCAGGACCGGGATCCGGATGTGCCGCTGGGAGACCGCGCCCGCCAGCTCCCACAGCGCCAGGCAGACCGCCACGGTCGCGAGCACCACGAAGGCCTCGCGCCGGATGAACAGGCTCAGGCCCACGACGGCGAGCATCCCGAGGCCGACACCGATGGCGGCCGGGAGGTTCCGGCCGGCACGGCCGCTGGGCGGCAACGGGCCGGGGCGTGGCGGTGCGGGCTCGACCAGTGCCGTCGTGGCGCGCCGGCGCGCGTCGTTCAGCCGCCGGACGGCTCCGGTGAAGGGGTCGGTGGGGGTGTCGTCCATCGATCCGGTCCGCTCAGACCTCGAGCAGCTCCTTCTCCTTGCCCTCGAGGACGCCGTCGACGAGGTCGACATGCTTCTTGGTGACGCTCTCGAGCTCCCGCTCCGCGCGCTCGACCTCGTCCTGACCGGCCTCGCCGTCCTTCTTGATCCGGTCCAGCTCTTCCTTCGCCTTGCGGCGGATGGCGCGGATCGAGATGCGGGCGTCCTCGCCCTTGGCACGGGCGAGCTTGACGTAGTCGCGGCGGCGCTCCTCCGTCAGGGAGGGCAGCACGACGCGGATGACGTTGCCGTCGTCGGTGGGGTTGACACCGAGGTCCGACTCGCGGATGGCCTTGATGATCGCGTTGGACGCGGCGCGGTCGTACGGGCTGATGAGAACGGTGCGGGCCTCGGGGATGCTGATGGAGCCGAGCTGCTGCAGCGGCGTGGGCGCGCCGTAGTAGTCGACGGGGATCTGGGCGAACATGCCGGAGTTCGCGCGACCGGACCGGATGTGGCTCAGCTCCTCGCGGGCCACGTCCACCGCCTTGTCCATCTTCTCCTCGGCCTCGAGCAGGGCGTCGTCGATCACGGCGTCACTCCTTGGTGTTGTGGTTGGCGGTCACGAGTGTTCCGATCCTCTCACCGCGCAGGGCCCTGGTGACGTTTCCGTCGGGACCCATGCCGAAGACGCGCATGGTGAGCTCGTTCTCCATGCAGAGGCTGAAGGCGGCGGCATCGACCACGCGCAGTCCGCCGCGGAGGGCGTCGGTGTAGGTGACGTGATCGAGCTTGGTGGCCGTCGGGTCGGTGCGCGGGTCGGCCGTGTAGACGCCGTCGACACCGTTCTTGCCGACGAGGACCTCGTCGCAGTGCGTCTCGAGCGCCCGCTGCGCGGCGACTGTGTCGGTGGAGAAGAACGGCATGCCGGCGCCGGCGCCGAAGACGACGACGCGTCCCTTCTCCATGTGCCGGATGGCACGCAACGGGATGTACGGCTCGGCGACCTGTCCCATGGTGATGGCAGTCTGCACCCGGGTGCGCACGTCCGCCTGCTCGAGGAAGTCCTGCAGCGCGAGGGCGTTCATGACGGTGCCGAGCATGCCCATGTAGTCGGCGCGCGAGCGGTCGATGCCGCGCCGGGACAGTTCCGCGCCCCGGAAGAAGTTGCCGCCGCCGACGACGACGGCGACCTGGACGCCGTCCGCGGCGGCCGCGGCGATCTGTCGGGCGACGTCACCGACGACGTCGGGATCGAGGCCGACCTTGCCGCCCCCGAAGACCTCTCCGGAGAGCTTCAGCAGCACGCGTCGGGAGCGGTCGGTCGGCTGGTCGATCATCTTCTGCCTCCTGGACTGCTGCGCCGTCGCGGCGCCGCGGAAGTGCCCGTCGTCAAGCTGCCTGTGCGTCGAACCGCCCCGGCCCGTTGCCGGGCCGGGGCGGTGCTGGGTCAGGAACCGACGCGGAACCGGACGAAGCCGGTGAGGGTGCCGCCGGCCTCCTCGACGACCGAGCCGACCGTCTTCTTCGGGTCCTTCGCGAACGCCTGGTCCAGCAGGACGTTCTCCTTGAAGTAGCCGTTCATGCGGCCCTGGATGATCTTCGGCAGCGCCTGCTCCGGCTTGCCCTCGTTGCGGGCGGTCTCCTCGGCGATGCGCTGCTCGTTCTCCACGAGGTCCGCGGGGACCTCGTCGCGCGACAGGTACGTCGGGGAGAACGCGGCCACGTGCATGGCCACGTCCCGTGCGACGGCGGCACCGGCGGAGTCGGACGCCACCAGGACACCGACCGACGGCGGGAGGTCCTTGGCCGTGCGGTGCAGGTACATCGCGACGTGCTCACCGCTGACGCGGCCGACGCGGCGCACGACGATCTTCTCGCCCAGCGTCGCGGCGATGCCGTCGACCTTGCTGGCGACCGTCTCACCGTCGACCTCGGCGGCCATCAGCGACTCGACGTCGCTCGCCCCGGAGGAGACGGCGGCGGCGAGCACGGTGTTCGCGAAGTCGATGAAGGACTGGTTCTTCGCGACGAAGTCGGTCTCCGAGTTCACCTCGACGATGACGCCGGTCTCACCGGTGCCGGCGCTGAAGACCTCGGCGGCGACGAGACCCTCGGCCACGGTGCGCCCCTCGCGCTTGGCAACGCCCTTGAGGCCCTTGACCCGGATGACCTCCAGCGCCTTGTCCTGGTCGCCGTCGGCCTCGTCGAGAGCCTTCTTGACGTCGAGCATGCCCGCGCCCGTCTTCTCGCGCAGGGCCTTGATGTCGGCGGCGGTGTAGTTCGCCATTAACGATCCTCTCCAGATCAGCGGTGGTGAGTCAGGACTGCTTCTCGGTGTCCGCGGTGTCCGCCGCGTCCTGGGCGTCCTGGGCGGCCGGGGCGTTGTCGGCGACCTGGGTGACGTCGGCACCCGCGGTGGCGGCCTCGGTGGTGCTGGCCGCACCCGGGGTCTCCTCCGCAGCCTCGGCGGCCTCGGCGACCTCCGCGGCGTCGTGGGTCGTGCCCGCGGTCTGCTCGGCCGCCTGGGCGGCCTCGGCGGTGGTGTCGACCGCCTCGTCGGCGACGGCGGGCGCCGTCGTGGTCTGCTGCTGCTCGCCCTGGGACTCGAGAAGCTCACGCTCCCACTCGGCCAGCGGCTCGGCGTCGGTCTCGGCCTCGCCTCCACCGCCGCCGTGGCGCGTCACGAGCCCGTCGGCGGCCGCGTCGGCGATCACGCGCGTCAGCAGGGAGACGGCGCGGATGGCGTCGTCGTTGCCCGGGATGCGGTAGTCGACCTCGTCCGGGTCGCAGTTCGTGTCGAGGATCGCCACGATCGGGATGTCCAGCTTGCGCGCCTCGGCGACGGCCAGGTGCTCCTTCTTGGTGTCCACGATCCAGATGGCGGACGGCACCTTGGCCATGTCGCGGATACCGCCGAGCGTGCGCTCCAGCTTGTCCTTCTCCCGGCGCTGCATGAGCAGCTCCTTCTTGGTGTACCCGGAAGCCGCGACGTCGTCGAAGTCGACCTGCTCGAGCTCCTTGAGGCGCTGCAGGCGCTTGTGCACGGTGCCGAAGTTGGTGAGCATGCCGCCGAGCCAACGCTGGTTGACGTAGGGCATGCCGACGCGCAGCGCCTGCTCGGCGATCGACTCCTGCGCCTGCTTCTTGGTTCCGACGAAGAGGATGGTGCCTCCGTGGGCGACCGTCTCCTTGACGAACTCGTACGCGCGGTCGATGTCCTTCAGCGACTGCTGGAGGTCGATGATGTAGATACCGTTGCGCTCGGTGAAGATGAACCTCTTCATCTTCGGGTTCCAGCGTCGGGTCTGGTGCCCGAAGTGCACGCCGCTCTCGAGGAGCTGGCGCATGGTGACGACGGCCATGGGACGTCCTTTCCGGCGCGGCGTCGCCGCGCAGAGGGGGCCGCGTCGGCGCCGACGTCTTCCGCCCGCACCCCGTGGCCCGTTGTTTCCGGTTGTCTGCTCGTATGAGCCCTGGTGCCTGCGGCGAGCGAGCACCCGCACCTGACTTCCGGCACGGGACCGCTGCTTCTCGCCTCGCCGACCGAGGCCCGCCCGCGAGGGACGAGCTGGTGCGACGACGTGCGGGCACGCGATGTCAGCCGACTGGGCCGGCTGCGGGCACCATGCTATCCGATGAGCCGGTGGGACCGGCACCGTGCCCGTGCGGCAGTCGTCACGTTCCGCCGCACCAACGAGCCGATCTGTTGAGCCGTCCACCGCGCCGCCCGGCCTCCGCCCGCTCCACAGCAGCGTCCCGGCGGACGACGTGGCGGGCGTCATCCGGTGCACGGTGCCGGCATGGACCCACGACGATCCCACCGACCGCTCCCGCGGAAGCGCCGCCGCGCACGTGCCCTGGCCGTGCTGGCCACGGGCCTCGCCGCCGCCGGCCTCGCGGCGCTCGCACCCGGCGCGGCCGCCTCGTTCCCGACGCCGGACCCCTGGTCCGGCGAGAAGAGACCGTTGGTCCTGGCGCCAGACCCGCAGGCCCCGTACCAGGCGGGGACCTCGTACCAGTGGCCCACCGGCGGGCCGGCACCGGTGCTTCGCGGCTATGACGCGCCAGCAGCGATCTGGGCCGCCGGTCACCGCGGCGTCGACCTCGAGCTCGCCCCGGGAGCCCCCGTGCTCGCCGCGGCCGACGGTGCGGTCGTCTTCGCCGGGAGCGTCGTCGACCGCCCGGTCGTCTCGATCGAGCACCGGGACGGCATCCGAACCACCTACGAGCCGGTCCGGCCCGCGGTCGAGCCCGGGCACCGGGTCGATGGCGGCGAGGTCATCGGCCACCTCGTGCCCGGGCACTGCGGTCCGCCTTCCAGCTGCCTGCACGTGGGCGCGCGGACCGGTCCGGACTCGTACGTCGACCCGCTGGAGCTGCTGGGAGCGAACGTGGTCATTCGTCTGCTGCCATGACGGGCGGCGATGTCGGTGGGCGCTGGCATGATCGGCGCATGATCGGCACACCGGGCGGGAGCGCCGAGCGACCTGCGATCTTCTTCAGCGGTCCCGAGGAGTTCCGTGCGTGGCTCGAGGAGAACCACGAGACGGCGACGGAGCTATGGATGGGGCTCAGGAAGAAGGGCGTGCTCGACCGCGGGCTCACCTGGGCGGAGGCCGTGCCGGAGGCGTTGTGCTTCGGCTGGATCGACTCCGTCGCCCAGGGCATCGACGAGACGACCCGCCGTCAGCGCTGGACCCCGCGGAAGCCGACGAGCACCTGGAGCCGCGTGAACGTCGCGATCGTGGAGCGGCTGATCACCGAGGACCGGATGCATCCGGCCGGTCTCGCGGCCTTCGAGCGTCGCCGGCCGGACCGGGAGGGGATCTACTCCTACGAGCAGGACGGCGAGGCCGCGCTGCCACCCTCCTACACCGAGCAGCTTGCGGCATCCCCGGCGGCCACGGCGTTCTGGGACGCGGCGACGCCCTCCTACCGGCGCATCTGCGTCGGCTGGGTCCTCGGCGCCAAGCAGGCGGCTACCCGGGACCGGCGGATGACCCAGCTCGTCGAGGACTCCGCGAACGGCAGGCTCGTCCCCTTCCAGCGCTACGGCAAGTCGCCGGCGTGGCTGACCCGGGCCGCGGCCGCTGCCGCAGAGGCCGGCAGACCGTAGCGGTCAGGCCCGCGGATGGGCCTGTGTGTACGCGGCCCGCAGCCGTTCCGGGGTGACGTGGGTGTAGCGCTGGGTCGTGGCCAGCGACGCGTGCCCGAGCACCTCCTGGACGGTGCGCAGGTCCGAGCCACCGGCGAGCAGATGCGTGGCGGCGGAGTGACGCAGCCCGTGCGGCGCCAGGTCGTGCACCCCGGCCTCGGCGGCGAGCCGGTGCAGCACCCCGCGCAGGGTCCGGGGATCCAGCCGTCCGCCGCGCACACCGAGGAACAGCGCCGCACCGGTGCCCGGGCGGACGAGGCGCGGACGGCTCTGCTCCAACCAGGCCGCGAGCGCCCGGCCGGCCGGCACACCGAAGGGGACCATTCGTTGCTTGTCGCCCTTGCCGGTCACCCGGAGCGTGCGTTCCCCGAGATCGGCGTCCCCGACGTCCGTGCCGACCAGCTCACCGACCCGCACACCCGTCGCGTAGAGCAGCTCCAGCGCGGCCCAGTCACGCACCTGCACGGGATCGTCGCCGTCGGCCGCCCGCTCGCGGGCGAGCTCGAGCAGGCTCGCGGCGTCGTCGACGCCGAGCACGACGGGCAGGTGCCGGTCCGGGCGCGGGCTGCGCAGCCGCGCGCCGACGTCGGAGCCCATGTGCCCGGCCCGGGCAGCCCAGGTGCAGAAGGTCCGCACCGCGGCGACCCGGCGCGCCAGGGTGGACCTGGCCATGCCGCGCCGCTGCTGGCCGACGAGCCAGGTCCGCAGCTGGTTGAGGTCCAGGTCCCGCAGTGCGACGCCGGCCTCGTGGAGCTGGTCCAGCAGCGAGGTCACGTCGCCCAGGTAGGCACGGATGGTGTGCCTGCTGAGGTTCCGCTGCAGCTCGAGGTGTCGAGCGAAGGCGTCCAGCACCTGCTCGTCGTCGGTGCTCACGCCGTCACCGTACGCCCGGCGCTCCCCGTCTAGGCTCATCCCCGCCGGGGTTCGCGCCGGCGCTGCCGGCGCCAGCTCCCTCCGACCCGCTCGGCCGTGCCGCCGAGCTCGAGGCGGCCGAGGGCCGAGCGCACCTCGCTGACGGACAGCCCCGCGGCGCGCGCCACGTTCGCGACCGGGGCCGAGCCGCGCGCGGGCAGGGCGTCGAGCACCCTGGAGGCCAGCGGGTCCAGCCCGTCGAGCAGGCCGGTCGGTGCGGACCGGTCCTCGAGAAGGTGCTCTCCGGCACCGCCGGCGAGCTCGAGCACCTCGGCGGCGTCGGTGACGCACACCGCGCCCTGCTCCCGCATCAGCCGGTGGCAGCCGGCGGACGCCATCGACGTCACGGGCCCCGGGACGGCGCCCACCGGGCGCGACAGCGCCGCCGCGTGCCCCGCTGTGCTCAGCGCACCGGACCGCCAGGCGGCCTCCACCACCACGCTGGCCGACGACAGCGCCGCGATGAGCCGGTTCCTGGCGAGGAAGCGGTTCCGGGAGGGCACCGAGCCGGGCGGCACCTCGGAGACGACGACGCCCGCCTGGGCCACGGCCTCGAGAAGGGCCGAGTTGCCCGTCGGGTACAGCCGGTCGACGCCACCGGCGAGGAACGCGGTAGTCGTCCCGTCCACGGACAGCGCACCCCGGTGCGCCGCCGCGTCGATGCCGTACGCGCCGCCCGAGACCACGCTCAGCCCGGACTCGGCGATCCCGGCGGCCATCTCGGCCGACACGTGCTGGCCGTAGGACGTCGACGCGCGCGCGCCGACGATCGCAACGCCGCGCACGGCCAGCACCGGAACTCGACCCCGGACCCACAGCGCGAACGGCTGGTTCACCCCCAGGTCGGCGAGACTCGCCGGCCAGTCCTTGTCGCTCGGGGCCACCAGCCGTCCACCCAGGGCGCGGAGGGTGTCCAGCTCGCGGCGGATGTCCAGGTTGTCCAGGCGCGGCGCCCAGCGGGCGACCGACTCCCGCCACCGCCGCTCCCCCACGCTCGAGCGCCCGCCTGCCACCGAGCACAGCCAGGCGAGCGCGTCAGCCGCGCCCAGCTCGGCGACGAGGGCGCCGGCCGCGGGATCCGGCGCCTCGACGATCCTGCTCCACGCCGCGGCGGCGAGGCGGGGGTCGGTGAGGTCGAACGGCAGATCAGGCATCGCTGCTCCCACGGGTTCGTAGCGCCAGTGCCGTGCCGACGTCGGTCACGGTGGGCCGGTCCTGACCGGCCAGGTCTGCGAGGGTCCACGACACCCTCAGCACCCGGTCGAGGCCGCGCATGCTCAGCGCTCCCCGGTCCAGGGCACGCTCGAGCGCCACACGTACCTCGGCGGGCAGACCGCCCTCGTCGCTGCGCAGCCACGCGCCGGGCACCTCGGCGTTCGTGCGCCAGCCGGTGCCCGCGAGCCGTCGGTGCTGGCGCCGCCGCGCCGACGCGACGCGGGCGGCCACCACCGCCGAAGGCTCGGGAGCGTCGGCGATCGCCAGCGAGGCACGGGTGACCGGTGGGACGTCGACCTGAAGATCGATCCGGTCCAGGAGCGGTCCACTGAGCCGCCCGAGGTAGCGCCGCCGATCCATCGGCGAGCACGAGCAGGCCAGGCCCTTGCCCGAGGCCTTGCCGCACGGGCACGGGTTCGCCGCCAGGACCAGCTGGAACCGGGCGGGATAGCGGGCCGAGCCCGTCGCCCGCTGCAGGACCAGCTCCCCGTGCTCCAGGGGCTGGCGCAGCGTCTGCAGCACGCGTGGGGCGAACTCCGGCGCCTCGTCGAGCAAGAGAACACCGCGGTGGGCCCGGCTCACCGCGCCCGGCCGGGGGAACCCGCTGCCGCCGCCGACGACTGCCGCGACCGTCGCGGTGTGGTGCGGGTCCTCGAACGGCGGACGGCGCAGCAGCCCGGTGGCGGCGTCGAGCGTGCCCGAGATGCTGTGCACGGCGGAGACCTCGACGGCATCAGACTCCGGCAGATCGGGCAGCAGGCCAGGGAGCCGAGCGGCGAGCATCGTCTTGCCGGTCCCGGGCGAGCCCTGCAGGAACAGGTGGTGCGCACCGGCCGCGGCGACCTCGAGCGCGAACCGGGCCTCTTCCTGGCCGCGCACGTCCCGCAGGTCGGGCTCGGTCACGGTCTCTGCGGGCACGGGGCGCACCAGGTCCACGGGGGCGCTGTCGGGCCGGAACGCCTCTCCGCCGTAGGCGACGACGAGCTCTGACAGGTGCTCGATCGCGTGGACCTCGGCACCCGGAACGAGGCGTGCCTCGGCGGCGCTGCCTGCCGGGACCACGACCTCGGTCCGTCCCGCCGCGACAGCGGCAGCCACGGCGGGCAGGATCCCGCGCACCGGGTGGAGCCGTCCGTCGAGCCCGAGCTCGCCCAGATGGACGGTGCGGGCGGCACGGTCCCGGGCAGGGAGGCCGCCTGCCACGAGCACCGCGATCGCGAGGGCGAGGTCCAGCCCGGTGCCGGACTTCGGCAGCGAGGCGGGCGAGAGGTTGACGGTCGTGCGCTGCGCGGGCCAGGTGATGCCACAGCTGGTCACCGCCGCTCGTACGCGTTCCCTGGCCTCGTTGACCGCGGTGTCGGGCAGCCCCACGAGCGCGAACGCCGGCAGCCCCTGGCTGATGTGCGCCTCCACCTCGACGAGGTGGCCGGTCAGTCCCAGCAGGCTGACGGCCCACGTGCGTGCGAGTCCCACTAGCCCACCGCCTCGACATGGGTGAGCTGCGCCGCGCCGGAGCGCGGGACCAGCACCGCCACGACGTCGATCCGGATCGTCTCGGCATGGACGCCGGCGTGCTCGGCCAACCAGGCGGCAGCCAGACGCCGCAAACGGGTGAGCTTCGCCCGGGTGACCGCCTCCGCCGGATGGCCGTACGCCGTCCCGCGCCGCGTCTTGACCTCGACGAACACCAGCGCGCCGCCGGGCTCTCGGGCGACGATGTCCAGCTCACCGTGCCGGCACCGCCAGTTGCGGTCCAGCACCTCCCACCCGCGCGCAGCCAGTTGCTGCGCCACCACGTTCTCGCCGTACCTGCCGACGGCGTCCTTCGCTCGCACGGGCAACCACCTCCGCGGACACCGTGCCCGCGGCGGGCATCGCGGTGCGGCGCGGCCGGCCGGTTCTGTCAGCGGACCGGCAGGAGGGGTGCGCTGTGGACGCTACGGCACCTCGAGCTCGCGCTTGGCGAGCTCCTCGACGTTGACGTCCTTGAACGTGACCACCCGGACCGATTTCACGAACCGGGCGGAGCGGTAGACGTCCCAGACCCACGCGTCGCTCAGCGTCAGCTCGAAGAAGACCTCGCCGCCGGCCGAGCGGACCTCGACGTCGACCTGGTTGGCGAGGTAGAAGCGCCGCTCCGTCTCGACCACGTACGCGAAGAGACCCACCACGTCGCGGTACTCGCGGTACAGGTCGAGCTCAAGCTCGGTCTCGTAGTTCTCCAGGTCTTCGGCACTCACGGGTCCATCATGCCCTTAGCCGGCCCGGGCATCGAACGCAGGCGGAGGAGCGACAGGGACCACTACGCCGTGCCGCCGCCATCGGTCACCTGGTCGGGCTCGAGGTGGACGAGCACGCTGATCCACCAGAGTGCCAGGACGACCAGCGCTCCCGTCCCGACCGCGACGGCGACAGCGCCAGCTCCCCGATTTCCCGCGCGGCGGCGGCGAACAGCGACGATCGCGCAAACAGCAACCACCACGAGTCCGACCGCCGTCGCCTCGATGGGCCGGAACGCCATTCCGGCCAGCATCAGCGCACCGCACAGCGCCCCGCCGGCGACCTGCGCCACCACCCGGCCAGGCCGCCGAGACACGGACTGCGCCGAGCGCTCGCCCGTGCCGTACGGCTCCCCGGTGCCCGTCATCACGCGTCAGCTCGCCCGTGCGGTGGTCGTCAGCCTCCGGTTGTGGATCACGTAGATCAGAGGGATCCCGCCGAACGCCGCCACGATCAGCAGCACCGACCAGTAGCCGATGGTGTCACCGGCCAGGCCCGCACCGAGGACTGCGAGGGCGGCCCCGCCGGCGCGCAGGCCCAGAGCCTTCCAGGGCCGTCGAGGCGGATCCTTCCACAGCGGGAAGGCCACCGTCGGGTTGGCGTGCGACATCTCGACGGCGGACCAGGTGAACAGCGCTGATCCGCACAGCACGAGGAGAATTCCGACGAGCATCTCACCAACGTACGCCCGTTCCGGTGATGGCCGCGATAGTGGCGGGACCATGGAAGGGATGGCCTGCCGAAACCGCGCCCTCCCGACGAGCCGCCTGCTGAAGCGCCGCCGGTGCGGGCCTCAGGCCCGGTCGAGGAGGGCGAGGGGCTCGTCCCTCTGCTCCGCCTGCTCGTCCGGCAGCTCGTCACCGATCGCGTCGTCGGTCTCGCCGTACGCCTCGCCGTACGCCTCGTACGTAGCATCCCCGTCTGCCTCGTCGAGAGCCTCGACCGCGTACGGGTCGCCCCCCTGCTCCGGGAGCCGCCACGACCGGCGGTGCAGCAGGCACGGCCCGTGCTCACGCAGGGCGGCCATGTGGTCCGGCGAGGCGTAGCCCTTGTTGCCGCACCACCCGAACTGCGGGTGCTCCGGGTCGAGCTCGACCATGAGGCTGTCGCGGGCGACCTTCGCCAGCACGCTGGCAGCCGCCACGACGGCGCAGGTGGCGTCGGCCTTGATCTGGGTGCGGACCGACGGGATCCGCACCTGTTCTGTCGTGCCGGGGACGCGCACCACCGGCGGCTCCGGCGAGAACAGGTCCCCCTGCATCGGCGCAGCGAGCCAGTCGTGGTTGCCGTCGAGGAGCACGAGGCCGGGTTCGATCCCCTGGCTCGCGAGCTCGGCGAGCGCCCGCTGCCCGGCGAGCCGCAGCGCCGCCATGATGCCGATGTCGTCGATCTCCGCGGGCTCCGCATGGCCGACGGCGCCGGCGACGCACCACGAGCGCACCGGACCCACGAGGTCCTCGCGCGCCTGCGGGGCGAGGAGCTTGGAGTCCGCCAGGCCGCGTGGCATGCGCCGCGAGGTACCGGCGTCGACGACGGCGACGCCGACGCTGACCGGTCCGGCCAGCGCGCCTCGGCCGACCTCGTCCATGCCGGCCAGGCACGCCCCGTCCCCGAGCTCGGCGAGCAGCGCGGTCTCGACCTTGCGGGACGGCTTGGGGCGTTTGCGGCGCCTCGTGGTGGCGGTCGTGGTCACGGCGACTCCGGCACGTCGGCGAACGTCTCCTGCGGGTTGTTCAGCAGCCTGATCCGGTCGGCCGGCCAGAGCAAGACGAACGCGCGGCCGACGATGTTGTCCATCGGCACGGTACCGCCGCCCGGGTCACCCATGTGGGCGCGTG
Organism: Georgenia halophila; assembly: GCF_039541595.1. NCBI lineage: Bacteria > Bacillati > Actinomycetota > Actinomycetes > Allobogoriellales > Allobogoriellaceae > Georgenia > Georgenia halophila. The sequence goes on along the minus strand of NZ_BAABGN010000008.1, from coordinate 109,261 downwards.
AGTCGGCCGAGTTCGGCCGGTTGTCGCCCATGACCCAGACGCGGTCCTCAGGCACGGTGACGTCGAAGGGGACCTGGCTCGGCTTCACGCCGTCGTGGAGGTACTGCTCCTCCTCGATGGGCTCGCCGTTGACGGTGATCCGGCCGTCGTCGGTGCAGCACACGACGTGGTCACCGGGCAACCCGACGACTCGCTTGATGAGGTGGTGGCCGGCGTTCTGCGGCAGGAGCCCTACCCAGGTGAGTACCTCGGCGGCGGTGCGCTGCCACTGTGCCCGGTCGTCCTCCGGCACCTCGTCGAGCCAGCCGCCCGGATCGACGAACACGACGACGTCCCCGCGCTCGAGATCGACCGGGCCAGGAGTCAGCTTGCTGACCATGACCCGGTCCCCCAGCTCGAGGGTGTTCTCCATGGAGCCGGACGGGATGTAGAAGGCCTGGGCGAGGAAGGTCTTGATGAGGATCGACAGCACGATCGCCGAAACCATGACGGTCAGGCCCTCACGGAACCAACTGCCCTTGCGCTGCCGAGGCTCGTCCTGCCCGGCCGGTTTCTGGGGACCCGGTGGGTAGCTGGGCGGCATCGGTTCAGCAGCGTGATCACTGCCGCCGGCCGCTTGGCCGTCACGCGCGGTGCTGTCCGTGGTCAAACGATTCTGCTCCCCTCGGGCACGCGTCCTGCCAGGCGGCCCGCACGCGCGGGGTGCGACAGACGTGAGCGAACCCTAACAAGGCGATGCGCCTGCGCACGCGAGCACCGCCGACATGCCGCGTGCCCGGCACATCACCGGGCACGCCGACGGCAGTGCGTCGCCGTCCTGACCGGATCAGCGAGCGGGAGTCTCGCGCTTCTCGCGGATCTTGGCCTTCTTGCCGCGCAGCTCGCGCAGGTAGTACAGCTTCGCGCGACGGACCGCGCCGCGGCTGACCACCTCGATGGAGTCGATCGTCGGCGAGTGCACCGGGAAGGTGCGCTCGACGCCGACGCCGAAGCTGATCTTGCGGATCTTGAAGGTCTCGCGCACGCCGGCACCGGAGCGGGCGATCACCACACCCTGGAAGACCTGCACGCGGGAGCGGTTGCCCTCGACGACCTTGACGTTGACCTTCAGGGTGTCGCCGGCACGGAACTCCGGGATGTCGTCGCGCTTCGAGGCGGCGTCGACGGTGTCCAGGGTCTGCATGGTGATCTCTTCCCGCTCGTGCCACAGGTCACGCGCGATTGTCAGGGCAGCGTCCGCTGCCGGTATGTGTTCGGGTGGCGGCGTCCGCGGGCCGTGTGAACCCCCTGCGGCAGGTCCGACGGCGCGTGCCGGGACGCGGCAACGCCTCAGTCTGCCACAGGCGCCGGGCGCCCGCCTACCGCGCCCGGGCAGCCGGCCGTGTGGTCTGTGGCACGTCAGCGCCGGTTGTCGCCGGGCTCCGCGGTGAGGCCGAGCGCCATGACGACGTCCTCCATGGGTTGCTCCCCCACCTGGAAGCGGCGGGGTCCGACAGTCGTGTAGCCGTGTTTGCCGTAGCCGGCTCGGGCGCGCCGGTTGGCGGCGTTCGTGCCGAGCCACAGCACGGCGACCGGCCGGCCCTCCACGTCGATGGCTGCCACCTCGCGGCGGACGGCCTCGAGGAGCGCCCCGGCCACACCGCTGCCCTGGAACGCCGGGAGGACGTAGCACTTGCTCAGCTCGGCCGCCGGCCTGTCAGGCACGAGGGCGGCGACGTCCTCGGCGTCGGGGGGTTCCTCGGCCGTCGACGGCAGCACCACGAGCGTGTAGCCGACGAGGCCGCCGGAGGTCTCCGCGACCTGGACGCGGTACCGCGCGTCGGTGAGGTAGGAGGCGAACCGGGCGGCGCCGAGGTTCTCGGCGACGAACGCGGCGATGTCCGCCTCGCCGAGCTCCGGCGGGCAGGCGAGCGGGAAGGTGGCGGCGGCCAGCTCGGCGAGCGCGTCGGCGTCTCCGGACCGCCCGGGACGTACCCGCACCCGGACGGGCGCGCCCTCGGCGGGGAGGAACCAGCCGTGGCGGGCGAGCACCGCCCGGTCCCCGCGGTCGAGCTCGGCCGGCTCCAGGGCCTCGATCAAATCGGGACGACGGCGCACGGTGCGTTCCAGCGCCTGGTCCCGTCGCCACCGGGCGACCTTGCCGTGGTGCCCGGACAGCAGGACGTCGGGCACCGGCCGACCCGCCCACTCCGCGGGTTTGGTGTAGACCGGGTACTCCAGCAGCCCGCCCTTGGAGCCGGTGCCGTGCGACTCTTCCACGAGGGACTCGGGGTTGCCGACGACGCCCGGCAGCAGCCGGGCGACGGCCTCGACGACGACGAGCGCGGCGACCTCTCCGCCGTTGAGCACGTAGTCGCCCAGGGAGATCTCCCTGACCTCGGGCGCCTCGGCCCCGGCGTAATGATCGGCGACGCGGGCGTCGATGCCCTCGTAGCGTCCGCAGGCGATGACCAGGCGGTCGGCGGTGGCCAGGTCCTCGACCGAGCGCTGGGTCAGCCGTTCCCCCGAGGGGGTCGGCAGCACGAGCACGGTCCGGCCGGACCCGCCTTCCCCGAGCACATCGTCGAGGGCCCGCCCCCAGACGTCCGGCCGCATGACCATGCCCGCACCACCGCCGAACGGGGTGTCGTCGACGGTGCGGTGCCGGTCGGTCGTCCAGTCGCGCAGGTCGTGCACGCGCAGGTCGAGGACGCCGTCGCGGCGGGCCTTCCCGACGAGGGAGAGGTCGAGCGCGTCGAGGTAGCCGGGGAAGATCGAGACGACGTCGACGCGCATCAGGCGTCCTCGAGGTCGTCGTCCCACTCGGCCGGGTCACCGGCGAAGAGTCCTCGTGGTGGGTCGAGGGTGATGGTGCGGGCCGCCTCGTCGACGTCGGGCACCAGGTCGCTCACGAACGGCACCCGAACCTCGGTGCCGTCGGGCTCGGTGACCACGAGGACGTCCTGCGCGGGCAGGTGCTCCAGGTCGATCACCTCACCGAGGTCCCGGCCGTCGGCGTGCACCGCGCGCAGCCCGACGAGCTCGTGCGGGTACCAGCCGTCGGCGTCCTCGCCGTCCTCCGCGGCGTCCAGCTCGTCCGTCTCGACGACGAGCCGGACGCCGCGCAGCGCCTCCGCCGAGGTGCGGTCACGCGCCTCCGCGAAGACGACGAACGCGGCGCCGTCGGGCGTGGTGCGGGTGCGGTCCACGGTGAGCGGACCCGCGTCGGCGGGTTCGGTCTCCAGGGAGCTGCCGACGGCGAGGCGACGCGCCGGCTCGTCGGTGCGCACGTCCAGGCGCACCTCGCCGCGCAGCCCGTGGGGAGCGCCGACGACGGCGACGGTCAGCAGCACGTCAGCGGCGGTCGGTGTCCACGACGTCGACCCGCACGGGGCCAGAGGTCGACAGCGCGCCGATGACCGTGCGCAGGGCACGCGCGGTGCGCCCCGACCGGCCGATGACTCGGCCCAGATCGTCGGGGTGCACGCGGACCTCGAGCAGCTCGCCACGACGCAGCGACCGGTTGGTCACCTGCACGTCGTCCGGGTTGTCGACGATGCCACGGACGAGATGCTCGAGGGCGTCAGCCAGCACCTCAGGCGTCCTCGGCGGGCTTCTCGTCCGCCGACTCGGCCGCGGTCTTGTCCTCGGAGGAGGTCTTGTCCTCGGAGGAGGTCTTGGCCTCGGCCGCACGCGCCTTGCGCTGCTCGGCCTCGTCCTCGGCCGCCTTCACGGCGGCGGCGCGCGCCTCGTCGGAGACCGCGTTCTCCTTGGTGCGCAGGGTGCCCTCGGTGCCGGGCAGGCCCTTGAACTTCTGCCAGTCACCGGTGACCTTCAGCAGCGCGGCGACCTGCTCGCTGGGCTGAGCCCCGACGGAGAGCCAGTGCTGCGCGCGCTCCGAGTCGATCTCGATGAACGACGGGTCGTCGGTCGGGTGGTACTTGCCGATCTCCTCGATCGCACGGCCGTCGCGCTTCTTGCGCGAGTCCATGACGACGACGCGGTAGTACGGCGCATGGACCTTGCCGATGCGCTTCAGGCGGATCTTGACTGCCACTAGGTGGTCACTCCTGGTTTCGTTCGGGATGGACATCGTGGTCGCCGGGTGGGGCCCCGGCATCCACTGACGTCACAGGACACAGCTCCGGAAAGTGAGAGGGACCGCCCGGGCTGAGTACAGCCGCTCATTCTGCCAGATGCGCACGCCGGCCCCAACCCGCGCGACGGCGGGCGGGACGTGCCCTTCGACACGTCCCGCGACCCGTCGGCTCAGCTCCAGCGGAAGAGCTTGGCCGCCAGCGGGTAGAGCACGACGACGTAGCCCGCCATGACGAGCATCTGCAGCAGCGGGAAGCCCTGCTCGAACCAGGCGGTCGTCATCGCCTGGCTCGCCGCACCGAGCGGCGTCCAGGTGGCCACGGCCGCGACGGCGTCCGGCATGACCGGGCCCGGCGTCCACAGGCCGGCGAAGAACAGCATCGGGAAGAAGACCAGCATCCCGAACCCCTGGGCGGCGTTCCCGCGCGGTGCCACGGCCGCGATCAGCAGCCCGACGCCGAACATGGCCGCCGCACCGGCGACGCCGGTGAGCACCGCCGTGCCGAGCTGCTGCGGTCCGCCGACGTCGAAGATCAGGGCAGCGAGCCCGAGGGCGAGGAGCGACGCGACGACGAACGACGCGACACCGATGATGACGTGGACGACGAGCACGCCCTGGGGACGCATCGGGGTCGTCGAGAGCCGCTTGAGCAGGCCCTGCTCCCGGTAGCTCGCGATGGAGACCGGCAGCGTGGTGAGCGCCGGGGTCGCCATGGCCGCCGCCAGGACGGCGGGGATCATGACGAAGATCGTCGGCTCGCCCTGCCAGGGACCCGGGTCGGTGACCGGTTCGTCCATCCCCGGGATGGCGAACCCGACCCCGATGAGGACGACGGCCGGGAACGCCAGGGCGAAGAAGACCGAGCCTGGGTCGCGCAGGAACAGGCGGACCTCGCTCAGGAGCAGGGCACGCATCCCCCGCCCGGCGAGCCGGCGTGCGGGTGGACGGTCGGTGGCGTTGAGGGTGGCGGGTGCAGCGGTCATGTCAGGACCTCCGTCAGTTCGGGCCGGGCCCCGGTGACGTCGACGAAGACGTCCTCGAGGGTGCGGGAGATGGTGCGGATCTCGTCGGGGACGACGTCCTGCCGGGCGAGCGCCAGCACGACGGCGGGCAGGACCCGTGGGCCGCCGGTGACCTCGTGCTCGGCGCCGACCCGGGAGACGGTGTCGACGTCGGGCAGCTCCGAGACTCGGGTGAGGAGCTCGGCGGGCGCGCCTTCGGGAAGGCGCATCCGGAAGGTGCGCCGGTCGTCCCCGGCGGCGACGAGGTCGGCGGGCGCGCCTTCGGCGACCACTCGACCCGCGTCGATGATGGCGAGCCGGTCCGCGAGCCGCTCCGCCTCGTCCATGAAATGCGTGACGAGGACGATCGTGACGCCGCTGTCCCGGACGTGCTCGATGAGCGACCAGGTGTCCCGGCGGGCCTGCGGGTCGAGGCCGGTGGTGAGCTCGTCGAGGATGGCGATCTCCGGGTTGCCGACCAGGGCGAGCGCGATGGACAGGCGCTGCTGCTGGCCGCCCGAAAGATCCTTGAAGGCCGTTTCCGCCTTCTCCGTCAGGCCGAGCATGTCGAGCAGCTCCCCCGGGTCCTTCGGGTCCGGGTAGAAGGAGGCGTACAGCTCGAGCGCCTCCCGGGCGCGGATCTTCGGGGGCAGGCGGGACTCCTGCAGCTGGACGCCGACGCGGTGGCGCACGGCTGCGGGATCGGCCTGCGGGTCCGTGCCGAGGATCCGCACCGTTCCGCCGTCGGCCTGCCGCAGGCCGGCGAGCAGCTCGACGGTGGTGGTCTTGCCTGCCCCGTTGGGGCCGAGGATGCCGAAGATCTCGCCGCGCTGGATCGCGAGGCTGACGTCGGCGACGGCGACCTTCTCGCCGTAGGTCTTGCGCAGGTGGGTGATCTGGATGACGGGTGCGTCGGGATTCATGGTCAGCTCCAGGGCTGTGCGATGGGGACGGTCCGGGTGATCCGGTAGAAGGCTGCGGCCGCCAGCAGCGGCGCGACGAGGGTGAGCAGCGACAGGGCGGGCAGCGAGAGGCTGAGCGCGTCGCCCAGCAGGTTCGCCAGGGCGTCTTGGCTGACGAGCGCGGGCGCTACGGTCAACGGGAGCGCGAGAGTGGCGCGCAGGCCGCCGTAGCGGTAGTAGGTGATGGCGACCAGCATGCCGGCGACCGCACCGGCCGCGGTCCGGACGGCGTAGGTGAGCGCGGAGACCGCGAAGCCCTGCGTCCACGGCTCGGCCATCGGCGTGGCGTCGTCGACGGCGTTCGCGACGTGCGCGTGCGGCCAGCCGAAGCTGTCGTAGACGGCCCCCTCGATCTCGAGGCCGACTGCCATCAACAACCCGTACAGCACCGCGACGACAGCGGCGGTCACCAGCACGGCCACGGCGAACGAGCGCCGGGTCATCCCGTTCGCGACGTGCGGGGTGATCATCGCGGCGACCACGGTGATCATCAGCGCGAACGGGAACCACAGGGCCCCGTGCTGGACGAACTGGAAGTACGACAGCTGGACGCCGACGGTCCGGTCGAGCACGAAGAGCGCGGCGGCGATGACGATCACGGCGATCAGCCAGAACCAGGCCGCGAGGTAGAGCTGCATACCGAGCATCCACCGTGTCGCCCGCCGCCACTGGGGACGACTCGTGCTGATCCGGCGGCCGTGCCGCAGGGCGCCGCTGGCCATACCGGTGACGTCCCTCCCGGACATGTGCTGCTGCGAGGGGGTCATGACTTCCTCTCGGTGAGGTGGACGAACAGGTCCTGGAGCTCCACGGGCCCGAGCTCCAGCCCCGCGTCGCGGACCCGACCGGTCACGTCGGGACCGAGCCGGTCCTGCTCGCCGATGATGGTCACCTGCCTGGTGGCGCCGAGGCTCCGTTCGGACAGGACGGTGACATCGCTCAACGAGGCGACGGCCTGGTCGACGTCGGCGGCGCGGCCGGTGACGGTCGCGCCACGTCCCCGCAGTTCGTCGGCGTCGCCGGTGAGCAGGGTGCTGCCCTCGTGCAGGACGACGACGTGCTCGAGCAGCCGGTCGAGCTCGCTGATGAGATGGCTGGACAGCACGATGGTGCGCGGGTGCTCGACGTAGTCCTCGAGGAGCAGGTCGTAGAAGGCGTATCGCGACGGTGCGTCCATGCCGAGATAGACCTCGTCGAGCATGGTCAGCGGCGCCCGGGAAGCGAGGCCGAGCACGACCCCGAAGGCCGAGCGCTGGCCACGTGAGAGCTGGCGGGGACGCGAGCGCGCGCCGAGCTCGAAGACGTCGAGCAGACGGCCCGCCAGCTCGTCGTCCCAGTTCGGGCGTGCTGTCGCGAAGTATTCGATATTGGTGGAGATGCGCTCGTCCGGCAGGACGTCGCCGCTCTCGCGCACGAGGCAGATCTGCTCCATGAGCTTCTCGTTCTCGAACGGCTCCTGCCCACCGACGAGCACCCGGCCGGAGTCGGGCCGGCGCAGTGCGGCGACGGTCGAGAGCAAGGTGGTCTTGCCGGAGCCGTTACGGCCGAGCAGGCCGATGATCGACCCGGCGGGCAGCGTGAGGCTGGCGTGGTCCAGGGCCCGCCTGTCCCCGTACCGGACGCTGAGGTCCTCGACCTCGACCGCCAGTCCCGTGGTCTCGATGGTGCTCGGGGAGGTCATCGCCCGGCTCCTTTCCTGATGTAGCTGATGAGTTCGTCCTCGCCGATGCCCAGCGTCCGGGCCTCGTCGAGCACCGTGTCGAGCCGGTCGGTGAAGAAGTCGGCCTGCCGTCTCTCGCGTAGTCGCTCCCTGGCGCCTTCAGCCACGTACATGCCCAGTCCTCGCTGCTTGTAGAGCACCCCTTCGTCGACGAGCAGGTTGAAGGCCTTGGCCGTCGTCGCGGGGTTGATCCGGTAGGTGGTGGCGAACTGTGTGGTCGACATGACCTGGTCACCGGGAGCCAAGGTGCCGTCGAGGACCTGGCGGCGCAGGTGCTCGGCGATCTGCACGTAGATCGGCTCCGGACCGTCGAACACGTCGCCTCCCCGGTTCAGTGGTTCATTACTCGACTAATGAACCATAGAACCTGACAGTTGGCAAGGCCCGGTAGCTGTGCGCGTCCGGTCGGGTCAGTGCCGCGAGCCGCGCAGGACGACGGCGGACGGTTCCGCCAGGGCCGTGATGTCCCGGCGCGGATCGGTGGCGTACACGACGACGTCGGCGCTCGCCCCGGACTCGATCCCCGGCGCCCCGAGGAAGGCGCGAGCGCGCCACGACGCCGCTGCCAGCACCTGGTCGACCGGGACGCCGGCCCGGACGACCTCGGCGAGCTCGGCGGGCAGGGAGCCGTGGCCGATGGTGCCGCCGGCGTCGGAACCCATGAGCAGCGGGACGCCGGCGTCGTGCAGCTGCGCGACGTGCTCGTAGCGGCGGGCGTGCATGCGCCGCATGCGTTCGGCGTAGCGGGGGTACTTCCCCTCGGCCTGCTCGGCGATCCGGTCGAACCGCCCCACCTGGAGGAGGGTCGGGGTGACCGGGATGCCGCGGCGTGCGGCCTCGGCGACGTGGTCGGGATCCATGCCGGTGCCGTGCTCGATGCCGTCGATGCCGGCGTCGAGCAGCGGACCGATCGCCTCCCGGGAGAAGGTGTGCGCGGTGACGCGGGCCCCGGCCTCGTGCGCGGCGGCGAGGGCGTCGGCCAGCACGTCGGCGGGCCACAGCGGGGCCAGGTCGGCGTCGGCGCCGGCGGAGCGGTCGATCCAGTCGGCGACGATCTTGACCCAGCCGTCACCCGAGCGGGCCTCCTGGGCGACGGCCGCAGGGAGCTCGGCGACGTCGTCGAGCTCGCGGGCGTAGTGGCGGATGTAGCGCCTGGGTCGCGCGAGGTGGTGGCCGGCGCGGACCAGGCGAGGCATGTCCGGCCGGTCCTGCACCCACCGGTTGTCCATCGGTGAGCCGGCGTCGCGGACGAGGAGGGTGCCGGCGTCGCGGTCCGCCTTGCCCTGCAGGACGGCGTCCTCCACCGTGACGGCGCCGTCGGGGCCGAGGCCGATGTGGCAGTGCACGTCGACGAGGCCGGGCAGGACCCAGCCGCGGATCTCCTCGGCCCCGGAATCCTCGGCACCGGCCGGCGGGGACATGGCCAGCCGCCCGTCGACGACCCACACCTCGGGCAGGACGGTCTCGTCGTCGACGAGCACCGCCCCGGCCAGCCGCAGCACGCTCACCGAGGGAACGTAGCGTTTCCACCTGCGCGGAGACCATCCCGCACGGTCACGTCGACAGCCGGGAACATCCGACAGCCACAGCCTGACGGATGTTCCCGCCTACCGATGGAGGAGCCGCCGGACGCGTCACCGGAGGAACTTGGAGAGCTCCTCGAGGTCCGGGGCATCCTGCTGGTCCTGCTGCTTCCCGATCCCGAACGCGGAGCCCTGCGGCGCGGGCCGGGAGGCGCGCTCGGCGGCCTCGCGCTCCTGCTGGGCCCGCTTCGCCGGGTTGCCCGACTTGCCCTTCTTGCCCTTCTGCTTCTTGCTCTTCGGTGGCGGAGCCATACGGCCCTTCGACTTCTTGCCACCGCCGGGCATCATTCCCATCCCGGGCATGCCGCCCTTGCCGCCGGAGGTGGCCATCTGGCGCATCATCGTCTTGGCCTGCTCGAAGCGCTCCATCAGCGAGTTCACGTCGGAGACGGTCGTGCCGGAGCCGCGCGCGATGCGCTGACGGCGGGAACCATTGAGGAGCTTGGGCTGCTCGCGCTCGGCGGGGGTCATCGAGTTGACGATGGCCTCGACCCGGTCGATCTCGCGCTCGTCGAAGTTCTCGAGCTGGTCGCGCATCTGCCCCATGCCCGGCAGCATGCCGAGCATCGACTTCATCGAGCCCATCTTCTTCAGCTGGGCCAGCTGGCCGAGGAAGTCCTGGAGGGTGAAGTCGCCGTCGCCGGAGATCTTCGCCGCCATCTTCTCGGCCTCGGCGGCGTCGAAGGTGCGCTCGGCCTGCTCGATCAGGGTGAGCATGTCGCCCATGTCGAGGATGCGGGAGGCCATCCGGTCCGGGTGGAAACGCTCGAAGTCGGTGAGCTTCTCCCCCACCGAGGCGAAGAGGACGGGCTTGCCGGTGACGCCGCGCACCGAGAGGGCCGCACCGCCGCGGGCGTCACCGTCGAGCTTGGACAGGACCACTCCGCTGAAGCCGACGCCGTCGGCGAAGGACTGCGCCGTCGTCACGGCGTCCTGACCGATCATGGCGTCGAGGACGAAGAGGATCTCGTCGGGGTCGGTGGCGTCGCGGACGTCGACAGCCTGCTGCATCATCTCGGCGTCGACGCCGAGGCGGCCGGCGGTGTCGACGATGACGACGGAGTGCTGCTTGTCGTGCGCCTGCTGGACGCCGGACCGGGCGACGGTGATGGGGTCGCCGACCCCGCTGCCCGGCTCCGGGGCCCACACCGGCACCCCGGCCCGCTCGCCGACGATCTGGAGCTGGTCGACGGCGCCCGGGCGCTGGAGGTCGGCGGCCACGAGGAGCGGGGTGTGGCCCTGGTCCTTGAGCCACAGGCCGAGCTTGCCGGCCAGCGTGGTCTTACCGGATCCCTGCAGGCCGGCGAGCATGATGACGGTCGGCGGGTGCTTGGCGAAGTTCAGGTCTCGCGACTCGCCGCCGAGGATCTCGACGAGCTCGGCGTTGACGATCTTGACGACCTGCTGGCCGGGGTTGAGCGCCTGGCTGACCTCCGCGCCCTTGGCCCGCTCGCGGACGTTCGCGGCGAACTCGCGCACCACGGGGAGGGCGACGTCGGCCTCGAGCAGCGCGCGGCGGATCTCCGAGACGGTGGCGTCGATGTCGGCTTCGGAGAGCCGGCCCTTGCCGCGCAGCTGCTTGAAGGAGGCGGTGAGCCGGTCGGACAGGTTGGCGAACACGTCGGACCTCTGGGAACGGTTGGATGAGGGGTGGTATGACTCCTCAGGGTAACGCGAGCGCGGCCCTCACCCGTTCCGTGAGGGTGGACACCAGGCGGGCGCGCCAGCTGGTCCACGCCTGCGGACCGGCGGCCCTGGCGTCGGCCTCGGTCAGCCGGCGCAGCATGGTCAGCACGTCACCGCGGCGCTCGACGGCGACCGCGACCTCGTCGACGACGGCCGGGTCCTCCAGGTCCTGGGTGGTGGCGACGGCGGGGAGCAGGAGGTGATGGCGCACGAGGAGGACGACGACGTCCCGGTCGGCGGGCGGCACGCCCAGGCGGTCGAGGACCGTCCCGGCGATCTGCGCACCCGTCTCGGCGTGCCGCAGCGTGCCCGGCGTCTTCCCGATGTCGTGCAGCAGCGCGGCCAGCAGCAGCCGGTGGTCCGGCTCGCCGGTGGCCGGGACACCGGCGACGGTCTCCACCAGGTGGCGGTCCACCGTGAACCGGTGCAGCACGTTGCGCTGCGGCCGGTTCCGCACGGCGGACCACTCCGGGATCCAGGTGGTGACGACGCCCGCGAGGTCGAGTGCCTCCCAGACCGGCACCTGCGCCGGCCCCGAGGCGAGGAGCTCCAGCAGCAGCTCGAGGGCCGGCCCCGGCCACGGCTCCGGGATCGCGGCGGCCCGGGCGAGCGAGTCCAGCATGGAGGGTGACAGCGGCACGTCGCTGCGCGCAGCCGCCGCGGCGGCGCGCAGCCCGAGCAGCGGGTCGGCGGCGGGCTCGGCACCGGCGGCGAGGACGATCTCGCCCTCGTGCCGCAGCAACCCGTCGGCCACCTCCGGCAGCCGGGGCGGGAGGATGCGGCCACGAACCGTCCGGGGCCGCGGCGCCGGGGTTCGGCGCGACCGGTTGGCCTGGCTCGCCCGGCGCACGGTCTCGTCGAGGGCGGCGCTGACCACCCGCGCGGCCCCGGCCACCGAGGCCAGCAGGTCGTCGGCCGCGTCGCTGACGTCGGCCCCGGCGGGCGTCCGGTCGACCACGGCTCCCTCGCCGGCGAAACCGAGCCGCCTCGCCACCTCGTCCTGCTCGGCGAGCCGAAGGGCGTTGGTGGCCCGCCCGGTGGTGAGCGCGAGGGCGTCGCGCACGTCGAGGAGGTGGCGGTAGGCCTGGTCGAACCCGCCGCCGTGCGGCCGGTCGGTGAGCCAGGAGGCGACGAGCGCCCGGACGACGACGGCGTCCCGCAGCCCCCCGCGCGCCTCCTTGAGGTCGGGCTCGATGAGGTAGGCGGCCTCGCCGAAGCGCTCGGCCCGCTCGGTGACGGAGGCGAGCAGGTCCTCGAGCCGGCGGCGGGCGCCGGCCCGCCAGTCGGCGAGGACCGCCGTCGTGGCCCGCTCTCCCACCCGGGGGTCCCCGGCCACGGTCCGCAGATGCAGCAGCCCGACGGCGGCCGGCAGGTCCGCCGAGGCGACGCTGCGGCACTCCTCCAGCGTCCGCACCGAGTGGTCGAGCCGGATCCGGGTGTTCCAGACCGGGTACCAGAGGGCCTCGGACAGACCCGACAGATCGACGTCGGCGAGCCCGCCGTCGTGCACGAGGAGGAGGTCGAGGTCTGAGGTCGGTCCGCCGTCGCGACGTCCCAGGCTGCCGACGGCGGTCAGGGCGACGCCGGAGGTGAGGTCGAGACCGGTCGCCTCGGCGGCGTCGTCCCACAGCTCGCGGAGGGCGGCGTCGGTCAGGTCGGCGAGGCGGCGCCGGTACGCGGGCCCGCCCGCACCCGTCGGCTCAGCGAGACGGGCCCGGTGCAGGTCCCGCACGCTCACAGGGCGTCGGGGCCGCGCTCCCCGGTACGGACCCGGACGACGTCGTCGACGGGGACGGTCCAGACCTTGCCGTCACCGATGCGTCCCGAGTGGGCGGCACCGACGACGGCGTCGACGACGGCCGCCGCGTCCCGGTCGTCGACCACGATCTCGACGCGGACCTTCGGCACGAGCTCGATGGTGTACTCGGCGCCGCGGTAGACCTCGGTGTGCCCGTGCTGGCGGCCGTAGCCGTTCGCCTCGGACACGGTCATGCCGTGCACACCGGCAGCCTCCAGGGCCTTCTTGACGTCGTCGAGCCGGTGCGGCTGGACGATTGCGTTCACGAGCTTCATGCCTTTGCCTCCTCAGTGGTGGACCGGACGGCGGGGGCCGGCTCGGACGAGAACCTGCCCGCCCCGATGCCCTCGTACGCGGACTCGCCGTGCTCGGCCTGGTCGATCCCGCCGATCTCGACATCGTCGCTGACGCGCCAGCCCATCACAGCCTTGAGGACGAGTGCGATCACGGTGGTGACGACCAGGGAGATGACGACGGCGACGACGGCGATGATGGCCTGGACGGCGAGCTGGGCCGCCCCGCCGCCGTAGAACAGCCCGGTCCCGGTGGCGAGGAATCCGATGCCGATGGTGCCCCAGAGACCGGCGACGAGGTGGACGCCGACGACGTCGAGCGAGTCGTCGTAACCGAGCTTGTACTTCAGACCGACGGCCAGGGCGCAGAGCACACCGGCGACCAGGCCGAGGACGATCGCCCCGACGGGGCTCACGGCGCCGGCGGCCGGGGTGACGGCCACCAGGCCGGCGACGACGCCGGAGGCGGCGCCGAGGGAGGTGGCGCGACCGTCCCGGATCCGCTCGGCGACGAGCCAGCCGAGGATGGCCGCGGCGGTGGCGGTCGTGGTGTTGACCCAGGCGAGGCCGGCGTTGCCGTCGGAGGTGAAGGCCGAGCCGGCGTTGAAACCGAACCAGCCGAACCACAGCAGCGCCGCGCCCAGCATCGTCAGGGGAAGGCTGTGGGGCTTCATCGGCACCCTGCCGAAGCCCTTGCGCCGGCCGACGACGAGCGCGAGCACGAGGCCGGCGGCGCCGGCGTTGATGTGCACCACCGTGCCGCCCGCGAAGTCGATCGGTGCGGCGATGGCGCCGAACGGCCCGTCCGCGCTGAGCAGGCCGCCGTTCCACACCATGTGGCAGATCGGGAAGTAGGCCAGCGTCGCCCACAGCGTGGTGAAGACCAGCCAGGTGCTGAACCTGACCCGGTCGGCGACCGCGCCGGAGATCAGCGCGACGGTGATGATGGCGAACGTCGACTGGAAACCGACGCCGACGATGCCCGGCACGCCGTAGTCGTCGATGAGGTACTCACCGGCGCCGTCGTAGATGGCGCCGTCCAGGCCGAACTGCTCGAACGGGTTGCCGAACAGCCCGCCGATGCTCGTGCCTCCGTAGGACATGGACCAGCCCCACAGCACGTAGATCACTGCGACGACGGCGATGGCACCGAACGACATCATCATCATGTTCAGCACGGACTTCGACCGGGTCATGCCGCCGTAGAACAGGGCCAGCCCGGGGGTCATGAGCAGCACGAGCGATGCCGATGTCAGCATCCACGCGGTGGCTCCGTGATCGAGCTCCATGGTTCCTCCCTCGCCAGCGCGGTCGGCTGGCCGGGAACTACCGTCCTTCGTCCACGTTTCGTCGCGTGGACACCGGTGTTTCGGGCACGTGACATGTCCCGGTCAGCGGTGACGATCGTGTTGCCAGGCAGCGCAGGTCCCACCATACGAGACCTGGCCCGTCCGTCCGGTCAGGAGAGCAGGGCGTCCACGAACTCCTCGGGGACGAACGGGGCGAGATCGTCCGGCCCCTCCCCCAGGCCGACGAACTTCACGGGGACGCCGAGCTCACGCTGGACGGCCACCACGATCCCGCCCTTGGCGGTGCCGTCGAGCTTGGTGAGCACGATGCCGGTGATGTCGACGACGTCGGCGAAGACCTGGGCCTGGCGCATCCCGTTCTGCCCGGTGGTGGCGTCGAGGACGAGGAGGACCTCGCTCACCGGTGCCTCGCGGGACATGACGCGCTTGATCTTGCCGAGCTCGTCCATGAGCCCCTGCTTGTTCTGCAGCCGGCCGGCGGTGTCGACGAGCACGACGTCGGCGCTCTCCTCGCGTCCGCGCCGCACGGTGTCGAAAGCCACGGCGGCCGGGTCGGCCCCCTCGCGGTCGGACCGGACGACCTCCACGCCCACGCGAGCGCCCCAGGTGCTCAGCTGATCGGCGGCGGCGGCGCGGAAGGTGTCGGCGGCGCCGAGCACGACGCTCTTGTCCTCGGCGACGAGCACGCGGGCGAGCTTGGCGACGGTGGTGGTCTTGCCGGTGCCGTTGACCCCCACGACGAGCACCGTGGCGGGGTGCGGCCGGCCGTCGTCGCCGACGACCGGCTCGGTGGCGATGGACCGGTCGGACTCGCCGACGAGGGCGAGCAGCTCCTCGCGCAGGACGCCGCGCACCACCTCGGGGTCGGTGGTGCCGAGCACCTTGCTGCGCGTGCGAAGGGTGTCCATCAGCTCGGTGGTGGGCCCGATGCCGACGTCCGCGAGCAGGAGCGTCTCCTCGATCTCCTCCCAGTCGCTCTCGGTGAGGTCGCCACGCGAGAGGATCGACAGCAGCGTCTGCCCGACGGTGCCCGAGCGGGCCAGGCGTGCCCGCAGGCGCTGCATGCGCCCTGCGGCCGGCTCGGGCCGCTCGAGGGTCGGGGCGGGCGCCTCCTCGACCGGTGGCGCAGCCTCGTCGAGCTCCGGTTGGAGGGCCTCCGCCGTCTCCGGCGAGATCGTCGTCGTGCCGCCGCGGCGGCGCCGGGTGACGAGGGTGACTGCGCTGACGCCCACCGCCAGGAGGACGACGACGGCGATGACGAGAAGAAGGACGGTCTGATCGATCACGAGGCCCAGTCTGACCTACGCGACCGGTCCCCCGAAAAGCGGGCCGGGTTCCTCAGTGCTTGGTGAGGTGGCGGGCGCGGCCACGGACCAGGTCCCAGCGCGCCACGATCTCCTCGGGGCGGGCGTAGGCCGGGCGGTCGTCCGGGACTCCAAGGGTGAAGATGTCGTCGACGTGGGCGTCCTGGACGCCTCCCTGCGAGAGGTTCTCCCGCTTGAGGTCGTCCGAGCGCCAGGCGTCCAGGGACTCGCGGAGCCAGGCGAGGAAGCCGCTGTCCGGCCGCCGGGCGTACAGCAGCGCGACGAGGACCGCGAGTGCGCACAGCACCGCGAGAGCTCCTCCGACGATCATTCCGGTCATGACTCCAGTATCGCCGTCGCTCGGTGAACATGGCGGTCAGGGCGGGTGTCCGCGTGGCGTCGCGTGCCGTGATGTTGCTCACCAGGTGGTCCGGCGGCCGTCCGCGGTCGCCGGCTCAGACGGTTTCCGGCTCTCGCTCGAGCCGCTGGGAGATCAAGGTCGTCACGCCGTCGCCGCGCATGGTCACCCCGTACAGGGCGTCGGCGACCTCCATGGTGCGCTTCTGGTGAGTGATGACGATCAGCTGCGAGGAGTCCCGCAGCTCGGTGAAGATGGCCAGCAGCCGCCCGAGGTTGGCATCGTCGAGCGCGGCCTCGACCTCGTCGAGGACGTAGAACGGGCTGGGGCGCGCCTTGAAGATCGCCACGAGCAGCGCGACGGCCGTCAGGGAACGCTCGCCCCCGGAGAGCAGGGAGAGTCGCTTGACCTTCTTGCCGGCCGGCCGCGCCTCGATCTCGATGCCGGTGGTGAGGAGATCGTCCGGGTCGGTCAGGACGAGGCGCCCCTCGCCGCCGGGGAAGAGCCGTGAGAAGACGCCCTCGAACTCGCGGGCGGTGTCGGCGAACGCGTCGGTGAAGACGCGCTCGACGCGCTCGTCGATCTCCCGGACGATGTCCATGAGGTCCTTGCGGGACTTCTCGAGGTCGGCGAGCTGGTCGGTGAGGAACTTGTGACGCTCGGCCAGCGCAGCATGCTCCTCGAGCGCGAGCGGGTTGACGGCGCCGAGGCGGGCGAGGTCCCGCTCGGCCCGCCTGAGGCGCTTCTCCTGCTCCTCGCGGACGTAGGGGGTGGACTGGGCGTCCTCGTCCTCGGCGCCGTCCGGAGCGCCGGCGGGAATCATCTTGTCCGGCCCGTACTCCTCGGTGAGGACCTCCGGGTCGAGGCCGAGCTCGGCGACCGCGCGCTCCTCGAGCTGGCTCACGCGCAGGCGCTGCTCGGCGCGGGCGACCTCGTCGCGGTGGGCGGCGTCGGTCACCGCCGACATCTCGGCGCTGATCTCGTCGAGCCGGGTGCGTACCTCGGCGAGCTCATGCTCGCGCTCGGCGCGCTCGCTCTCGGCGCGTTCGCGCTCGTCGGCGGCCGCTGAGACGGAGGTCTCGACGACGGCGGCGGCGCGGGCGGCGCCGTCACGCACCTGGGCCGCGACCCGGGCCTGCTCGGCACGGCGGGCGGCCAGCTCGGCGGCCCGCCGGCGGGCCGCGCGCTCCTCCTGCGCGGCGGCGGTCAGCGACTGGGCCCGCCCGGCCAGGGCGCCGGCCCGCTCCTCCAGGGTCCGCAGCGCCAGCCGCGACTCCGTCTCTCGGGCACGGGCCTCCCGCGCGGCCGCGGCGGCGCCGTCGCGCGCCTCGGTGGCACCGGCGAGGTCCTCCTCCGTCTGGGCGGGCTCCCGCTGGGCGATCTCGAGGCGCTCGGCCAGGGCCTGCAGCTCGGCGGTGTGCTCGGCGATCTCGGCCTCGGCGCGCTCGATCGCCGGGCGAGCCCGCTCGGCCTCGGCCTCGGCGCCGCGCAGGGCGGAGCCGTGCCGGCCCAGCTGCTCCGCGACGGCGGCGTGCCGCGCGTCGGAGGCGTGCAGCGCGTCGAGGGCCTGCTTGAGCCGCACCCGGGCCGCCTCGACCCGCTCGCGTGCAGGACCGAGCGAGAACCGTGCCCGCTCCTGGCGCGCGACGGCGGACTCGACCTCGGCGACGGCCTCCTCGTGCGCGGCGTGCAGCTCCAGCACGCTCGGGGCGCCGGTGGCCCCGCCGCTCGCGGTGACGGCGGAGAGCAGGTCGCCCGCACGGGTCACGACGGTCAGCTCGGGATCGGCGGCCACGGCGGCGCGGGCCTCCGCGAGCCCGTCCACGACGACGACGCGGTCGAGCAGACGCACGAGCGACCCGGCGAGCGACCCGCCGGTGGCGGTGACGACGTCGAGCGCCCACCGCCCGGCGGGCGGATCGCCCCGGTCGGAGGTCTCGTCCTGCGCCGAGGGGATCATCAGGCGGACCTGGCCGGCGTCGTCGTCCCGGGCGCGGCGTACGGCGTCGACCGCGACGTCGACGGACTCGACGACGGCGGAGTCGGCGGCGCCGCCCAGGGCGGCGGCGACGGCGTTCTCCCAGCCGGACTCGACCGCGAGATGGTCGGCGACGGGACCCAGGACGCCCGCGGGAGCGGCGTCCAGCAGGGCGCCGGTGCCGTCCTTGCGGCGCAGGGACATCTCGAGGGTGTCGCGGCGGGTGGTCCAGGTGGACCTGTCGGCCTCGGCGGCCCGCTCGGCGTCGACGAGCTCGGCGACGGCCCCCTCGGCCTCCTCGAGCTCGGCGGCGGCCTCCTCGTAGGCCTCGTCGAGCCCTTCCTCGCCCTCCTCGACGCCGGCGACCTGCTGCTCGAGCGCGGTGAACTCCGCCTGCGCGGTGCGGGCGCGCTCCTCGGCGGCGGACAGGGTCTCCCGCAGGCGTCCCAGCTCGGCCTCGGCGGCCTCGAGACGGGACCGCCGGGCTCCCACCTGACCGGTCAGCCGGGCCAGCCCTTCGCGGCGGTCGGCCGCCCCGCGATGGACGGCGGCCAGGGCCCGCTCCGCCTCCTGCTCGGCCTGCTCGGCCGCCGTGCGGGCCGCGACCGCGGCCTCGAGGGCGCTGCGTGCCGCGTCGACCTCCTCACCCAGGGCCTCCTCCTGCTCACGGACGGCCGCCGCCTGCGCCTCGAGCTCCTCGGGCTCGGTGGCGCCGGCGGGCTCGGCGGGGGCGGAGCCGAGCAGGCGGACGCGTTCCGTGGCGACGTTCTCGAGGGAGCGCAGGCGCTCACGCAGGCCGGAGAGGCGGTACCAGGTGTCGGTGGCTCGGCTCAGCCGCGGGGCGGCAGCGGCGGCGGCCTGCTCGATGGACGTCAGCCGGGCGCGGGCCTCGTCCTGGGCGGCCTCGACGGCGGCGCGCCGTTGCCTCAGCGCGGTCTCGTCCGCCTCGTCCTGGGCGAGGGTGGCGGTCAGCTGGACGAGGTCGTCGGCGAGGAGTCGCGCCTTCGCGTCGCGCAGGTCGGCCTGGACCGTCTGAGCACGGCGCGCGACGTCGGCCTGCCTCGCCAGCGGGCCGAGCTGGCGCCGGATCTCGGTGGCCAGGTCGGTCACCCGCGCGACGTTGGCGGACATGGCCTCGAGCTTGCGGAGCGCCTTGTCCTTGCGGCGCCGGTGCTTGAGGACCCCGGCGGCCTCCTCGATGAAGCCGCGCCGGTCCTCCGGCGTCGCCTGCAGGACCGAGTCGAGGCGGCCCTGGCCGACGATGACGTGCATCTCGCGGCCCATGCCGGTGTCGGAGAGCAGCTCCTGGATGTCGAGGAGGCGGCACGCGTTGCCGTTGATCGCGTACTCGGACCCGCCGGAGCGGAACAGGGTGCGCGAGATCGTCACCTCGGAGTACTCGATCGGCAGCAGGCCGTCGGTGTTGTCGATCGTGAGCGCGACCTCCGCGCGGCCGAGCGGCGCGCGGGTGGAGGTGCCGGCGAAGATGACGTCCGCCATGTTGCCGCCGCGCAGCGATTTGACCCCCTGCTCGCCCATCACCCAGGACAGGGCGTCGACGACGTTGGACTTGCCCGACCCGTTGGGCCCCACCACGCAGGTGATGCCCGGCTCGAGGTGCAGCGTCGTCGCGGACGCGAAGGACTTGAATCCCCGCATCGTCAGCGTCTTCAGGTGCACCCGGCCAGGGTATGGGGTCAGTCAGCCGTTTTGTCCCACCGCCGCTGCACGCGCCGCCCGGGGCGGTCGCTCAGCCCTGCGGGAACCAGAGCGCGATCTCCCGCTCCGCGGACTCCGGGCTGTCGGAGCCGTGCACGAGGTTCTGCTGGACGGTGGTGCCCCAGTCGCGCCCCAGGTCGCCGCGGATGGTGCCGGGGGCGGCCGACGTGGGGTTCGTGGTGCCGGCGAGCGAGCGGAAGCCCTCGATGACGCCGTGGCCCTCGGCGATGGCCGCGACGACCGGCCCGGACATCATGAACTCGAGCAGCGGGGCGAAGAACGGCTTGCCCTGGTGCTCGGCGTAGTGCTCGGTCAGCAGCTCGGTGCCGACGGTGCGCTGCTCGAGGGCGACGATCGTGTAGCCCTTCGCCTCGATGCGGCGCAGCACCTCACCGGTGAGGTGGCGGGTGACGCCGTCGGGCTTGATGAGGACGAGGGTGCGCTCTGGCTGCGTAGTAGTCACGTGCAGCGAGGTTACCCGTGCCGGTGGGCCTCGCGGTCCTGCCCCTGCTCGGCCCGGTGGCGCAGCTCCGCCTCGTAGCGCGCCCGGCGCTCGACATCGATCCGCGACCCGACGCGCAGCGACACCACCCACAGGACGACGAAGATCCCACCGATCACGAGCATCGAGGGCACGAGGAACCCCGAGGCGAGGAGCAGGACCTGCACCGCGGTCCCGACGACGTAGCCGGCACGTCCCCGCCGGACCAGCCCGGTGGCGAGGAGGCACAGGACCATGACGACGCCGCCGGCGACCCAGACGGTGCCTCGGTCGGCCACGCGCAGGCCGTGCGCGACCAGGGTGGCGAACAGCACGACGAAGACCTCGGACGCGAGCACCGAGACGGCGAACATGCGTCGGGCGGACCGGGGCTCGCGCGGCTCGCTCACCGGGCGGCCCCCTCGCCGAACCCGTCGGCCACGGCACCGGCCACGCCCGCGAGCGCCTCGGTGGCCTGCTCGCCGCTGGCGGTGACCTGGATCTCGTCACCCTTCTCCAGGCCGAGCCCCATCAGGGCAAGGACGCTGGCCGCGTCGACGCCGTTGACGGTGACCTTCGCGTCGTAGCCGGCGACGAGGCGTGCCAGCACGGCCGCGGGCCGGGCGTGCAGCCCGACCTCGTTCACCAGCACGAACGTCCCGGTCTGGGCCTCGCCGTCGCCTCCGTCGGCCTCTTCGGGCACCGGTGCCGCGGTGCCCCCCGTGAAGCTCGCCCCGGCCGCCGCCACGACCCGCGCGACCTCCTCGTGCCCGGCACCGCCCTGCGCGGCGACGGCAGCCGCGACGGCGCCCTCGACGAGGGGCCCGTCGGCCAGCGTGACCCGGTCCGGGTCCTCGAGCATCTCGACGACGGACTCGGCCGTCATCGTGGCGGAGCCCAGATCGGTGAGGATGACCACGCCGGCCGCGTCGCCCAGCAGGCCGGTGACGGCGGCCTCGACGAGCGTGTAGCTGGTGCCGATGCCGCCGTCGTCCGTGCCGCCGGCCGCGCGCAGCGTCACCTCCGGCGCCATCTGCGCCGCCACCTCGACCACGCCGTCGGCCAGGCGTGCCGAGTGCGAGACGACGACCAGGGCGGTGCGGGCGGTCACTGCGCCTCGGCCGCCTCGGCGGCCGCGAGCAGCAGCAGGGAGGACGACTGCGCGCCCGGGTCGCGGTGGCCGACGGAGCGCCGGCCGAGGTAGCTGGCCCGGCCCTTGGTGGCGATCAGCGGCTCGGTGTCCACGGCGCCCTGCGCCGCCGCGTCGGCGGCGGCCCGCAGCGCCTCGACCGGCCCCCTGCCCTCGTCCGCGGCCGCGCGGGCCGCCTGTGCTGCCGGCAACCACGCGTCGACCATCGTCTTCTCGCCCTGCTCGGCCTTTCCGCGGGCCTGGATGCCCTCGACGGCGGCCTCGAGGAGGCTGGCGACGCCGGCCGCGTCGACCGTGTTGCCGAGCGCGCCGTCGCCCGCCTTGGAGGCACGCAGGAACGCGGTGCCGTACAGCGGTCCGGCGGCGCCGCCGACGGTGGACATCAGGGTCGTCGCGGCGGTCTTGAGGACCTCCGCCGCGCTCTGCGGCGCCAGCGTGGTGAGCTTGGCGGCCACGGCGGTGAAGCCGCGGTCCATGTTCTCGCCGTGGTCACCGTCGCCGATCGCCCGGTCGAGGTCGAGCAGCTCGATCCGGTTCGCCGAGACCGCTGCCCGGGCACGCTCCATCCAGTCCATCGCCCAGGCGGGCCCGAGACTGTCTGCACTCATGCGTTCTCTCCTTGTCTACGAAGCACTGCTCAGCCGGCCTGCCTAGAGCCCACGGCGCAGCGCGACGGTGTTGACCGGGGCGTCCCACAGCTCGGTGAGGGCCTCGTCGAGCCGCAGGACGGTGATCGAGGCACCCTGCATCTCCAGGGAGGTGATGTAGTTGCCCACCAGGTTGCGGGTGACCTCCACGCCGCGGGAGTCCAGCACGTCCTTCGCATGGTTGTACACGACGTACAGCTCGGACAGCGGCGTCCCGCCCATGCCGTTGACGAAGAGCAGCACCTTCTCGCCGGCGGAGACCAACAGGTCCTCGAGCACCGGGTTCAGCAGCCGTTCGGTGATCTCGTCGGCCGGAGCCGCCGGGATGCGCTCGAAACCGGGCTCGCCGTGGATGCCGATGCCCATCTCGATCTCGTCCTCGGCGAGGTCGAACGACGGCTCGCCGGCGTGCGGGACGGTGCAGGCGGTCAGCGCCACACCCATGGACCGGACGTTCTCGATCACCTGCTCGGCGACGGCGGCGACCCCGTCGAGGTCGTCACCGCGCTCCGCGGCGGCGCCGGCGATCTTCTCCACGAGCACGGTGCCACCGACGCCGCGGCGCCCGGCCGTGAAGGTGGAGTCCTCGACCGCGACGTCGTCGGCCACGACGACGGAGCGCACGGTGATGTCCTCGGCCTCGGCCAGCTCGGCCGCGGTCTCGAAGTTGAGCACGTCGCCCGTGTAGTTCTTGACGATGTGCAGCACCCCGGCGCCGCCGTCGGCGGCCTTGGTGGCCTCCAGGATCGGCTCCGGCGTCGGGGACGTGAACATGGCACCGGGCACCGCGGCGTCGAGCATGCCCTGCCCGACGTAGCCGGCGTGCAGCGGCTCGTGCCCGCTCCCGCCGCCGGAGACGAGCCCCACCTTGCCGGCCACCGCTCCCCCGGCGCGGCTGACGAACAGCGGGTCCTCGCTGACCTTGACGATGTCGGGATGCGCGAGGCCGAAGCCCCGGACCGACTCTGAGACGACGTCCTGCGGGTCGTTGATGAGCTTCTTCACCGACGTGCTCCTTCGATGGTCGGGACCAGTCCTGACGGGACCATGACCCAAGTGTGCTACGTCACGCCACGGAGCAGAGCCCGAACATCGGCGGCCAGCAGCACGGACCCCACGACGAGCACGCCCGTGGACGACGACGAAGCCATGGCTTCGTCGCCGCCGGCCTCGGACAGCGTGGCCGCGCGGTCGATGGCGTCGTCGAGCCGCTCCGCGAGGTGCACGCGGTCGTCACCGAAGACGTCCCGGGCGATCTCGGCAAGCTCACCGACGTCCATGGCGCGCTCGTTGCGTGCCCGGGTGACGACGACCTCGTCGAGCATCGGCTCGAGCTCGGAGAGGATGCCCTCGGCGTCCTTGTCCGCCATGACCCCAACCACGCCGACCAGCCGCGAGAGTGCGAACGCCTCCTCGACGGCCTCACGCAGGGCGACGACGCCCGCCGGGTTGTGCGCGGCGTCGACCAGCACCGTGGGGCTGCTGCGCACGAGCTCGAGCCGGCCGGGCGACTCCACGCCGGCGAAACCCTTCTCGACGACGTCGCCGTCCACGGCCCGGCCGCCGAAGAAGGCCTCGACGGCCGCGAGCGCGAGCAGCGCGTTGGAGGCCTGGTGCGCACCATGCAGCGGCACGAAGATCTCGGTGTAGAGGGCGGCGGGAGTGCTCAGGTCGAGCATCTGCCCGCCGACGGCCACCTGCCGGGCCGCCACGGCCATGTCCTCACCGACGCGCACCAGCTTGGCGCCGTGCTGGGCCGCCGCGGACAGCAGCACGCCGTCGACCTCCTCATGCTGGGCGTCGGAGATCACGGTGGAGCCGTCGGTGATGATGCCGGCCTTCTCCGAGGCGATCTCGCCCAGGTCGTGGCCGAGCCACCGTTCGTGGTCACGCTCCACCCGGGTGACGATCTCGACGGTGCCGTCGGCGACGTTCGTGGCGTCCCACCGACCGCCCATGCCGACCTCGACGATGGCGACGTCGACCGGGGAGTCGGCGAACGCGGCGTAGGCCATGACGGTGTAGACCTCGAAGAAGCTCAACCGCGGACCGCCGGCCGAGAGGCTGCGCTCGTCGACCATCGCGATGTACGGGGCGACGTCCTCCCAGGTCGCGACGAACTTCTCCGGGCTGATGGGCTCGCCGTCGAGGGCGATGCGCTCCCGCACCGTGTGCAGGTGCGGCGAGGTGAACCGCCCCGTGCGCAGGTTCGACTCGCGGAGCAGGCTCTCGACCATGCGGGCGACGGAGGTCTTGCCGTTGGTGCCGGTCAGGTGGATGACCGGGTAGGCCCGCTCCGGGTCCCCGAGCAGCTCGAGGACGTCGCGGACCCGGTCGAGGCTGGGCTGGACGTCGTGCTCCGGCGCGCGGGCGAGGATGTCGTCGTAGATCCGCCCGACCTCGCGCTCGACCTCGCTGCTCCCCTGGTCGTTCTCGTTCACGACGTCACCACCTTCGTCACGGCCACCATGGCCTGTCCGTCCGGGCCCTCGCGGGGTGCCACCTCGAGCTCGAGCGCCAGCGTCTCGCGGGCGATGAGGTCGCGGTGGGCCTCGACCCAGGCGACCTTCTCAGCGGGAACCGCCAGCCCGAGACGGATGCGGTCGGTCACGTACAGGCCGACCGCCTTGCGCTCGTCCTGGACCTGGCGGACCACGTCGCGGGCGTACCCCTCGGCGGCGAGCTCGTCGTCGACGGCCAGGTCCAGGACGACGAAGCCGCCACCGGGCAGGAGCGCCGCGGCCTGCTGGTCGTCCTCGGTCGAGGCGACCTCGGTCGAGAGGGCGTACTCCCCCTCCTCGAGCGCGATGCCGCCGACGACGACTCCGTCCGTCATCTCCTGCCAGTCCCCGGAGCGGGCCGCCTTGATGACCCGCTGGACGTCCTTGCCGAGCCGGGGACCGGCCGCACGGGCGTTGACGCTCAGCCGGGTGACGATGCCGTAGGCCTGGGCCGCACCGTCGTCCAGCGCCCGCAGGTCCACGTCCTTGACGTTGACCTCGGCCGCGACCAGGTCGGCGAACGGCGCGACGGCGTCGGGGTCCTCGAGGACCACGGTGAGCGTGGGCAAGGGTTGGCGCACCCGCACCTTGGCGGACTTGCGGAGCCCGTGGGTGACGGAGACGACGTCGCGGGCGGTGTCCATGGCGGTGACGAGGCCGGGGGCGGCGACCGTCCCGGGAAGCACGGGCCAGTCCGTCAGGTGCACGCTGCGCCCGCCGGTCAGGCCTCGCCAGATCTCCTCGGTGACCAGCGGGGCGAGCGGGGCCATGACCCGGCAGAGCACCTCGAGGGCGGTGCCGAGGGTGTCGAAGGCGCCGCGGTCCTCGTCCCAGAACCGATCGCGTGAGGTCCGCACGTACCAGTTGGTGAGCAGGTCGAGGTACTCGCGCACGCTCTCGCAGGCGGCGGCGATGTCGTAGGCCTCGAGCTGGCCGGCGACGGTGTCCGCGAGGTCGCGGGTGTGCGCGAGCAGGTAGCGGTCCATGACGTGCAGATCCTCTACCCAGGCGCCGTCGGCCAGGTCGACGGGGCTGTACCGGTAGCCCCGTCCGCCGTCGAGCGTGCCCGCGTAGAGCGAGAAGAAGTACCAGGTGTTCCACAACGGCAGGAGGATCTGCCGGACGGCGTCGCGGATCCCCTGCTCGGTGACCACGAGGTTGCCCCCGCGCAGGATCGAGCTGGACATGAGGAACCAGCGCATCGCGTCGGCACCGTCGCGGTCGAAGACCTCGCGCACGTCCGGGTAGTTGCGCAGCGACTTGGACATCTTCTGCCCGTCGGAGCCGAGCACGATGCCGTGGCTGACGCACGCCGAGAACGCCGGCCGGTCGAACAGCGCGGTCGCCAGGACGTGCAGCGTGTAGAACCAGCCGCGGGTCTGGCCGATGTACTCGACGATGAAGTCGCCCGGGAAGTGGTGCTCGAACCACTCCGCGTTCTCGAACGGGACGTGGTTCTGGGCGTACGACATCGACCCGGAGTCGAACCACACGTCGAGGACGTCCTCGACGCGGCGCATCGTGGACCGCTGCGGTTCGGGTCGCGGGTCGTCCGGGTTGGGACGGGTGAGGCGGTCGACGAACGGGCGGTGCAGGTCGGGGTTGCCGTCCGCGTCCCGCGGCAGCTCGCCGAAGTCGCGCTCCAGCTCGTCGAAGGAACCGTAGACGTCGATGCGTGGGTGCTCCGGGTCGTCGGACCGCCACACCGGCACGGGACTGCCCCAGAACCGGTTGCGGGTGATGGACCAGTCGCGGGCGTTCTCGAGCCACCTGCCGAACTGGCCGTCCTTGATGTGCCCGGGGACCCACTGGATCTCCTGGTTGAGCTCGACCATCCGGTCCTTGATCTTCGTCACCTCGACGAACCACGAGGAGACACCGCGGTAGATGAGCGGCTCGCGGCAGCGCCAGCAGTGCGGATAGGAGTGATCGTAGGTCTCCCGGCGCAGCAGCACGGTGCCCTCGGTGACCGAACCCACAGCGCCGGCGGCCGCTTCCCCGCGGGTGCGCGCCTTGAGGTGGTCGATGATCAGCGGGTTGGCGTCGAAGACCTGCAGGCCCTCGTAGTCGGTCACCGGGAAGGTGAACGCGCCGTCGGGGCCGACCGGCATCACGGCCGCGATGCCCTCGCGGTCGGTGGTAGCCTTGTCGTCCTCGCCGAAGGCGCCGGCGCTGTGCACGAGTCCGGTGCCGTCGGTCGTGGTGACGTAGTCGTCGGCGACGATGCGGTGCGCACCCGGGTGGTCGGTGTAGTAGCCGAACGGCGGGGTGTAGCCGTGGCCGACGAGGTCGGCGCCCTTCAGCCGTCGCACGACCTGGGACCGGAGCGCCTCGGTGTCCCCGTCGGCGAGCTCTCGGGCATAGGCGTCCAGGCGCGCCTCGGCGAGCACGTACCGCTCGGTCCGGTCCGAGTCGGCGGGTCGGGGTGCCTCGACGACGACGTAGTCGATGTCCTCGCCGACGACGACGAGCAGGTTGGACGGCAGGGTCCACGGCGTCGTGGTCCAGACGAGCAGGAGGGCGCCGTCGAGCTCGTCGGAGGACGCGATCCGCAAGCCCACCGTCACGGCCGGGTCCTGACGCATCTGATAGACGTCGTCGTCCATGCGCAGCTCGTGGTTGGACAGCGGGGTCTGGTCGTTCCAGCAGTACGGCAGGACCCGGAAGCCCTCGTAGATCAGACCCTTGTCGTGGAGCTGCTTGAACGCCCAGATCACCGACTCCATGTACTCGGGGTTGAGCGTCTTGTAGTCGTGCTCGAAGTCCACCCAGCGCGCCTGGCGGGTGACGTAGTCGCGCCACTCGTCCGTGTATTTGAGCACCGAGGCGCGGCAGGCGTCGTTGAAGGCCTCGATGCCGAGCTCGAGGATCTCGTCCTTGGTCTTGATGCCGAGCTGGCTCATGGCCTCGAGCTCGGCCGGCAGGCCGTGGGTGTCCCAGCCGAAGCGGCGCTCGACGTGCTTGCCCCGCATGGTCTGGAAGCGCGGGACCACGTCCTTGACGTAGCCGGTGAGCAGGTGGCCGTAGTGCGGCAGGCCGTTGGCGAACGGCGGGCCGTCGTAGAAGACGAACTCGTTCTCGCCGTTCTCCCCCGCGGGCCGGTTGTCGAGCGACGCCCGGAACGTGCGGTCCCGCTCCCAGTAGTCGAGCACCTCCCGCTCCAGGGCGGGCAGGCTCGGCGACGCGGGCACCTCGGTGCCGGGACGGTGCAGTGGGTAGCGCTGCGGCTGGGACGGCTGGCCGGTCAACGGTGCTCCTCGGTCGTGACGGTGCATGACACGAGGGAGACCACGAAACCCGACCGAGGTCCGTGACGGGACCTCTGGGCAACGCAACCTCGGTACCACCTCGTTTGCCACGCCCCCGCCGGGACGGCGGCGTGACCACTCGAGCGGGCTGTGACGGGCCCTGCCCGTCCGGTTCTACTGAGGGCCTGCTGGCAGACCCCGTTCTTCCGGAGGCTCGCCGGTGATGGCCGGGTCGATGCCTGTGTCGGCAGTCTAGCGGGTCCGAGTGCTCCTGGTTTGACCCTTTTCCGACGTCGGGGCAGCATCCGAGCGGCACCGGCACGCGTCGGTGCCTCACCACTGACGGAGGTCCCGGATGCGCTGCCTGGTATACGGCGCCGTGGTGGCGCACGGTCGACAGCTCGGGCTCGCCACGCCCGTCCACGAGACGATCGTCGCGTCACTGCTCCCCCGGGAGCTGGCCGCCCGCGGCGGGGCCGGAACGGGCCTGCCGGGGTGAGTGCCGCCGTCGGCGCGCTGCTGCCGTTCTTCGTGATCCTCGGCGTGGGGCTGGCGCTCGGGCGGCTCCCGCGCTTCGCCGGCGCCGAGTCCGCCCTGACGGCCTTCGTCTTCTACGTCGCGCTGCCGTGCTTCCTCTTCGACTCGCTCGCCGGCGCGGCGCCGGCCGGCTCGGGCGGCATCCCGACGGTCGTCGTCGTGGCTGCGGTGCTGGCCGCCGTGGTCGTGGCCGTCCTCGCCGCGATCCCCGGTGCGCGCGGCGGCGCCCGGGGCAGCGGGACCGAGCTGGCCCTGGCCGCCGGCTACGGCAACACGGGGTACCTCGGCATCCCCGTCACGGTGGGCCTGCTCGGTGACGACGCGGCGCTGGCGGCCGGCGTCGTGCAGCTGGCCCACAACGTCGTCTTCATGCTGGGTTACCCGATCGTGGCGGCGTCCCGCCGGGGGTCGAGCGGCAGCAATGACGGCCTGGCGACGACCGTCTGGCAGACCACGCGCAGCGCCGTCCTGCTCAACCCGGTGACGATCAGCGTGGTCGCTGGTCTGCTGGTGGCCCAGCTGGGCGTCTCGCTGCCCGCCGTGCTCGCCACGACCGTCGAGATGCTGGCCGGCGCCGCGGTGCCGGCCGCGCTGATCGCCGTGGGCCTGACGCTGGGTCCGTCGCTGCGCGCCCTGACCTCGGGCGGGGTGCATGCCCCGGCGGTCATCGTCGTCGTGGTGGCCAAGCTGCTCGCGGTACCGGTGGTGACCTGGCTCGTGCTGGAGGTGCTGGCACCGTCGCTGGAGCCCCTGTGGGCCGGGGCGCTGGTGCTGATGGCAGCGATGCCGACGTCGACGACGGCGTTCGTGCTGGCGCGCGAGTACGGCGGCGACGGCCGGCCGGCGGCCGCGACGATCGCCGCCACCACGCTCGCCTCGCTGCTGACGATCCCGGTCATGGTGGCGCTGTTCGTGCCCGGCCTGTGAGCCTCAGCCCTCCCGGTGCACGACGGTGCTCGACGCCTGGGCGCGGGGCCGCATGATGATCCGGTCGAGGTTGACGTGGGCGGGCCGCGTGAGTGCGAAGGCGATGACGTCGGCTACGTCGTCGGCGACCAGCGGCTCGGCCACGCCCGCGTAGACCTTCGCGGCGGCGTCGGCGTCGCCATGCAGCCGCTTGAGCGAGAACTCCTCCGTCTTCACCATCCCGGGTGCCACCTCGAGGATCCGCACCGGCTCGCCGACGAGCTCGAGCCGCAGCGTGTCCGGGATCATCCGTTCCGCGTGCTTGGCCGCGGTGTACCCGCCGCCGCCGGGGTAGGACTCGTGGGCCGCGGTGGAGGTCAGGACGAGCACGTCACCCCCGCCGTCGGCGCGCAGCAGCGGCAGCAGGGCCTGGGTGAGGCGGAGGGTGGAGATGACGTTGATCTCGTACATCCGCCGCCACTCGGCGATGTCTCCCTGCTCGACCGGGTCGGTACCCAGCGCGCCGCCGGCATTGTTGACCAGCGCGTGCAGCGGTCCGGTGGAGCGGATGTGCTCGGCGAGGTCCGCGACGTCAGTCTCGTCGGTGAGGTCGGCCGTCACGGTGGTGCAACCGGTCTCCTCGGCGAGGGCGGCGAGCCGGTCGGCGCGGCGGGCGGTGGCGATGACGTCCCAGCCCTCGCGGCGCAGACGGCGCACAGTTGCGGCGCCGATGCCGGTCGAGGCTCCGGTGACGAGGGCACGTTTCGTAGCAGTACTCATGGGCACGATCATGCCCGCACCCAGCGCCGTCGTGACAGGATCGTCCGCATGAAGGTCGGATTCATCGGGGCGGGGAACATGGCCGGGGCGATCGTGCGCGGCGCGGTGGCCGGTGGTGCTCTCGACGCGCAGGACGTCGCCGTCACCTCCGCGCACGGCCGCTCCGCCGAGGCGCTCGCCGCCGAGACCGGGGTGACGGCGCTGGCGGACAACACCGAGCTCGTCGAGTGGACGGGCCCGGGCGGCCTCGTGGTGGTCGCGGTCAAGCCGTACCTCTTCGCCGACGTGCTGGAGCCGCTGCGTGGCGCGCTGGCGGAGAACGGCAGTCTCGTCGTCTCCCTGGCGGCCGGGCTGACGCTGGACACGCTCGGGTCCATGCTGCCCGAGGGTCAGTCGGTCGTCCGGGTCATGCCGAACGTCAACGCCATGGTGGGCGCGGGGATGGCGGGCGTGTGCGGCAACGAGGCGACGTCCGCCGACCAGGTGAGTGCCGTCGTCGACCTGTTCGAGGCGGTCGGCGCCGCGACGGTGCTGCCCGAGCGGCTCTTCCCCGCCTACGCCGCCCTCGCCGGCTCGGCACCAGCGTGGTCCTCGCTGTACGTCGAGGCGCTCGCGCGGGCCGCCGTGAAGAACGGCATGCCGAAGGCCCAGGCGGTCTCCATCGCGTCCCAGATGCTCCTCGGGACGGCGCGCACGCTGCTGGAGCGGGAGCTGCGCCCGAGCGAGCTCATGGACATGGTCTCCTCCCCCGGCGGCACGACGATCGCGGGGATCGTGGCGCTGGAGGACGCGGGATTCTCGGCTGCGGTCGCCCGCGGGGTGCAGGCCGCCGTCGACCGGGACGGCGAGCTCGGCTGAGGACGACTTTTCGGCCGTGTGCGGCAGGCCCTTCCTGCTGTCGGAAGGCGTTGTTACCGTGGTGGCATGCGTGAGCGACGACTGACGGGCCTTCTTGCGTCCGTGACGGCTGCCCTGGTGGGCGTGATCGCCCTGGGCGCGCCCGCGGTCGCGACCCCCGTGTCGTCGCCAGAAGCGGCGTCGGCACGCGAGGCGCTGCGCGTCTCGACCTACAACGTCTCGCTCAACCGGCCGAGCGAGGGGCAGCTGGTGGCCGACCTCGAGGCCGGCGACGAGCAGGCAGCCGCCATCGCGCAGGTGCTGCAGACCACCCGTCCGGACGTGGTCCTGCTTAACGAGTTCGACTACGACGAGGCCGGCGAGGCCGTGGACCTCTTCCGCGACGAGTACCTCGAGGTGAGCCAGCACGGCGAGGACCCGATCGAGTACCGGTACGCGTACACGGCACCGGTGAACACCGGCGTCGACTCCGGCTTCGACCTCAACAACGACGGCGAGACGGGGACCGCCGACGACGCGTTCGGCTTCGGCGAGTTCGCCGGCCAGTACGGCATGGTCGTCCTGTCCCGCTACCCCATCGACACCGACGCGGTCCGCACCTTCCAGAACTTCCTCTGGCAGGACATGCCGGGCGCACTGCTCCCGGACGACCCGGCGACCGACCGTCCGGCGGACTGGTACAGCGCGGCGGAGCTGAAAGAGCTGCGGCTGTCCAGCAAGTCGCACTGGGACATCCCGATCGAGGTGGGCAACACGACGGTGCACGTCCTCGCCGCCCACCCGACACCGCCGTCGTTCGACGGTCCCGAGGACCGCAACGGCCGACGCAACCACGACGAGATCCGGTTCTGGTCGGACTACGTCGCTTCCCCTCAGCGCAGCTCCTACATCTACGACGACGAGGGCACCACCGGAGGCCTGAAGCCCGGCAGCCGATTCGTCATCGTCGGCGACTACAACGCCGACCCCGAGGACGGTGACTCGGTGAACGGCGCGGCCACGCAGCTGCTCGAGCACCCACGGGTCAACGACCCGGAACCGGTGTCCAACGGCGCTGTCGAGGCCGCCGAGGTCCAGGGCGGTGCCAACGCCTTCCACGACGGTGACCCCGCACTGGACACCGCCGACTTCGACGACACCGCCCCCGGGAACCTCCGCGTGGACTACGCGCTGCCGTCGAAGAACCTGCCCGTGCGCGACGCCGGGGTGTTCTGGCCGGCGGCCGACGAGCCCGGCTCGGAGCTGACGGGCGTCGAACCGTTCCCGACGTCGGACCACCGCTCGGTGTGGGTCGACCTCTGGGTGCCCGGCTTGCACTGAGCCTGCTCTGGGTAGGATGAGGGTCGGCCCCGGACGTTCGTCCGGAGCGTGGGTCCCGATCTGGACCTGCCGGCCGGGCTGCAGCGCAGTGACTGTGGCGACAACCTCCCGCTGTCCTGACCGGAGCTTGCCGTGCCCTTCACTCGCCCGTCCCGCCGTGCCCTCGTGCGCGGCGCCGCCCTCCTCGGCGCTGTCAGCCTCGCCGGCTGCACCGCCGACGCCGCCGTGGACGGGCCCGGCTCGGCCCCGCCGTCCAGCCGCGCCGAGACCGGCCCGACGGCGGAGCGGTCCTCCGGCTTCCCGATGACCGTGTCCTCGTGCGGCGTCGAGGCGACGCTCGAGGCCCCGCCCGAGCGCATCGTGACGATCAAGTCCTCCGCCACCGAGATGGTGCTCTCGCTCGACGCCGGCGACCGCCTGGTCGGAACGGCCTTCTCCGACGGCGAGCTGCCGGACGACCTCGCGGACCAGGCGGCCGACGTACCGGTGCTGGCCGAGGAGAACCCGTCCTCCGAGGCGGTCCTCGACCTCGGGCCCGACCTGGTCTACGCGGGCTGGGAGTCGAACCTCAGCGCGGACGGCGCGGGCGAGCGGTCGATGTACGGCGACCTGGGCGTGGCCACGTACGTCTCGCCGTCGGCCTGCCGTGGCGCGGAGCACCAGCCGGACCAGCTCACGTTCGACCTCGTGTTCGAGGAGATCACGGAGGTCGGGCGCATGCTCGACGAGGAGCAGGCCGCCGCGGACCTCGTCGACGAGCAGCGGGCCGCGCTGGAGGCCGTGCAGCCGACCGGTGAGGGCCTGAGCGCGCTGTGGTACTCGTCCGGCAACGACGTCCCCTACGTCGGCGCCGGGATCGGTGCGCCGCAGATGATCATGGACGCGGTCGGGCTGGAGAACATCGCGGGCGACGTCGAGGACACCTGGACCTCGATGGGCTGGGAGGCCATCGCCGACGCCGACCCGGACGTCATCGTCCTGGTGAACTCCGCGTGGAACACCGCCGATCACAAGATCGAGATGCTGGAGTCCAACCCCGTCACGTCCACGCTGACGGCCGTGCGGGAGAGCCGGTACCTGGTGGTGCCGTTCCCGGCCACGGAGGCCGGCGTGCGGAACGTGCCGGCCGCGGTGGACCTCGCCGAGCAGCTCGCCGAGCTCGAGGTGCCGCGCTGACCAGCCCACGTCCTCGAGCGGCCACCGGCGTGACGCTGGTGGCGCTCGTCGTCGTGCTCGTCATCGTCGCGGGCTGGGCGCTGACGCTCGGTCAGGCCGGCATCTCGACGGGGCAGGTGTGGACGTCGGCGTGGCACCACGTCTGCTCGTCCGTGGCGCAAGGTTGCGCGGAGAACCCGCTGGACCGGATCGCCAACGCGATCATCTGGGACGGCCGAGCGCCACGGGTGGTGGCCGCGGCCGCCGTCGGCGCAGGTCTGGCGCTGTGCGGCGCCGTCATGCAGGCGCTGACGCGCAATCCGCTGGCCGACCCGTACCTGCTCGGTGTGTCCTCGGGGGCATCGGTCGGTGCGGTGCTGGTGCTCGTGCTCGGTCTGGGGACCGCCCTGCCGGTGGCCGCGTTCCTCGGCGGCCTCGGCGCGCTGGTGCTGACGCTCGCGCTGGCGACCGGACGCGGCGGCGGGCTGAGCCCGGTCCGGACCGTGCTGGCCGGTGTGGCGGTGGCGCAGGGCGCGTCCGCCGTCGTGAGCTTTGTGCTGTTCTGGTCCTCGACCGGGGACTCGTACCGGGAGATCCTCGTCTGGCTCATGGGCTCGTTCGGCGGGGCGACGTGGTCCGAGGCGTACGTGGCGCTCGGCGCGACGGCGGTGGCCGGGACGTTCCTGGCGCTGCAGGCCCGGGGCCTCGACGCGTTCACCTTCGGTGACATCTCGGCGGCGTCGCTCGGGGTCTCGGTGACGCGGACGCGGTGGCTGCTGCTCAGCGTGGCGGCGCTCCTGACCGGGATCCTGGTGTCCGTCTCGGGCGCGATCGGGTTCGTCGGTCTGGTGGTGCCGCACGCGGTGCGGCTGCTGGTCGGTGAACGCCACCACCGCGTGCTGCCCGTGGGGGCGCTGGCGGGCGCGACGTTCCTGCTGCTGGCGGACACGGGCGCACGGAGCCTGTTCGAGCCCCGCGAGCTGCCGGTCGGGATCGTGACGGCGGCGGTGGGTGCGCCGGTGTTCGCCGTGCTGCTGCGAAGGAGGGCCTCGACATGACTGGGACGCAGATGACCAACGGCACGGCACTGCAGTCTGGCCTAGACCGGCGCGGGGAACGATCGGGCGGTGCTGGACCGTCGGGCGGTGCCGGCCTACAGCTGACCGGTCTGAGGGTCGTCCAGGGTGAGACGACGATCCTCGACGGGTTGGACGCGCACGTGCCGGCTGGGGCCGTCACCGCGCTGGTCGGTCCCAACGGCGCCGGCAAGTCGACGTTGCTGCGCGTGCTCGCCGGCGCTCTGCCCGCGTCGGGAAAGGCGCTCGTCGACGAGGTGGAGCTCGGCCGGATGTCGCGGCGCGATCGGGCACGGAAGATCGCCATGGTGGAGCAGGACAGCGCGACGGAGGTCTCGCGGGGCGTCCTGGAGGTGGTGCTGCTCGGCCGCACGCCCCATAGGCCGCGCTGGGGTGCGGACTCGACGACGGACCTCGCGGTGGCGCAGGCCGCGCTGGAGCAGGCAGGGGCCGCCGAGCTGCGGGACCGCGACTTCGCGACGCTCTCGGGCGGTGAGCGGCAACGGGTCCACCTCGCGCGTGCGCTGGCGCAGGAGCCGCAGCTGCTGATGCTCGACGAGCCGACGAACCACCTCGACGTCGCCGCCCAGCTGGACGTGCTGGCGCTCGCGCGAGAGCTGCGCGACGTCGGCGTGACGGTGCTCGCAGCGTTGCACGACCTCAATCACGCCCTGCGGTACGCCGACCACGTCGTGGTCATGTCCGGCGGTCGCGCCGTGGCAGCCGGGCCGGCGCTGGAGGTGCTGACGGGCGAGCTGGTCAGCGAGGTGTATAGGGTCCGGGCGACCCGCGTGAGCGCCGCCGGTCACGACCTGCTGGTGATGGACCGGCCCGGCAGCTGGTAGGCGCGGCGCAGCAGGTAGTCGGTCAGACGCTGCGGCACGGCGGCCTTGACGATCGGGATCCGCCGGGCCTCACGGCCCACGCCGTAACGTGACCGGGGCTGACCGGTCCTCGCGACGGCCGCGATGAGGTCGGCGACATCGTTCGGGTCGCCGCCGTGCCGCAGGCTCTTCTCGAGCGTCCGCCGGGCGAGCTCACGGGGCCCGTCGTAGTC
The DNA here is from genome assembly GCF_039541595.1 of Georgenia halophila. Classification (NCBI taxonomy): domain Bacteria; kingdom Bacillati; phylum Actinomycetota; class Actinomycetes; order Allobogoriellales; family Allobogoriellaceae; genus Georgenia; species Georgenia halophila. The sequence goes on along the minus strand of NZ_BAABGN010000008.1, from coordinate 73,755 downwards.
GCTGATGTGGCCGGTGTGGTCGGCGTGACCGGCATGGTCGTCGTGGCCGGAGGCCGCGCCGAGGACGCCCGTGGTGAAAGCGCCGGGCTCGACCAGACTGACAGAGATGCCCAGGTGCCAGACCTCGTGCCGGAGCGCTTCCGAGTAGCGGGCGAGCGCAGCCTTGGATGCGGCGTACATGGTCTCCCCGGGCTCGCCGATCCACGCGGCGAGCGATCCCACGTTGATCACCCGACCGCTGCGGCGCCGGCGCATCTGTGGGAGCACCGCGTCCGTCACGCGGATCGGGCCGAAGAAGTTGGTCTCGAAGACGGCGTCGGCCTCGGCGCGACCGGTCTCCTCGGCGAATCCCTGGTGAGCGACGCCGGCGTTGTTCACCAGGATGTCGATGTGGCCCGCTGCCTCGGTGACTGCGCCGACGGCCTCCCTCACCGATTCGTCATCCCGGACGTCCATCTGCAGCATCTGCACGCCGTCGTGGTCGCCACGGCCCCGACGGCTGGTCCCGAAGACTCGGTAGCCGGCGTCGACGAGGCGCGATGCCGTCCGGGCGCCGATGCCGGTCGACGCCCCCGTGACCAGGGCCGTCCGGACTTCTGGTTCCCGTGTCATGGCGGACTCCTGTGTCAAGGCGGCCTTCGCTCTGCTGATGATGAGCGGACTCGTGAGATATGGGGCTCCTCGCTGCTCCCGACCTGACTCGGCCGGACCGAGGCAAGGGGCCTTGGACGGCGGTCTGCGGTCTGCGGTCTGTCATCCCTACCGTGGTGCGTCCAGACGAGCCGCGCCAGCGGTCGGTCGCGGGGACAGTCCACGGACTGCACGTCAGCCGGAGGTGGCGAGGAGCCGGAGGTGGCGAGGAGCCGGAGGTGGCGGCCAGAGATCCCGGCGGTCGGCGGCCAGGCGGACCGGTGGCAGCGCCTCAGGCCGGCTTCCCGACCCGCTGACGTTCGGCACCGAGTGGCCCCGAGTGTTTGCGCCGGCCGGCGGGGTCCAGCGCTAAGGGTCTGTGCACACCCACTGTGTCGATGTCAGTGGTCCGAACTAGTGTTCGAGTATGGATGTAGGGCGGGTGCTCGCGGGGGGCGGGTTCTGTTGTGCCGAGGACGGCGTGGGTGGCCGGCCGTGCGCTCATCAGCGTGCTCTGGTCCAGCAGAGGGACCTCGAGGCCCGGATCGCTGAGGCGCGGGTGGTGCGCGGGATCGGGTTGGCGGGTCTGGGTGTGCAGGCGGACGCGGGTGACCCGTGGGCGGTCCAGATGCTGGAGGTGCTGTGCGGGGCGGGTGAGGACCCGTTTCCGACGGGTGACCCGGAGAATCTGCCGGTCGATCCCTTTCCCGAGGCCGGCCCGGCGCAGCCGGTTCCTCGATCCGACGCCGACACACACGCCGATGCCCATGCCGATGGCGATGGCCATGGCGGGGCCTGCGCCGCCCGCGAGGGTGTCGAGGACGCTGCTGGTGCTGCCGCTGACCCTGCTGACGGCGATGGGGCCGGGGACGGTGAGGGTCGGTCGGTGTGGGAGGTGGAGCAGGCGAGGGTGATGGCTGCTGCCGCGGAGCAGTTGGGGGCGGGGGTCTCGGTGTTCGCGGCGATGCCGGGTGGTCCGGAGCTTGCCGCGGTACTCGCCGGGATCGATCCGGGGCAGGTGGACCGGGTCGCGGGGGTGGAGGTCCTCGCCGCTGCCAGGCGGGTCGAGTCCTGGGCCGCGGCGACGGCCGCGCGGGCGGCGGCGGCCCTGTCACGCGGGACGGAGCTGTTCGACCATCCCGAGGAGAAGCCGGCGACGTTGAATTCTCGTGCGCGGGTCGATCCCACGGCCGAGGAGGTCGCGATGCGGCTGGCTCTGACGCGTCGGGAGGCTGCCACCTTGGTGCGGGTGGGCCGCGGCCTGGGGGCTGAGTTCGAGGACACCGGGCGGGCGTTGGCGACCGGGGAGGTGGACTACCGCAAGGCGGCCACGATCGTGACCACGCTGGATTCCTCGCCCACGGCGGTGGGGTGGATGGTCGAACAAGACGTGCTCCCCGCGGCGAGCGGTCGTACGGTGCCGCAGCTGCGTGAGGATCTGCAGCAGCGGCTCCTGGAGGTCGACCCCGAAGAGGCGCAACGCCGTCATGACCGGGCCCGGTCCCGCCGCCGGGTGACCCGCCCGCGGGTCCTGGCTGACGGGATGGGCTCGATCAGCGCGGTCCTGCCCGCGGAGGACTGTGTCCAGCTCGACCAGAGCCTGACCGCGGCCGCGCAGTCGGCTCGTGCCTCGGGTGATGCCCGCACCAGTGACCAGCTCCGCGCGGACGTGCTCCTGGCGATGACCCACGCCGCGATCCTGACCGGGGACACCGGCCCCCACGCCGACCCGGCCACCATCGCCGGCCTCGAGGAGGTCTCGACCGAGGCCTGCACCGGCCCGGCCTGCCAGCCTTCCGCTCCCGACCATCCCGGGTCCAGCCGAGCCGACGAACCCGCCACCGGAGGCGGGACCGCGGACACGACAGCCCACGGCGACGGCGAGCGCCCCGCGGGCGAGCCCTCCGCCGCCGAAGCACAGGCAAGGAACGGTGCCGCTGCCGATGGTGCATGGGAAGCGGACAACGAAACGGACAGCGACGAGCCAACCGCCGGCACGGTCACCGCGCTCCATGCGTCCAGGTTGACTCACGCCGAGGCCGAGTCAACCCGCTCGACCGCCCGGGACGAGCCGGAAGGGCAGGCTGGGCCGCACGAACGCAAAGGCGACAGCCCGCCTGACGCGGACGCCAGCACCGGGGAATATGGGGCCACGACCACCGACCACGATCGCGACGCCGGTAGCGGTGACCGCAGTGAGGAGCGTCCCGGCCCGCCCGGCCGGGCGATTCCCGCCGAGCTCTACACCGGACGACGCAAGGACCGCGCCGGCCCACCCGTGCAAGGACGCTTCCCCGACCTGGACAGCGCCGTCCCCGAGGTCGCGGTCATCTCACCACTGCTGGCCGCACTCCTGCGCCGAGGCAGCGAACGACTGAGCATCACCCGACCCCAGATCCGGGTCACCGTCCCCCTCGACGTCCTCCTCACCGCCCAAGCCAGACAGGCCGCGCAGCACAACCGCGACCAGCAACCCGCTCGAGAGACCCGAGACAGCACACCCGATCCCGCGGACACGACTCTGCCCACCACCACCGGGACGACTCTGCCCACCACCGACGAGACGACCCTGCCCAGCACCGACGAGATGCAGACACCGCCGCAGGAAGATTTCGACGACACCGCCCAACCCGCCGCCGTGCTCGCCGGCTACGGCGCCATCACCGCCGACCAAGCCGTGACCCTGGCCGCCTACGGCAACCTGCGCCGCCTGGTCACCGACCCCCTGACCGGCGCTCCGGTCGATCTGGGCCGGACCCGCTACCGGCCGCCCGCCGCCCTCCAAGAACTCGTCCGCCTGCGCGACCGGACCTGCGTGCGTCCCGGCTGCACCGTCGCGGCCCAGGACTGCCAGATCGACCACACCGAGTCCTGGGCCTCCGGCGGGACGACTTCCTCGGGCAACAACGGCCCGATGTGCACCCGCGACCACCTCCTCAAGACCGTCGGCGCGTTCCACGTCACCCAGCCCGAAGACGGCATCTTCGTCTGGACCACCCCCACCGGGCACACCTACCGCCGCGACCGCGACGGCACCATCACCCTCACCAAGATCACCACCCCGCCCAGCTTCCCCGCCCGTCACAACGGCTCACCCGGCACGCCCGCCTCGCCCGCCTCGCCCGCCACGTTCCGCGCCGACGACACCGACGACCCGCCACCCTTCTGACCACGACCGACGCCGTCGACCGGACGGCCACGCCGCATCGGCACTCGCTCCCGCCAGGTCAGGCAGCGCCATCCCCACTCGGCCGGTCCGTACCGGAAGCGCGCGAGCCACAGCCAGCTCCAGATTGCCTCGACGACGACGATGCCGACCGTCAGCACCGCGACCATGGCCGTGTCGCTGAGGTCGTCGATACCCAAGACAGGCGCAAGCGTCAGCAGCAGCACGGTAGCCATCAGGTAGTTCGTCAAAGCCATCCGGCCCATCGGTGCCAGCGCCACCTGCAGCGCCGGTCCGAACGGGGTGCGCAGGAGCAGGACCATGCCGGTGGCATAGGCGAGGCCGGTGCAGACCGCCACGAGCTGCGCGGTGAGGCTAGTCCAGCCGAGGGACAGGGACGGCAGAGCGATGCCCTCGTAGGACGTCCACGCGTACATCAGCGCGACCAACGCGAAGCAGGCGAAGGCGATGCTGACTCGTCCGGCATGGCGCGCCAACCCTTCCGGTACCCGAAGCAGGGCAAGCCCGAAGCCGAGCACCAGGAGTCCGGGCATCACCCCGTACCCCGGGATGAACTGGCCGCCGATCAACATCACCACCACGCCTGAGACGCAGGCCGCGACTCCGCCGAGGAAGGACGCCGGAAGCAGGAACACGAGCCCCATGACCGCATAGACCAGCAGCACCTCGCCGGGGTGAACGATCTGGTGCACGGCGCCGACGACGCCCAGTGCCAGCAGTCGCCGGGCCAGCACGATTCGCGGGCGGTCGGTCCTTGCACCGGCACGCATCAGGAAGATCCCGAAAGAGATGCCGAAGAGGAGGGTGAAAATGGGCAAGAACCGTTCGTAGAGGCCGTAGCGCACCAAGTCGGGCATCTCTGCCAACCCGTAGCCGATCCCCTCCGGGTAGAGCTTCGGCAGGATCACCTGCTGGTAAATGTTGACCGCGTGGATGCCGCACAGGGCGAACCCCCGCACGACGTCGAGGTCCTCGATGCGCTTCATGCCTGTCATACCTCCACCCCACTCGCGGGACGGGCCCGGCCACAAGACACTCGGGCACGACCAAAGTCGGGGGTACACGGAGCGTGCCGTCGCGAGCTTGGCCTTCCTCCCGAGGCGCTTGCTGCAGGATGACGACAGTGAAGCGTTTGAGAACGGAGCAGCAGGCCCGCGACGTGATTCTCGTCGCCGCAGTCGTCGTCGCCGGCCTCTGGCGTGATCTGCTGCGCGGCGCCGCGATCGACTTCCTGCTACCCGTTCCGCCCTGGCTCGTCGTCAGCGTCCATGTGGTCTCCGCCGTCGTCCTCGTCGCCCTTCGCCGCCGTCGTCCCGCCACCTGCGCGGCCGTGCTGGCCACCCTCTCGGTAGTCGTCCCCTCGTATGCCGCCCTGGTCGCGCCGTACTGGGTCGTGCGCCACGGGCAGCGGCTCGGATCGAGCCTGGCGTGGTGCGCTCTCATGGCACTCGGCTGGACCGCCGGCGCGGATCTGTGGAGGGCCGGAGACCCGATCAGTGGCATCCTCGTGGCGGGCGCCGCCGCCCTCACCGGCTTCTACTCCCGCGGGCGAGCCCACGCGCTCGACGAACTGGCTGAGCAGAAGGAGCTCGCGGCCCGGGCACAGGAGCGACGCCGGTTGGCCGGGGAGCTGCACGACGCCGTGACCCACTGGGTCACACTCGTCGTCATGCAGTCCGGCTCGCTCTCGCTACGGACCTCGGACCCTGAGCTGCGGGCGGAGATCGAGGCAGTCCGGGGCAATGGTGTCAAGGCGATGAAGGAGCTGCAGGACATGGTGACCGCCCTGTCGGATCCCGGGACGGCCACCGACCGTCACCGCCGGGCGGGCCCAGAAGTCAGCGAGGTCGTCGACCAAGCGGTCGACGCAGGCCAGCAGGTCACGCTGCGACGGGCCGGCCCGGAGCTTCCAGCCGACGACCCGAGCCTCGAGGTTCTTGCCCGAGCGACCAAGGAATCCTTGGCCAACGCCCGCAAACATGCGCCCGGAGCCGTCGTCGGCGTCCACCTGGCCGTGCGCGACGGTTCGGTCCGTCTGCTCGTGCGCAACGACAACCCGTCCGATCCGGACAAGGCCGTCGCGCAGCACGCCTGGACCTCCGCGCAGCACGCCTGGACCTCACCGGGCGCTGGCACCGGCCTGGCTGAATTGCAGGCGGCCGTCTCCGAGCGCGGAGGCACGATGACCGCGGCCCGGACTCGGGAAGGTGGCTTCGAGGTCGACGTCGAGCTGCCACGCCCGATGCCGGAGGTTGAGCCGCGCACAGGGACTCGGACGGAGGCCCACCGATGATCCGTGTCCTGCTCGTCGACGACGACCCGGTCATCTGCCGCCATCTGGAGGCGATCCTGCTGAGCGACCCGAAGATCCGCGTCCTCGGCTGGGCGCACGACGGCCCAGAAGCCGTGCGCAACGCCGCACGACTCGAGCCTGACGTCGTGCTCCTCGACCTGCGGATGCCCGGCGGTGACGGACTGGAGGCGATCGCACCGATCACGGCCGAGGCACCGGAATGCCGGGTCGTCGTCCTCACCGCGTACGACACCGACCGCGACGTCGCGACGGCGCTGGCCCGGGGTGCCGCCGGCTACGTCCTGAAGTCCAGCGATCCGGCCGAGCTGGTGCACGTTGTCCACGTGTGTGCATCGGGCCAACAGGTCCTCTCACCACACGTGGTCCACCACCTGACCGGCCAGGCATCGAGCCAGCAGACGCTCGTGACGATGATCCGGCGCGCCCTGACCGATCGGGAGCTCGAGACGCTGCGCGGCCTCGCCGCCGGGCTCTCCAACGTCCAGGTCGCACAGGAGCTCGGGATCAGCGTGGCCACCGTCAAGGGGCACGTATCGTCGCTGGTGCGCAAGCTCGGTTGCGAGAGCCGGTTGCAGGCAGGGCTCCTTGCCCGTGATGCCCGCCTGGACCTCGACCGACTGCCAAAACGCTGACCGGTCAGGTCTCCCTGACGCCCCGGCGGAACATGTCCTCCTCGGGCGGGCGCACCAGCGACCCCGCGCCCTCGCCGTCCTCCGCGGTCACCACATGGGCCATGCCGCGCACGACGGCGACAGGGCGCCCCGAGATCTTGCCCTTGACGAGCTCGGCCGCCGCCGCGATCTCGTCGGCCACGCCGATGACGGTGGTCTCCAGCTCGCGCCCGTACTGGTCGCGGGTCCCACGCAGGTCGGAGAGCACGGTGATGCCGGCCGCGCCGATCGCCATGTCGACGACCCCGCGGCGCCACGGCCGGCCCGCCGTGTCGGAGACGATCACGCCCGGTCGCGAGCCGAGGCGTGCGTTCAGACCACGGCGGATCTGTCGCGCCGACTCGTCCGGGTCTTCCGGCAGCAGCAGAGCGGTGCCCGGAGGGACGTCCGACGTGTCGACGCCGGCCGCCGCCATCACGAGGCCGAGGCGGTTCTCCACGATCCGCAGTCGTCCGCCGTCGGGCTTAGGCCGCTCAGCGACCACGCGGACGGTCTCCCCGTCGATCGCGGACTCGCGCTCGGCGTCGTCCCGAGCGGCCACCAGACGCCCCTCGGCCTTGGAGACCACCTTCGACGAGATGACGACGACGTCGCCGTCCCCCACGCCGGCGGTCCCGTCCGGCCACACCACACCGTGCAGCACCGGCGTCAACAGAGCGGCGAGATCGTCGCTCGCGGTGACGTTGGGCACGCCCTCGGGGGCGACGGCCATCACGGCGCTGCCGCCGCTCGGCTCGGCGCTCACCGGTTGAGCTTCGGCAGGACGTCGCGACCGAAGACCTCCATCCACTCCGCCTGGTTGCGCCCGACGTTGTGCAGGTAGATCCGGTCGAACCCGAGGTCGACGTAGCGCTGGATCTCGGCACGATGCTCGTCCGGGTCCGAGGAGATCACCATCCGACCGGCGAAGTCCTCCTCACGGACCATCTTCGCCATCGCGGCGAAGTCGAACGGGGAGCGGACGTCGGCCTTCGGGAACTTCATCCCGCCGTTCGGCCACTCGGTCATCGCGTTGGCCAGCGCCTCCTCGTCCGTCGGCGCCCACGACACGTGCAGCTGCAGGGCCTTCGGCATGGAGTCGGCGTCCTTGCCGGCCTCCTTCGCCCCGGAGGCGAACTTCTCGAACAGTCCGGAGATCTTCTCCAGCGGCGCGCCGACCGTGATGAGCCCGTCGGCGTGCTTGCCGGCCCGCCGCGCGGTCACGGGGCCGCCGGTGGCGACGAAGATCGGGGGCGCCTCCTCCGGCATCGTCCACAACCGGGTCGACTCGAGCTTGTAGAACTGGCCGGAGTGCTTGGCGTCCTTGCCGGCCAGCGAGTTCGTGAAGAGCTTGCGGATGATCTCGATCGCCTCGAACATCCGGTTGATGCGCTCCGGCGCCTCCGGCCAGTACCCGGCCATGATGTGCTCGTTGAGCGCCTCTCCCGACCCGAGGCCGAGCCAGTGCCGTCCCGGGTACATCGCCGCCGCCGTCGCCGAGGCCTGCGCGACCATCGCGGGGTGCCACCGGAACGTCGGGGCGGTCACGCCGGGTCCGAAGTCCCCCTTCGTCCGCTCCCCGACGGCGGTCAGTACGTTCCACACGAACGCCGCCTGGCCCTGGGTCGGGGTCCACGGCTGGAAGTGGTCCGCCGCCATGACGCCGGAGAACCCGTGGTGCTCCGCCAGCGCCGAGAGCTCGACGGCCTCCGTCGGGTGGAACTGCTCGAGCGCGGCCGCATAACCGATCGTCAGAGTCATGACCCAATCCTGTCAGGTGGCCACCACCTCCGGGCAGGGCCTTTCACTCAGAGCGTCACCGGCGCACGGCGACCTTGCTCAGCCAGGCGGCTCGTCCTGACCGGACGCCTCGGCAGCCTCGGCGTCCTCCTTGGTCGGATGCACCGCACCATCGGCGTGGTGGGCCGGACCGTAGACGGTGTAGAGCACGAGCGGGCTGTGGCCGACGTTGATGAAGTTGTGCTGCGCGCCGGCGGGCACCGCGACGACATCGCCGGCCGCCACGAACTTCTCGTCGCCGTCGACGACCGCCTTGCCGGACCCGGAGACGAAGCTGAGGATCTGATCATTGTCGGGGTGGGTCTCCTCCCCGATGTCGTCCCCCGGCTCGATCGTCATGACGACCATCTGGCTGTGCTCTCCGGTCCACAGCACGCGCCGGTAGTCGGTCGACTCCTTCGCGTCGTCGGGCGACCAGTGGTGGATGCTCATGTGCTCCTCCTCGTCGGGACTGCGGCTCCAACCTTCTCGCAGGTCACCCACGCGCGCAGCCGGGGGCCCGCAGCCCGGGACTACAGGTAGCGCTCGACGAGCCGCCGGGCCACGGCAGCGCTGTCCACCAGCGGGTGGAACGCGAAGGCCTTCCACGCCGTCTCCTCCGAACGCGACCGCGCCGCCTCGATGACGAGCCGCTCGCAGGCCTTGACCGCCTGCACCCGCGCGAGCATCACCGGCTCCAGCGGGCTGGTCCCTGCCAGGGGGCGGACACCCGCGCCGTCGGCCCGCACCGGCACCTCGACGACGGCGTCCGCCGGCAGGCCCGCCACGATCGGCGAACCGTCCGGCGCAGCGTTGCCCACGTCGAGGATCATCCGGTGCTCCTCGCCGCCGAGCAGGGCCGCCATGAGGTCCACAGCGACCTCGTGGTATCCGCCGCCGAGGTCCTCCTCCGCCCGCTCCCCCGCGTCCTGCGACTCCCGCTCCGTGGCCATGTAGGTGGCCTCCCGCTCGGCGAGCGCCGCCCGCCAGAGCTCCAACGCACGCTCGGGCTCGGCGGCCGCCCGCTCGTAGAACGACGCCTGCTGCGCCAGCAGGAACTCCCCACGGGTGCGCTCGCTCGCCGCGATCCCGGCCACGGCCTCCCGCGTGAAGTCGTAGTAGTACAGGTACTCGTTGGGCAGCGCGCCGATCGTCCGCAACCAGTCGGGACCCATCAGCCGGGCCTCCTCCAGGCCCGCAAGCGCCGCGTCGTCCGCGAGCAGCCCCGGGAGGAGGTCCTCCCCGCCCCCCGCGGCCCGCAGGCCACGCAGCCAGCCGAGGTGGTTCAGCCCCGCGTAGTCGATCTCCACGGCACCGGTGTCGAACGCCCGCGCATCCCGGCCGACGGCCCGCAGCGCCCGCCGCACCAGTGAGATCGGGGTGTCGCAGATGCCCACCACCCGCTCCCCCAGGTGGTCGCGCATCGCCTCCGTGACGATCGAGGCGGGATTGGTGAAGCTGATCGTCCACGCCTGCGGCGCATGCTCCGCGATCGTCTCGGCGATCCGGTCGACCACCGGCACGGTGCGCATCGCGTACGCCAGGCCACCCGGCCCGACCGTCTCCTGGCCGAGCAGGCCCTCCGCGAGCGCCTCCCGTTCGTCACGCGTGCGCCCGGCCGTGCCGCCCACCCGGATCGCGGAGAAGATGACGTCGGCACCGGCGACGGCGACGGTGAGCTCGGTCGTGGCCGTCACCCGGGGCGTTCCGCCGAGCTGCGCCAGGACCTGTCTCATGACCTCCAGACGGGCCGCGTCGTCGTCGTGCAGGACCACCTCGTCCACGGCCACGCGCTCACGGGCGGCGACCACCGCCTCGTACACGAGCGGCACTCGGAACCCGCCGCCGCCCAGAATCGTCATTTTCACTGTCGCCACGCTAGTCCCGGATGGCAGGATCATGGCCATCATGACCAACGCCGAGCAGGAGCCCACCCCGGGACCACTCGACCTCCTGGTCACCGGACCCGTCTTCTTCGACCTCGTCTTCACCGGCCTGCCCCACGGACCGGTCGCGGGCACCGAGGTCTGGGCGGACGGCATGGGCACCGCCCCCGGCGGCATCGCGAACCTGGCCGTCGCCGCCTCCCGGCTCGGCACCAGAACCGGGCTCGCGGCCGCGTTCGGCGACGACGCCTACGCCGACTGGCTCTGGAACGTGCTTGGACAGCAGGAGGCCGTGGACCTCAGCGCCTCGCGCCGCTACCGGCACTGGCACACCTCCGTCACGGTCTCCCTCGCGCTCGACGGTGACCGCGCCATGATCAGCCACGGTCACGACGGACCCGAACCGGCGGGCACGCTGGTCGCCTCCGCGCGCCCGGCCCGCGCCGTCGTGGCCGAGCTGACCGGCCCCGGCTCGGACCCGTGGTGGCAGACCGTCGCCGACGCCGGCTCGCTGGTCTTCGCGGGCGCCGGCTGGGACCCCGACGAGAGCTGGGACCCCGCACGGCTCGCGATGCTCGAGGGCTGCCACGCCTTCACGCCGAACGCCGTCGAGGCCATGGGCTACACCCGCACCGACACCCCCGTCGACGCCGCCCGGGCACTGGCAGCCCATGTTCCGCTCGCCGTGGTGACGATGGGTGGCGACGGCGCCGTCGCGGTCGACGCCTCGACCGGCGAGGAGGTGCGTGTCGAACCCCTCGAGGTGCACGCGCTCGACGCCACCGGTGCCGGTGACGTCTTCGCCGCCGCCCTGGTCACCGGCACCCTGCAGGACTGGGACCTGCAGCGACGCCTGCGCTTCGCCGTGCTCTGCTCGGCGCTGGCGGTCCGGCACTTCGGCGGATCGTTGGCCGCGCCCGGCTGGGGCGATATCGCGGACTGGTGGCACGGCACCGTCGCGGCCGCCCGAACCGGCGACATGGCGGCACGCGAGACCGCCGAGCACTACGAGTTCCTCGACGACGCCCTGACCGGGCACCCGCTCGCCCGCGTCCGCCGGGCCGACGCCACCATCGCGCGGTTCTCCGACGTGGACCCGGGCGGCTCCGGCCCCGCGCCGACCGTTCGTGCGGGTGACTGACGAGACCCGGACACGTCCACCTGCGCCTGCATGGAACAATCCGGAACCATGAACGAGACACAGCTGACCACCCGTGACGACGCCGAGCACCTCCCGTCGCCGTCGGTACCGGACAAGGTCAGCACCGACGGTCTCGAGGACCGCTGGAACGAGCGGTGGACGCAGGACGCCACGTACGCCTTCGACCGCTCGGCCCCGCGCGAGCAGGTGTACTCCATCGACACCCCGCCGCCCACGGTCTCCGGCTCGCTGCACGTCGGCCACGTCTTCAGCTACACCCACACCGACGTCCTCGCCCGCTACCACCGCATGCGCGGCAAGGCGGTCTTCTACCCGATGGGCTGGGACGACAACGGCCTGCCCACCGAGCGACGCGTCCAGAACTACTTCGGGGTCCGCTGCGACCCCTCGTTGCCCTACGAGCCCGACTTCGAACCCCCGCACACCGGCGGTGAGGGCAAGTCGGTCAAGGCCGCCGACCAGATCCCGATCAGCCGCCGGAACTTCATCGAGCTGTGCGAGCGCCTGACGGTCGAGGACGAGCAGCAGTTCGAGGCGCTCTGGCGCTACCTCGGCCTCTCGGTCGACTGGCGGCACCACTACCAGACCATCGGCAAGGACGCCCAGCAGGTCGCCCAGGCGGCGTTCCTGCGCAACCTGGCGCGCGGCGAGGCCTACCAGGCCCAGGCCCCTGGGCTGTGGGACGTCACCTTCCAGACCGCCGTCGCCCAGGCCGAGCTCGAGGCACGCGACTACCCGGGCCACTTCCATGAGGTGACGTTCCATCGCAAGGACGCCGCCGGCGGTCCGTCGACCGTCGCCATCGAGACCACCCGGCCCGAGCTGCTGCCGGCCTGCGTCGCCCTGATCGCCCACCCGGACGACGAGCGGTACCAGCCGCTGTTCGGTACCACGGTCACCTCACCCGTTTTCGGTGTCGAGCTGCCCGTCCTGGCCCACCCGGCCGCCGAGATGGACAAGGGCGCAGGCATCGCCATGTGCTGCACGTTCGGCGACCTCACCGACGTCCAGTGGTGGCGCGAGCTCGATCTGCCCACTCGCCCGATCGTCGGCAAGAACGGCCGCCTCGTGCGCGAGACGCCCGAGTGGATCACCACCGAGGCGGGCCGCGACGCCTACGCCGAGATGGCCGGGAAGACGACGTTCTCCGCCCGCGGGGTCGCCGTCGAGGCGCTGCAGGCCTCCGGCGACCTGATCGGCGAACCCAAGCCGGTCCAGCGCAAGGCGAACTTCTTCGAGAAGGGCGACAAGCCGCTCGAGATCGTGACCTCCCGCCAGTGGTACATCCGCAACGGTGGTCGCCCCTACACCGAGGGCAACGGCACGGATATCCGCGAGAACCTCATCGCCCGGGGCAGGGAGCTGGACTTCCACCCCGACTTCATGCGCGTCCGCTACGACAACTGGGTGGGCGGCCTCAACACCGACTGGCTCGTCTCCCGGCAGCGGTTCTTCGGCGTCCCCATCCCCCTCTGGTACGGGGTCGGGGACGACGGCGAGGTGGACCACGACGCCGTCCTCAGCCCCGGCGAGGACTCCCTGCCGATCGACCCCAGCATCGACGTCCCCGCCGGCTACACCGAGGACCAGCGCGGCAAGCCCGGCGGCTTCGTCGGCGAGGTCGACATCATGGACACCTGGGCGACCTCGTCGCTCTCCCCGCAGATCGCCGGCGGCTGGCTGCGCGACACCGACCTGTTCGAGCGGGTCTACCCGATGGACCTGCGACCCCAGGGCCAGGACATCATCCGCACCTGGCTGTTCTCGACGGTGGTCCGCGCGCACCTGGAGTTCGGTGCGCTGCCGTGGAAGCACGCCGCCATCTCCGGGTGGATCCTCGATCCCGATCGCAAGAAGATGTCGAAGTCCAAGGGCAACGTCGTCACTCCGATGACGCTCCTCGAGGAGCACGGTTCGGACGCCGTCCGGTACTGGGCGGCCTCGGCCCGCCTCGGGACGGACGCCGCGTTCGAGGTCGGCCAGATGAAGATCGGCCGTCGCCTGGCCATCAAGATCCTCAACGCCTCGAAGTTCGCACTCACCATGGGTGGGGACGCCGACCTGGTGCTGGACCCGGGGGTCGTCACGGCCCCGATCGACCGGGCCATGCTCGCCGGGCTCGCGGACGTGGTCGAGACCGCCACGGCAGCGTTCGAGAACTACGACCACACCCGTGCGCTGGAGGCGACCGAGACCTACTTCTGGACGTTCTGCGACGACTATCTCGAGCTGGTCAAGGACCGCGCCTACAACCGCGACGGCGTCCTGCCGGGCTCCGAGGCTGCCTCGGCACGCGCCGCGCTGGCGATCGCCGTCGACACATTCCTGCGGCTCTTCGCCCCGGTCCTGCCGTTCGCCACCGAGGAGGTCTGGAGCTGGTACCGCACCGGATCCGTCCACCGCGCCGGCTGGCCGACCGCGGGTTCCCTGCGCGCCGCGGCGAGCTCGCACGACACGGCCGGCGACGCTCGCCTTGTCCAGGTCAGCGGCGCCGCCCTGGCGGCCCTGCGCAAGGTCAAGTCCGAGGCCAAGGTCTCCCAGCGCACGACGTTCGCGCGGGTTCGCCTCCAGCTGCCCGCCGAGGCGATCGAGATGGTCCACTCCGCGCTCGGCGACCTGCGCGCGGCGGGTCGGGTGCGCGGCGACCTTGAGGTCCTGGGCGGGCCGGACGGCGCGGCCGCGACCGTGGTCGAGAGCGAGCTGGACGACCCGCCGCCGAAACGCTAGTCCCTCCGGGGCTAGTCCCCGCGCGTGGCCGCGATGTCCTCGTGGTGCCGGATGACCTCTTCGACGATGAACCCGAGAAACTTCTCGGCGAAGACCGGGTCCAGGCCGGCCTCCTCGGCCAGCGCGCGCAGCCTCGCCACCTGACGGCGCTCCCGCTCGGGGTCGGAGGACGGCAGCCCGAGGTCGGCCTTGATGACTCCGACCTGCTTGGTGCAGCGGAACCGCTCGGCCAGCATGTGCACCAGCGCGGCGTCGATGTTGTCGATCGTGCGCCGGGCGGTGCGCAGCGCCTCCGGCACGTCGGCGGGCTCGTCGCTGCGGTGGGCGGTCAGGCTCGTCATGGGCCCATGATGTCAGGGCCGATGGTCAGGCGCCGAAACGCTCCAGGACCAGCTCGATCAGCTCGGCGGGCGGCTCGCCCTCCGCGGTGAGCAGTGGCTCGGTCACCACGTCGGCGCCGCACCCGGCGGCCAGGTCGGCGAAGTAGCCCGGCGCGAGGAGGTACGTCGCCACCACGACGCGTGCGTCGTCGGCGGTCTCGGTGCGGGCCTGGGCGACCGCGTCCGCCAGCCTGGGGCTCGCCGCCGAGATGTATCCGCAGCTCACCGGCCGGCCCAGCAGGGCCGCCAGCAGACGGGCCGTCTCCTCGCAGTCCTCGACGGCGCGGCCGTCCGAGGACCCGGCGCACCCGAGCACCACCCGGTCGCCACGCCGCAGGCCGGAATCGGCGAGACGCCTGGCGAGGACGGCGGCGAGGCGCATGTCCGGCCCGAGCGCCGCCGTCACCTCGGCGGCGGGCGCCTCGCGGGCCGCCCGGGCGAGGTCGACGTGCACGTGGTAGCCGGCCGAGAGGAGCAGCGGCACCACCCGCACGTCCCGCTCCCCCAGGCCGGCGAGCGAGGTGGGCACGTCGGGCTCCTGGACGTCGACGAACGAGGCCTCGACGCGGACGTCGGGGCGACGCTCGCTCACCGCCGCGACGAGCCGGGAGATCGCCGCCCGCCCGGCCGGCGAGGAGGTGCCGTGCGAGCAGGCCAGCATTGCCGGCGCCGTCACCAGGCCGAGCTCGACGATCCCGTCGACCACCCGCACCGGATAGGTCTCCAGGCTCAGCTCCTCGGTGGTGTAGCACGCGCCGGTGGCCAGGTCGTAGACCTGCTTGTGCAGAGGTGAGGCCAGCGTCGGCCGGTCCTCGCCGTCGACGACCCGGGAACCGACGATGCCGCGCGCCATCACCTGGGCGCCGGTGTCCGGGTCGCGGTGGGCGACGGCGCGCACGGTCCGGTCCCCGAGCCGGACGAGCGCGACCTGACGGCCGGCCACCACCGCCGCCTCGCCCCAGGCCGGCTCGAGGTCGTCGAGGCGGCAGACCTGGTGCCAGGTCTGCACGGTCGGTACATGGACATCCACGAGCGTGTCAGTCATGGCGGCGACGCTAGGTTCGCCATGTTTCACCACCGAACGAGGCCTGTTGCGGGTCCGTAAACTTCTCCTCACACCTCTTGCGCCGACCCGTGAAGCCGATGTCACGGCCGGTTTACACCGCGGAGACGGCGGCGAAACGGCGCCCGCCTACGGTCGGGCAGCATGCCGACCTTCACCAGCCAGTCCCAGCGCCACGTCGTCGTCGTGGGCGGCGGCCCGGCCGCCAACCGGTTCGTCGAGGCGATGTGTGCTCGTGGCCTGGACGCGCCGATCCCGACCCGGCTGACCGTCCTCACCGAGGAGCCGTGGCTGCCCTACGACCGCGTCGCCCTGTCGAGGGCGCTCACCGGTACCGACTCGGAGCCCGTCGACCTCACCCTGGACCGGCAGCTGTGGGACAGCCCCGCCGTCGAGCTGCGCACCGGCACCCGCGCGACGGCGATCGACACCGCCCGCAGCACGGTCCGGACCACCGGCCCCGACGGCGAGCAGAGGCTCGCCTACGACGACCTCGTGCTCGCCACCGGGTCGAAGGCGGCCACCCTGCCCGTGCCGGGCGCGGAGGCGGCCCACGTCTACCGCACGCTCGAGGATGTCGCGATCATCGCGGCCGAGGTGCAGCGACTGCGTGTCGAGCTGGGCCGGCCGCCGCGCGTCGTCGTCGCCGGCGGCGGCCTGCTGGGTCTGGAGGCGGCCGGCGGGCTCGCCGACCTCGGTGCCGATCCGACGGTGGTCAACGTGGCGGGCTGGCTCATGAACGCCCAGATCGACGAGGGCGGCGGCCAGGCCCTCGGCCGCCTCATCGACTCCGCCGGCCTCAGGGTCCGCTGCGGCGTCATGCCCACCGACGTGCTCGTCGACGAGTCGGGCGCCGTGATCGGCGTGGCCCTGAAGGACGACGACCCGATCGAGGCCGAGATGGTCGTCGTCGCCATCGGGGTGCGGCCCCGCGACGAGCTGGCGCGCGAGGCCGAGCTCGAGATCGGGCCCCGCGGCGGCGCCGTCATCGACGAGACCACCGCCACGTCCGTCCCGGGCGTGTGGGCGATCGGCGAGGTCGCCTGCTACGACGGCACGTGCGTCGGCCTGGTCGCCCCCGCCAACACGATGGCCGAGGTGTGCGCCGACCGGCTGGCCGGCGGGTCCGCCACCTACCCGGGCCCCGACACCGCCACCAAGCTCAAGCTCGCCGGGGTCGACGTCGCCAGCTTCGGCGACGCGTTCGCCACGGCGGAGCGTGCGCTCGAGATCGTCTACGCCGACCCGGCGCGTGGCCTGTACCAGAAGATCGTCACCACCGACGACGCCAAGACCTTGCTGGGCGGCATCTTCGTCGGCGACGCCACGCCCTACACGTCGCTGCGCCCGCTGCTCGGCCGCGAGCTGGGCGGCGAACCCGGCGCCTACCTCTCGGCGGGCGGCGGTGAGGCGCCGGACACCGAGCTGCCGGACGACGCACCGCTCTGTTCCTGCAACAACGTCTCCGTCGGGACCGTGCGCGCCGCCATCGCCGGCGAGGGCCCGGGGGTGGAGGCACCGTGCCACGACATCGCCGCGCTGAAGTCGTGCACGCGGGCCGGCACACAGTGCGGCTCGTGCCTACCGGTGCTCAAGAAGACCCTCGACTCCGAGCTGACCAAGGCCGGCGTCGAGGTCTCGAACGCCATGTGCGAGCACTTCCCGATGTCGCGGGCCGAGCTGTTCGAGTCGGTCCGAGCCGTCGGGCTGGGCTCCTTCGAGGAGATCCTCGCCCGGTTCGGGACCGGACGGGGCTGCGACGTGTGCAAGCCGACCGTCGCCTCGATCCTCGCCTCGCAGCACACCGAGTACGTGCTCGACGCCGGACGCGGCGCCCTGCAGGACACCAACGACCGCGCCCTGGCCAACATGCAGAAGGACGGTACCTACTCGGTGGTGCCCCGGGTGCCGGGCGGCGAGATCACGCCGGCCAAGCTCGCCGTCATCGCCCGCGTCGCCGAGACGTACGGCCTGTACACCAAGATCACCGGCGCGCTGCGGATCGACATGTTCGGCGCCCGCCTGGAGCAGCTCCCCGACATCTGGAAGGAGCTCGTCGACGCCGGCTTCGAGTCCGGCCACGCCTACGGCAAGGCACTGCGGAACGTGAAGTCCTGCGTCGGCTCCATCTGGTGCCGCTACGGCGTGCAGGACTCGGTGTCCATGGCCATCCAGCTGGAGCTGCGCTATCGCGGCCTGCGCTCGCCGCACAAGCTCAAGATGGGCGTCTCCGGCTGCGCCCGCGAGTGCGCCGAGGCCCGCGCCAAGGACGTCGGCGTCATCGCCACCTCCGACGGCTGGAACCTCTACGTCGGGGGCAACGGCGGCGCGAACCCCGCGCACGGCCAGCTGCTCGCCAGGGACCTCGGCGACGACGCTCTCATCACGTACATCGACCGCTACCTCATGTACTACGTGCGCACCGCCGACCGCCTGCAGCGCACCGCGCACTGGATGGCCGACCTCGACGGCGGCATCGACCACGTCCACCAGGTCGTCGTCGAGGACTCGCTCGGCATCGGCGCGGACCTCGAGGCGGCCATGGCCCGCCACGTGGAGAACTACGAGGACGAGTGGGCCGCGACCCTGAAGGACCCGGACCGGCTGCGCCGTTTCCGCTCCTTCGTCAACGCCCCCACCGAGCCCGACGACACCACCGTCTACGTCCGCGAGCGCGACCAGCGACGCCCGGCCACCGAGGCCGAGCGCGACGGGGTCCTCGAGCCCGGCGTGGAGCCGGACCCCACCGCCCCGCAGGCACCGGTGCTCGTCGCCGGCCTGCACATCCCCGTCCGCGACCAGGAGGGCTGAGCGTGCTGCTCGACGCCGACCTCACCGGTCACACCGTTCTCGTCCTCGGCGAGGCGCACGCCTCCCGCCGGGCGCTGCGCCGCTACGCCGCCGCGGGCGCCACCGTCCGGGCCGCGACCTCGCCCGCTGAGGCGGCCGGCGTCGACCTCGACGGCGTCTCGCTCGCCGTCGCCGTGGCCGACGGCGACCCCGCCTGGAGGCCGCACGTCACCGACCTGGGCCGCCGCCGTGTCGTCGTGACGGAGCAGGCCGCCGCTCCGGGCGGGCAGATCGTGCTGGTCGGCGGCGGCCCCGGCACCCCCGAGCTCCTCACCGTCGCCGCCCGCACCGCGCTGCGCGAGGCCGACGTCGTCCTGCACGATCGGCTGTCGCCCTGGCGGGAGCTGCGCGAGCTGACCGGCGGTGCGGAGCTCGTCGACGTCGGCAAGCGGCCCGGCCACCACGCCGTCCCGCAGGCGCAGATCGAGGAGATGCTGATCGCGCACGCCCGTGCCGGCAAGACGGTCGTCCGTCTCAAGGGCGGCGACCCGTTCGTCTTCGGTCGTGGACGCGAGGAACTGGGCGCCGCCCTGGACGCCGGCATCCCGGTGTCCGTGGTCCCCGGCGTCACGAGCGCGATCGCGGTGCCCGCCTCCGCCGACATCCCGGTCACCCACCGCGACGTCACCCACACCTTCACGGTCGTCTCCGGGCACGCCCCGCTGACCGACGCCGAGCACGCCCACCTCGCCGGGCTCGGCGGCACGATCGTCGTCCTCATGGGCATCGGCACCCTGAACCACCTCCTCGCGGGTCTGCGCCGGGCCGGTCTGCGGGATACCACCCCGGTCGCCGTGGTGGAGCGCGGCTACCGCATGGACCAGGCGACGACGTACGCGACGCTCGGGGAGGCCGCGCGCGGGGCGGTGGCCGGCTGCGCCTCGCCCGCCGTCGTGGTCATCGGCGAGGTGGTCCGGCTCGGCCGCGGCTGTCCCGCCGAGCTGGCCGGCGCCGTCGACACCCTCGCCGGGGCGAGCGCGTGACCGCCCCCGCGGCGGCCGTGGACACCGGGCCGGAGCTCGCCGGTTTCCGGGTGGGAGTGACCTCCGACCGGCGCTCCGCCGACCTCATCGCCGCCTTCGAGCGGCGCGGCGCGGACGTCCTGCACGCGCCGGCGCTGCAGATCGCGCCGGTGGCCGAGGACGTCCAGCTGGTCGCCGACACCCGTGCGCTGGTCGAGGCCCGTCCGGACGTCACCGTCGTCACCACCGCGTACGGGATGCGTCGCTGGATGGAGGCCGCGGACGCGGCCGGTGTCGGCGAGGACTTCGTCGCGCGCCTCGAGGACTCGCGGGTCTTCGTCCGCGGGCCCAAGGCCCGCGGTGCCGTGCGCGCCGCCGGTCTCAACGACACCGGCATCGCCTCCGACGAGCGGACCTCCTCCGTCGTCGACATGCTCCTTGCCGAGGGCGTGGCAGGCACGACGGTCGCGGTCCAGCTGCACGGGTACACGGACAGCGAGCAGCTGGACCGGCTTCGCGACGCCGGCGCGACCGTCCTCACCGTCGAGCCCTACCGTTGGGTCGAGCCTGAAGGGGTGGACAAGCTCCCACGACTCGTCGACGCGGTGCGCTCGCGCCAGATCGACGTCGCCACGTTCACCTCGGCACCGGCCGTGGACGCGTTCCTCGGACGTGCCGCCGCGCTCGGGCACCTTGATGGGCTTCTCGAGGCCTTTCGGACCGACGTCGTCGCGGCCGCCGTCGGCCCCGTGACGGCCGGTCCGCTGCTGGCGGCCGGCGTCGAGCCGATCATCCCGGAGCGGTATCGCATGGGGGCGCTCATCCGCCTCGTGTGCGAGCACCTGGCCGAGCACCACGTCACCGAGGTCGACACCGGCCTCGGGCCGGTGCAGCTGCGCGGCCGCTCCGTCGTGCTCGACGGCGCCCAAGGCACCCTCGCCCCGGCACCGCTGGCGATCTTCCGTGCCCTGGTCGCCGCCCACGGGGGAATCCTCAGCCGCGCCGAGCTCATCAAGCACCTGCCGGAGGGCGGGAACGAGCACGCGCTCGACATGGCGATGACCCGGCTGCGCCAGTCGCTGCCCGACCCACGGCTGGTGGCCACGGTCGTCAAGCGCGGGTACCGACTGGAGGCCTGACATGACAGCTCAGCAGATGTACGGCTCGACCGTCCGGGGGCTCCGTGAGCGGCCCGGACGCTGGCTCGACGGGTGGGACCCGGAGGACGCGGCACAGTGGGCCGGTCCGGGCCGCCTCATCGCCGGCGTGAACC
The DNA here is from genome assembly GCF_039541595.1 of Georgenia halophila. Taxonomy (NCBI): domain Bacteria; kingdom Bacillati; phylum Actinomycetota; class Actinomycetes; order Allobogoriellales; family Allobogoriellaceae; genus Georgenia; species Georgenia halophila. Next base: position 52,892 of record NZ_BAABGN010000008.1, on the reverse strand, counting down.
TCCGCTGGTCGGTCTTCTGCGAGTTCCTCGGCTTCGTCGTCTGGCAGCTGTGGTCGATCGTCGCCGTACAGCTGCCGGCGGCAGGGTTCGACCTGTCCTCCTCGCAGGTGTTCTGGCTCATCTCCATGCCGAGCCTCGTCGGGGCGACGCTGCGCATCCCGTACACGTTCATGGTGCCGCTGCTCGGCGGCCGGAACTGGACGACGATCTCGGCGCTGCTGCTGCTCGTGCCGGCGGTGGGCCTCGCGGTCGTCGTCGCCGACCCCTCGACCTCCTTCGGTGTCTTGCTGCTCCTCGCGGCGCTGGCCGGGTTCGGCGGCGGCAACTTCGCCTCCTCGATGGCCAACATCACCTACTTCTACCCGCGCCGCGAGAAGGGCTGGGCGCTCGGGCTCAACGCCGCGGGCGGCAACGTCGGCGCCGCCGTCGCCCAGCTCGTGGTGCCGATCGTCATCAGTGCCGGCGCGGTCGCGACGCTCCGCCTGCCCCTCGCCGGCCTGGTGTGGGTGCCGCTGATCCTCGTCGCCGCCTGGGGCGCACGTCGCCACATGCACAACCTCTCGGACGCGCACGGCGACGTCGCCGGCTCGCTGGCGGCCCTGCGCGAGCCGCACCTGTGGGTCATGTCGTTCCTCTACATCGGCACGTTCGGCTCCTTCATCGGCTTCTCCGCCGTGTTCCCGAAGCTCATCGCCGACGTCTTCCCCGACTTCTCCACCTTCGCCGTCGGCGGGGCGGCACTCTCGCTGTCGTTCCTCGGCCCGCTGGTCGGCTCGCTCACCCGGCCCTGGGGCGGGCGGGTCGCGGACCGGTACGGCGGGGCACGCATGGCAGCCGCGGCGTTCCTCGCCATGGCGATCCTGGCGACGGCGGTGGTGCTGACCCTGCCGCTGGCGAACTTCTGGCTGTTCCTGGCCCTGTTCCTCGTGCTGTTCACCGCGAGCGGGTTCGGCAACGGCGCCACCTACAAGATGATCCCGACAATCTTCGCCGTCCGGGGCCGCGAACGGGCCGGTTCGGCGGCGCTCGGGCTGATCTCGGCGATCGGGGCCTACGGCGGTTTTGTCGTCCCCCAGGTCCTCGGCCTGTCGGTGACGTCCACCGGCAGCTACGACGCCGCGTTCCACGGCTTCGTCGCCGCCTACGTCGTCATGACCGCCGTCGTCGCCGTCTGCTACCTGCGGCCCGGCTCGCCCTTCGCCAAGGCAGGAGTCTGATGGCCGCCTCGACCGAGACCCATTGCCCGTACTGCGCGCTGCAGTGCGCGATGGCCCTCACCCCGGACGAGCACCGGCTCCAGGTCACGGGCCGCGACTTTCCGACCAACCGCGGTGGCCTGTGCCGCAAGGGTTGGTCCTCCGCCGAGCTGCTCACGTCGGCCCACCGCCTCACCGCGCCCCTGCTGCGCGGCGACGACGGCGAGCTCCACCCGGTCGGCTGGGACGAGGCCCTGGACGCGGCCGCCGACGCGATCCGCCGGACCCGCGCCTCGTACGGCGCGGACGCCGTCGGGGTGTTCGGCAGCGGCGGGCTGACCAACGAGAAGGCCTACCAGCTGGGCAAGTTCGCCCGCGTCGGTGTCGGTACGTCCCGCATCGACTACAACGGCCGGTTCTGCATGTCCTCGGCCGCGGCGGCCTCCCGGCGCTCGCTCGGGACCGACCGCGGCCTGCCGTTCCCCGTCGCGGACCTCGACGACGCCCAGACGGTCATGCTGCTGGGCAGCAACGTCGCCGACACCATGCCTCCGTTCGTCCAGCACCTCGCCGGCGCCCGGGCGCGCGGGGGGCTGGTCGTCGTCGACCCGCGACGCTCGGCGACGGCGGCCCTGACGGCGGACGGCTCCGGTCTGCACGTGCAGCCCGCGCCGGGCACCGACCTCGCGCTGCTGCTCGGGCTGTGCCACGTCATCGTCAACGAGGGGCTGGTCGACACCGGGTTCGTCGAGTCCCGCACCACCGGGTACGAAGCGCTCGTGCGCAGCCTCACCACCTGGTGGCCCCAGCGGGTCGCGGGGATCACCGGGGTGCCGGCCGAGACCATCCGCACCACCGCGCACCGGCTCGCGGGCGGTGGTGCCTACGTCCTGACCGGGCGCGGCGTCGAGCAGCACGTCAACGGCACCGACACCGCCACCGCCGCGATCAACCTGGCGCTGCTGCTCGGGCTGCCCGGCCGCGCCGGCTCCGGCTACGGGACCCTCACCGGCCAGGGCAACGGCCAGGGCGGGCGCGAGCACGGCCAGAAGTGCGACCAGCTGCCCGGCTACCGCTCCATCACCGACCCCGCGGCCCGGGCCCACGTCGCCGGGGTGTGGGGCGTGCCCGAGGAGTCCCTGCCCGGCCCGGGGTTGCCCGCGGTCGAGATGCTGCGCTCCCTCGGCCGGCCCGACGGCGTGCGCTGCCTGCTCGTGCACGGCTCCAACCCGGCGGTGTCCGCACCGGACGCCGGCGCCGTCACCGACGCCCTGCGGCGCCTGGACTTCCTCGTCGTGGCCGATTTCGTCCTCTCGGAGACCGCCGCGGAGGCGGACCTGGTCCTGCCGGTGCCGCAGTGGGCCGAGGAGGAGGGCACCATGACGACTCTGGAGGGTCGGGTGGTCCGCCGCCGGCGCGCCGCCGCGGTGCCCGACGGCGCCCGTGACGAGCTGTGGATCCTCGCCGAGCTGGCCCGCCGGCTCGACGCACCGACCACCTTCGACGCCGCCGCCGAGCGGGTCTTCGACGAGCTGGCCCGGGCCTCGGCCGGCGGACCGGCCGACTACTCCGGCATCGGCTACGCGCTCCTGGAGTCGGGCGACGGCGTGCACTGGCCGTGCCCGGCAGGCTCGGTCGGGACCCCGCGGCTGTTCCTCGAGGACTTCGGTCACCCGGACGGCCGGGCGCGGCTCGTACCGGTCACCCCGGCCGGGGACGCCGGTCCGGGGGCGCTGACCCTGGTCACCGGACGGCTGCTCGAGCACTACCAGTCCGGGGCCCAGACCCGCCTGGTGCCCGAGCTGGACCGGGCCCAGCCGGAGGCACGGCTCGAGCTGCACCCGGCGACGGCGGACCGGCTCGGTCTCGTCGACGGCCAGTGGGCCCGGGTCGCGAGCGGGACCGGGACCGCGCGGGCACGGGTGCTGCTCACCGACGGCGTCCGCCCCGACACCGCGTTCCTGCCGTTCCACTTCCCCGGCGCGCAGCGGGCCAACCTCGTCACCCGCGACGCCACCGATCCGGTCTCGGGGATGCCGGAGTTCAAGACCACCGCGGTACGCGTCACCCCCGAGGAGGAGGTTCCCACCGTATGAGCGTCGTCGAGGCACCCGAACGCGTGGTCGTCGTCGGGTTCGGACCCGTCGCGGCCCGGCTGGTCGAGGAGCTGCGTCCCGCCGTCCGGGCCGGCCACATCGAGCTGCTCGTGCTCGGCGAGGAGTCCGTCCCGGCGTACAACCGCGTCCTCGTCGGGGACGTCGCCGTCGGCCGCACCACGGAGGCCGCCATCGCGATGGCCGGATTGCGGGAGCTGTGGGCGGACGGCGTGCAGGTCATGCTGGACACCCCGGCCACCGCCATCGACCGGCACACCCGTCAGGTGGTCCTCGCCGACGGGCGGACCGCCCGGTACGACCGGCTCGTGCTGGCCACCGGTGCCCACGCCGCCATCCCGCCGCTCGCGGGCCTGGACCCGACCCACCGCCGCCTGCCCGAGGGCGTGACGACCCTGCGCGACCTCGGTGACGCAAGACGCGTACGGGCCGCGGTCGGCGCCGGGCAGCGGCTTGTGGTGCTCGGCGCCGGCGCGCTCGGTCTCGAGGCCGCGCTGGCCGCGGCCGAGGAGGGAGCGGACGTGACCGTCGCGTTCGCCGGCCGGGTGCCGCTCGACCGCAACATCGACCTCGGCGGCGGACGCGTCCTCGTCCGCGAGCTGCGCCGACTGGGCGTCGGGGTCGTCGGCGGTGCCGTCTCCACGGGCGTCGAGCTGGACCGCGACGGGCGGTTCCGTGCCCTCGTGCTCGACGACGACACGGAGGTCACGGGCGACCTGCTGCTGCTCTCTGTCGGTGTGCGGGCCCGGGTCGGGCTGGCCCGCACGTGCGCGCTCGGTGTGGGCAAGGGCATCCTCGTCGACCACGGACTGCGCGCCGACCCGGACGGGACCGTCTTCGCCATCGGTGACTGCGCCGAGGTGCTGTGCGGCGACGCCGACTGCTCCGACTGCGCCGGCCGGGAGGGACGCGGCCCGGCCGGCCTCGTCGGTCCCGGTTGGCGGCAGGCCTCCTGGTTGGCCGCCCACCTGACCGGGGCCGGACCCGAGCCGCTCGGCCCGGAGCCGCGCGACCTCATCCTGCTCAAGGCCCGTTCCGTGGACCTGGTGGCCGCCGGCGACACCACCCCCGAGCCGTGGGACGAGGAGCGCGGCGGCAGCCTGGCCGTGGCGCAGTGGGCGGACCCGCAGCACGGCCGCTACGTCAAGATGGTCACCCGCGACGGCGGGCTCACCGGCGTGGTCTGCGTCGGCATGCCCCGCACGGCCGCCGAGCTGGTGCTGCTCTTCGAGCGCGCCGGCGAGCTGCCGGCCGACCGGACGACCCTGTTCCGGCTCGACGCCGCCGGGCAGGAGGCCGCCGGCACACCCCCGGGGCCGGAGAGCACGGTGTGCCGCTGCACGGGGGCGACGCTCGGCAGCATCGAGGACGCGATCGGGTCGGGCTGCTCGAGCGTCGTCGAGGTGGGCCGGGCCACCCGGGCCGGCACCGGCTGCGGCGGCTGCCACGAGACGATCCGCGAACGGCTCGCCGCCCGGGCGGCGTCGAGCGCCGTGCCGAGCGGCACCGGGACCGGGCCCTGACGAACTCCCTACCGCCGTGGCGTGTCGATGTCCTGGGTCCGGCCCACGCGGCTGCGGCCCTCCCGGTGCGGGTCGCCGCTCAGCGCGAACGCGTGCTCGTCCGGGGTGGCGGCGTCGTTCCACCGCAGCAGCGCCCCGATCCCGTCGGGCTGCTCGAACGCAGCGTCGTCGACCACCGTGATCCCGGCGCCCTGCGCCAGCGCGGCTCGTCCCAGGGCCAGGTCGGCACGGACCTCGTGCGGCGCCGAGGCACCCATCTCCACGACGTCGACGTGCGCACCGATCTGAAGCGGCTCGTCCCCGGCCCACAGCGTGCTGTCGCGCAGCGCCGAGGGCGGCCCGGCCACCGACTCGGTGATGATCAGCTCCGCCACCTGACCGCGCCGCAGCACGTCGAGAACGCCGTCGCGGCCGGTGACCACGGCGCCGTCCTGGCCGCGCACCTCGCGGAAGGTGTCGAGGACCCGCTCACGGCGGCGCAGTCGGAACTGCTGGAGGATCTCGGCGAGGTGCGCCTGGAAGGCCTCCGGCTTCGCGCCGGCCGAGCGTGAGCCGCCCTCCACGGGGATGAGGAGCTCCTTGGACGCGTGACCGAGCTCTTCGGCCACCAGCGAGCGGGCACGCACGTCACCGGTAAGGACGAGCAGCTCGGGCCGGTGCTCGGCGACGAGCCGGTCGAGCTCGCCGGCGACGGCCTCGGCGTTGCGTTCCCAGGAGTCCTCGGCCCGCGCCGCGTAGCGCCGGTGCGACCAGCCGCCCGTATTGACCTTGCTGAGCTCGTCGTGGCCGCCCTCGTACGACTCCCCGCCGTCACCCGCGGTCGAGGCGGTGGCGGAGATGTGGAACGTGACGTCGGTGCCGGACCGGTCCACGGCGGCCAGGAGGTAACGCACGTGCTCATCCGCGGTCCGGGCCAGCGCGAAGGCGTTGAGCCCGACGACGGCCTCGTCGGCGGCCGGTGGCGCGCCCAGGACGCAGTCGAGGAGCACCTCGCCGCGTGCCCCGACGAGCACGCGGCCGTGCTTGCCCGCCGCGTTGGAGATCGTGCGGACCCGTTCGCCGAGGGCCTCGAGGGTGGTGTCGTCGATCTGCCCGTCCAGCGTCCGCCGGAGGTCCTTCCAGCGAGTGAGCACCGCCTGGTTCCCCGTCTCGGACTCCCGGGTGGCGTCCATGACGACGGTGACGAGGGGAACGTCGGCGGGCAGGTCGGATGTGATCCGGTCCAGATGCATCAGACACCTCTATCGGTCGGACTGCGTCGTCCGTCCAGGGTGCCCTGCCGGGCGGCGGTCCGCCACGTCGGGCGGGCCGCCGCCTCAGCGGCTAGGCCGACTTCTCGCGAGGAGTGCGCCGCTTGCTGGCCTTCTCCCGCGGCACCAGGGTCGGGTTGACGTTCTCGAGGACGACCTCGCGGTTGACGACCACACGTGCGACGTCGTCGCGCGACGGCACGTCGAACATCACCTCGCGCAGGACCTCCTCCATGATGGCGCGCAGGCCGCGGGCACCGGTCCCCCGCAGCAGCGCCTGGTCGGCGATGGCCTCGAGGGCGTCGTCGGTGAACTCGAGCTCGACACCGTCGATCTCGAACATCCGCTGGTACTGCTTGACCAGGGCGTTGCGCGGCTCGGTCAGGATCCGGACCAGCGCGTCCTGGTCGAGCGTGGACACCGTGGCCACGACGGGCAGCCGGCCGACGAACTCGGGGATGAGGCCGAACTTGTGCAGATCCTCGGGCCGGACCTCCGAGAACAGGTCCGTGTCGGCGTCGGCGGAGCGCAGCGGCGCACCGAAGCCGATGCCGCGGCGTCCGGAGCGGGCGGAGATGATCTCCTCCAGGCCGGCGAACGCACCCGCGACGATGAACAGCACGTTCGAGGTGTCGATCTGCAGGAACTCCTGGTGCGGGTGCTTGCGTCCGCCCTGGGGCGGCACCGACGCCTGCGTGCCCTCGATGATCTTCAGCAGCGCCTGCTGGACGCCCTCGCCGGAGACGTCACGCGTGATCGACGGGTTTTCGCTCTTGCGGGCCACCTTGTCGATCTCGTCGATGTAGATGATGCCCTTCTCGGCCTTCTTGACGTCGAAATCGGCGGCCTGGATGAGCTTGAGGAGGATGTTCTCCACGTCCTCGCCGACGTAGCCGGCCTCGGTCAGGGCCGTCGCGTCGGCGATCGCGAAGGGCACGTTCAGCATCCGCGCCAGCGTCTGAGCCAGGTACGTCTTGCCGGTACCCGTCGGCCCCAGCATCAGGATGTTCGACTTCGCGATCTCGACGCCGGTCTCGTCCTGTCCGCCGGACTCCCGGGCCTGGACGCGCTTGTAGTGGTTGTACACGGCGACGGCGAGGGATCGCTTCGCCGGGACCTGGCCGACGATGTACTCCTCGAGGAAGTCGTAGATCTCGCGGGGTTTGGGCAGGTCGACGAGACCGAGCTCGCTGGCCTCGGCCAGCTCCTCGTCGATGATCTCGTTGCACAGGTCGATGCACTCGTCGCAGATGTACACCCCCGGCCCTGCGATGAGCTTCTTGACCTGCTTCTGGCTCTTTCCGCAGAACGAGCACTTGAGCAGGTCCGCTCCCTCACTTCGCGCCACCGAGCTCCACCACCGTCTCGCATCTCACATTCGGCCCGACGGAAGTTCCGACGGACGATCCCCATTCCACACCAAGAGGCGTGGTCCTGTCCTGCTTCTCAGCTCGGCGAGTCAGGCCTCGGTGAGTACCGGGGTCTTGCGGGACTCCAGCACCTGGTCCACGAGCCCGTAGTCACGGGCCTGCTCGGCCGTCAGCATCTTGTCGCGCTCGATGTCCTCACGAACCTGATCCACCGGCGTGTCGGAGTGGCGGGCGAGCGTCTCCTCCAGCCAGGTACGCATCCGCAGCACCTCGTCCGCGTAGATCTCGATGTCCGAGGCCTGCGCGTAGCCGCCGCCCTCGAGCGACGGCTGGTGGATCATCACCCGGGCGTTCGGCAGCGCGAGCCGCTTGCCGGGCGAGCCGGCGGCGAGCAGCACGGCGGCCGCCGAGGCGGCCTGGCCGAGGCACACCGTCTGGATCTGCGGCTTGATGTAGCTCATCGTGTCGTAGATCGCGGTCATGGCCGTGAACGAGCCGCCGGGCGAGTTGATGTACATCGTGATGAGGCCGTCCGGGTCATTGCTCTCCAGGACCAGCAGCTGCGCCATGATGTCGTCCGCGGAGGCGTCGTCCACCTGCACGCCGAGGAAGATGATGCGGTCCTCGAACAGCTTGGTGTACGGGTCCTGGCGCTTGTACCCGTAGGCGGTGCGCTCCTCGAACTGCGGCAGGACGTAGCGGGACGAGGGCGCCGCGGGCGCGGTTCCGCCGGGGCGCATCTGGCTGCCGGCACCGGCCTGGGGGTAGTCGAAGTTCATCTGTGGCTCTCCTGTGGGGTGGTGGTCGCGGCCAGGCCGGGTCACTGCTGGTCCTCGTTGGTGCCGGCGCCACCGGGCACCGACGCGGCGTGCTCGACGACGCGGTCGACGAAGCCGTACTCAAGGGCCTCGGCTGCGGTGAACCAACGGTCGCGGTCGGCGTCCTTGTTGATCTGCTCCACGGTCTTGCCGGTCTGCTCGGCCGTCAGCTCCGCCAGCACACGCTTCATGTGCAGGATGAGGTCGGCGTGGATGCGGATGTCCGTGGCGGTGCCACCGATCCCGCCGGAGGGCTGGTGCATCATGACCCGGGCGTGCGGCGTGGCGTAGCGCTTGCCCGGGGCCCCGGACGAGAGCAGGAACTGGCCCATCGACGCGGCCATGCCCATGGCCACCGTCGCGACGTCCGGCTGGACGAACTGCATCGTGTCGTAGATCGCCATGCCCGCGGTGATCGAACCGCCCGGGGAGTTGACGTACAGGAAGATGTCCTTGTCCGGGTCCTCGGCGGCGAGGAGCATCATCTGGGCGCAGATCGCGTTGGCGTTGTCGTCACGCACCTCGGAGCCCAGCCAGATGATCCGCTCGCGCAGGAGCCGGTTGTAGATGTTGTCGGTCAGGTTCATGCCGGCGATGTCGGTCTTCGCCTGCGGCATCTGATCGCTCACGTGCATGCTCCTTCTGCCGGGCCCCGGGGCCACGGTCTTGCGGCCGGTGATCGTGCGTCTGGGTGATCGTGCGTCCCGCCGACACTAACGCTGTGGCGCGGGCGACCTTCCCCCGAGCGGGTTCTTTTCGCTCACGGCGCACGAGGAGGGACCCCTTGCCCGACCCTGATCCGAGTCCCCGCAGGGTCCGGTCCCGGCACCGCGGGGAGGACGCCCTCGTGAGTCACGCCGTGCGGCTCGCGAGCGTCGACGAGCGTTCACCCAAGCCGGCGGCGGGACAACTGAAGGGATCTCCTGCCAAAGGCCCACCGCTACCCCGGCACGGCTGCCAGAATCCCGCCAGCGACCGGCACGACCGGCGACTGCCTCGTGAGCGTCCAGGCCGCGGCCGCTGACAGGGTCATCGCCTGCCCGGATCATCGCCGGCGAGCACCGACGCGTGTTTGCGCTGGCACGCGCGAGAGCCCGGCACCGAGGCAGGTGCCGGGCCCTCGTCGTGACGGTCGTGCTACTTGGTGCTCTCGTCCTTGCCGGCCTCGTCGGCACTGGCGGCCGACTCGGCGCTGTCGGCCGACTCGGGGCTGTCCGGGCTCTCGGGGCTGTCCGGACTGTCGGCGCTCTCGGGACTGTCGTCGGAGTCGGGCCGGGCCTCGTCCACCGCGGCGGCCGCCTGCGCGGCCTGGGCCGCCGCCGCCTCCTGCGCGGCCGCCTCGTCCTCCTCGTCCGAGCCGATGTACTCCTTCAGGTCCAGCGTGTTGCCGGCCTCGTCGGTGACCTCGACCTGGCGCAGCGCGACGGCGAGCGCCTTGTTCCGGGCGATCTCACCCATGAACGCCTGGATCTGATTGGCCTGGGACGCCGCCTGGATGAACTGGTTCGGCTCCATCCCGTACTGCTGCGCGCTCTGCACGAGGTACTCGAGCAACTCGTTCTGCGTCACCTGGACGGACAACTTCTCGACGAGCGTGTCGAGCAGCATCTGGTCACGGACCAGGCCCGTGACCTCCTCGCGGATCTCCTCGCCGTGGGGATCGCCCGCCTCTTTGCCCTCGGACTCGAGGTGCCGGTTGATCTCGGCCTCCACGACGCCGGAGGGCACGGGGATCTCGACGTCGCCGCGCAGCTTCACCAGCAGCGCGTCACGGGCCTGCACGGCCTGCTCGGACTCCTTGTCGCTCGCGGCCTGCGTACGCAGATCGGCGCGAAGCTCGTCGATGGTGTCGAACTCGGACGCCATCTGAGCGAAGTCGTCGTCCGCCTCCGGGAGGTCGCGCACCTTCACGGCCGACGGGGTGATGGTGATCTCCGCCTCCTCGCCGGAATGCTCGCCGCCGGCGAGCGGACCGGTGAAGGTGTTGGTCTCCCCGGCGTTCATCCCGGTGAGAGCGTCGTCGAGCCCGTCGATCATGGTCCCCGCACCCACCTGGTACGAGATGCCGGAGACGGAGTCGACCTCTTCCTCGCCGATCTTGGCGGAGAGGTCCATGACGACGAAGTCGCCCTCCTGCGCCGGGCGGTCCACGCCGGTGAGGGTGCCGAAACGCTCGCGCAGCTCGTCGAGCTTCGCGTCGACGTCGGCGTCGGTCACCTCGGCGCCGTCCACCGAGAGCTCGAGGCCCGACAGATCCGGCACCTCGATCTCCGGGCGGACATCGACCTCGGCCTCGAACACCAGCTGGCCACCGGCGGCACCGGTGAGGTTGGGCACCTCGGTGACGTTGATGCTGGGCTGGCCCATCGGCCGCACCGACGACTCGACCAGGGCCTGGTTGTACAGGTCCGGCACGGCCTCGTTCACGGCGTGTTCGATGATGGCGGCGCGGCCGACACGCTGCTCGAGCACGCGGGGCGGCACCTTTCCCTTACGGAAGCCGGGGACGTTCACCTGCTGGCCGATGTGGGAGTAGGCATGGTCGAGGCTCGGCTTGAGCTCGTCGTACTCCACCTCCACGGTCAGCTTGACCCGGGTCGGCTCAAGGTTCTCGACGGCGCTCTTCACTGCGGTGCACTCCAGGGTTCAGGGGGCGCGGCGACGTCAGACGACGCGCAGAGACCGACCAATTCTAGGGCACGGCGTCCGCCCGCGGCACACCGGAAGACTCGGTGGGCCCCGCGATGTTCCTCACCGTACCGGCACCCGCCGTCTGGCACTCAGCCCGTGGAGCCGCGCTCGACGATCCGGAACTCGGTCGCGACGCGTCGCGGCTCTGGTGGGACGCGTGCCGCGAACCGGGCCTCGAGCAGCTGCAGGGCCGTGCGGGCCACCTCGTCCCGGTCGAAGTGGGCGGAGGACAGCGTCGGCGTGGAGTACTGCGCCTCCTCGATGTCGTCGAAGCCGATGACCGCCACATCCTCGGGCACCCGCAGACCCCTGACCTGCATCTCGTGCATGGCGCCGAGGGCGAGGGTGTCGTTGAGGCCGAAGACCGCGTCGGGCACGGTTCCGGCGTCGAGCATCGTCCCGATCGCCTGCGCACCATTGGCGCGGCCCCACGGACCGACCGCACCGTACAGTGCCGGGTCACGCTCGATCCCCGCCTCGGCAAGCGCCTCCTCGTACCCCTGGAGCCGCAGCCCGGCCGAGCCGACGACCTCCCCGGGGTGCACACCGACGACGGCGATCCGCCGTCGGCCGATCCCGAGGAGGTACTCGGTGGCGGCCTTGGCCGCCTCGACGTTTCGCATGGTGACGTGGTCGACGCGGTCGGAGAAGATCCGCTCGCCGAGGAGCACGAGGGGCGACGAGGTGGGCAGCAGCTCCTCGTCCTCCGCGCCGAGGGCGAGCGGGGAGTAGATGAGCCCGTCGGTCATCGCGCGGCGCGCCCCGTGCAGCGCGTCGAGTTCACGACGGCGGTCGGAGCCGGTCTGCTCGATGATGACCACCAGGCCCCGCTCCTCGGCCGCCGTGATGACCGACTCGGCGAGCTCGGCGAAATACGGCAGCGACAGCATCGGCAGCGCCAGGCCGATCATTCCGGTGCGGCCGCGGCGCAGGTTCCGCGCGGAGGCGTTGATCTGGTAGCCGAGATCCGCGATCGCCGACATCACCCGCTCGCGGGTCTCGGTGCGCACGTACGGGTAGTCGTTGACGACGTTCGAGACCGTCTTCACCGAGACGCCCGCGAGCTGTGCGACGTCCTGCATCGTGGCGGCCACGGGCGCTCGTCTCCTCAGCGGGGCCCCGGTTCCTGATCGGTCGGCGGCGCCCTGCCCCCTCGGACGCCCGACAAGCGATCAGGATGACAGCCGCACCATCGACCAGGAAACCGGCGGAAGCTCCACGCTCAGCGCGCCGTCGGACAAGGTGGCGGACTCGTTCGTGCGCGGCAGCACGGACGTGGCGTCGTCGGCGTCGGCCTGCCAGGTGTGGTCGGGGTTGCTCAGCGTGGTGGCCTCGAGCACCCGCTCGGAGCCGAGCGAGCGCACGTCGACGCTCAGGTCGATCGGCTCGGACACCGACCGGTTCACCACGAAGAGCGCCGCCTCGCCGGTCTCCTCGTCGCGGGTGGCTACGAGGTCGACGGCAGGCACATCCCCGAACCTGGTCGTCTCCACCCGCGGCGCGGACACGGCCGGGCGCAGCACCTCGCCCTTCGCGTGCCTGGCGGTCAGTGCGAAGGGATGGAACGTCGTCTGGCGCCACGCCCGACCGCCCGGCTCCGTCATGATCGGGGCGATGACGTTGACCAGCTGGGCCAGGCTGGCGGCGTGCACCCGGTCGGTGTGCCGCAGCAGCGAGATCAGCAGGTTCCCGACCACGACGGCGTCGGCCACGTTGTACTTGTCCTCCAGCAGCACCGGGGCGACCGGCCAGTCGTCTCCCGACGGCGGACGGGACTCGGCGCGGCCCTGGTACCAGACGTTCCACTCGTCGAAGGAGATGTGGATCCGCTTTGACTGCTTCCGAGCGGCCCGGACGTAGTCCGCGGTGGCCGCGACGGAGTCGACGAAGTAGTCCATGTCCGTGGCGCTGGCAAGGAAGCTCGAAAGGTCGCCGTCGTCCTCGTAGTAGTAGGCGTGGGCACTGATGAGGTCGACGTGCTCGTAGGTCTCCTGCAGCACGGTCGCCTCCCACTCGCCGAAGGTGGGCATCCGGGAGTTGGAGGACCCGCACGCGACGAGCTCGAGGTCCGGGTCGATCATCCGCATCGCCCGTGCGGCCTCGGCGGCCACCCGGCCGTACTCCTCGGCCGTCTTGTGACCGATCTGCCAGGGGCCGTCCATCTCGTTGCCGAGGCACCACATCTTGATCCGGTACGGGTCCGCGGACCCGTTGGAGCGGCGCAGGTCGGCGTGGTACGAGCCGCCGGGGACGTTGCAGTACTCGAGCAGGTCGATGGCCTCCTGGACCCCGCGCGTGCCGAGGTTGATCGCCATCATCGGCTCCACACCGGCCTTCGCCGCCCAGGCCATGAACTCGTCGACACCGAAGGTGTTCGGGTCGGTCGAGTGCCATGCCAGGTCGAGCCGTGCCGGCCGTTGCTCGACCGGTCCGACGCCGTCCTCCCAGCGGTAGCCCGAGACGAAGTTACCGCCCGGGTACCGCACGGTGGTCGTGCCCAACTCGCGCACCAGGTCGAGCACGTCCGTGCGCAGCCCGTCCTCGTCCGCGGCCGGGTGGTCCGGCTCGTAGATCCCGGTGTAGACGGACCGGCCCAGGTGCTCGACGAACGTGCCGAACGTGCGCGGACGCACCGGCCCCACCACGAACGCGCGGTCGAGGACGACTGAGGCTGTGAGCATGTTTCTCCTTCGTGGTGGGGTCAGTGCGTTCGGTGGTGCAGCTCAGGTGCCGGTGATGCCGGACGTGGCGATGCCCTTGATGATCTGCCGCTGGAAGAAGATGAACGCGACGATCAGCGGGAGGGCGGCGAGCACGGCCTGCGCCATGACCTGGGCGTACTGGATGCCGTAGGCCGAGATGACCGTCTGCAGCCCGACCGGCAGGGTCATGATCTCCGGGTCGGTGATGGCGATGAACGGCCAGAGGAAGTTGTTCCACGTCTGGATGAACACGAAGATCGCGACCGCCGCCAGGATCGGGCGGGAGAGCGGCAGGATGATCTGCAGGAAGATGCGCATCCTGCTCGCTCCGTCGATCATCGCCGCCTCCTCCAGGTCGCGCGGGATGGCGTCGAAGAACCTCTTGAGGATGAACACCATCGGCGCGGCCACCACCTGCGGGAGGATGATCGCCCAGTACGTGTCGAGCATGTTGAAGTCGACCATCTGCTCGAACAGCGGGACGATGATGATCTGCGCCGGGATGAGGATCGAGGCGACGATCACGCCCAGGGACACGTTCTTACCTGGGAAGTTCATCCGGGACAGGGCGTAGCCGGCCAGCGAGCTGACCACCAGCGTGATGAACGTCGTCGCCGAGGCGGTCAGCAGGCTGTTGAACGCCCAGCGCGGCACGAGGCCGGCCGCGAGCACGTCCTCGAACGCCCCGGTGGTGAACCCGCTCTCCGGAACGATCGTGACGGGCAGGCCGGCCGCCTCCGTCTCGGGCTTGAACGCGGTGAGCGTGGCCCAGAGCACCGGCATCAGCCAGGTGATCGCGATGATGGAGAGCAGCACGTACGCCACGACGGTGGCCGGCCGCACCTTCCTCTTGTTCTGTGCCGGGCCGGCGATCGCGACGCGCTCGGCCGGCGTGGACGTTACTGGAGCGGCGGCGGTACTCATTGACGGGCTCCTCTACGGTTGTTCACGAACACGTACACGAGCGACAGCGCGATGATGAGTGCGAAGAACAGGTAGGAGATCGCTGCCGCGTAGCCGAGCCGGTAGCCGGTGAAGCCCGCCTCGTAGACGTACTGCAGGATCGGCCGGGTGGTGCCCGCCGGCCCGCCGCCGGTCATCTGATAGAACTGGTCGAAGACCTTGAGCGAGGCCAGGATCTGCAGGATCAGCACCAGCACGGTCGTGGGCCCAAGCTGCGGGACGGTGATGGACCAGAACTTGCGCCAGATCCCAGCGCCGTCCAGCGACGCCGCCTCGTAGAGCTGATCGGGGATGGCCTGCAGCGCCGAGAGGTACAGCAGGAAGTTGAACCCGATGGTCCACCACACCGTCGTGATGACCACCGAGAGCATGGCGGTGTCCGGGTCCTGCAGCCACGGGATCGCGTCGAGCCCGAGGATCCGGACGGCCTCGTTCACCAGGCCGAGCTGCGGGTTGTACAGCCACACCCAGATCTGTGACACGACCGTGGAGGCCAGGAGGTACGGCATGAAGATCGAGAGCCGCCACAGCCACTGACCCTTGACGCCGCTGTTGACGATCACGGCAAAGAGGAGCGCCACGATCACGAGCGGGATCGTGCTCAGCACGGTGAACTCGACGGTGTTCCAGAACGAGCTCCACACCTGCGGGTCCGCGAGTGCCTCGGCGTAGTTGTCGAGCCCGATGAACCCGTCGTTGGCGCCGGTCAGGCTCTGTCCCGTGAAGCTCATCCAGAGCCCCGAGACGGTCGGCCAGACCAGGAAGAGGCCGAAGACGATCACGAAGGGGGCCATGTAGAGCCACCCGCGGACGGCGTCCGGGTTGCGGCGGCGACGGGCCTGCGTGCCCTCGTCCAGGTCGGCGGGCAGGGGCCCGCGCGGTTCGGTGGTGGTAGTCATCGAAGTCCCTTCCGCCTCAGAGCGGGCTCGGCTTGGCGAGCAGCTGGTTGATCTGGTCGATGAACCCCTGCAGGCCGCGCTCGGGCGGGACCGCACCGGTGTAGACGCCCTGGAGGTTCTCGCCGAAGTAGTTGTGGAAGTCCGCTCCGGAGCCGGTGAAGTAGGCCTCCGGGTCGTACACCGCGTAGTTGGCGGCCTCGGCGTAGTTCGACTGGGGCTCCAGCTCCGCGTACTCGTCGCTCTCCAGCACCGGAAGGTAGACCGGGATGTGGCCGGCCTCGGCCCACTGCAGGGAGCGCTGCAGGAGGCCGGCGATCAGCTCGTGGACGGCGCGCCGCTGCTCCGGGTCGGGGGTGCTCTGGTGCGGCAGCACGAAGGAGTGCGAGTCGCAGTACGCGACCGGATCGCCGAAGAGTGCCGGGATCATCTGCATGCTGAAGGGCAGGCCCTGGTCGCGGTAGCTGGCGATCTCCCAGACGCCACCCATGAACATCCCCGCATCACCCGTGGCGAACTCCGCGATGGCCGTCCCGCCGTCGTTGCTGGAGGAGGCGATCTCGTCGTCGAGGAGGGAGACGATCCACTCGAGCGTCCGGAGGGCCGCGTCCTTGTCGATGACCATCGGCCCGCCCTCGGGCAGCTCGATCGCCGGCGCCATCTGCCGGTACCAGGTGTAGAACATCCGCCACATGTTGCTGGGGTCGTTCAGGAACCCGTACGCCAGGCCGTGCCGGCCGGTGACCTCCGCCATGGCCCGGGCGGTCTCCTTGAATCCCTCCGGGGTGTCGATGCCCGTCAGCATGTTGTCCTCGCCGAGCTGACCGATCTGCTCGGCGACCTCGGTGTTGAAGTAGAGGACGAACGGGTGCATGTCGAGGTTGACGGCCTTGAGTTCGCCGCTGTACAAGCCCTTGTCCCAAACACGCTCGGGAAACTGGTCCGCCCCGACGCCGAGCTCTTCGAGCAGGTCGAGATCCCAGGTGTCCAGCAGACCGCCCGGCGCGTACCCGTACAGCCGGGTCACGTGCATGACCGCGAGGTCCGGCGCGCGGCCGCCGACGGAGGCCATGGCGAGCTTGGTGTAGTACGGCGCTCCCCACTCCAGTGCCGTCTGGTCCACGGCGATGTTCGGGTTCTCGGACATGAACTGCTGGAGCATGGTGGTCAGGATCTGGCCGTCTGGTCCGGTGAGCAGGTGCCAGAAGGCCACGTCCGTCTGCTCGGAGGCGCCCGCGAGCGGGGTGCCGCAGCTCGTGAGCCCCAGCGCGGCGGCGCTGCCCATGGCGCCCACACCGAGCAGGAAGTTGCGTCTCGATACCCCTGGCGCGGCACGTGCGCCGGAGGTGACGAGCCGAGATTCGCGTGCATCCATGGCGACCCCTTCGTCAGCTTGAAACCGCTCCGCTGCGGTCTTGGCCGGGAATCTACATCGATGTAGACACCGGGTCAACGGCGTCCGGCCGGCAGCTCGGCGATCCAGCGCCGCTGGCGCCGCGTCTCCACGGCCCTGGGGTGGTAGCGGACCCGGACCTAGTCGACCGCATTGTCACGCGACACCCCGCCGAGCACGGCGAGCGCGGCGATGGCGGTACCGGTCCGGCCGACCCCGCCTCCGCAGGCGACCTCCACCCGCTCGACGGCGGCGCGCGCGTATGCCTCCGCCAGGGCGGCGAGCGCGTCATCCGTCGAGGCCGGCACGGAGAAGTCCCGCCAACGCACCCAGCGGTACGACCACGCCCGGGGTCCGGGATCGCGGGCGAGCAGGTAGACGGCGTGGTCGGGCGAGGTGGCACCACCGCGCGGTCTCCGGATCCCGTTCCCGCGGACGCGGCGTCCGTCGGGAAGCTCGACCACGCCCGGCCCGTCCACCCAGGTGCTCACGCGGTCACGGTAGTTCGGTCTCGCGGTCGCACGACCGACGAGCCGGTCGGGATGGCGGGATTCGAACCCACGACCTTCCGCTCCCAAAGCGGACGCGCTACCAAGCTGCGCCACATCCCGGCGCGCCGGACCTACCGGCGCCAGTCGACGATTCTACGGCCCCGCGAGGCAGGGCCGGACACACGAACGCCCCGTCCGAGGACGGGGCGTTCGGCCGGAGCGGGTGACGGGAATCGAACCCGCACCATCTGCTTGGAAGGCAGAGGCTCTACCATTGAGCTACACCCGCGGGGCAGCGCCGCGACGATTCTAGCGGTACTCGAACCACCGGCCCTGCGATGCAAGTGGCCCCTCACCGGCCGGTGAGGGGCCCTCGCGAAGGGACGACGTCGCTCAGTCGGCGACGACGAAGCCCCTCTGGTAAGCCTTGGCGAGCCGCCGCGGCACCTTCACCTCGCGGCCCTGGACGCGGACGGTGACGAGCTCGGTGAGCTCGGCCTTCCACTGGGACCGGCGAGAGCGGGTGTTGCTGCGGGACATCTTGCGCTTCGGAACTGCCATGCCCTGCCGCTCCTTTCGTTGATTGGTCGATCTGAGCCGACGTACACCTTCCCACGAGGGACGGTCGCGTGGCCAACCTGTGCAGTGTACTCGGGGTGTGACATTGGCCGCGATACTGACCTGGTGAGCGACCTGCGACCGGCGCCCGGCCTGCCGACCCGCGCACAGACCGAGGTGCGTCGGTCCCGGTTCATCACGCTCCTCGCCCGGGCGGGCAGCGAGGACGAGGCCCGCGACGTCGTGGCGGCGGCGCGCGCCGAGTTCCCCGACGCACGCCATCACTGCTCGGCGTTCCTCGTCGCCGTGCCCGGCGCGAACCTCCTCGAGCGGTCCTCGGACGACGGCGAGCCCGCCGGCACCGCGGGCACCCCGATGCTGGAGGTGCTGCGCGGTTCTGGGCTCACCGATGTGGTCGCCGTCGTCGTCCGGTACTTCGGCGGCACGAAACTGGGCACCGGCGGCCTGGTGCGTGCGTACTCGGCGGCGGTCCAGGCGGTCCTCGAACGGGTGCCGCGGGTCCGTGCGGTGCGCCTGGGGCTGTGGACGCTCGACCTGCCGCACGCCGACGCCGGTCGCGTGGAGGCGGAGCTGCGGTCCCGCGGGATCGACGTCGCCACGCCCACATACTCGGCTGCCGGCGTCCGGCTGACACTGGCGACCAAGGACGAGGCCGAGCTGCGCGGCGCGGTCTCTCTGGTCACCTCCGGGACGGCCGACCCGGAGCCCGCCGGCGAGACGGTCGTCGAGCTGCCCGTCAGCTCGGCTCCAGCACCTTGAGACCGATCACGCAGGCGACGATCCCGAGCACCAGCAGCACCTTGATCAGCGAGGCCGACTCGGCGCCGGTGACCATGGCGTAGCCCACGGTGAGCGCGGCCCCGATGCCCACCCAGACGGCGTAGCACGTACCGGTGGGCAGCTCCCGCATCGCGTACGCCAGCCCGCCCATGCTCAGCGTGAGCGCGACGGCGAACACCACGGTCGGTATGAGGCGACTGAAGCCCTCCGACCTGCCGAGCGCTGTCGCCCAGACGGCCTCGAGGGCACCGGAGACGATCAGAACGAACCAAGACATGGCGGCATCCTCCTGCGCCGTCTTGTCGCACTACCGGGTACGGCGCCCTCGTCCGGGGACCGGGGAGGTCCTGCCGCCGAGGCTAGCCAACCGTCGTCGGGGAGACCGGTGAGGTTCCCCACCGAGGCGCTCGTGGCTCACTGGACTGGCGGTGGCACACCGACTCAGTCCGCACGGATTGTTCTAGTTGCGATAGAGCAATTACGCTGTGGGCGTGCTGCTCCGACTCGATCCCGCTTCGGCGCGGCCGCTCTTCGAGCAGCTGGCCGCCCAGGTGCGGCTGGCAGTGATCTCGGGCGAGCTGCGCCGCGGCGAGCGGCTCCCCTCCGCACGGGAGCTCGCCGAGTCGCTGCAGGTCAACCAGCACACGGTGCTGCACGCCTACCAGCTGCTGCGCGACGAGGGCCTGCTCGAGCTGCGTCGCGGCCGGGGCGCCGTCGTCACCGCGCACGCCGCCGAGCGCTACGAGCACCTGGGCCGGGTCCTGGAGGAGCTCCGGCGCGAGGCGCGGCACCTCGACCTGCCCCTGTCCGCCGTCGCCACGATGATCGACCGACCCGAGGGAAACCGAGACCGATGAGCCCGACCAGCACCTCCGGCGGCCGGAACAGGCTGCCCCACCGCCGTCGTGCCGTGCTCTTCGGTGTGGTCCTGCCGGTCCTGGTCACGACGGTTGCCTGGATATTGATCTCCCGGTGGATCCCGCAGCTGCCCGAGCAGGTGGCCGTGCACTGGGGCCCGGACGGCGTCGACCGTGTCGGCTCGGCCTCTGCACTCCTGGTCCCCCTCGCCGTATCGAGCGGGCTGAGCCTGCTGATCTTCGCCGTGCTGTCGCTGACCGTCGGGCGCACGTCGTTCAACCGGCGCATGGTGCTGGGTCTGGCCAGCGGCATGGCCGTGTTCTGGGCCGGCATGGCGCTGAGCATGGTCTCGGTCCAGCGCGGCCCCGCCGTCGAGGCCGCCGCGGACGTGCCGGTCCCGGACGTCCCGCTCAGCCTCACCGTGGTTGCGGCGATCGCGCTCGGCGCCGCCGCCGGTGCCCTCGCCGGTTCGGACCCGGCACTGCCGGCACGGGACGCGGTCTCGGGCACGACGGCGACGCTCGCCAAGGACGAGCGCGCGGTGTGGATCCGTACGGTCGGGCCCTCGAGGGCGCTGCAGCGGTGGGGAGGGATCGGCGCCGTGCTCTACGTCGGGTTCAGCGCCTGGCTGGCACTGACGACCGGCAGCTGGTTCGTGGGCATCCTGATGGTGATCTGGCTACCGCTGCCGCTGACCATGCTCGTGTGGACCGTCCAGGTCGATTCCGGCGGCCTGACCGCGAAGGGCACGTTCGGCCGGCCGCGACAGCACGTGCCGGCCGCGGAGGTCCTGAGCGCCACGACCACGCAGGTCAGGCCCCTCCCCGAGTGGGGCGGCTGGGGCCTGCGCTCCTCACCCTCCCTCGACGGCGGCGTCGGCGTCGTCGTCCGCGCGGGCGAGGGCATCGACGTCGCGCGCACCGGCGGGCGCAGGCTCGTCGTCACGGTCGACGACGCCGCCACCGGCGCCGCCCTGCTCAACACCTTCGCCGAACGGGCGCGGCGCCAGGACTGACCGCGGGACCAGGGGTTGGGACTGGCCGCGGGCACCGTGCGCTGAGAGGCTGTCCCGCGATAGGCTCAGACTGTTTGTTGAGGCTTCAACGAAAAGACCGGTCACCGAGGAAGAGGACACATGGCGATCTACGACGACGTCACCCAGCTCATCGGACGCACTCCCCTGGTGCGCCTGAACAGGATCACCGACGGTGCGGGCGCGACCGTTCTCGCCAAGCTCGAGTTCTACAACCCGGCTAGCTCGGTGAAGGATCGCATCGGCGTCTCCATCGTCGACGCGGCCGAGGCCTCCGGAGAGCTGCCGCCGGGCGGCACCATCGTCGAGGCGACCTCCGGCAACACGGGCATCGCGCTGGCGATGGTCGGCGCGGCACGCGGGTACACCGTCGTGCTGACGATGCCCTCCTCGATGTCCAAGGAGCGGCGGGCGCTGCTGCGCGCCTTCGGGGCCGAGCTCGTCCTGACCGACCCGCCGCTGGGCATGAAGGGCGCCGTCGACAAGGCCGAGGAGATCGCCGCCGAGCGCCAGGGCGCCGTCCTGGCCCGCCAGTTCGCGAACGAGGCGAACCCGGCGATCCACCGCACGACCACGGCCGAGGAGATCTGGGCCGACACCGAGGGCGGCGTCGACGCCGTCGTCTCAGGCATCGGCACCGGCGGCACCATCACCGGGGTGGGCCAGGTGCTCAGGGAGCGCAAGCCGGACGTGAAGATGTTCGCCGTCGAGCCGGCCGAGTCTCCGATCCTCAGCGGCGGGGAGGCCGGTCCGCACAAGATCCAGGGCATCGGCGCCAACTTCGTCCCGGAGATCCTCGACACGAGCATCTACGACGAGGTGCTCGACGTCGACCTCGAGACGTCCGTGCAGTGGGCGCGCCGCGCGGCCATGGAGGAGGGCCTGCTGGTGGGCCTGTCCTCGGGCGCGGCACTGGCGGCCGCGGTCAACGTCGCCCAGCGCGAGGAGATGGCGGGCAAGACGATCGTGGTGATCATCCCGTCGTTCGGCGAGCGCTACCTGTCCACGCCGCTCTTCGAGGGTCTCATCGACTGATGCCCACGCTGCGCACCCTGCTGGTCGAGGACCTGCGCACGGCGCAGCACCGCGACCCGGCCGCACGCAGCCTGGTGGAGATCGCACTCGCCTACCCGGGCGTACACGCCGTCTGGGCCCACCGGCTGACCCACGGGATGTGGCGGGCGAACCCGTTGCTGCGGCTGCCCGCACGGCTGCTCTCCCAGGCCGCCCGCGCCCTGACGGGGATCGAGATCCACCCGGGCGCCGTGCTCGGCAGGCGCCTGTTCATCGACCACGGCATGGGTGTGGTCATCGGCGAGACGGCCGAGGTGGGTGAGGACGTCGTCCTCTTCCACGGCACCACGCTCGGCGGGGTGTCGTCCAGCAAGGGCAAGCGGCACCCCACCGTCGGTGACCGGGTGGTCATCGGGGCCGGCGCGAAGATCCTCGGCCCCGTGGCGATCGGTGCCGACGTCACGATCGGGGCGAACGCCGTCGTCGTCAAGGACGTGCCGGCCGGCTCCGTCGCGGTGGGCGTGCCGGCCAAGCCACGGCGTGCGCCCGCCAGCGCCGACGGCTGGGCGGACCCGGCGGTCTACATCTAGGTCCGGCTGCGGGGCGCGCGCTGGCAGCGCGGGCACCAGAACACCCGGCGGGTCTGCATGGTCGCCTCGGCGACCTTCGTCCCGCAGACCAGACACGGCAGCCCCGAGCGGCGGTAGACATACCGCTGCTCGCCGTCGAGCCTGTCCGGGTCCGGGCCGCCGTGCTCCGGACGGGTGGTGACGATCCGGCCCGTGGCGACGCCGTCCGTCATCAGCTCCGCCAGGTCCGCCCAGATGGCACGCAGGCGGGCCGCCGGTATGTCGCGACCGAGGCGCCGCGGGTGCACCCGAGCCCGGTAGAGGGCCTCTGCGCGGTAGACGTTGCCGACGCCGGAGATCACCTCCTGGTCCATGAGCAGCTCTCCCACGGCGCGTCGGCGTGCCCTGACCCGCCGGACGAAGGTCTCGGGATCACCGTCGGGACGCAGCGGGTCCGGGCCCAGGCGGGCCTGCACGGCCGCCTTCTCCTGCGAGGTCACCACTTCGCAGGCGATGGGCCCGGTGAGGTCGGCGACGCCGTGCTCGCCGAGGATGCGCACGCGGACGGCTCCGCGCGGGTCCGGCGGGTCCCACTCGCCCACGGCGACGCCGCTACCGTCGTCTCCGGCCAGCGGGGTCTCCTCCTCGGCGACGCGACGACGCGGGGCGCCGATGGCGTGCGGCGCGGAGAACGACTCGTCGCCCGCGAACGTCCACGACCCGTACAGCCCGAGGTGCACGCGCAGCCAGCGCAGGTCGTCATCGTCGCCGCCGGCCGAGCCGAAGCCGAGGAACAGGTGCTTGCCGTGCGCCTCGGTCACGGCGAGGCTCAGGCCGTCCAGGAGGGCCGCGCCGTCGGCGAACCGCCCCTGGGGCGAGCTGACGGCCAACGGCCGGCCACCGAAGAGCTCACGGAACGCGTACGCGAGGCGGTGGACCGTGTGCCCCTCAGGCACAAGGACCCACCGTCGGCACGCGCCACTCGGTCGGTGCGTCCCAGAGCGCCCGCTCCAGATCCACGCGCACGGGCACGAACGGGGACAGCGGCGTCCCCTCGGCGCGGTAGTTCTCGAGGGCACGCGCACGCAGCTGGCGGGGCAGCGTCCCGTCGGCGCGCACCACCCGCCACCACGGCACCTCGGCCCCATAGACGGCCATGACCGTCCCGACGTGCCGCGGGTGCCCGTGCCCGGAGGCGGCGCGCACCGCCTCCGCGACGAGCCCGTAGGTGGTCACCCGGCCGGGTGGCACCTGGTCGGCGACGTCGAGCACGAGCTCCGCGAGCTCCGTCCGCTCCTGGCTCATCGGTCGATCTTCACTGGTCGTGGCCCTCCTTCACCCGCCTATGATCGCAGGACGATGAGCACGAGCCCCACCCCCACGCGGGATTCCGCCACGCCACCGCGTCCGCACGGCTTCGCCTGCGAGCACTGCGACGACTCCGTCCCGCACGAACACCTCGACGTCCGCGCGCTGGTGGAGACCTCCCGGGCGGCGGCCCGCCGTCGCGCGCTCACCATGGCCGCGGTCGCGGGCGTCCTGCTCGCCGCCGCGCTCGGCACCGCGTTCCTGGCCGACGGCGCAGCCACTGCCCTGACGGCGCTCGGCGCCACCACGGCGGGCTGGGTCGTCGTCACGGGCGTTGCCCTCCTGGTCACCACGCGGACCCGGCTCGCGCCCGCCAAGGCGGTGGTCGCCGGTGCGCTGACGGGCGCCGGCCTGACGCCCCTCGCGGCGCTCGCCGTCGCGCTGCTCGCCGGCGGCTGGGTGAGCGGCCTCGTCGCCGGGGCCACGTGGCTCGCCGCCGGGGCCGCGACTTCCGCCGTCCAGGCACGCAGCTGGCGCGGTCTGCTGCTCACCCCGGGCGACGCGGGGGAGCACGCCCGTGCGCAGGCGGTGGACCGTCGCGGCGCCGCGGTCGTCGGTGAGGTGCCGCGCTGGCTGGTGCAGGGAGGCCTCGTCGGCGCCGGCGTGGTGCTGCTGGCGGCCGTCCCCGCGGCCGTGGTCGTCCTCGTGCCGCTCGCCGTGCTGCTCGCCGCCAGGGCCGGTTCCGGGCGGCTCTCCCGCTGAGGTCAGGGGTCGCCACGGCAACCGTGGCACTGCCAGGCTTGCGCCATGACGACAGCAGCTCGCCCGGACACCCGCCCTGAGAAGACCGGCCGCGGCGACGGCGGCTCGGCCGTCGCCGTCGCTCCTCCGCCACCCGGTTACCGGGTCGCCCAGCTGGACGACTCCGACGACCGGGCGGCGGTCCGGGAGCTCCGTGAGTGGGGGTTCGTGTTCGAGTCCGCCCCCGAGGACGTCGACCACGAGATCTGGACGCTCGAGCCCGGTCGCAGCGTCGGCGTGTGGGACGAGCGCGGCAGTGGCCGCCCGCGCCTGGCCGCCGTCCACTCCTCGCACCAGTTCCGTATGCCGGTCCCCGGTGGCACGCGCCTGCCGACCGCGGGTCTCGCCTCCGTCGTCGTGCACCCGAGCCACCGCCGCCGCGGGCTCGCCCGCACCATGATCACCACCCATCTCGCCCGCTCCCTCGACAGGGGTGAGGTGCTGTCCGCGCTGCACGCCGCGGAGACCGGCATCTACGGTCGCTACGGCTACGGCGTCGCCACCCAGCCCGTCACCCTGCGGCTCGGACGCCGCGCCGAGCTGCGCGGCGTCGACGGCGTCGACGGCACAGGCAGGACCGAGGGCGCCGACGTCTTCGTCGCGCTCGAGACCCTCGACCCGTCACGCCACGTCGCCGAGATCGAACGCGTGCACACCGCCGTCGAGCGACCGGGCTGGATCGCCCGGGACACCGAGGCGCTCAGGACGGCCAACGTCGCCGACCCGCCGAGCGCCCGCCGCGGGCACGAGCGGATGCGCATCGCCGTCGTCCGGACGCACGACGGCGAGCCGCGCGGCTACGCGACCTTCCGCCGTCAGGGCAGCTGGTCGGAGACGGGTGTCCCGGAGGGCGTGGTCCGGGTGCGCGAGGCCGTCACGCTCGACGCCGCGGCGGCGCGGGCGCTGTGGACGACGCTGACGGACATCGACCTGATGGCCTCCGTGGAGACCGGCGACCTGGCCGCCGACGACCCGCTGGTCCACCTGCTGACCGATCTGCGCCGGACCAATCTTCGCGTGCACGACGGCCTGTGGCTTCGCCTGCTCGACGTGCCCGCCGCGCTGGCGGCGCGGGAGTACTCGGGGCCCGTCGACGTGGTGCTCGAGGTCAGCGACGAGCTGGTCCCGGCGAACGCCGGCCGGTGGCACCTGCGCAGCGACGGCATGGCAGAGGTGGAGGTGACGCGCACGGAGGAGGCCGGGCACCTCGCGCTCGACGTCGCCGAGCTCGCCTCGGTCTATCTCGGGACGACGTCGCTGGCGGCCCTGGCCGGCGCCGGCCGCGTGCGCGAGCTCGTGCCCGGGCGCCTGGCCACGGCGGCGACGGCGTTCGGCTGGCCGATCGCGCCCGCGAACAGCTGGGGCTTCTGACCGAGGAGCGTCCGCGACGCTCTCAGCGGCTCTCGTACTCAGCGACCTCGTCGATCCGGCGCTGGTGGCGCGGGTCGCCGGAGAACGACTCCGCCAGGAAGGCGTCCACCAGAGCGGTCGCCTCCTCGGTGGAGTGCTGCCGCGCGCCGATGGCCACGACGTTGGCGTCGTTGTGCTGACGGGCGAGCGTCGCTGTCACCTCGGACCAGGCGAGTGCCGCGCGGACGCCGTGGACCTTGTTGGCGGCAATCTGCTCACCGTTGCCGGAGCCGCCGATGACGACACCCAGCGAGCCGCGGTCGGCGACCACGGCCTCGGCCGCGGCGATGCACATCGTCGGGTAGTCGTCGTGCGGGTCGAAGATGTCGGCGCCGTGGTCGACGACATCGTGGCCGGAGTCCTCCAGGTGCGGCACGAGGGCGGTCTTGAGTTCGAAGCCGGCGTGGTCGGCGGCGATGTGGATGCGCATGCGCCAATTGTGCCAACGCGAGGTCTCAGGACTGCCGTAGGGTCGGATGATGACCACGACGAACGTGCGCGAGAACGCCCCGATGACCGACCGGATGACGGACGCAGCGGCGATGGACCTTGGCATCCGCGCCCAGGACGACCTCTACCGCCACGTCAACGGGACGTGGCTGGACCGCCACGTCATCCCTGCCGACCGCTCCCGCGACGGCTCCTTCTACCTCCTGCGCGACCTCAGCGAGCAGCGGGTCCGGGAGATCATCGAGGACGCCGCCGAGCGCGGCACCGCTGAGGGTGCCGAGGACGACACCAGCACCGAGAACGCCAAGAGGATCGGCGACCTGTACTCCTCGTTCATGGCCACCGAGCGGATCGAGGCCCTGGGCACCGCACCGCTGCGCACCGACCTCGATCTGCTCACGGGGGCGCTCGACAAGGGCGCCCTGGTCCGGGCCATGGGCGCCCTCCAGCCGACCGGCGTCACGGGCGGCGTCGGCTACGGCGTCGACACCGACCTCAACGACCCCGAGAAGTACGTCGTCTTCTTCTGGCAGTCCGGGCTCGGCCTGCCGGACGAGTCCTACTACCGCGAGGACACGCACGAGAAGACCCGCAACGCCTACGTCGGCCACGTGGCCGCGATGCTCGCGTTGACCGGCCTCGTCACCGAGGAGGACGCCATGGGCGCCGCCGAGCGGGTCATGCAGGTCGAGACCACCCTCGCCCGCGGGCACTGGGACAAGGTCCGCACCCGCGAGGCCGACCAGATCAACAACCCGATGAGCTGGGAGGAGGCGACGGCGTCGGCCCCCGGTTTCGACTGGGACCTGTGGCGCTCCGCCCTCGGGGTGCCCGAGGGCGCGTTCGACCGGCTCATCGTCGCCATGCCGTCCTACCTCACGGACTTCGCCGCCGCCTGGTCCTCCCTGGACACCGACTCGTTGCGGATGTGGTTGACCTGGCACGTCGTGCACGCCCGCGCCAAGTATCTGCCGGCCGCGTTCGTCGAGGAGAACTTCGAGTTCTACGGACGCACGCTGACCGGCGCCCAGGAGCTGCGCGAGCGGTGGAAGCGGGGCGTCGAGCTCGTCGAGGGCGCCCTGGGAGAGGCCGTGGGCGAGCTGTACGTGGCCCGCCACTTCCCGCCGGAGCACAAGGCCGCCATGCAGGGACTCGTCGACAACCTGGTCGCGGCGTACCGGGAGTCGATCGGCTCCCTGGACTGGATGGGCGAGGACACCCGTGAGCGCGCCCTGGCCAAGCTCGAGTCGTTCACCCCGAAGATCGGCTACCCGGACTCCTGGCGCGACTACTCGGCGCTGGTGATCGACGAGGTGGACCTGCTCGGCAACGTGCGCGCCGCCAGCCTCTTCGAGGAGCACCGCGACCTCGACAAGCTCGGCCGGCCGATGGACCGCGGCGAGTGGTTCATGCCGCCGCAGACCGTCAACGCCTACTACAACCCGACGTGGAACGAGATCGTGTTCCCGGCGGCGATCCTGCAGCCCCCGTTCTTCGACCCCGAGGCCGACGACGCCTGGAACTACGGCGGGATCGGCGCGGTGATCGGGCACGAGATCGGCCACGGCTTCGACGACCAGGGCTCGAAGTACGACGGCACCGGCCGGCTCGCCGACTGGTGGACCGAGGAGGACCGCGCCGAGTTCGACCGCCGCACAGCGGCGCTCATCGACCAGTACGACGCGTACTCCCCCGCCCAGCTCGAGGGCAGCCACCACGTCAACGGGGCGCTGACCGTCGGTGAGAACATCGGCGACCTCGGCGGCCTGACCATCGCGATCAAGGCGTACGACATCGCCCTGCGCGAGCAGGGCGGCATCGACGCGGCCCCGGTCGTGGACGGCCTGACCGGGCTGCAGCGAGTGTTCTACAGCTGGGGACGCATCTGGCGGCAGAAGTCGCGGGACCCGGAGGCCATCCGGATGCTGACGATCGACCCGCACTCCCCGGCCGAGTTCCGCTGCAACGGGGTGCTGCGCAACATGGACGCCTTCCACGAGGCGTTCGACGTCGGACCGGACGACGGGCTGTACCTGCCCCCGGAGGAGCGCGTGCGGATCTGGTGAGGACCGGTCAGGAACAGGCTCAGGACAGGTCGTAGCCCGCCCGGGCGACGGAGAAGGAGTAACCGCTCTCGTCGTGCCGGCACGTCATGCCCGTCTCGTCGGACAGGCATGTGAAACCCTCGTCCTCGGCCTGCTCGCCGTAGGGCAGCACGGGGAGGCTGCCGGCGTCGAACGCCGTCGCCTCGCCGGAGGTGTCGCACACCAGTGAGGCGCCCTCGGCGCCCACCTGGAGCACGTGACCGACCGTGCCCTCGCACGCCTCTTTCTCGGCGGCCGGCACCCCGTCGGCGTACTCCATGCTCGCGATGGCGCACAGCGCGCGGTCACCGTCGATGTCGCAGGCGATGTTGCCGCTCGGGCTGGCGAAGTCCCACGCGACGGCGGAAAGGTCCTGCGGCGGCGCCGGCGTGGCGGTGGGGGTCTCGGTCTCCGCCGCGGTGGTCGGCTCGGCCGCCGTCCCGTCGGGCTGCGACATCCCGGCCAGCCGCAGGGCCAGCATGACTGCGAAGACGGCGACGAGCGCCACCGAGACCACGACGACCGTGCGTTCGACCCGGCTCAGCCGGCGGCCGGCAGACTGCACCATCCTTGCTCCTCACGCTGGCACCCGAGCGTTCCTGCTTGCCGCACGGGCGCCGACACGCTACGTCATGACAACGGCGTCACGCGGGCGAGTCCGCGGCCAACCGCTGTCTCAGTTGAAGAGCGGACCCGTGGTGCGGGTGCGCTTGATCTCGTAGAAGCCGGGCGTGGAGGCGACGAGGACCGCGCCGTCCCACAGCTTGCCGGCCTGCTCCCCCTTCGGCGCCGGCGTGACGACGGGTCCGAAGAAGGCTGCCCCGTCGACCGCGACGACCGGTGTGCCGACGTCCTCGCCGACGAGGTCCATGGCGCGCTGGTGAGAGGCGCGGAGCGAGTCGTCGAGCTCGTCCGTGCCGGCGAAGCGCGCCAGGTCCGCCGGCAGACCGGCCTCGGCCAGTGCCTCGTCGATGACGGCGGGCAGCTCGCGGCGTCGCCCGCCGGGGTGGATCCGGGTCCCGAGGGCGTCGTACAGCGGCTTGATCGCCTCCTCGCCATGCAGCTCCCGGGCGGCGTTGACGACCCGGGCCGGCTGCCACGCGCTCTTCATCGACTCGGCGTAGTCCGCGGGCAGGTCTCGGCCCTCGTTGAGGACCGACAGGCTCATGATGTGCCACTGCACCTTCACGTCGCGGACCTTCTCGACCTCGGTCATCCAGCGGGACGTCATCCAGGCCCACGGGCACACCGGGTCGAACCAGAAGTCGGCGGACGTGGTTGTCGTCGTCTCAGTAGCAGTCATACGACCATCCAATCGCGATACGGCCATGCACCCAACCCGGCCGACGGGTGACGCCCCTCACGGCATGGGGGCGCCCGGGTCGGTCAGCTCCTCGCCGTCCTCGTCCGCGTTGTCGATGTTCAGGCGCTCCTCGTGGTCGGGCGCGTGCTCGGTGGCCTCGACGTCGGCGCCCGCCATGTCCTCGTCGTCGGGCCGCGTGTGGTCCACGTGCTCCGCCGCGTCCTCGGCCAGCTGCTTGGCCTCGTCGGCGAGCTCGCTCGCGCTGTTGCTGCCGGTGCTCTCGGTCACGACCACTCCTCACCTCGGGTCCCACCAGCGTTTCGCCCGACGCGCAGACGTGCAAACGGTACGAACCATTTGCGTTCGTGCGCGCCGCCGCGCGAGTGGCAGGATCGGTCCGGTGCCGCAACGCCGGCACCCGTCGTCTCGACGCCCCGCCCCTCGAGGAGAGCCATGCCCGGAGAGAACCTCACCCGCGCCGAGGCGCGGGAACGCGCCGCCGTCGTCTCGACGTCGTCCTACGACGTGGTCCTCGACCTCACGCGCGACGAGAAGGTCTTCGGCTCGACGACCACGATCCGCTTCTCCGCCCGCGGCGACGGCGGCGCAACTCATCTCGACCTGCTCGCCGAGTCGGTCGAGCGCATCGTCCTCAACGGTCGCGACATCCCCACCGGCGCGTTCGACGGTACCCACATCGCGCTGACGGACCTGGACGCCCAGAACGAGCTGCGCGTCGAGGCCACGTGCCGGTACATGAACACCGGTGAGGGGCTGCACCGGTTCGTCGACCCGGTCGACGACGAGGTGTACCTGTACTCACAGTTCGAGGTCGCCGACTCACGCCGGGTCTTCGCAGTCTTCGAGCAGCCCGACCTCAAGGCGTCGTTCACCTTCACCGTCACCGCGCCGGAGCACTGGACGGTCGTGTCGAACTCGCCGGTCGAGGAGCGGACGGAGCCGAGCGGGGACGGACGTGGCTCACGGACCTGGCGGTTCGCCCCTACCGAGGTCATCTCGTCCTACCTGACGGCGATCGTCGCCGGTCCCTACCACGGGGTCACCGGCGAGCTGACCTCTCGGGACGGCCGGACGATCCCGCTGGGCGTGTACTGCCGCGCCTCGCTCGCCGAGTTCCTCGACGCGGAGGAGATCATGGCGATCACCCGCGCGGGCTTCGCGTTCTACGAGGAGGCGTTCGACCGCCCGTACCCGTTCACCAAGTACGACCAGCTCTTCGTGCCCGAGTTCAACGCGGGCGCCATGGAGAACGCGGGCGCCGTGACCTTCCTCGAGAACTACGTCTTTCGCTCCAAGGTGCCCGAGGCCACGGTCGAGCGGCGCGCCGTGACGATTCTGCACGAGCTGGCGCACATGTGGTTCGGCGACCTGGTGACCATGCGGTGGTGGAACGACCTGTGGCTCAACGAGTCCTTCGCCGAGTACGTCTCGCACCTGGCGGTCGCGGAGGCCACCCGCTGGACCACCGCGTGGACGACGTTCTCCTCGCTGGAGAAGAGCTGGGCCTACAAGCAGGACCAGCTGCCCTCCACCCACCCCGTGGTCGCCCCGATCAACGACCTCGAGGACGTCGAGGTCAACTTCGACGGCATCACCTACGCCAAGGGCGCCTCGGTCCTCAAGCAGCTCGTCGCGTGGGTGGGCCGGGAGTCGTTCGAGACGGGCGTGCAGCGATACTTCACCAAGCACGCGTACGGCAACACCGAGCTGTCGGACCTGCTCGTCGAGCTCGAGGCGACGTCGGGCCGGGACCTGGCCGCGTGGTCGTCGCTGTGGCTGGAGGAGGCCGGGGTCACGCTGCTGCGTCCGCAGGTCGAGATCGCCGACGACGGCACGATCGCCTCGTTCACCATCCTTCAGGAGGCGCCGGTGGAGCACCCGACCCTGCGTCCGCACCGGCTCGTCGTCGGGGGCTACGACGTGGTCGGGGAGGGGACCGACGCCCGGCTGGAGCGGACCGTGCGGGTCGAGCTCGACGTCCGGGAGACCGGCGAGCGCACGGAGGTCCCCGAGCTGTCCGGGCGGAAGCGTCCCGACCTGATCCTGCTCAACGACGAGGATCTCGCCTACGCGAAGATCCGCCTGGACGAGGCCTCCCTGGCGACGGCGACCGCCCACCTCGGTGGGTTCGCCGAGTCCCTGCCCCGAGCCCTCGTCCTCGCCGCGGCCTGGGACATGACCCGCGACGGCGAGTGGTCCGCGCGCCAGTTCCTGGACCTCGCGCTGCGTGCCGTGGCGACGGAGACCGACTCGACCGTGGTGATGGTGCTGCTGCGGCAGGTGGCCACCGCGCTCGGCTCGTACGTGGCACCGGAGGCGCGCGCGAGTGTCGGCAGCGAGGTGGTCGGGAGGCTGCACCAGCTGGCGGCGGCCGCCGAGCCGGGCTCGGACACCCAGCTGCAGCTCGTCCGCACGCTCGCCGGCCACGCCACCGCGGACGAGCACCTCGAGGTGCTCGAGCAGCTGCTGACCGGCTCCGCGGAGCGTGCCGGGCTGCCCGGGCTGGCGGTCGACACCGACCTGCGCTGGACGCTGCTGCAGGGCCTCGTCGCCGGCGGCCGCGCCGGCGAGGCGCGGATCGCCGCCGAGCTCGAGCGCGACAGCACCGCGACCGGGCAGCAGCAGGCCGCGCGGGCGCGGGCCATGGTGCCGACGCCGGCGAACAAGCAGCAGGCCTGGTCCGACGTCGTCGAGTGCGACAACCTGCCGAACGCCGTGCAGTCCAACGTCATCGCCGGGTTCGGGCACGTCCACGACCGGACGCTGCTCGCGCCGTTCGTCGGACGCTACTTCGACGTGCTGGAGCCGATCTGGGAGGAGCGGACCAACGAGATGGCGCAGAACGTCGTCATCGGGCTCTACCCGGACCGGCTGGCCGGCCTTGCGGACGAGGTGGGGGTCGACGTCGTCGCCGCCACGCGGGCATGGCTGGACGAGCACGCGGACGCGCCGGCCTCCCTACGGCGTCTCGTCGTGGAGAACCTCGACGCCGCCGAGCGTGCCGTGCGGGCGCAGGAGGCCGACCGCTCCCGCGGCTAGTGGTGGGCCCGCGGCTAGCGGCGGGCCCGCGGCTACTAGGGCGTGTTGCTAGAAGGCTGAGTGGCTGGGGTTCGCCCGGTCGCTGAGGCAGGATTGGTTGAGTGAGTGTCGTGCTTCGCCCCTGGGCCAGTCGGGATGCTTCAGCTCTGATAGCTGCGGCTCAGAGTGCACCTGATCTGGCGGCTCAGTTCGGCAGTGCCGACATGTCGAGCCGGCGAGCCGCGGAAGTGTTCATCGAGCAGTCATTGCGATTCGACGAGCAGGTGAAGAACTGGGCTGTCGTCGAGGACGATGTTGCGGTCGGCAACGTCGGCGCGTCCGCTATCGAGTTTCGGCACGAGACCGCGTGGCTGTACTACTGGCTCTCGTCCGCTGCCCGCGGAAAGGGATATGCGACGGGCGCGCTCGTCTCGGTGTGCGACTGGGCCTTCGAGAACGGGCTGTATCGGCTCGAGCTGGGACACCGGGTGAACAACCCTGCCTCATGCCGGGTGGCGACCGCCGCGGGTTTCCAGGCTGAGGGTATCGAGCGGGAAAAGCTCCGCTACGGCAGCGCCCGTTACGACGTCGAGACGCACGCTCGGCTGGTCACCGATCCCGCTCCTGCGGCTACCGTTCCCGTGATGTCCCTGTCGGATTGAGGTGCAAGGCCGCCTCTGATGAGCCAGGGCGAAGTCGCGGCGAGGCAAGCACCCGATACGGCCGGGACCGCGGCCTGCCGCGCGGGCCGGGCACCCGGATCTCGCTGAGCGTCGCGGTCAGCATGCTGGTGTCCGCCGCCTGCCCCGGAGTGAGGATGAATGCGAGAGCACGAACCTTCCCGTCGCAGACGAGATGGCTCTTGGTAGTCAGGCCGCCGCGCGAAGCGGCCGACCGCGTGGTCAGGCGGCTCCAGCCCGAACTTCTTGTGGTTCGACAGAGCCCCCGTGCCGCGCGGGAGCGTCGCCCCGTGCCGATGCACACGCACGATCGTGGAGTCAATCGACGCGACCCAGTCCAGGTCCCGGACCGCTGCACGAGGAATTGCACGTGCTGCAACAGCCTCGCCTAGGCGCCCTGCTCGGCTCACCGGTTGAAGTTCTTGTAGGTCGTGTTCCAGTTCCCGAACCGCTCCGGCACGTCCCGCCACGGAGCGCCCGTCCGGAACCGCCACGCCGTCGCCTCGACCACCGCGGCGGTCCACGGGGTCGGCCCGTCGTCTGCACCTTCGGAAACAGCGGAGCGATCACGGACCACGCCTCATCCGAGATCACGTCACGCGACAAAACTCCGAGACTCGCCCGCGAGCCCTCGGAAAGGGTCTAGCAACACGCCCTCGCAGCGGCGCTCCTCGAGGCTCCGCTCCCGGAGGCTTCGGGGTGGTTCAGTCCTCGTCCGCGGCCGCCAGCTGGCCGCAGGCGCCGTCGATCTCCTTGCCGCGGGTGTCCCGCAGGGTGGTCGGGACGCCGGCGGCGTTGAGCCGGCGCACGAACTCGTCCTGGACGTGCGGCTCCGAGGCCGTCCAGATGGAGCCGGGCGTCGGATTGAGCGGGATGGGGTTGACGTGCACCCAGCCGCGGCCGCGCGCGTTGAGCTTTTCGGCGAGAAGGTCGGCGCGCCAGGCGTGGTCGTTCATGTCCTTGATGAGGGCGTACTCGATCGAGACCCGGCGGCCGGTGACCTCGAAGTAGTTGCGGGCGGCGTCGAGCGCGTCGTCGACCTTCCACCGCGAGTTGACCGGGATGAGCTCGTCGCGCAGCTCGTCGTCCGGTGCGTGCAGCGACAGCGCGAACGTCACCGGCAGCTGCTCGGCCGCCAGCTTGTCGATCGCGGGCACCAGGCCCACGGTCGAGACGGTCACTCCGCGGGCCCGCATGCCGAGGCCGTCGGGCTGAGGGGTCACCATGGTGCGGACCGCATCGACGACGCGACGGTAGTTCGCGAGCGGCTCCCCCATGCCCATGAAGACGATGTTGCTGACGCGCTCCGGCGTCGTCTCGTCCGCGTCCTTGCCGCCGAGCTCGCCGCGGGCCAGGGCGCGGTTGGCGGCAACGACCTGGTCGACGATCTCCGCGCTGGACATGTTGCGGGTGAGACCGTTCTGGCCGGTGGCGCAGAACGGGCAGTTCATGCCGCAGCCGGCCTGCGAGGAGACGCAGAGCGTCACGCGGCCGGGGTAGCGCATGAGGACGGACTCGACGAGGGCGCCGTCGAAGAGACGCCACAGGAACTTGATGGTGTCGCCGTTGTCGGTGGTCAGTCGCCGCACCTCGGTCAGCAGCGGCGGCAGCATCGCACCGACGAGCTCGTCACGCCGCGCCGCCGGGAGGTCGGTCATCTCGGCCGGGTCGGCGGTGTAGTGCGTGAAGTAGTGGGTGGAGAGCTGCCTGGCACGGAACGCCGGCAGCGCGAGCGCCGCGACCTTGGCGACGCGGTCCTCGACACTCAGGTCGGCCCAGTGCACCGGTGGCTTGCCGCGCCGGGGCGAGGCGAACTGGAGCAGCGGGCGGCCGTCCTCGCCCACCTTCTGCTGCCAGCCCTCGGTGGCAGGGCGGACCTGCGGCCGGGCGTCGGTCGCTTCAGGCGTGGGAGGCATCCTGCCATCGTAGGCGCGCGTGCCCGGCGGCAGCAGGGGCTGCCGGTGCGTCATTCGCCACTCAGCATCGGTTCGTCCGTGGCCACTCAGCATCGGTTCGTCCGTGACCAGGTACCTTGTGTCACATGGCACCTGCGCCGGCCACGATCATGGCCAACCTGCGCCGGGGCGTCGTCGAGTACTGCGTGCTCGCGACGCTGCGCCGCGGACCCGCGTACGGCCGGGACCTGGCCGTCCGGCTGACCGACGAAGGTGTCCTCACCGGCGGCGAGGGCACCCTGTACCCGTTGCTGTCCCGGCTGCGGCGATCCGGCCTCGTGGAGACCAGCTGGCAGGAGTCGCCGGCGGGACCACCCCGGCGCTACTACATCCTCACGCCCGGCGGTGAGCACGCGCTCGCGGGCTTCGTGGAGGCGTGGAAGCCGTTCTGCACCGCTGTCGACCGCACCCTGGGAGCTCCGTCATGACCGCCGTCCACGCGCGCGCCGACCGGTACCTCGACGACCTCGGGCGGATGCTCGCCGGCATCGATCCCACCGAGCGTGCCGAGGTGCTCGGCGCGGTCCGCGAGCACCTCGACGACGCCGTCGCCGCCCTGGGCCACGAACCGTCGGGCACCGAGATGACCGCCGTGCTGGCCGAGCTCGGTCCGCCTTCCGAGGTCGCCGCCGAGGCCATGGCGGGGCGGTCAGCCGGCGGCCAGGGTGCGCAGGCGCAGCCGCAGGTGACGCGGTCGGCGCTGAGCCGCTCCTGGGTCCCCCCCGTCGCGGTGCTGGCCGTGGCCCTCGGTGCGCTCCTCTGGCCGCTGATGGTTCCCATTCTCGTGCTCGCCGGCGGGATCATCCTGCTCTGCGCCTCCCCACTCTGGACACCGGCCGAGAAGGCGCTCGGGTCGATCGTCCTGCCGCTCGGGCTCGCGCCTGTGGCGCTGTCCGTCGCCTTCTTCGCCCTAGTGTCGTACGAGGGCGCGGCCGGCGGCGCGCCGACCGTCTGGGCCGTCGCCATCCCGGCCATGGCGCTGCTCGGGCTGATCCTCGCGGTCTGGCTGCTCGTCGTCGGCGTGCCCAGGGCAGGCGTGCGTGACCGCGAGGAGGCCTGAGGGCCCGGCCGGTCACGACGTGCGGGATGCACCCTGCACGACGTCGATGAGGGACGTGAGGTCCGGCAGCGTGGCGTCGGCTCCCGCCGCGCGCAGGACCTCGTCGCTCTGCGAGGTCCGCACCCCGATGACCAGCCCCACGCCGGCGCCGACAGCGGCCGTCAGGCCGGCGGTGGTGTCCTCGAAGGCGATGCAGGCCGCCGGATCGGCGCCGAGCAGCTCCGCGCCACGGCGGTAGGGCTCCGGGTCGGGCTTGCCCGCGCCGACCATCTCCGACGTCACCATGGACAGCCCGAGGTCCGCCACGCCCAGCAGCTCCAGCGCCGCCGTCGCCCACTCCCGGTGCGAGGAGGTGACGAGCGCGATGGGGTGACCGGCGCGCCGCCAACGGGCGATGGTCGCGCCGGCGCCGGGCACGGGCACCGGAGGGATGGCGTCGTGGTCGACGCAGGCGACGATCTCCGCGGCCAGCGCCACGGGATCCTCGCCCGTCCACGGACCCTCGATCTCGGCGAAGACCTCGCTGCCGCGCCGGCCCGCGAAGGGCAGCAGGATCTCCTCCGAGACCTCCCAGCCGCGGCGATTGAAGTAGGTGTAGAAGGCGGCGCGGTGCGTGGGCTCCGAGTCCACCAGCGTGCCGTCCAGGTCCAGCAACAGACTCGCCCCTGGCACCTGCAGGGCCTCGGTGATCCGGTGCGCGGTCACGTCCAGGAGAACAGCTCCTCCCCCGCCATGATGTCCTCGCCCACCTCCGCCGCGAGCGCGAGCGCGTCGGCCGACGCGTCGAGCGCCAAGATCGGCACCACCGCGGAACGTCCGCCGCCGATGACCGCGTTGGGCGAGAACGTCACGATGAGCTGCCCGGCGGTCACGGTGTCCTTCTCTTCCGCGTGCAGGGCGAAGCCCTCGCCGCCGAGCTCCACCGTGTCGATGCCGACGTGGACGAGGACGCCCTTGCCGTCCTCGGTGACGATGGCGAACGCGTGCGGATACAGCTTGGCGATCGTGCCGGCGACCGGTGCGCGCACCTCGGCCCTGTCCGAGGGATCCGGGTCGACGGCGACGCCCGGCCCGACCATGGCCTCGGAGAAGACGGCGTCGGGCACGTCCTCGAGCGCGAGCACCGTGCCGGCGACCGGGGCGAGGACGGTCAGCGTCACCTGAGCTTCCCGATGTCCTCGGCGATGGTGTCGGTCTGCGGCCCGAGGACCACCTGGACACGAGAGCCGGACAGCACGACGCCGAACGCGCCGGCGGCACGCAACGCCGCCTCGTCGACCTTGTCCGGATCGTCGACCTCGACCCGCAGCCTGGTGATGCAGGGCTCGAGCTCTCGGACGTTGGCGTCTCCGCCGAGGCCGGCGAGGATCTGCTCCGCCTGGTTCATGTGTGCTCCCGTCCCTCCGGGCGCGGCCGGTGCGGCCCGAGATCCCGATCAGACCTTGCGCGAGACGGGGTGTCAAGCCGGCCCAGGGCCGCGAACGGCCGGAGCGAAGGCTACTCTCCGCACCGCGGGCCACTGTTGTGCCAGTAGCCTCCGGTGCTACGAGTAGCCCTCGCGGGCGCAGGGGTTCACGCGAGCCGGTCGTCCTCGCCGAACGCGTCCCGCACGGCATCCACCAGCGAGACCAGCCGGGCCGAGCCGGGCAGGTCCTCGACCATGACGACCCGCTCGGCACCGTCGGCCAGCGGCAGCTTCCAGTTCGGGTACTCGGTGTCCGTGCCCGGCTGGTTCTGGGCCCGCCGCTCCCCCACCGCATCGGTCAGCGAGACGCCCACGAGCACCGCAGGCGTCCGGACCACGTACACGTGCAGGGCCTCGACGAGCTCGCGCTCCGTCGGGTCCTCCGTCAGGATCCCGTCCTCGCGCAGCCGCGCCACCATGCGCTCACGCTCCTGGCGGGCCTCCGCGCGCACCTCCTCGACCGGCTGGGTCAGCAGACCCAGCCGGCGGCGCAGGTCGACGTGCTCCTCCGCCAGGTAGCCGGCGACGGGCGGGAGGTCGTGCGTGTTGACGGTGGCGAGCACGCCGCGGCGGTACTGCTCGGGCCGCAGCGGCTGACCGTCGTCGTCCTTCTCGAACCACAGCACGGAGGTGCCGAGCACGCCCCGGTCCTCGAGATAGCCACGCACCCACGGCT
Source organism: Georgenia halophila (assembly GCF_039541595.1). Classification (NCBI taxonomy): domain Bacteria; kingdom Bacillati; phylum Actinomycetota; class Actinomycetes; order Allobogoriellales; family Allobogoriellaceae; genus Georgenia; species Georgenia halophila. The sequence continues at coordinate 14,421 of NZ_BAABGN010000008.1, read as the reverse complement.
CCACGGTGCCGAGGTCCTCACCGATGACCGTGGCGCCGGCCAGGGCCGCCTCCAGCAGGACCACGCCCACCATGGCGTCGTGGTCGTAGCGGACGTAGGTGCCCTCATCGGCGCCCATGCCCTCCGGGATCCACCACAGCCGGAACAGGCCCATGACGTGGTCGATGCGGATCGCGCCGGCGTGGCGCAGCACCGTGCGGACCATCTGGCGCAGCGGCGCGTAGGCCGTTCGGACCAGGGAGTCCGGTCGCCACGGCGGCTGACTCCAGTTCTGCCCCTGCTGGTTGTACATGTCGGGCGGCGCCCCGACGCCGATGCCGTGCGCGAAGGCGTCCGGGTCGGTCCAGGTGTCGGCGCCGTCGGGGTGCACGCCGACCGCGAGGTCCTGCATGATGCCGAGCCCCATGCCGGCGGTGCGGGCCTCGCGGTTCGCCGCCGCGAGCTGCTCGTCGGCCACCCACTGCAGCCAGACGTAGAAGTCGATCCGGTCGGCCAGCTGCCGGCGGGTGTTGGCGACGAACGGGGAGCCGACGTCCCGCAGCTCGGCCGGCCAGCTGCTGTCCGCGTACTTCTCGTGCAGGGCGCACCACAGCGCGAAGTCCTCGAGCCCCTGGCCCTCCTCGGCGCGGAACCGCTCGAGGGCCCGCTGCCGGGAGCGGCTGCGAGGAGCGGCGTGGATGACGCCGAGCGCCTCGCGCTTCGCGGACCAGACGGCGTCCCGGTCGATGGGCGAGTTCACCGTGTTGGCGGTGCGCACCTCCTCGGCGGCCCAGTCGACGAGCGCGCGCTGCGGCCCGGTGAGATACGCCGCCTCACGGATCTCCTCCGGGCGCACGTAGACCGGGTTGACGAACCGGCGGGTCACCGGCAGGTACGGCGACGGCGTCATATGACCGGTCGGCTCGGCGGCATGGAGAGGGTTGACGAGCAGGAAGTCCGCACCGAGGTCGCCGAACAGGCTGGTCAGCTCGGCGAGATCGGCGAAGTCGCCGATCCCCCAGGAGGTCGCCGAGCGCACCGAGTACAGCTGGGCCATGACGCCCCAGCCCCGCGTGGTGGCCAGCGCGGGCTCCGGCAGCCGTTCCGGGGTGACGGCGAGCGGGACACGAGCGGCCTCGGTGCCGTCGACCCGCGCGACGAGCTCGTGCCACCCGACCGGCAGGTCGGGCGGCAGCACGAAGGTCGCCCGGCCGGTGCGGACACCGTCGACGTAGCGTGGGGCGGCGTCGTCCTCACGCTGGCCGAGCTCGCGCACGTCGTCGCCGTCGAGCACGACGGCGACGGTGACGGCCGAGCCGTCGGGGACGTGGGCCCGCACCTCGGGCTCGCGCCCCTCGGGCGTGATGACCGACGGCGGCAGCACCTCGCGCCAGGGCGCGAGCTCGAGGTCCTCGAGCGCGCGGGCGATCTCGTCGTCGGTGTCGGCGGCGATCCCGAGCGCGGCCAGGACGCCGCGGATGGTGGCGGCGGAGGCCTCCCGGCGTACTCCGGTGTAGTCCCAGAACTCTGTGGCGATCCCGAGGGAGTCCGCCAGGTGGCGCAGCTCGTCGGGGAGCTCGCTGGTCTGCGCTGGCATCGTCGACTGGCGACCGAGGCTCGACGTCATGTTGCTCCTAGCCCTACAGGAGGGTCGTCATCTCCCCGGCGAGATCGTCCGCCTCGGGGCCGACGACGATCTGCACGACGCGGCCGGTCTGGACGACCCCGAAGGCGCCGTTGGCCTTCAGGTCGCTCTCCCCGACGGCGGTCGGGTCCTTGACCTCCACGCGAAGTCGGGTGATGCACGGCTCGACGACGACGACGTTCGGTGCACCTCCCAGGGCGGCCAGGATGTTTTCGGCCTTGCTCATGTGAACCCTCCAACAGGAATCCAACCGGAATCCGACAGAACCAGACGGCAGCAGCGTGGGCAGGACGCGCCACGACGTTCCACGAGCCTACCCGCGGCGACCTGCACAGACACGTCAGCACGCGGTGCACCGCGGGGGTGTGTACGGATCGCGTCGGCACGGCATGATGTCCGCAGTCCCGCGGAGCTCAGGAGCACAGATGACCAACCCGCTGTCCACGCCCGCCGGCGAAGCCCTGCACGGCGTCGGAGTCAGCCCCGGCCGCGCGGCCGGCCAGGTCGCACACGTGCGCCCGCCGGCCGGCGAGCCCGCCGCCGCTCCGGCGGTGCCGCCCGAGCGTGCCGAGGAGGAGGCCGCCCGCATCGGTCCGGCGGCCGAGGCGGTCGCCCGGGCGCTCGAGGAGTCGGCCGCGCTGGTCGAGGGCGAGCGGCGCGAGCTGCTCGAGACGACGGCGCAGATGGCGGCGGACCCGACCCTGGTCGGCGGCGCCGCCGACCTGGTGCGCACCGAGCACCTCCCGGCCCCCCGAGCGGTGTGGCAGACGGCCGGGTCGGTCGCCGAGCAGCTGACCGCGCTCGGCGGGTACATGGCCGAACGTGCGCGGGACGTCGCGGACGTGCGCGACCGGATCATCGCGGAGCTCACCGGCGCACCCGTGCCCGGGGTGCCGCAGCGCGCCGAGCCTTACGTGCTCGTCGCCGTCGATCTGGCGCCGGCGGACGCCGCGCTGCTCGACCCCGCCAGGGTGCTCGCCATCGTCACCGCCGAGGGGGGCCCGACCTCGCACACCGCCATCCTGGCGCGCTCGCTCGGCATCCCGGCCGTCGTCGGCGTCGCCGGCGTCACGGACGCCATCGCCGAGGGCGCGACGGTCCTGGTCGACGGCGGAGCGGGCGCGGTGGACCTCGAGCCCGACGACGAGGCGCTCGCCCGGGCGGCGGAACCCAACGTGGTCCGCGACTTCGACGGCCACGGCCGCACGGCGGACGGGCACGAGGTCGACCTGATGGCCAACGTGGGGGACCTGGCGAGCGCCGAGACGGCCGCCCGGGCAGGCGCGCAGGGCGTGGGCCTGTTCCGCACCGAGTTCTGCTTCCTGGGTCGCCGGCAGGAGCCGGACGTCGAGGAGCAGGCGAACGCCTACCGCGCGGTGCTCGAGCAGTTCCCGGGCCAGAAAGTCGTGGTGCGCACGCTGGACGCCGGGGCCGACAAGCCCCTGCCGTTCGTGACCGACGCCGAGGAGGCGAACCCGGCGCTCGGCGTCCGCGGCCTGCGCACCGCGCGCAAGGCGCCGGAGGTGCTGGAGAACCAGCTGGCCGCGATCGCGCGCGCCGCGGAGGGCACCACGGCCGAGGTGTGGGTGATGGCGCCGATGGTCGCCACCGTCCGGGAGACCGAGGACTTCGTCACCGCCTGCGAGCGGCACGGCCTGACGACCGCCGGCGTCATGGTGGAGGTCCCGAGCGCCGCCCTGCTCGCCGGACCGATCCTCGCCCGCTCGGCGTTCGCGTCCGTCGGCACCAACGACCTCACCCAGTACGCCATGGCCGCCGACCGGCTGCTCGGTTCACTCACCGAGCTGTCGGACCCGTGGCAGCCGGCCGTTCTCCGCCTCGTGGACGCGACCTGCACGGGTGGTGCGCAGCAGTCTCGACCCGTGGGCGTGTGCGGTGAGGCGGCCGCGGACCCGGCCCTCGCCGTCGTCCTCGTCGGCCTCGGCGTCTCCTCGCTGTCGATGACGCCGCGGGCGCTGGGCGACGTGGCCGCCGTCCTGGGGGCGACGGACCTGGCGACCTGTCGCGGCGTGGCCAGGCTGGCCGTCGACGCCGAGTCGGCCGAGGACGCCCGTGCCAAGGCGCGTGACGCGCTCCCGGTCCTCGGCGAGCTCGGGCTGTGAGTCATGATGGTGTGATGAGCACGAGCCACGGCCCCGCAGAGCCCACCGGCCAGGACGACCGGGCCACCCTGTTCGAGGCCATGGGCGGCCACGCGGCGTTCTCGCGGCTGGTCCACCGCTTCTACCAGGGGGTGCGCCAGGACGAGGTCCTCGCGCCGATGTACCCGCAGGACGACTGGGAGGGCGCCGAGGAACGCCTGACGATGTTCCTCGAGCAGTACTGGGGTGGCCCGACGACGTACTCCGAGCGGCGGGGACACCCGATGCTGCGGCGCCGGCACCTGCCGTTCGAGGTCACCACCGAGGCCCGTGACCGCTGGCTGACCCACATGCGTGCCGGCGTCGAGGAGCTCGAGCTGCCGCAGGATCTCGAGAATGTCCTGTGGGACTACCTCGAGCGGGCCGCGCACGCCATGGTCAACACCGCCGACAGCGGCCGGCGCTCGCTCCTGTGAACTCTCCGACCCGAGCCCGATCCCCCCACCCGAACGCCAGGAGCGAGGAGAGCCCGATGAGCGACGAAGGTGTCGAGACGGCCGCGGACGCCCGCGTCGCGGGTGCGGACGGGACGGGACCGTCGCAGGTGCTCGACGTGCCGACAACCACCGACGAGCCGCTCGCGAGCGTGCTCCGGGCGCTGCGCCTGACGCGCCTGGGCCCGGACGAGTTCTCCGGCACGTCGCTGCCGCAGCTGACCGGGAGGATCTACGGCGGCCAGGTGCTCGCCCAGTCGCTCCTGGCCGCCGCCGACACCCTTCCGGACGACGGCGGGAACCCCGCCTCCCGCCAGCTGCACTCGACGCACGGCTACTTCCTGCGTCCCGGCCGGGTCGAGGAGCCGATCACCTTCGCCGTCGAGCGGCTGCACGACGGCCGGTCGTTCTCCTCGCGCCGGACCCATGCCATCCAGCGGGGCAAGCCAATCCTCTCGCTCATCAGCTCGTACCAGGAGCAGCAGCCGGGCCGCGACCACGCGTCGGTCATGCCGCAGACCCCGGACCCGGAGACGCTGCCCAGCGCGCTCGAGATGTTCGGTGCGATGGACCACCCGGTGGCGAAGTTCCTGTCCTCGACGGCGGCGTTCGACCTCCGGCACGTCGGGCAGGACATCTACCTACGGCCGGCCGAGGAACCCACCGACCGGCAGATGCTGTGGATGCGGGCGCGGTCCCCGCTGCCGGACGGGATCACGCAGCTGCAGCACCGAGCGCTGTTGGCGTACGCCTGCGACCAGGTGCTGCTCGAGCCGATCCTGCGCAGGCACTCACTCAGCTGGCGCACCGAGGGGCTCTCCATGGCGAGCCTGGACCACGCGATGTGGTGGCACCGGCCGGTCGACGCCGGGACCTGGCTGCTCTACGTCGAGGAGTCCCCCAGCGCCCACGGCGGCCGCGGCCTCACGTTCGCGAGGGTCTTCGACACCGGAGGCAGCCACGTCGCCACCATCGCCCAGGAGGGCATGGTCCGGGTGCCTCTGGACGCGCGCGACGGCTAGGTGCACCGACGGCCAGGGCGTCGGCCTCGCCCGCAAGGGCGAGAACGGCGACGCCCCCCGCTCCGCCGGTTCGGCGGGCGGGGGGCGCCACGGGGCGGGACGGGTGCGGGCTACCTGCGCTCGAGCCGCTCCACGAGCCTCCTGTTCTGCTCCACGAGCTCACTGGTGTTCTGCGCGGTCCTGATCAGGGCCACGGCGAACTCCAGGGCGACGCGGTAGAAGACGATCATGAGGAACGCCGGGATCCAACCGAACAGCAGGGCGAGGATCCCGCCGACCGCCGAGCCGTCCCCGCCCATCGCGTCGGCCGCGGACCCGGCGCTGAAGCCGGCAATGATCCAGCCGAGCCACATCAGCACGGCGACGATGATCAGGATGATGTAGATGACCTTCGCGAAGGTCAGCGTGATGTACCGGCTGAATGAGAAGTCGAACAGCGACTTGAAGAAGCCGCCCGCGGACTCCTGCGGGGCCTGACCGTACGGCTGACCGTGGAACGGACCCTGCTGACCCGGTCCGCCGGGGCCACCGGGTCCGCCGGGGCCACCCGGACGGCCGGGGCCTCCGCCCCATCCGGGAGGGCCGTATCCCGGGGGAGGCTGCTGCCCCGGGGGTGGCTGCTGGCCCGGGGGTGGCTGCTGGCCCGGGGGTGGCTGCTGGCCCGGAGGCGGCTGCTGGCCCGGGGGTGGCTGCAGGCCCGGAGGCGGCTGCTGGCCGCCAGGTCGCTGCTGACCCGGCTCGTGCTGACCCTGCGGCTGCCACGGCGGCGTGCCGCCGTCGGGCCGAGGAGGGACGGGAGGTTGACTGGACACGATGGGTCTCCAATTCTCGCTGCGACAGGCGTTTCGGCCCGAGACTAGTGGACTGCTCTGTGAACGAGCAGGTCAGGCGAGAGCCTTGGCGGCGACGGCCGTCTCGGCGACGCCTCCGGCCGTCACGGTGACGAAGCGGGAGGCAGTGCCGGCCGCACCCTCCTCCACCACCTGGACGCGATAGCGACCGGGGGCGAGATCGACGGCTCCGAACCACCCGGAACCGTCGGTGCGGACCAGGACCGCCTCGCCGGGCGTGCCGGCGACGGGCTCGAGGACGACGTCGACCTGGTCGGCGACCTCACCCGTACCGATGGTCACGGACCCCGAGACGTTCCCCGTGCTCGCCTCCGTCTTCCAGGTCATCTCCGGAACCACGACCTCGTCCGCGAGGGGCCCGTTGCGCAGCGCCTGGGTGAGAGCTGCCCGCTCGGCGTCCTTGACCGCCGGGTCCGACGAGCCGGTGGCGTCCTGGGTGGGGTTCGCGTAGGAGTACCCCATCCACCCGTCAAAGCCCATCTCCACCGTCTGCTCGGCCTGGGCGACGATGCTGTCGATGTCGTTGAGGTAGAGCGCCGGGCCGTTGACCACGTGGCGATCGGCTCGGTAGTCCATGAGCGCCTCGCTCCACTCGTCGAACATCCGCGCCTGGTCCGGCATCCACTCGCGCTTGTAGTTCATCGCCGTGACGGTGTCGACGATTCCCTCGTCCAGCCAGGCACGCCAGTCCTGCATGACGTTGGCGTACGGGCGGGTCCCCTCCCAACCGCCGTAGCTCTGCGGACCGTAGGAGTAGGTGACGGCGTCGACGCTGAGCCTGTCGCTCGGATCGATCTCGTACATGTTGACGTAGATCTTGCGAACGAGGTTCGAGACCTGGTCGCGGCGCCAGTCGGAGAACTCCTCGTCGTCCGGCTCGGGCACGTCCGTGCGGCCCGTCTCGGCCGCGAAGCGTGCGAGGGAGACCTCGGAGTAGCCCCAGTCGTTGACGAACGCGCCGCTGTTGTAGTCGGGGTAGCGGATGTAGTCGAGGTTGATCCCGTCGACGTCGTAGTTCTCGGTGATGGAGGTGACAGCGTCGACGACGTAGTCCACAGCGTCCGGGTTGGCCGGGTCGATGTAGGTGTTGTTCCCGATCCGCTCGCTGCCGTCGACCCGCTGGTTGAGCCACCGGTCCTGCCCCTCGGCGTCGAAGCCGTGGGCGTTGTAGGCGTGCTCGGGCGAGGTGGGCGGGGTAGCGGAGTTCCAGAGGGTGGTGGCGTTGACCCAGGCGTGGACCTCGATGCCGGCGGCGTGGGCCTGCTCGATCACCTCGGCGAGCGGGTCGTAGGGCGCGGGCGCGATCCAGGCGTCGGTGCGGGGGTAGATCGCGTCGTTGCAGAAGCAGTCGAAGCGGCGACCTACCTGGACGACGAGGGCGTTGGCGCCCAACGCCTCCGCCTCGTCGACGAGCTCGGTGACCTGTCCGGCGTCGTAGATTCCCTCGTTGAAGGCGTCGACCCAGTACCCGCGCCACTGCTCGGCCGGCGCGTCCCCGGTCGCCTCGTTGCCGGCGGCCGCGGGAGCGACAGTCGTGGCGGCACCCGCGGGCGCGGCAGTCGTGGCGGCACCCGCGGGTGCGGCAAGAGCGAGCGTGGGCAGCAGTGCACACGCGGCGGCGAACGTCGTCGTTCGTCTCATGTGTTCTCTCCTCCGTACTTGTCGTTGCGTACCCGCTGGTCGGTGCGGGACCTGCTCACCAGCCGCCGGTCGCCCACGGCCGCACGAGTGACCTCGAGGGCGTGGCGGCTGGAGTCATAGGTGCGCTGCGCGACGCCGACGAAGATGCAGTCGACGACGGTGAGCTGCGCGAGGCGGGAGGCGGTGGCTCCCGAGCGGAACGTGGTCTCGCGGGCCGCGGTGAGGAGCACGTGGTCGGCCTCGGCGGCGATGGCGGAACGGGGCGCGTCGGTGACCGCGACGGTGGTGGCCCCGGCCCGGCGTGCGGTGGCGAGGGCGTCGACGGTGTCGGCCGTCATGCCGCTGTGCGACAGGCCGACGGCGACGTCCCCCGGCCTGAGGAGCGCGGCCGAGGTGATGGCGAGGTGGGCGTCGGTGTGGGCGGCAGCGACCAGGCCGATGCGGCGCAGCTTCTGCTCGAGGTCCGCGGCGACGATCCCGGACGCGCCCACCCCGTACACGTCGGTGCGGGGCGCGGCGACCACGGCCTCGACCACGGACTCGAGATCGGGGACGGACAGGGTCTGGGCGGTCTCCTGCACGGCCCGGGCGTCGGTGAACGCAATCTTGGCGACGACGGCGGCGAGGTCGTCGCTCGGGGCGATGTCCTCCGTGCGCTCGTCGGCGCTCGCCTCGGCGTCCCGGCGGCCGACGTCCGCGGCGAGGGTGAGGCGGAACTGTCGGTAGCCGTCGAGACCGGCCTCCTGGCAGAGCCGCACGATGGTGGCCTGTGACGTGCCGGTGACCTCGGCCAGCCGGGTGATCGTCATGCCGGCGGCCCGGCGCGGGTCGGCGAGCACGTACTCGGCGACGCGCCTGGTGGACGGCCGCAGGTTGTCGAGTATGCCGCGGAGCCGTACCGGCAGCGGCGCGCTCATCCGCCCGACCGCAGCGCGGCGACGGCGGTGCGCACTCCGGCCGGGTCGTCGATGCGTGCCGGGTCCGGTGGGAAGTCGGCGAGTGCCCGCTCGGCGGCCTCGGCCGTCTGCCCGGACATGAGAGCGACGAGGGCGGTGCGGACATGCCCGCCGGCGGCCGTGAGGACCTCGGCGCAGCGGCCGGCGTCCTGTCCGGTGGCCTGCACCAGCATCCGCACCGTGCGGGCCTGCAGCTTCTTGTTGGTGGCCCGGACCTCGATCATCAGGTTGGAGAAGGTCTTGCCCATCCGGACCATCACTGCGGTGGAGAAGGTGTTGAGCGCGATCTTCTGGGCGGTGGCGGCCCGCATCCTGGTAGAGCCGGTGATCACCTCGGGCCCGGTGTCTAGCAGGATGGCGATGTCGGTGTCGTCGGCGAGCGGCGCGTCCGGGTTGGTGGAGATCAGGGCCGTCGCCGCGCCGTTCTCGTGTCCGGCCCGTAGTGCGCCGGCCACGAACGGCGTGCGACCGCTTGCGGTGAGGCCGACCACGAGGTCCTGCGGCGCGAAGTGCCTCCCCAGGCGATGGCCTGCTGCGTCGTCGTCCTCGGCGCCCTCGGCGCTGTTGACCATGGCGTCGGGGCCGCCAGCGAGGTACGCCCGGACAGATTCCTCGCCGACGTCGTAGGTCGGCCGCAGCTCGGCGGCATCGAGCACCGCGAGCCGGCCGGAGGTGCCCGAGCCGACGTAGTGGATGCGGCCACCCTCGACCAGCGCGCCGACCGCGCGGTCCACGAGCCGGCCGAGCGGTCCGGCGGCGGCCTCGACGGCGGCGACGACACCGCGGTCCTCCGACAGGACCAGGTTCACCACATCGGTGGCGGGCAGCTGGTCGATACCTGTGGTGCGCGGGTTGCGGTCCTCGGTGGGTGAGCGGAGGCCGAGAACCTCACGCCAGTCGTTCTCGTCGTTCATCGGGCGTTCTCGCTGGTCATCGGGGTTCCTTCGTGGTCGGGTGGCCGTCGCCGTGTCGCAGGCGGCGAGGGTTCTATGGCGCCCTGTCGTCGGACTCGCCGAACACGATGTCCAGGGCTGCCTCGGCGTTGGCGGGGCCGATCCCGTGGGCGAGCACGACCGCGCGGGCCGGCGGTGCGCCGCCCGCCGTCCCGCCGTGGACGACGACGGCGTCGGGGCGGGCTGCCAGCACGGCTTCCAGGTCCGAGCGCTCGTCAGCGTCCGCAAGCGGCTCCCGGGTGAGCACGAGGACCGGTGTGGCGACATCGATGGCCGCGAGGCTGTCGGCAAGCGGCTCGGCGCCGGGCTGGGCCGGGAGAAGGATGTGAGCGCCGGGTCGTCGGCGGGTGAGGGCGTGGGCCAGCGCGGGGAAGGTCGGCCCGGCGGCCTGGTTGACGCGGCGCCGGAGGTCGAGCAGCACGGGCGTGCCTTCCCGTCGGACTCGGCCGTGCCCACGGACGGCCCTGCGCGCGACCTCCGCGCCGATATCGGCCATCGTCCGCTCAGCGTGCACGGCGCCTTGCTGGGGGTCGGCGGTGGCCCGCGCCGTCCCCTCCCGGTAGGCGATGCGCTGCTCGGCGCCATGCCGGTGAGCGCGCACGCCGGCGCGCAACCCGTCGGTGCGGGCGACGCTGCGCCAGAGGGCGGCGGGGTCGAGCCGGCCGGACCGGACGGCGTCGCTGATGGCGGCGACCGCCGTGCGGAAGGGACCTTCGTCGTCGCGGTCGACGGTCGTGCCGAGGCAGAGCAGGTCCGCGCCGGCCTCGAGGGCGCGGACGCAGGCCTCCCCGAAGCCGTCGGAGGCGACGGCACCCATGTCGAGGGCGTCGGTGACGACGACCCGTTCCTCGCCGCCCACGAGGCTCCGGGCGAGCGCGGTGACGGCGGGTTCCAGGCTCGCCGGTGCCGGGCCGAGAGCCGGGACGCTCACGTGAGCGGTCATGACGGCGTCCAGACCCGCTGCGGCGGCGGCCTCGAACGGTGGGAGGTCGCGTGCCCGGAGCACGGCGGTGTCCACGTCGATCTCCGGCAGCACGAGGTGGGAGTCCGCCGTGGTGGCCCCGTGGCCGGGGAAGTGCTTGCCGCAGGCCGCGACCCCGCCGTCGTGCAGGCCTGTGACGAACGCGGCCCCGTGCCGAGCGACGAGGGAGGTGCCGGACCCGAAGGACCGGACGCCGATCACGGGGTTGCGCGGCTCCGAGGCGACATCGAGCACCGGCGCGAGGTTGAGGTCGATCCCCGCTGCGGTGAGCAGCCCTCCGAGCGCGGCGCCGGTGCGACGGGTGAGATCGACGTCGTCCACCGCGCCGAGCGCAGCGGCGCCGGGCAGAGCCGACCCGGCAGCGAGCTGCAGACGTGAGACGTCTCCGCTCTCCTCGTCGATGGCGACCAGCAGGGGCCCGGCACCGTGCAGCGAGTCGGTCAGGGCGCGGGTGGTCGCGACGTCCGGCGTGTTGGGTGCGAACAGCACCACGCCGGCGAGGCCGTCACGCGCGGCGTCCAGCAGCCAGGTCGGCGCTGTCGTGCCCGTGAATCCGGGCAGGAGCACGCCGAGGACCAGTGATCGTAGATCCATGTCAGCTGGTCACCGCCGGCAAACGCGTCGTCAGTCGTGCCATCCCCACACCCGCTCTGTCACCTAGACCGTTCTGCTGCCTGCTAGCTGCTCCCGTGCGGCGGGTGGAGGGGACCTCGGCACGGGCGGCGTACTGGTTGGATATGACCAGAACCGCCGTCGGAAACAACTTTCCCAAGTAGTCTCAAGTCTGGAAGTTACCACCACACCGGGAAGCCGGAGGCATATTCAGCGTGGACGTTCTCTCTCCTGCACGTGTTGTCGTCGGCCTCGACGTGGGAGGTACGTCCTCGACGGCGGGCGTGCTCACCGAGGACGGCGACGTCCTGGCCGTCGTGGCTGGCCCGGGCGCGAACGTGCGCTCCTCCCCCGGTGCGTTGGCGGACCAGCTGACCGAGGTGGTGGCGACAGCGGCCCGGCGGGCACGAGACCGAGTCTCCGGCGCCGAGCTCGAGACCCTCGCCTGCGTCGCCGGGGTCTCCGGCGCCGGGGCAGCCGGGCGCGGCTACGCCGTCGACCTGATCGAACGATCAGTCTCGCGCGCCGGACTCCGGCCGCCCTCCGTCGAGGTTGTCACCGACCCGGTCGTGGCGTTCGCCGCCGGTTCGCCCGAGCCTCGCGGCAGTCTGCTGCTGTCCGGCACCGGCGCGGTCGCGTGCCGGTTCGAGGAACTCGCCGAGGTCGAGCGTTGCGACGGACTCGGCTGGATCCTGGGCGACACCGGATCCGGTGTGTGGATGGCACTCGAAGGGCTCCGGGCGGCTGCGGCGGATCTGGACCGCCGTGGCCCGAAGACCGCCCTGACGGCCGCGGCCGCCGGCATGACGGCGGCGCTGGGGCCCGGCACGGGCGACTCGCGCCAGGATCTCGTGCGACTCGTGGACGTCCGCTCCCCCGCCGAGCTCGGTGAGTTCGCGCCGGTCGTGTCGGGGTGTGCCGCGGCGGGTGACGAGGTGGCGCTCGACATCGTGGAGCGAGCCGTGGACGCACTGCTCGCAACCCTCGCGGTCGTGGACGACGGCGGCGCGTCCGTCGTCGTCGCAGGGTCCGTGCTCACGGAGGGCCCTGTCCGCGACGGGGTGCTGCAAGCTCTCCGAGACCGGGCCCGCGATGCTGCCCGGCCGGTGGTCGGGGCGCTGCGGCTGGCGGCTGCGAAGGCCGGTTGGCCGCTGCCCGAGCTCGATCGTGTCGCGCCGGCGGTGGCGGCAGAGCCGATCCTCACCGTGGGAGCGTGGAGTCGCGATACCGCCACTGCGGGTGGTTCGGCTTCAGCGGGTTCGGTTGGTGGCGGCCCTACCGCGGGTGGCTCGGGTGGGCGCCACTCCGCCGGTGGTGACTGGGCTCGGGTCGCCTCCGCCAGGGGTGCCTCGGCGGGTGGCGCACCGGCCGGTCGAGGCGGCGGTCCGGCGGTCGACCGGTACCTGCCGGAGGATCGTGAGGCGCTCTACCGCATCTGCCTGCTCACCGGCGACTCGGGGTCGGACGCGACATCGAAGTATCGCGACGGTGACCTCCTCGGGCACATCTATCTGGGTCCGTATCTGGAGCTCGAGCCGAGTCACGCCCGCGTTCTACGTCGCTCGGACGGCACTCCGCTGGGGTACGTCGTCACGGCGCCGAACACATCGGCATTCGAGGAGGAGTGCGAGCGGAGCTGGTGGCCACGGCTGCGTGAGCGTTACCCGGAGCCGCCTCGCGAGGACACGTCACCTGATGCCGGCCTGATCCGCACGATCCATCATCCACCGCGGGCCACCGGCCCGTGGCTGGACGAACACCCAGCTCACCTTCACATCGACATCCTCCCGGAGGGCCAGGGCGACGGGAACGGCCGTCGCCTGATCGAGGCGGCGCTCGATGACCTGACCGCAGCAGGAGTACCCGGCATGCACCTCGGTGTCGGCGCGCAGAATCTCGCCGCCATCGGCTTCTACGAGCACATCGGGCTGCGCGTGCTCGAGCACAAGCCGTCAGCGCTGATCATGGGGACACGCCTGCCTCGTAGCTGATGCGCGACAAGAGGCCTCGGCCGGCTGTCGGTGTTCGCGCCTGCTCTGGGCAGTGCGGTTCGTGACTGTCCTGCTTCGCTGAAAATGCGGTCCGGAGCGGAAGACTGGACCTTGGCTGGGGTGGCCGGTCAACGCCCTGCCGGTGGAGCGGGTCAGAAGGGCGGTTCGTCGTCGTTGGAGTCGCTCGAACCAGCGGGATCGCCGGGATCTGGCTTGTTGTCGTCACCGGGCTTGTGTCCGTGGACGGGATGTTCGCCGTGTTCGCCGTGTTCGCCGTGCGCGCTGGGGTCCGGTGCGGTCGGGTCGGTGCTGGCCGGCTCGGGCTGGTGTTGTGCTGGGGGGTTTCGGTGGTGGTGGGGTGCTGCGTCCGTGGTGGGTGGTGGTGCCGTTGGCTTCTCGGCGGTAGGTGTGTCCGGTTTTGGAGATCCAGTCGAAGACGCCGCCGGGGTGCTGGATGACGCGGTAGTCGCCGAGGGTCTTGTGCCGGTGATCGGGGATGCATAGGGCGTCGAGGTTGATCAGTGCGGTGATCCCGCCGTGGGCGAAGGGGGTGGTGTGGTCGAGGTCGCAGGCGGTGGCGCGGGTGTTGCAGCCGGGTCGTACGCAGGTGCGGTCGCGTTCTCGGACCAGGCGGGCCAGGTCGGCCGGTGGTTTGTAGCGGGTGCGTCCGATGTCGATGACGGTCCCGGTCATGGGGTCGGTGACCAGGCGTTGCCAGGTGGGGGCCTGCATGGCCAGGGCGCGGGCTTTGAGGGCGTCGATGGGTCCGGCGCCGTCGAGGTCGCCGGGTTCGTTCCCGCCGAGCAGGGTCGATAGCGGGACGGTGACGCGGAGCTGGACCGCTGCCCCACCGACCGACCCGACCCGATACCCACCACCGGCCTCGCCGGCGCCGGTGGCGGCGGCGGCGCCGGCAGATCCAGAAACCGAAGTAGAAGCAGACGCGGGAGCAGCGGCAGTAGGAGATTCGTCGGTCTCGCCCTCACCGTCGCTGCTGCTGCTTTCGCTGCTGCTGGTGCTGGTGGTGGGTTCGTTCTCGGGTAGGGGGAGCTGGCCTGGCGGGGGGCCGATCCAGCCGTGGCGCAGGGCGCTGGCGCCGACGCTGGTGAGGATGTCGGCGCGGAGCTGGTCGGTGGTGCGGGCGTCGCCGTCGGCGCGGGCGGTCTTGGCGGCCCCGTCCAGGGCGAGGTCCA
>NZ_BAABGN010000007.1:0-191117 GCF_039541595.1 Georgenia halophila | reverse complement strand
CTGCTTCAAGATGAGGTTTCCACCACCCTTGTGGTGGGAAGGCCCCCAGTAGCCCACTGGGTTGATAGGCCGGACGTGGAAGCACGGCAACGTGCGAAGCTGACCGGTACTAATTGGCCGACAACTTACCACTACCCAACACTGTTGGGGCGCGGTAAAACGCGAAACAACAATCAACAGCCAAGTTGCTGTGCGTCCACTGTACGGTTCCCGAGCAACACACACGCGGGAACCACCACAACACCCCCAAGACAAGTTCGCCCGGGGGTGGGTGGTGTGAACTGAATAGTGTGTGACTCGACAGAGTTACGGCGGTCACAGCGAGGGGGAAACGCCCGGTCCCATTCCGAACCCGGAAGCTAAGCCCCTCAGCGCCGATGGTACTGCAAGGGCGACCTTGTGGGAGAGCAGGACACCGCCGAACACCCATTCCGAGGAGGCCGCAACTATCACAGTTGCGGCCTTCTCGTGTTTCTGGCCGGGTGCGCGGGTGCTACGGGAAACGGCGCTGACGTTGTGCGGAGCGTCCGCCGACCGGAGCCGCTAGCGTCGCACCGGGCCCGGATCACCGAGACGCGAGGCGAGCACAACTGTCGCCGGCGCGGACGCGAGCAGAGGAAGACAGCATGGCGAAGGACGCTGAGGGCGAAGAGCGCGGCGGACGGTCGCCCCGCCGAGAGGGCGGACGCGACAGCGGGTCCGGCGGCGGAACGCGCCGGCAGTCCCGCCCCGCGAACGACTCCGGTGGCCGCGGACGGAACGAGCGCGACAGGACCGGCGGTGGCGAGCGTGCGCGGCCGGACCGGCGGGGGCACGGCGACGAGACAGGTACACGTCCGCCCAGCCGTGAAAGCCGCCCGGACCGACCACCGGAGCCGGACCTTCCCGAGGACGTCGAACCGCACATGCTCGACCGCGACGCGCGAGCGCGCCTGCGCACGCTCGGTAAGACGAACGCCGATCTCGCGGCACGCCACCTCGTGATGGCCGGCCGGCTCATCGACGAGGACCCGCAGCGGGCGTACGAGCACGCCCAGGCCGCCCAGCGGCGCGCCGGACGCGTGGACGTGGTCCGCGAAGCGGTCGCGCTCACCGCGTACGCCACCGACCGCTACGCCGAGGCCCTTCGGGAGCTGCGCACCGTTCGGCGCCTCTCGGGCTCGAACGCGCACCGCCCCGTCGAGGCCGACTGCGAGCGAGGGCTGGGGCGGCCCGAACGTGCACTGGCCATCGTCGCGGAGACCGACGTAGCAGCTCTGCCGGAGGAGGACCGGGTCGAGCTGGCCATCGTCGCGAGCGGAGCCCGCGCCGACCTCGGTGAGCACGAAGCGGGGCTGGTGGTTCTCGAAGGCCCGCTCGTGCCCCGTCAGGTGAGCGACGTGGAGCTGCGGCGCCGCCTCGACCTGGTCCGGGCGGACCGGCTCGAGGAGCTCGGCCGCACGGAGCAGGCGGCGGCGCTGCGTGCGGCGGCCGGCCCCGATCTGGATGACGACGATGTGCTGCTGATGGCGCTCGACGTCGAGGAGCAGTCCGAGGGCACGGGCGGGAGGGCGCAGACGTCGTGACGGCCGCACACCTCCGCGAGAGTACGCAGCCCCTGTCCCAGGCGTTCGACGTGGCACTCATGGACCTCGACGGCGTGTGCCTGCTCGGACGCGATCCGATCCAGCACGCCGCCGACGCCGTCGCCGCCGCACGATCGGCCGGCCAGCGGATGGTGTTCGTGACCAACAACGCCTCGCGCGAGCCCGAGGTCATCGTCGACGAGCTCGTCGCCGTCGACATCCCGGCGCGCGCCGAGGACATCACCACCGCCGCACAGGCGACCGCCACCATGCTCGCCGACGAGCTGCCGGCCGGATCCGTCGTGCTGGCTATCGGCGGCAGCGGGCTGCGTACGGCCCTCGCCGACAAAGGGTTCCGCGTCACGACGAGTGCCCATGACGGCCCGGCCGCCGTCGTCCAGGGCCTCTCCCCGGACGTCGGCTGGCACGAGCTCAGCGAAGCGGCCTACGCGATCGCCGCCGGAGCCCGCTTCGTCGCCACGAACCTCGACCCGACCCTGCCGAGAGAACGCGGCATGGCGATCGGCAACGGCTCGCTCGTCGCCGCGGTCACCAACGCCACCGGCGTCGTGCCGGACTCGGCGGGCAAGCCCGGCGCCGTGATCTTCCACCAGGCCGCCGAGCGCGCCGGAGCAGAGAAGCCCCTGGTCGTGGGTGACCGGCTGGACACCGACCTCGCCGGGGCACGGGCCGCCGGGTACCCCGGCCTGCAGGTCCTCACCGGCGTCAACGACGCCCGCGACGTCGTGCTCGCCGCCGCCGGCGAACGACCGAGCTTCCTGGCCATCGACCTGCGTGGCCTGAACGAGGCGCACCCGGCACCCGTCAGCGACGGCGGTTGGTGGGCCTGCGGGTCGGCCGGTGCCCGGTACACCGGTGGGGCGCAGCCGCTCGAGCTGCGCATCGGAGACCGCTCCGTCGCCCTCGAGGCAGACGGACCCGACGCGGTCCCGGTCACCGTCTCGCTCGACGCCTGGCGGTGCCTCGCCGCGGCCGCCTGGGACGCTGTGGACGACGGCGCGAGCCTCACACGCGGGCAGCTACCACTGCTCGAGGTGGTGGCGCCGCGATAACCTGCCTGGGTCCGGACAGCGGCGAGCAAGGCAGGAGGATCGAGGCGTGGGCGACACACCCGTAGACCGCAGCACTGCCGACGGCGGGCCGACGCAAGCCCTCGAGGAGCTCTCGGCGCTGGACGGGATCGAGGACGTCCCGCTGGGCGAGCAGGTCGAGGTGTTCGAGACGATCCACGACCGGCTCGCGGCGCGCCTGAGCGGTGCCGAGAGCTGACGTGGCACGCCTGATCCGCATCGACGCAGAGCTCGTCCGCAGGGGCCTGGCCCGGTCGCGCCAGCACGCCGCCGAGCTGGTTGCCGCCGGCCACGTCCTCCTCGACGGCCAGGTGGTGTCCAAGACCGCGCGGCAGGTCGATCCGGCGCAGGCGGTCCGGGTCACCGCCCCGGTGGCCGACGAGTACGTCTCGCGCGGCGCCCACAAGCTCGCCGGTGCCCTCGACCTCCTCGGCGCCGACGCCCCGGCGATCGCCGGGCGCCGGTGCCTCGACGCGGGCGCCTCCACCGGAGGCTTCACCGACGTGCTGCTGCGCCGCGGTGCCGCCGGCGTCGTCGCCGTGGACGTCGGTTACGGCCAGCTCGCCTGGCCGCTGCGCAACGACCCGCGCGTGCGCGTCCTGGAACGCACCAACGTCCGCACGCTGAGCCCGGAGGAGGTCGGGGAGCCGCCGCAGCTCGTCGTCGGCGACCTGTCGTTCATCTCCCTCACGATCGTGCTGCCCGCCCTCGTGCAGGTCGCGGACCGCGGGGCGGATCTCCTGCTCATGGTCAAGCCGCAGTTCGAGGTCGGCCGCGAACGGCTCGGCGCGGGCGGCGTGGTCCGCGACCCGGATCTGCACGTCGAGTCGGTGCTCACGGTCAGCGCCGCGGCAGCCGAGCAAGGCCTGGACACCTGGGCCGTCGTCGCCTCCCCGCTGCCCGGACCGGCCGGCAACGTCGAGTACTTCGTCGCGCTGCGCCGCGGGCACCCACGCGCTCTCCACGGCCAGGCGCTCACCGACGCGGCCGCGGCAGCCGTACGCCGCGGACCCGCAGGACACGGCGGACCCGCCGCCGAGTCCGCCGCCGACGACAGCCAGGAGCCTGCCCGATGACCCGCCGAATCCTCGTCGTCACCCACGAAGGCCGGCCCGAGGCGGTCCAGGCCGCCGACCGGGTCGCCGGCGCCCTGCGCGAGCACGACATCGACGTCGTCCGCGACGGCAGCCCTGCCGGCGCCGAGCTCGTCATGGTCCTGGGCGGGGACGGCACCATCCTGCGCGCCGCCGAGGCCGCACGCGAGCACGACGTCCCGCTCCTCGGCGTCAACCTCGGTCGGGTCGGCTTCCTCGCCGAGGCCGAGCCCGAAGGCCTGCCCGACGTCGTCACGCGCGCCGTCGCCAGGGACTACCACGTCGAGGAACGCATGACGATCGACGTCCTGGTCACGACGCCGGACGGCCAGGAGCACGGCGGCTGGGCCATCAACGAGGCCGCGCTCGAGAAGGGCGAACGGGCCCGCATGGTCGAGACCACGATCGGCGTCGACGGCCGCGGCCTGTCCAGCTTCGGCTGCGACGGCATCGTCCTCGCCACCCCGACCGGCTCGACCGCCTACGCCTTCTCGGGCGGCGGCCCGGTGGTCTGGCCCGACGTCGAGGCGCTCCTGCTCGTGCCGATCGCCGCACACGCCCTCTTCGCCAAGCCCCTGGTCGTCGGGCCCGGTTCCGTGCTCGAGGTCGAGGTGCTGCCGCACGGTGACATCGACGCCGTC
The DNA here is from genome assembly GCF_039541595.1 of Georgenia halophila. Taxonomy (NCBI): domain Bacteria; kingdom Bacillati; phylum Actinomycetota; class Actinomycetes; order Allobogoriellales; family Allobogoriellaceae; genus Georgenia; species Georgenia halophila. The sequence goes on along the minus strand of NZ_BAABGN010000007.1, from coordinate 186,726 downwards.
ATGTGGTGCGACGGCCGCCGCCGGATCGACGTCCCGCCAGGCTCGCACATCACGGTGCGCCGGGGCGCGCAGCCCGTGCGCCTCGCCCGGCTCGCCGAGATGCCGTTCTCCGGCCGTCTGGTCGCCAAGTTCGACCTTCCGGTCCAAGGCTGGCGCGGGCGGAAGACATGATCGAGCAGGTCCGGATCGAGAACCTGGGTGTCATCGCCGCCGCGGAGCTGGACCTGGCACCCACCTTCACCGTCATCACCGGCGAGACCGGCGCCGGCAAGACGATGGTGCTGACCTCACTCGCCCTCCTGCTCGGCGGCAAGGCGGACGCCGGCCTCGTACGCGTGGGCAGCGATCGGGCCGTCGTCGAGGGCTCCTTCGCCGTCGAGCCCGGGGGCCCGGCGGCCGCGCGGGCCGAGGAGGCCGGCGCCGTCGTCGACGACGGCGAGCTCATCGCCGCCCGCACCGTCCCCGCCGCCGGCCGCTCCCGCGCCCACCTCGGGGGCCGCACCGTGCCGCACGGCGTGCTCGGCGAGATCGGTGAGCAGCTCGTCACCGTGCACGGCCAGTCCGACCAGCTGCGTCTGCGCGCCCCGGCACAGCAGCGCGCCGCCCTGGACGCCTTCGGTGGTGGCGCGCACGCCGCCCTCCTGTCCGCCTACCGGGAGGCGTGGTCCGCCGCCGTCGTGGCCCGCGAGGAGCTGCGAGCATGGGAAGAGGCCGAGGGCGCCCGCGAGGAGGAGATGGCGCAGCTCCGGGAGGGCCTGGACCTCATCGACTCCCTCGACCCGCAGCCGGGCGAGGACACCGCCCTGCGCGACGAGGCCTCGCGGCTGGGCAACGTCGAGGACCTGCGCGTCGCCACCGGGCACGCCCACCAGGTCCTCACCGGCTCCGACGAAGCAGCCGACGTCTCCGTCTCCGATGCCACCACCCTCCTCGACGACGCCCGCCGCGCCCTCGACCAGGGGGCCCGGGACGACTCCGCGCTCAGTGGCTGGGCCGAACGGCTCGCCGAGGCCTCCTACCTCGTCTCCGACGTGGCGACCGAGCTCGCGTCCTACCTCGCCGGCCTCGACGCCGACCCCGAGCGGCTCTCCTGGGTGCACGAGCGCCGGGCCGCCCTCGCCGAGCTGACCCGCGTGCACGGCCCGGACGTCGACGCCGCCCTCGACTGGGCCGAGCGTGCCAGGCAGCGCCTGGCCGACCTCGAGACGCCCGAGGAGGTCGCCGAGCGGCTCCGCGACGCCGTCACCACGACCGCCGCGGCGCTCGACCAGGCGGCCGCCGCGCTCACCGACTCCCGCCGCGGCGCGGGGGACCGGCTCTGCGAGGCCGTCGGCGAGGAGCTCGCCGGCCTCGCGATGCCCGGCGCCGGCCTCGAGGTCCGGCTGACGCCCCTCGACGTGCCGGGCCCGTCCGGCGCCGAGAGCGTCGAGCTGCTCCTGTCCGGGCATCCCGGCGCCCCGGCAAGACCGCTGGGGCAGGGGGCGTCCGGCGGCGAGCTCTCCCGGGTCATGCTCGCCATCGAGGTCACCCTCGCCGGGGTCGACGCCGGCGCGGCGGGGGAGACCCGCACCTTCGTGTTCGACGAGGTGGACGCGGGCGTCGGGGGCAAGGCCGCCGTCGAGGTCGGACGGCGCCTGGCGCGGCTTGCGCGTGGCTCCCAGGTCGTCGTCGTCACCCACCTGGCGCAGGTGGCGGCCTTCGCCGACCGGCACCTCGTGGTGACGAAGTCCACGCCCGGCGGCGGCGACGTGGTCACCGCCACGGACGTGGCCGCCGTCGACGGCGAGGACCGGCTGCGCGAGCTCGCGCGCATGCTGTCCGGGCAGGACGAGTCCGACACCGCCCTCCGGCATGCCGCTGAGCTCGTCGAGCGTGCCGACGTGCAACGATGAGGCGGTGATTGCTCTCTTCCGGCGTCGCCGTGGCGATGTCGACGCCGAGGCAGGGATCGTCGGCCCCGCGCGCGTGGACGCGCGCACCAAAAACCTGACGAAACGCCTGGCCCCCGGTGACGTGGCGGTCATCGACCACGAGGACATCGACCGCATCAGCGCCGAAGCGCTGGTCTCGTGCCGGCCGGCCGCCGTGCTCAATGCGGCCCGATCGACCTCCGGCCGCTACCCGAACCTCGGGCCGGAGATCCTGATGCAGGCCGGGATCCCGCTCGTCGACGACCTCGGGGCGGCCGTCATGTCGGTCAGGGACGGCCAGCGGCTCGTCGTCGACGGCGGCGAGGTGCGCGCGGGCGGCAGCCTCGTCGCCGAGGGCACCGCCCAGGACGCGGACACGATCGCCGCCGCGACGGCCGAGGCCCGGGAGGGGCTGTCCACCCAGCTCGAGGCCTTCGCCGCGAACACGATGGACTACGTCCAGCGGGAGAAGGACGTCCTGCTCGACGGGATCGGCGCCCCCGACATCCGCACGGACTTCGACGGCCGGCACGTGCTCGTCGTCGTCCGCGGCTACCACTACAAGGAAGACCTGGCGATCCTGCGGTCCTACATCCGCGACTACCGGCCGCTGCTGCTCGGGGTCGACGGGGGCGCCGACGCGATCATCGAGGCCGGCTACACCCCGGACATGATCGTGGGTGACATGGACTCGGTCTCCGACCAGGCGCTGAAGTCCGGCGCGGAGATCGTGGTGCACGCCTACCGGGACGGCCGCGCCCCAGGGGCGCGGCGCATGGAGGACCTCGGCGTCGAGCACATCGCCTTTCCCGCGACCGGTACCAGCGAGGATGTCGCGATGCTCATCGCCGACGACTGCGGTGCCGAGCTGATCGTCGCCGTGGGCACGCACAACACGCTCGTCGAGTTCCTCGACAAGGGCCGCTCGGGCATGGCCTCGACCTTCCTCACACGCCTGCGGGTGGGCAGCAAGCTGGTCGACGCCAAGGGCGTCTCGCAGCTGTACCGGACGCGCATCTCCACCTGGCAGCTGGTGCTGCTCGCCCTCGCCGGTCTGCTCGCCCTCTTCGTGGCGCTCGCGGCCACGAACGTCGGGCAGACGATCTTCGGTCTCTCCGGCGCTTGGTGGGACGACCTCGTGAGCTTCTTCCGAACCCTGGTGGGCCTGGGCCCCGCGGCGCCGACGACCTGAGCAGCTGGAGACAAGAGCAGCATGATCGACTTCCGTTACCACGTGGTCTCCCTCATCGCGGTGTTCATGGCACTCGCGGTCGGCATCGTGCTCGGTGCCGGACCGCTGCGCGACACCATCGGCGAGACCCTCACCGGCCAGGTCGAGGACCTGCGCGCAGATCGGGACGAGCTACGGGCCGACCTGGGCGCCGCCGAGGCCGAGATCAATGAGCGCACCGCCTACCTCCAGGAGTCCGCCGGCGTCCTGCTCGCCGGGGCGCTCACCGACCGCTCCGTCGCCGTCGTGACGCTGCCGCAGACCTCCGAGGAGCACGTCGAGTCCATCCGCGAGTTCCTGTCCGAGGCAGGGGCGCAGGTCGTCGGCGAGGTCGCCGTCACCGAGGCCTGGACCGACCCGGACACCCGTTCGTTCCGGCAGACCTTCGCCGGACAGCTCGCCGGCTACCTCGACACCGAGCCCGCCGACGACGCGGGTACCGAGCTGGTACTCGGAACGGCCCTCGGTACCGCCCTGACCGAGAGCGAGGCCGACGAGCTCAGCGACGACGCCCAGACGCTGCTCGACCTGCTGACCTCGGCCGAGGCACCGCTCATCACCGTCACCTCCGAGCTCTCCGGTCCCGCCGACGCGACCGTCCTGGTCGGTCCGCCGCCCGCCGAGCAGCCTGCCGAGGGCGATCAGCAGGAGGAGAGCGACGCGGAGCAGCAGCGCCGCGCCGCCTACGTCGATCTCGCCCAGGGCCTTGCCGGCACGGACTCCGTGACGGTCGGTGCCGCGGCCTCCGAGCGTGATCTGGTCACGGCGATCCGCGAGGACGAGGCCGCCGCGGACACCACGACGACGGTGGACAACATCGGCGAGATCACCGCCAGCATCTCGACGCCGCTCGCGCTCGCGGTCTCGATCTCCGGCAGCAGCGGAGCCTACGGGTTCCAGGAGGGCGCGCAGGAACCCGTCCCGCCACGCGTCGAGCTGCCCGAGGACACGATCGACGTCGGGCCCGATCCGCCGCAGATCTCGCCGGAGGACCAGACAGCGGGGTCGTCCGAGGAGCAGACGGACCAATGAGCCGCCTGCTCGACGTGGCGCTGCCCGCCGTGGTCGGCGGCGCCGCCACCACGGTGGCCGCGGCGGTCCTCGAGGCCCGGCCCCCCGGCGGGCACGGGCGCTGGGAGCGCACCAACTTCGCCGGGCGGACCGTCAGCCTGCTNCGGGCGGACCGTCAGCCTGCTCGGCGGCCCGGCCGTCGGAGCCGGCGCGACGACGGCGGCGCTCGCCACGGCGCTGACGCCCGGGTCCGTCCGGGCCGCCGCGGCCGGTGCCGTGGCGGCGGCGGCCGGCGCCGCCATGGGTGCCGTGGACGACCTGGCGGAGCGCGGCGAGGCCCGCAAGGGTCTGCGCGGCCACCTGGGCGCGCTGGCCCACGGCCGGGTCACCACCGGTGTCCTCAAGATCGCCGGCATCGGAGCCGGTGCGCTGCTCGCCGCCGCACTCGCCACGCCGCGACGCGGCTCCGGCCCGGGGCGCGCGGCCGAGACCCTCACCGGTGCTGCGCTGATCGCCGCCACGGCCAACCTGCACAACCTCTTCGACCTGCGGCCCGGACGGGCGCTCAAGGTCGCCGGGCTGGTCTCGGCACCGCTGGCGCTGACCGGACGCGGCACCCCGCAGGCGACCCTCGCCGCGGGCGCGCTCGGCGTCGCGGCCGCCGGGCTCCCCGACGACCTGCGTGAGACCACCATGCTCGGCGACACCGGGGCGAACGCCGTCGGCGCTCTCGTCGGGACCGCGCTCGCCGCCCATCCCTCCCGGGCGGTCCGGGCCGGTGCGCTCGCCGTGACGGTCGGGCTCACGCTCGCCTCCGAGCGGGTGAGCTTCTCCGCGATCATCGACAGTACCGGCGCGCTCCGGCGGCTGGACGCACTGGGCCGCCGGTCCTGAGGCATTGATGACCGGTCGGAAGCTGGCCGGCGGCATCCTCGGCGCCGCCGGCCTCATCACGGTGCTCACGCTCGCCTCCAGGGCGGTCGGCTTCGTGCGCTGGCTCGTGCAGTCCTGGACCCTCGGGTCGACCGAGGCGGCCCAGGCCTACGAGACGGCGAACCGCATCCCCAACGTCCTCTTCGAGGTCGCCGCGGGTGGCGCGCTGGCCGGCGCCGTGGTCCCGCTGCTCGCCATGCCGCTGGCGAGGGAGCTGCGCGAGGACGTCGACCGGACCGCCTCCGCGCTCCTCGGGTGGACGCTCGCGGTGCTCGTGCCGCTCGCCGTCGTCGTCGAGCTGCTCGCCGAGCCGCTCGCCGGGCTGCTGCTCGGCGGTGCCGCCGCCGGCGACGCCACGAGCCGGCTGACGGTGACCTTCCTGCGGATCTTCGCGCTGCAGATCCCGTTGTACGGGATCGGCGTGGTCCTCTCGGGAGTCCTGCAGGCGCAGAAGAAGTTCTTCTGGCCGGCCCTGGCCCCGCTGCTCTCCTCCTCCGTCGTCATCGGTGCCTACGTCGCCTTCGGCGTGCTCACCGACGGCCGCCAGGACGACCCGGCCGCCCTCCCGACGGCGGCGGTCGCCTGGGTGGCGTGGGGGACCACGGCCGGCGTCGTCGCGATGAGCCTGTGCCAGCTGGGACCGGTGCTGCGCTCCGGCGTGCGGCTGCGGCCCGCGCTGCGGTTCCCGCCGGGTGCCGGGCGGCGCGCCCGACACCTCGCGGCCGCGGGAATCGGGGCGCTGCTGTCCCAGCAGATCAGCGTCGTCGTCGTGCTCTACCTGGCGAACGCGTTCGGCGGCACCGGCACCATCAACGTCTACGGGTATGCGCAGGCCGTGTACTTCCTGCCGTACGCCGTCCTCGCCGTCCCGCTCTCGACGGCGGTCTTCCCGCGCCTGTCCGAGCGTGCCGGCACCGGCGACCGCGCCGGGTTCGCCACCATGGCGGCCGGCTCCACGCGGCTCGTCGTCGCCGTCGCGCTCGTCGGCATGGCGCTCCTGGTGGCCGTCGCGCCGGCCGCCACGGCCATCTTCTCACTGCGTGACGACATGCCCGGGATGACGGTCGCCATCACCGCCTTCGCACCCGGGATCGTCGGGTACGCGCTGATCTTCCACGTCTCCCGGGCGCTGTACGCCGTCGATCGTGGCCACGCCGCGGTGGCCGCGACCGCGACGGGCTGGCTGGTGGTCGCCCTCGCGTCCGTGGTCGGCGTCCTGCTCCTCGTGCCGGACGGCGTCGACGGCCCCGCCACGCTGCTCGCGCTGACGGCCGCCTCCAGTCTCGGGATGACCGTGGCCGGGCTGCTGCTGCTCCTGGCGCTGCGACGGGAGGCCCGCCGGCTCGGCGGACTCACGCGCACGCTCGCCGTCGGCGGCGTCGCCGCGCTCGCGGGAGCGTTCCTCGGCCGGATCGTCGTCGACGCGGTGCTGGAGGCCGCCGGCACCGGGGCGCTCGGGGCGATCACCTCCGCAGCGGCGGGCGGCGTCCTCGCGCTCGCCGTCCCGGCCGGTGCCGTCGTCCTCCTCGACCACGACACGTGGCGGCTGAGCCGGTGGGCGGCCGACGCGCACGAGTGACGTCGGCGGCGCCCGGACGAGCCGGCGGCACACAGTTGCCATACTGGGGCCGGCGGCCAGGGAGGTGCGAGGCAGCACGACCGGCCGTCGAAGAACCGAGAGGAGACGGCGTGCGGGTGCTTCAGGTGACCGGGTCCAGCGCCGGGGGAGTGGGGCGGCACGTCCGCCAGGTCAGCGAGCTGCTCGCCGTCTCGGGGCACCAGGTCCTGCTCGCCGGGCCGGCCGACGTCGTCGGCCCCGCCGCCCCGCCGGTGCGCACCGCCGTCGTCGACATCACCGACCGCCCCCGGCCCCAGGACGCCCTGGCCGTTGCCGAGCTGCGCCGGCTCGGGGCGGGAGCCGACGTCGTGCACGCGCACGGCTTGCGGGCCGGCGCTCTCGCCGCGATGGCCGTGCGCAGCGTGCCACGAGCGCCACGCCTGGTGGTCACCCTGCACAACATGCCCGTCGGCGGCCGCGGTGTCCGGACCGTCGCCGCCGGCCTCGAGCGGGTCGTGGCGGCCGGTGCCGACGTCGTCCTCGGCGTCAGCGGTGACATCGTGTCCCGCATGCGCGAACGCGGCGCAGGGACGGCCGCCCGCGCGCTCGTGCCCGCACCCGTCCGACAGCCGGCCGGCACCGACCCGGCCGACGTGCGGGCCTCGCTGGACATGGCCCCCGAGGAGCCGCTCGTCGTCACCGTCGCGCGTCTCGCCCCGCAGAAGGGCCTCGACCTGCTGCTGGACGCCGCCGCGATCCTCGCCGGGCCGACCACCGAGGCCCGTGCCGGACGGCACGCCGGTGATTCCCGCGGGTGGCGTTGGGTGGTCCTCGGGGAGGGGCCGCTGCGCGAGCAGGTCGAGGCGCGCGTGCGGGCCGAGGACCTGCCGGTCCGCCTCGCCGGTCACCGGGACGACGCGCCCGACGTGCTGGCCGCGGCCGACGTCGTCGTCTCCACCGCCACCTGGGAGGGGCAACCGCTGTGGCTGCAGGAGGCGCTGGGCGTCGGCGCGGCGATCGTCGCCACCGATGTCGGTGGCACCGCCGAGGTGACGGGCGACGCCGCCGTGCTCGTGCCCGGCGAGGCGACGGCTCTGGCCGAGGCCGTCCGGCAGGTGCTCGCCGACCCCGAGAGGCAGGCCGGCCTGCGGGAGGCCGCAAGCGCCCGGGCGCCGATGCTGCCGGGGCCTGCCGAGGTGCTGCAGCAGCTCGAGGAGATCTATCGCACGTCATCCGCCGAATCTCCCGGACCGGCATGATCTGGTGATAGCCTCGAAGTCCGTGGTCAACCATTCGACCCGGCTCCCCGGGAACCAGGCCAGTACGCCCCGCCAGATCTTCGTGACCGGTGGCGTTGCCTCATCGCTCGGGAAGGGACTGACGGCCTCGAGCCTGGGTCACCTGCTCCGTGCCCGTGGTCTACGGGTGGTGATGCAGAAGCTCGACCCGTACATCAATGTCGATCCCGGAACGATGAACCCGTTCCAGCACGGCGAGGTGTTCGTCACCGAGGACGGCGCCGAGACCGACCTCGACATCGGCCACTACGAGCGCTTCCTGGACGTCGAGCTCTCCGGCAAGGCGAACGCCACCACCGGCCAGGTGTACTCGAGCGTCATCGCCAAGGAGCGGCGCGGCGAGTACCTCGGCGACACCGTCCAGGTCATCCCGCACATCACCGACGAGATCAAGGCCCGGATGCGTGCGCAGGCCACGCCGGAAGGCGAGGAGCCGCCCGACGTCATCATCACCGAGATCGGCGGCACCGTCGGTGACATCGAGTCGCTGCCCTTCCTCGAGGCCGCGCGCCAGGTTCGCCAGGACATCGGCCGCGACAACGTCTTCTTCCTGCACGTCTCCCTGGTGCCGTACCTGGCCGCCAGCGGCGAGCTGAAGACCAAGCCGACCCAGCACTCCGTCGCCCAGCTGCGCTCCATCGGCATCCAGCCCGACGCGGTGGTGTGCCGGTCCGACCGGGACCTGCCCGAGGGCGTCAAGGTCAAGATCGCCGCCATGTGCGACGTCGACCGCGAGGCCGTCATCACCTGCCCGGACGCGACGAGCATCTACGAGATCCCCGCCGTGCTCCACCGCGAGGGCCTGGACGCGTACGTCGTCCAGCGCCTGCGGATGAGCTTCCGCGACGTCGACTGGGCGGTCTGGGACCGGCTGCTCGACCGCGTGCGCCACCCCAAGGACGACGTCGAGATCGCGCTCGTCGGCAAGTACATCGACCTGCCGGACGCCTACCTGTCCGTCACCGAGGCGCTGCGTGCCGGCGGCTTCCACCACCGCGCCAAGGTCGCCATCCGCTGGGTAGCCTCCGACGACTGCGCCACCGAGGACGGTGCCCGCCGGGCGCTCTCCGGCGTTGACGGAATGCTCATCCCGGGCGGCTTCGGCGTCCGCGGTATCGATGGCAAGCTGGGCGCGCTCCGGCACGCCCGCGAGCAGCAGATCCCCACGCTCGGCATCTGCCTGGGCCTGCAGTGCATGGTCATCGAGGCCGCACACAACCTGCTCGGCCTGGCGGACGCCAGCTCCTCGGAGTTCGAGCCCGGTACGTCCGACCCGGTCGTGGCCACCATGGAGGAGCAGCTGGCGATCGTCGGCGGCGACGGCGACCTGGGCGGCACCATGCGGCTCGGCAGGTACGACGCCGTCCTCGAGGCGGGCTCCCTGGCCGCCGAGGTGTACGGATCGACCCGGGTGAGCGAGCGCCACCGCCATCGCTACGAGGTCAACAACTCCTACCGGGACGCGCTCGACGACGCCGGCCTGAAGATCTCCGGCCGCTCACCCGACTCCTCGCTCGTGGAGTTCGTCGAGCTCGACCGCGGGCTGCACCCGTACTACGTCGGCACCCAGGCGCACCCGGAGTTCAAGTCCCGCCCCACCCGGGCGCACCCGCTGTTCGCGGGCCTCGTCGGTGCGGCCCTGGACCGCCAGCGCTCCACGCGCCTGCTCGAGATCGACGAGCCCGAGCTGGTCAGCCCCGCGCACGAGAGCCTCGCGCCGGCCGGGGACGACGCGTGAGCTCCGAGGTCAGCGACGTCAAGGACCCCGGCCGCGAGGTCGTCTCCTCCGAGCGGATCCACCGGGGGAAGGTCGTCGATCTCGTCGCGGACGAGGTCCGTCTCGACCCGGACGACGGCGCCCCGGTGGCCCGCGAGTACCTCCACCACCCAGGAGCGGTGGCGATGCTCGCCCTCCGCGGCGAGCCCGGCGCCGAGGAGATCATGCTGCTGCGGCAGTACCGTCACCCGGTCCGCAGCCTGTTGTGGGAGGTACCGGCGGGTCTGCTCGACGTCGACGGCGAGGACTACACCCTGGCCGCGCAGCGCGAGCTGCTCGAGGAGGCGGACCTGCGCGCCGCCCGCTGGGACGTGCTGGTGGACTTCTTCACCTCACCCGGGGGATCCGACGAGTCGGTCCGCGTCTACCTCGCCCGCGAACTCAGCGACGTCGAGGACCACGAGCTGCACGAGCGCCTCGACGAGGAGCGCGACATGGAGATCGTCTGGGTCCCGCTCGACGAGGCCGTCGCCGCCGTGCACGCCGGGCGCATCCACAACCCCGCGACCGTCGTCGGCATCCTCGCGGCGTTCAGTGCCCGCGCGAACGACTGGGCGCCGCTGCGTCCGGTCGATGCCCCCTGGCTGCGCTGAGCCGGGACGGTCAGGTCGCGCGGCGCGTGTAGAGACTGCTGCACGTCCACGTGGCGGCAGCGACCACCAGCCCGGAAGCCAGCATGTGCAGCCCGACCAGCAGCTCGGGCAGACCGGTGAAGTACTGCGTGTAGCCGATGACGCCCTCGAGGACCGTCACCGAGACCAGCGTCCACCAGGCGCGGCGCGCACGGTCGAGGTCCGCCTCGTCACGGAACCGGTGCAGCAGCGCCCCGAGCAGCATCACCACCGTGAGGAAGATCCACACGGTCCCGGCGTGCAGTCTGGTCACCAACAGCGGGTCGAGGGCGTAGCGGTAGGCGGCGTCCTCGTCGCCGGAGTGCGGACCTGAACCGGTCACGACGGTACCCATCACCACGACCGCGGTCACGACGGTGGTCAGCACCCACGGCACGACCCGCCAGGGGCCGCGGATCAACGGCGTCGCGGGTCCGTCGGCCGAGCGCAGCCGCACCAGGAGGTACGTGGAGACGGCCACCAGCGCCAGGGAGAACAGCATGTGCGAGCCGACGATGGCCGGGTGCAGCACCCACAGCACCGAGAGGCCGCCGACGACCGCCTGGAGCAGCACGCCGACCAGGGGCCACCACGCCAGGCGGCGCAGCGCGGCCGGCCGGGACGCCGTCGGCTCGCGGCGGTAGACCGACCACAGCAACGCGACGGCGACGACGCTCAGCACCCCGGACATCGTGCGGTTGCCGAACTCGACGTACGGATGGATCGTCGTCGCCTCGTGGAACACCGGCGTGAAGGAGCCCGGCTCGCACATCGGCCACGTCGAGCACCCGAGCCCCGAGCCGGTCAGCCGCACGGCGCCGCCGGTGACGATGATCGCCAGCTGACCCACGAGGTTCGCCACGGCGAGGCCCCAGGTGAGCCGGTCGACCCGGTCGGTGCGCCGCGCGGCCGGCAGGCCGGGACGAGGATCGGTCGTCGCGCTCACCGCACCAGCGTACGTCGGCGCGGCGACGCGGTTTCTCCGTGGGGACGTGGTCCGCACCACGCGGCGCTCCGTGAGCCGGTCCACGGCGATCCTGAGCGCGACAACCCGGCTCGGGTACTACCTTGGGGGCGCGACCGAGACACCGAGCAGAGGGAGTCGGATGAGCGCGCACGCGCACGCCGGCAGGTTCGCCCGGATCGATGCCGTCCTGTTCGACCTCGACGGTGTGATCACCCCGACGGCGGAGGTCCACATGCGGGCCTGGTCACGCCTCTTCACGCCGTACCTGCAGGACCGCGGAGCCGAGCCGTACACCGAGGCGGACTACTTCGCCCACATCGACGGCCGACCTCGTTACGAGGGCGTCCGGGCGCTCCTCGACGCCCGCGGCATCACGATCCCCGACGGCGACCCCACGGACCCGCCGGACGCCGAGACCGTCTGCGGGCTCGGGAACCGGAAGAACGACGAGTTCAGCGCCGTCCTGGCCTCCGAAGGGGTCTCGGCCTACCCGGGCTCCGTCCGCCTCGTCGACGCCCTCGTCGCCGGCGGCCGCGCCGTCGCCGTCGTCTCCAGCTCCAAGAACGCCCCCGCCGTGCTCGAGACCGCCGGCGTGGCCGGCAGATTCACCGTGGTGGTCGACGGCGCCGTGGCCGGCGAGCGCGGCCTGGCCGGCAAGCCGGCGCCGGACACCTTCGTCCACGCCGCCGGCGAGCTCGGCGCGCCGGTGGAGCGCACCGCCGTCGTCGAGGACGCCCTCTCGGGCGTCGCTGCCGGCCGTGCGGGGCACTTCGGCCTCGTGATCGGCGTCGACCGCGGCGTCGGCGCCGAGGCGCTCACCGACGCCGGCGCCGACATCGTGGTCCGCGACCTCGCCGAGTTGCTGCCCGCCCTCGACCGCACCGACACCCCGGAGACCCGATGACAGTGACCACTGCCACCGCGACCAAGGACGAGTTCGGTCTGCCGACCCACCTCGACCGGGACCGGTTCCCGGTCGACGAGTGGGCCCTGCGCGAGGAGGTGTTCGGCGCCGAGGACCAGGGCGTCACCGAGAGCCTGTTCTCGGTCGGCAACGGTTACCTCGGCATGCGCGGCAACGTCGAGGAGGGTCGGGACAGCTTCAGCCACGGCACCTTCATCAACGGCTTCCACGAGACCTGGGACATCCGGCACGCCGAGGAGGCGTACGGGTTCGCGCGCACGGGCCAGACCATCGTCAACGTGCCCGACGCGAAGATCCTGCGGCTCTACGTCGACGACGAGCCGCTACTGCTGCCGGTGGCGGACCTGCACAGCTACGAACGCACCCTCGACTTCAGGGACGGCGTCCTGACCCGGAGCCTGGACTGGCGCACCCCGGCCGGCAAGCACGTGCGCATCAAGTCTCGCCGTATGACCTCGCTGACCGATCGGCACCTGGCGATCATGACCTACGAGGTCACGGTCCTCGACTCCGACGCCCCGGTGGCGATCTCCAGCCAGATCCTCAACCGGCAGGACGGCGGCGACGAGTACGACGTGAGGTCGGAGGCCCTCGGTTCCGGGCTCGATCCCCGGCGTGCCGAACGGCTGACGGAGCGGGTCCTGCAGCCGCGGATCCAGTGGGCGGGCGAGGGCCGGTACGTCCTCGGGTACCGCTGCATGAACTCCGGCATGACGTTGGCGGTCGCCGCGGACCACACCATCGACACGGAGAACGAGGTCGAGGAGCGCAGCCAGGTCGAGGAGGACCTGGCCAAGCACGTCTACCGCGTCCGGGCCCGCAAGGGCCAGCCGATCCGCATCACGAAGGTCGTGTCGTACCACACCTCCCGCGGCGTGCCCGCGCGCGAGCTGGTCGACCGGTGCCGCCGCACCCTGGACCGCGTCAAGGACGACGGCATCGACGCCTACCTCGACGCCCAGCGCCGGTGGCTTTCGGACTACTGGCGACGCTGCGACGTCGTCCTGCACGGCCAGCCCGCCGCCCAGCAGGCCGTGCGGTGGAACCTGTTCCAACTCGCCCAGGCGACGGCCCGGGCGGAGGGCAGCGGCATCCCGGCGAAGGGCGTCACGGGGTCCGGCTACGGCGGCCACTACTTCTGGGACTCCGAACTCTACATCCTGCCTTACCTGACCTACACGACGCCGTACGCCGCCCGGAACGCGTTGCGCTTCCGCTACACGATGCTGCCCGCCGCGCGCGCTCGCGCGAAGGAGCTCAACACGGAAGGCGCCCTGTTCCCGTGGCGCACGATCAACGGCGAGGAGGCGTCGGCCTACTACGCGGCCGGAACCGCGCAGTACCACATCGACGCGGACATCGCCTACGCCCTGCACCAGTACCTGAACGCGACGGGCGACACGGACTTCCTGGCACGGGAGGCCATCGACCTCCTGGTCGGGACGGCACGCATGTGGGCGGACCTCGGGTTCCGCCGGAGGAACGGTGACGGCGGGACATTCCACATCCACGGCGTCACCGGGCCCGACGAGTACACGACCGTCGTGAACGACAACCTCTATACGAACGTCATGGCGCGGTTCAACCTGCGCGCCGCCGCCTCCGCGGTGCAGTGGCTGAGCGAGTCGGACCCGGCCGCGCACCGCGCGGTGGTCAAACGGCTCGGGCTGCGCGAGGAGGAGGTCCCGGCCTGGCTCCTCGCCGCCGAGGAGATGTACATCCCGTTCGACGAACAGATCGGCATCCACCCACAGGACTCGGAGTTCCTCGAGAAGGAGCTCTGGGACCTCGACAACACCCCGCGGCACAAGCGGCCGCTGCTGCTCTTCTACCACCCGCTGGTCATCTACCGGTACCAGGTGCTCAAGCAGGCCGACGTCGTCCTGGCCCTGTTCCTGCAGGGGCACGAGTTCACGGCGGAGGAGAAGCGCAAGGACTTCGACTACTACGACCCGCTGACCACCGGTGACTCGACGCTCTCCGCCGTCTCGCAGGCCGTCGTGGCCGCCGAGGTCGGGTACCAGGATCTCGCCGTCGACTACTTCGGCCAGGCGCTCTACGTGGACCTCGCGAACCTGCACCACAACTCCGCCGAGGGCGTCCACGTCGCCTCCGCCGCCGGCGTCTGGGGCGTGCTGGTGTTCGGCTTCGGCGGGATGCGGGACCGCAACGGCACGATCTCGCTCGACCCGCGCCTGCCCGAGCGGTGGGAGGGACTGACCTACCGGATCACCCTGCGGAGCACCAGGGTCCGCGTCGACCTGTACCGCCGAGAGCTCACCCTGACCGTCGAGGAGGGGGAGTCCGCAGAGCTCGACGTACGCGGGCAGAGCGTCACCGTGACGGCCACCGCACCGGTCACCGTCGCGCTGGAGAACCAGGGCCCGCGCCTCTCCGGCGCCCCGACGATCGAGGACATCAAGGGCATCCGCCGGGCGGACGGCACGCTCGTCACCGCGACGGTGCCGGACGCGCGTGCCGACGGCGCGATCCCGGAGGACCTTCAGCCGGACGAGGTCCCGGACTGACGCAGGCGCGGCGCGCCAGGCGGTCAGTCCCAGCGGAAGAAGCGAGCCGCCAGCCACGCCCCGACGACGGTCCACACCGCCAGCACGGCGACGGCGTACGGGTCCAGGCCGCCGGTGGTCGCCAGGGTCCGCATGCCCTCACCGAGGGCGCCCGAGGGGAGCACGCGTACCACCGCCGCGAGTGCTGCCGGCAACGACTCGGCCGGCACCAGCAGGCCACCACCGGCCGCCATGAGCACCCACAGCAGGTTCGCGAGGGCCAGCACGGCCTCCGGGCGGAGCGTGCCGCCCAGCAGCATCGCCAGCGCGACGAACGCCGCCGCGCCCTCCGCGATCAGCAGGACCGACCCGAGCACGACGCTCGTGCTCGGGTCCGGGCGCCAGCCGAGCAGCAGCCCGGCCGTCAGCACGACGGCGGCCTGGACCGCCAGCACCACGAGGACAGCGCCCAGCCGGCCGGCGAGCAGCCCCCGCGGGCCCAGCGGCGTCGTCGCGAGGAGGCGCAGCACGCCCCAGCGCCGGTCGAAGGCCAGCGAGATGGACTGCGACGTCACGTGCGAGGCGACGGCGAGGGCCAGCACGCCGGCGACCGCGCCGGCGGGCCGGGCCGCATCCGGCCCGGGCAGGGGGACGAGGTCGGTGCGAACCATCACCACCAGGGCGATGACGGGCAGGACGAGGGTCAGCAGCAGCTGCTCGCCGTTGCGCAGCACCGCGGCAGTCTCGAACCGGGTCTGGGCGAGCACCCTGCGGGTCGGACGGGCGGCCGTCATCGGTCCTTCTCCGGCTCCAGCGTGTGCCCGGTGAGCTCGAGGAACACGTCCTCGAGGGTCCGCCGGTGCGACGTCACCGTCGCGTCGGCGTAGCCGACGTCGGTCAGGGCCGTCGCCACGGCCGAGAGCACCCCGGCGTCGGGAGGACCGTCCGCCCCGACGACGACCCATGGTTCGGCGGTAGCGCCATCCCCGGTCGGCGACGTTCCGACGCGCAGCCCGCCGCGCCCCGCCAGGCGCCGCTCGAGTGTCGCGGCGAGGGTTGCCGGGTCGGTCCCACCGGCCGGCAGCACGCGGATCTCGTCGCCGCCGGTCAGCTCGCGCGGCGATCCCTCGGCCACCACCGCTCCGGCGTCGATCACCACGACGTGGTCGGCCAGCTCCTCGGCCTCGCTCATCAGATGGGTGGTGAGCACCAGGGACGTCCCGTCGGCCCGCAGCTCGCGCAGCAGGTCCCACACGGCCAGCCGCGCGCGCACGTCCAGACCGGCGGAGGGCTCGTCCAGGAAGACCAGCTCGGGACGGCCCACCAGGGCCGCGGCCAGCGCCAGACGCTGACGCTGCCCGCCGGAGAGACGCCGGATCGGGGTGCGGGCCACGTCGGTCAGCCCGAGCCGCCGCATCAGCTCGGCGGGGTCGACCGGACGCTCGTGCAGCCTCGCGAGGTGCGCCAGGACGGCGCCCGCTCGCGGGGCCTGCGGCAGCCCGCCGTCCTGCAGCATCACGCCGACGCGGGCGCGCAGGGCCGCGTCGTAGGAGCCGGGGGACCGGGAGGAGGCGCTCCGGGCACCCAGGGCGGTGCCGAGGACCTCGACCGTGCCGGCGTCGGGATGGCGCAGTCCCTCGCAGCACTCGATCGTCGTGGTCTTGCCCGCGCCGTTCGGGCCCAGGACCGCGGTCAGGCGCGCCCGGCCCGCGGCGAAGGACAGCCCGCGGAGCACCTCACGGGTACCGTAGTTCTTGTGCAGGCCCGACACCCGCAGCGCAGCATCGGCAATGGCAGGGCTGGGCACCCACCAAGGGTAGGCGCCGCCACCGTCGCGGCAGGCCCGGAATTCCGCCGCCGGCCGTGCCGATCGTCACAGGCATGGTGAGGCTTCCCTTGCTTGCGGACGCACCCCGCGCCCACCACAATTAAGCAAGGACACTGTTTCCAAAAACGTCCGCGGGCTGCTTCCGAGGACCCGTCACCGTCCGTACCGAGCGCGCGAGGGGAGGATCACGCCGTGCGCACACCCGCCGCACCACAGGCCGAGCAGCGTCACGACGCCGAGGCCAGCACGCGCGAGAAGGTCCTCGAGCTCGTCGTCGAGCACGGCCCCGTGAGCGCCGCCACGCTCGCCCGCACCCTCGATCTCACCCCGGCCGCCGTACGACGCCACATCGCCCACCTGCAGGACGCCGGACAGATCGTCGTCCACGAGCCCGCCGGACCAGGGCTGCGCCGTCGCGGCCGGCCCGCACGGCACTACGTGGCCACCGACGTCGGACGGTCGGGTCTGGCCGACGCCTACTCCGACCTCGCCACCCACGTGCTCGACTTCCTGCGGCAGGTGGGCGGCAAGGACGCCATCGAGGCGTTCGCCGACGACCGCGTCAGGGAGCTCGAGCGTCGGTACCGGCCCGTCATCGAGCAGGCCGGCAGCTCACGGGCAGCCCGCGTCCAGGCCCTCGCCGAGGCGCTCACCGCGGACGGCTACGCGGCCACGACCCGTGGCATCGGAGGCCAGGCCATCGCACTCCAGCTGTGCCAGGGGCACTGCCCGGTCCAGGATGTCGCCGCTGAGTACCCGCAGCTGTGCGAGGCGGAGACGCAGGCCTTCTCCCGCCTCCTCGACGTCCACGTCCAGCGACTCTCGACGCTCGCGACCGGCGGGCACGTGTGCACCACGCACATCCCGCTCGCGGTCCCCACGACCCCCCGGACCCCCACGTCGCAGCAGAGCGACGGCACGGAAGGAAACTCATGACAAGTTCCACCCAGCAGGAGGTCAGGGCTCCGGGTGAGCCCATGACCCAGGACGAGACCATCGCCTCGATCGGCAGCTACAACTACGGCTGGCACGACAGCGACGTCGCCGGTGCCGACGCCCGTCGCGGCGTCGACAACGACGTCGTGCAGAACATCTCCGAGCTGAAGGACGAGCCGGAGTGGATGCTGAAGCGTCGCCTCAAGGGGCTGCGTCTGTTCGAGAAGAAGCCGATGCCGACCTGGGGCGCCGACCTGTCGGGCATCCACTTCGACAACATCAAGTACTTCGTGCGGTCCACGGAGAAGCAGGCCACGTCCTGGGAGGACCTGCCCGAGGACATCAAGAAGACCTACGACAGGCTCGGCATCCCCGAGGCGGAGAAGCAGCGCCTCGTGTCCGGGGTCGCCGCCCAGTACGAGTCCGAGGTCGTCTACCACCAGATCCGTGAGGACCTCGAGCGCCAGGGCGTCATCTTCATGGACACCGACACCGGCCTGCGCGAGCACCCGGAGATCTTCGAGGAGTACTTCGGCTCGGTCATCCCTGCCGGGGACAACAAGTTCGCCTCGCTGAACACCGCCGTGTGGTCCGGCGGCTCCTTCGTCTACGTCCCCAAGGGCGTGCACGTGGAGATCCCGCTGCAGGCGTACTTCCGGATCAACACCGAGAACATGGGCCAGTTCGAGCGGACGCTGATCATCGCGGACGAGGGCTCCTACGTGCACTACGTCGAGGGCTGCACCGCACCGATCTACCAGTCCGACTCCCTGCACTCCGCGGTGGTCGAGATCGTCGTCAAGAAGGACGCCCGCGTCCGCTACACGACGATCCAGAACTGGTCGAACAACGTCTACAACCTCGTCACCAAGCGCGCCACGGTCGAGGCCGGCGGCAACATGGAGTGGATCGACGGGAACATCGGCTCCAAGGTGACGATGAAGTACCCGGCCGTCTACCTCATGGGCGAGCACGCCCGCGGCGAGACGCTCTCGATCGCGTTCGCCGGCGAGGGCCAGCACCAGGACACCGGCTCGAAGATGGTGCACATGGCGCCGAACACCTCGTCCTCCATCGTCTCGAAGTCGGTCGCCCGCAGCGGTGGCCGCGCCTCCTACCGCGGACTGGTGCAGGTCCTCGAGGGTGCCTCGCACAGCAAGTCGAACGTGCTGTGCGACGCCCTGCTGGTGGACCAGGTCTCGCGCTCCGACACCTACCCGTACGTCGACGTCCGCGTCGACGACGTCGAGATGGGCCACGAGGCCACGGTCTCGAAGGTCAGCGAGGACCAGCTGTTCTACCTCATGTCCCGCGGCATGGAGGAGACCGAGGCCATGGCGATGATCGTCCGCGGCTTCGTCGAGCCCATCGCCCGTGAGCTCCCCATGGAGTACGCCCTGGAGCTCAATCGCCTCATCGAGCTGCAGATGGAAGGGGCCGTGGGTTGATGACTGCGACCAACACGACTACCCAGTCGCCCGAGAACCTCACGACCGACCACTCCCGCGCCACCGCGGACGAGGCCCACACCCACGGGCAGGGCGCCGCCGCCGCGGGGGCGTCCCGCGGCGACCGGGGCACCTCCTTCGCCCTGGCGGACTTCCCGCTGCCGAACGGCCGCGAGGAGGACTGGCGCTTCACGCCGGTCAACCGCCTGCAGAAGATCTTCGCGGGCGACCTGACCGGCGAAGGGCCCACGGTGAGCGTCGAGCACGACGACGCCGTGCAGGTCGAGCGGGTCGGGCGCGACGACGCCCGCCTGGGAAACGTCGGTTCCCCCGGTGACCGGGCGTCGGCCGCCGCGTGGGAGTCCTTCCGCGAGGCCGTCGTCATCACGGTGCCCAAGGGCCACGCCGAGGGCGAGCACACGGCGATCACGGTCGCGGGGCAGCCCGGGGGCGCCCCGGACGAGCCGGCGGCGCAGCACCTCCTCGTGGTCGCCGAGGAGCTCAGCGAGTCCCTGGTGGTCCTCGACCACCGGGGCGGCGCGCACCTGTCGCAGACGGTCGAGATCGACGTCCGCGACGGCGCCCACCTCACGCTGATCTCCATCCAGGACTGGGACGACGGCGCGATCCACGTCGCCTCCCACCGCGCCAGGCTCGGTCGCGACGCCCGGCTCAAGCACATCGTCGTCACCCTCGGCGGCGACGTCGTGCGCCTGACGCCGGAGTCCTCGTTCGCCGCCCCGGGCGGCGACGTGGAGATGCTGGGGCTGTACTTCACCGACTCCGGCCAGCACCAGGAGCACCGGCTGTTCGTGGACCACGCCGTGGAGAGCTGCAAGTCCCGCGTCACGTACAAGGGCGCGCTGCAGGGCGCCAGCGCCCACGCGGTGTGGATCGGCGACGTGCTGATCCGCAAGGCGGCCGAAGGCACCGACACGTACGAGCTCAACCGCAACCTCGTCCTGACCGAGGGGGCCCGGGCCGACTCCGTGCCGAACCTGGAGATCGAGACCGGCGAGATCGCGGGGGCCGGGCACGCCTCGGCCACCGGCCGGTTCGACGACGAGCAGCTGTTCTACCTGCGTTCGCGCGGGATCGACGAGGCAGACGCCCGCCGCCTGGTGGTGCGTGGCTTCTTCGCCGAGCTCATCAACCAGATCGGCGTGCCGCTGGTGCAGGAGCGGCTCATGACGGCGATCGACGTCGAGCTCGACCACACCATGGAGGCCGCCGCCCGATGAAGGAGCACGTCGCCGACGTCGGAGACCTCGAGCCCGGAGAGGCCCTGGCCCTCGAGCTCGACGGACCCGACGGCTCGCTCGTCCCCGTGGCGCTGGTGCGCGACGAGGACGGCGAGTTCCACGCGCTGTCGGACATCTGCTCGCACGGGCAGGTGAACCTCTCCGACGGCGAGGTCGAGGGCTCGACCCTCGAGTGCTGGCTGCACGGCTCGACCTTCGACCTGCGCACCGGGCGCCCGACGGGCCTGCCGGCCACCCAGCCGGTCCCGGTGTACCCGGTGACCATCGACGGCGAGCGTGTGCTCATCGACCTCGACGTCACGGCGAACCTGAACGCCTGATCGCACAGGGGCTCCGCCCCCGTGAACCCCGGAACCACACACCTGTAACAGCCGAAAAGAGAAGAAGCCACAGATGTCCACCCTTGAGATCAAGAACCTCCACGTCTCGGTCGAGACGAACGAGGGCCCCAAGCCCATCCTGAAGGGCGCCGACCTGACCATCGGCAGCGGCGAGATCCACGCGATCATGGGCCCGAACGGCTCCGGCAAGTCCACCCTGGCGTACGCCGTCGCGGGCCACCCGAAGTACACGATCACCGACGGCGAGGTCCTCCTCGACGGCGAGAACATCGTGGACATGACGGCGGACGAGCGCGCCCGCGCCGGCCTCTTCCTCGCCATGCAGTACCCGGTCGAGGTCCCCGGCGTCACCGTCTCCAACTTCCTGCGCACCGCCAAGACTGCCCTGACCGGTGAGGCGCCCGCGCTGCGCCACTGGGTCGGCGACGTCAAGGACGCCATGGGCAAGCTGCGCATGGACCCCGACTTCGCCCAGCGCGACGTCAACCACGGGTTCTCCGGCGGTGAGAAGAAGCGTCACGAGATCCTGCAGATGGAGCTCCTGAAGCCGAAGTTCGCCGTCCTGGACGAGACCGACTCCGGTCTCGACGTCGACGCCCTGCGCGTCGTCTCCGACGGCGTGAACCGCGTCCACGCGGAGACCGGCCTCGGCGTCATGCTGATCACGCACTACACGCGGATCCTCAACTACATCAAGCCCGACCACGTGCACGTCTTCGTCGAGGGCCGCGTCGCGGCCCAGGGCGGTCCCGAGCTCGCGGACCAGCTCGAGGCCGAGGGCTACGACAAGTACGCGAGCGCCAAGGTCTGAGAGGCGACGACCGGATGAACGCTGCCGGAGGGCAGCTCCTCACCACGACCGCGGAGCTGGCGGCCGTGCGTGCGGACTTCCCGATCCTCGAGCGGACGGTGCGCGGCGGCCGCCCGCTGGTCTACCTCGACACCGCGGCGACCGCGCAGAAGCCGCGGTGCGTCCTCGAGGCCGAGCAGGAGTTCTACGAGCGCACCAACGCGGCGGTGCACCGCGGCGCCCACCAGCTCGCGGAGGAGGCGACCGAGGCCTACGAGGCCGCGCGGGCCGCCGTCGCCGCGTTCGTGGGAGCCGCCGAGGACGAGATCGTCTGGACGAAGAACGCCACCGAGGCGCTCAACCTGGTCACCTACGCGTTCTCCAACGCCTCGCTCGGCCGCGGCGGGGACGCCGCCCGCGAGCTCTTCGCCCTCGCCCCCGGCGACGAGATCGTCGTCACCGAGGCCGAGCACCACGCCAACCTGGTGCCGTGGCAGGAGCTGTGCGCCCGCACCGGCGCCACGCTGCGCTGGATCGGCACGGACGACGACGGGCGGCTCGACCCTGAGACGTACTCGGTGATCAACGAGCGCACCCGCGTCGTGGCCCTGACCCATGCGTCGAACGTCACCGGCGCGATCAGCCCGGTGGCCGACGTGGTGGCCCTGGCCCGGTGGGCCGGCGCCCTGGTGGTGCTGGACGCCTGCCAGTCCGCCGCGCACCTGCCGCTGGACCTGCGGGCCCTCGACGTCGATTTCGCCGCCTTCTCCGGGCACAAGATGCTCGGTCCCACCGGAGTCGGCGTGCTCTACGGCAAGCGGGACCTGCTGGACGCGCTTCCGCCGTTCCTGACCGGCGGCTCCATGGTCGAGACCGTCACCATGGAGACCACCACCTACGCCGCGCCGCCCAACCGGTTCGAGGCCGGCACCCAGATGGTGGCCCAGACGGTGGGTCTGCACGCGGCCGTGAACTACCTCGACGAGCTCGGCATGGACGCCCTGGCGGTCCACGAGGCCGCGCTGACGACGCAGCTGCTCGACGGCGTCGCGTCGGTGCCGGGCGTGCGGGTCCTGGGCCCGGCGGACAGCAGCGACCGCCTCGCCGTCGTCGCGTTCGCCGTCGACGGCGTCCACCCGCACGACGTCGGGCAGCTGCTCGACGACGCCGGCATCGCCGTCCGGGTGGGGCACCACTGCGCCCAGCCGGTCCACCGCCGCCTCGGCGTCCACGCCTCTGCGCGCGCCTCGGCCGGCGTCTACACCACGACGGACGAGATCGAAGCCTTCGTCGATGCTCTCGGTCGCGTCCGCGCCTTCTTCGGAGCGCATCATGGCTGAGGGTCTCGAACAGCTCTACCAGCAGGTCATTCTCGACCACTCCCGCGAGCGCCACGGGGCGGGCGAGCTCGACCCGTGCGACGGGGAGTCCTTCCAGGTCAATCCCACCTGCGGCGACGAGGTCCGGCTGCGAGTGCGGCTGGACCATTCGGCGGGGGTACCGCGCATCACCGGGGTCGGCTGGGTCGGCCAGGGATGCTCCATCTCCCAGGCCTCGCTGTCCATCCTGAACGACCTCGTCGTCGACAAGAACGTCACGGACGCCGAGAACCTGGGCGAGACCTTCCGCGAGCTGATGCGCAGCCGCGGGCAGGAGCTCTCGCCCGACAAGCAGGACTCCCTGGAGGACGCCGCGGCATTCGTCGGCGTCGCTCGGTATCCTGCCCGTATCAAGTGCGCCCTGCTCGGCTGGATGGCCCTGCGTGACGCTCTCGCACACGCACTGACCGCCGAGCCGCTGCAGCACAAGGAGGAGGCCACATGACCGAGACCACCAACCCCTCACCGACGACCGCCGCCGACGTCGAGGAGGCCATGCGGGACGTCATCGACCCGGAGCTGGGCATCAACGTCGTCGACCTCGGCCTCGTCTACGGCATCACCGTGGACCAGAACAACGAGGCCGTCATCGACATGACGCTGACGTCCGCGGCCTGCCCGCTGACGGACGTCATCGAGGACCAGACCGGCCAGGCCCTCGAGGGCCTCGTCGAGGGCCAGCGCATCAACTGGGTCTGGATGCCGCCGTGGGGCCCGGACAAGATCACCGACGTCGGACGCGAGCAGCTGCGCGCCATCGGCTTCAACATCTGAGGTCCGGGCTGCGAGAGGTTGCTCGTCCGGCGTCGTCACTCCGGTGAGCAAGGTCTCCGCGACGTCGCAGGGCAGGGACCGTAGACTTGAGGCTGCTCCGGTGGGCCTCGCCCCTGGAGCTTCGCGGCACCAGCACGACTTCTCCCTGCTCGAGGACATTGATGATCAGCGCCCAAGACGTCTCCGTGCGCATCGGCGCCCGTGAGCTCCTCCACGAGGCGAGCTTCCGTGTCGATGCCGGCATGCGGATCGGTCTCGTGGGACGCAACGGCGCCGGCAAGACCACGTTGACGAAACTGCTGTCCGGGCAGGAGGAGACCTCGTCGGTCATCCAGCACACCGGCACGATCACTCGCAACGGTGAGATCGGCTACCTGCCGCAGGACCCGCGCACCGGCGACCTGCAGGTCAGCGCCCGTGACCGCGTCCTCTCGGCGCGGGGCCTCGACGACATCCTCCGCAGGATCCGCAAGGCGGAGCAGACCATGTCGACGTCCGAGGGCGAGAAGCAGCAGAAGGCCATGGAGCGCTACGTGCGTCTGGACGCCGAGTTCGGTGCCCAGGGCGGCTGGGCGGCCGAGGCGGAGGCCGCCAGCATCACCTCCCACCTCGGCCTGCCGACGCGAGTGCTCGACCAGCCGCTGGAGACGCTCTCGGGCGGTCAGCGTCGCCGCGTCGAGCTTGCCCGCATCCTCTACTCGGGGTGTGACACGCTGCTGCTCGACGAGCCCACCAACCACCTCGACCACGACTCGATCGTGTGGCTGCGCGAGTACCTGCGCGCCTACCCGGGCGGGTTCATCGTCATCTCCCACGACGTCGAGCTGCTCCGCGAGACCGTCAACAACGTCTGGTACCTCGACGCCAACCGCTCGGTGCTCGACGTGTACAGCATGGGCTGGGACACCTACGTCAAGCAGCGGGAGACCGATGAGCGGCGCCGGCGCCGGGAGCGGGCCAACGCCGAGAAGAAGGCCGGCGCGCTCATGGCCCAGTCGGACAAGATGCGTGCCAAGGCGACCAAGGCGGTCGCGGCCCAGAACATGGCGCGCCGCGCCGAGCGGCTGCTCTCCGGCCTCGAGGACGAGCGCCGCTCGGACAAGGTCGCGCGCCTGCGGTTCCCCGACCCGGCGCCGTGCGGCAAGACCCCGCTGACGGCCCGCGGCCTGAGCAAGTCGTACGGCTCGCTGGAGATCTTCACCGACGTCGACCTGGCCATCGATCGCGGATCCCGCGTCGTCGTGCTCGGGCTCAACGGCGCCGGCAAGACCACGCTGCTCAAGCTCCTCGGCGGCGTCGAGGCGCCGGACACCGGCGAGGTCGTGCCGGGTCACGGGCTCAAGGTCGGCTACTACGCCCAGGAGCACGACACCCTCGACCTCGACCGCACGGTGGTGGAGAACCTGCGCCTCGCGGCTCCCGACCTCGACGACACCCGGGTGCGCTCCGTGCTCGGCTCGTTCCTGTTCTCCGGCGAGGACGCCGACAAGCCCGCCTCCGTGCTCTCCGGTGGCGAGAAGACCCGGCTCGCCCTCGCCGCGCTCGTGGTGTCCTCGGCCAACGTGCTGCTGCTCGACGAGCCGACGAACAACCTCGACCCGGCCAGCCGCGAGGAGATCCTGGGCGCGCTGCGTTCCTTCAGTGGCGCCGTCGTCCTCGTCACGCACGACGAGGGCGCCGTCGCGGCGCTCGAGCCCGAGCGCGTGCTGCTCCTGCCGGACGCGGACGAGGACCTGTGGAACGAGAACTACCTGGAGCTCGTCACCCTCGCCTGATCATTCGGTCAGCGCGGTCGCGGTCGCGCTTCTTCGGCGATGTGCCTTCCATCTGTGCGTCGACGAGCGCGTCCTCTTCCTCCTCCGCGCTCGGCCGGCCGCGCTCCGGTTCCTCGCCGGCGTGATCGGCGGCCTCGCGCCGAGCCAGGAACACCAGCGCCGCGAGCGCCCCGGCGGCGAAGATCCACCACTGGATCGCGTAGGACAGGTTCACGCCCCAGCGCGACTCGGGCGGACCGTACCGACCCAGCTCGTCGGTGCTCGTCGTGACGTAGCCGTCCAGGACGGGCAGGGCCGCCGCCTCACCCAGGTCGGTGATCTCCGCGACGGCAGTCAGCACGCCGTCGGGGTCGATCCGGTACACCTGCCCCCTCGGCGGTTCGCGGTCGCTGGGTGGCTCGGCCACCCGGAGCCGTGCGGTGATCGTCATCGAGCCCGACGGCGCTTCCGGCACGTCGCCGCTGTCGACGTCCGACGTGGGTACCCAGCCCCGGTCCACGAGCACCAGGACCTCGCCGTCACTCGTCCGGGCCACGAACGGTGCGACCACGTGCATCGCGGGCGTGCCGTCCACCGGACGGTTGCGCACCAGGACCGTGCTGCCGTCGACGTAGTGGCCCGTCAGCTCCACCGGACGCCACTCCTGGTCCCCGAACACCGTTGCATCCTCGAGCCCGTCGAGCATCTCGCCGAGCGGCACCGGGTCGGCGTCGTAGGCGGCGTCGACCTGGCGGAACTGCGCCAGCCGGTCCTCGTAGCGGCCCCACTGCCAGAACCCGAGCGACACGCACAGCACGGCGAACGCCAGCACGGCAGCAGCCAGCCCGACCCACCGCCCAGATCTCAGGAAGTCGTACCGGGAGGTCACCCGTGCGTCTCGTCCAGCTCGTCCACCCCGACGACGTCGTGCAGGAACGACCGGTCGCCGAGGAACCGGGACAGGTGCTCGCGGTGGTCGTCGCACGCCAGCCACACCTTGCGGCGCCCCGTGGTGTGCAGCTTGGGGTTGTTCCACAGCAGGGCGTGCTCGGCCACGGCGCCGCAGCCCTTCGCGCTGCAGCGCAGGGTCTCCTCGCGCTCGGCGTCGGTCAGGCTCACCGCAGGTACTCCGTCGTCGGGTCGTAGGGCAGCTGGCGCTCCGGCGGTGCGCCGGGCTGGTCCGCCAGCAGGGTCGGGGGCGGCTCGGTGCGCTCGCGACCGGCGTTCGCCAGGATCACCGCGACGGCCGGCAGAATGATCGCCGCCGCGACGCACACCAGCTTCCACCAGCCGGGGACCACGAACAGCAGGAGGAAGCACCCGGTCCGCACACCCATCGAGACCAGGTACCGCACGGTGCGGTCGTGCACGTCCTCGGACAGGGGGCGCGGCGCGGACGTGATCGCGTGGACCTGCTGGGTCTCGTGGCCCCGCCGGTCTCTCGCTGGCTTGCGCATCTGCCTCCCGCCCCGGCGGCCGGGGATCCTCACATCTCCCAGGCTACGCCGACGGCGGCCGATCGGCGTTCGCAGCGGACAGTCTTCGACCCCGCCGCGGCGGTCGGCTACGGTTTCCGGGCAGTGACCAGACGACCTAGGGGAGATGTCCGTGAGCGACGAGACCGGGAGCGCGCGCAGCGTGCTGGTGACTGGTGGGAACCGCGGGATCGGCCGCGCCATCGCCGAACGGTTCGTCGCCGCCGGCGACAGGGTCGCCACCACCTACCGTTCCGGTGATGTGCCC
The DNA here is from genome assembly GCF_039541595.1 of Georgenia halophila. Classification (NCBI taxonomy): domain Bacteria; kingdom Bacillati; phylum Actinomycetota; class Actinomycetes; order Allobogoriellales; family Allobogoriellaceae; genus Georgenia; species Georgenia halophila. Next base: position 159,743 of record NZ_BAABGN010000007.1, on the reverse strand, counting down.
AGCGGCGTGCTCGGCGTCGTGGCGGACGTGCGTGACAGTGCCGCTGTCGACGCCGCGTTCACCGAGATCGAGGAGGCCCACGGCCCCGTCGAGGTCGTCGTCGCCAACGCCGGCGTCACCCGCGACCAGCTCCTCATGCGGATGTCCGACGAGGACTTCGACACGGTCGTCGACACCAACCTCGCCGGTTCGTTCCGCGTCGCCCGGCGCGCCTCGAAGAGCATGATCCGTGCCCGTCGCGGCCGCATCGTCCTCATCTCCTCCGTCGTCGGCCTGTACGGCGGTCCCGGCCAGGTGAACTACTCCGCCTCGAAGGCGGGACTCGTCGGCATGGCCCGCTCGATCACGCGTGAGCTGGGGGGCCGGGGCATCACCGCCAACGTCGTGGCACCCGGCTTCATCGACACGGCGATGACGCAGGCGCTGCCGGAGAAGCAGCAGGAGTCCTATCTCGCCGCGATCCCCGCCGGCCGGTTCGGAGCCGTCGAGGACGTCGCGTCCGCCGTGGAGTTCCTCGCCTCGCCCGGCGCCGCCTACATCTCGGGCGCCGTCATCCCCGTCGACGGTGGCCTCGGGATGGGCCACTGACCAGGCGCTCGACCACTCACCACCCGCAACAGCCAGGCGCCGCGGCGCCGAAAGGAGACCGATGGGACTGCTGGAGGACAAGACGGTCCTGGTGACGGGTGTCCTGAAGGACAACTCGATCGCCTTCCACGTGGCACGGCTCGCGCAGGAGCAGGGCGCCAAGGTCGTGCTGACCTCGTTCGGGCGTCAGTTCCGGCTCACCGAGGTCACCGCGCGTCGGCTGCCGGAGCCGGCGCCGGTCGTGCAGCTCGACGTCCAGAACGACGAAGACCTGGCCGATCTCGCCGGCCGTGTCGGTGAGCACGCCGACCACCTCGACGCCGTCGTCCACTCGATCGGCTTCGCACCCACCTCCGTCATGGGCGGCAACTTCCTCGCGGGGGAGTGGGGCGACGTCGCCACCGCGCTGCAGGTCTCGGCGTACTCGCTCAAGGCGCTCGCCGTCGCGGCCAAGCCGCTCATGGGCCCCGGCTCCGCGATGGTCGGCCTGACCTTCGACGCCGGCTTCGCCTGGCCCGTCTACGACTGGATGGGGGTGGCCAAGGCCGCCTTCGAGTCCACCTCCCGGTATCTCGCTCGTGACCTCGGACCGGACGGCATCCGGGTCAACCTCGTCTCCGCCGGCCCGGTCAAGACCACGGCCGCGACCTCCATCCCCGGCTTCGACCAGGTCGAGAACGGCTGGGACGAGCGGGCACCGCTCGGCTGGGACGTCGCCGACGCCGAGCCCACCGCACGCGGCGTCGTCGCGCTGTGCTCGGACTGGTTCCCGCGCACGACCGCCGAGATCGTGCACGTCGACGGCGGCGTGCACGCGATGGGCGTGTGATGCGCCGTGGCGGCTAGGACGCTCGTCCTCCTGCGTCACGCGAAGGCCGAGTCCGAGGGCGACCTCGGGGACGCCAAGCGCCCGCTGTCCACCCGGGGGCGGCGCCAGGCCGGGGCCGTCGGAACCCAGCTGGCCACCGAGGTAGGCCCGATCGACCTGGCGATCGTCTCCTCGGCCCTGCGCACGACGGAGACCTACCGGCTGCTCGGTGAGCAGCTCGCGGTCCGGTCGCACGAGGTCCGCGAGGAGGTCTACGCGGGCGGGCCCCGAGACGTCCTCGACCTGCTGCGCGGCACCGCGCCCGAGGTCGGGTCGGTGCTCGTCATCGGGCACGAGCCGACGATGTCCGGGACGGCGTACCTGCTGCACGACGAGCGCGACGAGCTGGCCAAGCAGGTCAGCATGGGGATCCCCACCGCCTCCGCCTGCATCCTTCAGGTGCCGCACGGGTGGGCCGACCTGGACCGGGCCGGCGCGCACCTGACAAGGATTCTTCGTCCCAGCGAGTGATCCGGCGCGCGCCGCAGCCCTTGGCGGTGGGCAGGTGCCGGAGGAGAATCGACAGTGCCTTTGACGAAGAAGGAGACTGTCATGTGCTACGACCGGTACGACATGGAGCTGTGGGTACGCAGGGAGCGGGAGCACGCCGCACGCGAGACCGGCAAGGAGAAGCCGGCCACGCGCGCGGAGGTCCCGACCGAGGCGCCCGACGAGGTCCCGCCCCAGATGTTCCTGGAACAGCTCGAACCGACGCGCTGAGCCGTCACCGCCCCAGCAGGCCGAGCACGGCGTCGAGACGGGGGAAGCTGACGGCGGCGTCGGCCTGCTCGACGACGACCGGTTTGGCGCAGAACGCCACCCCCAGCCCGGCGACGCCGAGCATGTCCAGGTCGTTGGCGCCGTCGCCGACCGCGACGACGCGCTCCAGCGGAACCCCGTCAGCTGCCGCCCACCGCTCGATGTGACGTGCCTTGACGGCACGGTCGACGACCGCGCCGGAGGTGCGACCGGTCAGTCGGCCGTCGATCACCTCGAGACGGTTCGCGACGACGTGCTCGATGCCGAGCTCCGCGGCCAGCGGCTCCACGATCTCTGCGAAACCACCGGAGACCACCCCGACGGCGGCGCCGGCCTCGTGCACCGCAGCGACCAGCTCGCGGGCGCCGGGGGTCAGCCGGACGGCGGCACGCACGTCGTCGAGCACGCCGGCCTCGAGCCCGGCGAGGGTCGCGACGCGCTCGCGGAGGCTGGCGGCGAAGTCGAGCTCGCCGCGCATCGCCCGCTCCGTGACGGCGGCGACCTGCTCCCGGGTGCCGGCGTGCTCGGCGAGCAGCTCGATGACCTCCGCCGTGATGAGCGTGGAGTCGACGTCCGTGACCACCAGGCCGGGACCGTCGGCGGCCAGCGGCCCGCTGGTCACCGCGACGTCGACGCCGAGCGCGGTCGCCGGCCCGCGGAGCTCGTCCGCCAGCCGGGCCGGCGTCGAACCGGCGTGCAGCGTCCCGCTCAGGGACACCCCGTACCAGCCGCCGCGCGAGGTGTCGGCGGCTGCGACGTCATCGGCGAGCCGACCGAGCAGCACCTCGGCGTGCTGGAGGAGCGACCCGGGGACGGGACGTGGGGAGACGAGGCCGACTCTGATGTTCGTGCTCACGGCCGCACAGCGTACGGCCGCCCCGTGGTTCAGCGCGTGACCGTCCAGCCCTTCGGCACCACGGTGATGCCGCCGGGAGTGACGGTGAAGCCACGTGCCCGGTCCTGGTCCTCGTCGACCCCGACCCGCGCGCCCGCCTCCACGTGGACGTTCTTGTCCAGGATGGCGCGGCTCACGACGGCGTTCCGGCCGATGTCGACCCCGTCGAAGAGCACCGAGTCACGCACCGAGGACCAGGAGTTGATCCGGGTGCCCGGGGAGACGACCGAGTCGACGATCTCACCGCCGGAGACGATGACTCCGGGGGAGACGAGGGAGTCCATGGCGTGCCCCAGCCGCTCCCGGTGGGCGTACACGAACTTGGCCGGTGGCAGGCCCGTGTAGCCCGTGTAGAGCGGCCAGGCGTCGTTGTAGAGGTTGAAGACCGGGTAGACCGAGATGAGGTCCTGGTTGGCGTCGAAGTAGGCGTCCACGGTCCCGACGTCGCGCCAGTAGCTGCGGTCCCGGTCGGTCGAGCCGGGGACGTCGTTGAACGTGAAGTCGTACAGGCCGGCCGAGCCGTCGTCGACGAACCTCGGCACGATCGAGCCGCCCATGTCGTGCGCGGAGGACTCGTCCTTCGCGTCCTGGGTCACCGCCTCGACGAGCGCGTCGGCGTCGATGACGTAGTTGCCCATCGAGGCGAGGACCTCGTCGGGAGAGTCGGCCAGGCCGACGGCGTCCTTGGGCTTCTCGAGGAACCGGCCGATCTTGCGCGGGTTGTCCGCGTCGGCCTCGATGACCCCGAACTGGTCCGCGAGCGAGATCGGCTGCCGGATGCCGGCCACCGTGAGGGGGAACCCGGACTCCACGTGCTGGTCGACCATCTGCGAGAAGTCCATGCGGTAGATGTTGTCGGCGCCCACGATGACGACGATGTCCGGCCGCTCGTCGTCGAGGAGGTTCAGCGACTGGTAGATCGCGTCGGCGCTGCCGAGGAACCAGTTCTTGCCCACCCGTTGCTGCGCCGGCACCGGCGTGACGTAGTTGCCCAGCAACGTCGACATGCGCCAGGTGGTCGAGATGTGCCGGTCCAGGCTGTGCGACTTGTACTGCGTCAGCACGACGACCCGCAGATAGCCCGAGTTGACGATGTTCGACAGGGCGAAGTCGATCAGCCGGTAGATGCCGCCGAAGGGCACGGCGGGCTTCGCCCGGTCCGCCGTCAACGGCATCAGCCGTTTTCCCTCGCCGCCGGCCAGGACGATCGCGAGTACCCGTGGCGCTGCCATGCCCCAGACCCTAGGCCTCAGCGGGCTCCGAGCGCGCCTCGGCGGCACGAGAGCCTCTTCGCGTGTCTTGCGGAGAGCGGGCATGCTGGACCTCGCTGCACCCACTTCGTGCCCGACGACGGAAGCAGGAAACCGATGAGGGTCGACCATCTCACCCGCGAGTACCCGCCGCACGTCTACGGCGGTGCCGGGGTGCACGTCACCGAGCTGGCGCGGGTGCTGAGCCGCCAGGTCGACGTGCGCGTGCACGCCTTCGACGGGCCACGCGGCGACGTCGACGGTGACGTGCCCGTCAGCGGCTACGCGGGCCTTCCCGAGCTGGCGGGCGCGAACGCCGCCCTGCGCACCTTCGGCGTCGACCTCGCGATCGCCGCCGACCTGGCCGGCACCGACCTGGTGCACTCCCACACCTGGTACGCCAACCTGGCCGGCACGCTCGGCGGCCTGCTCAACGGGGCGCCGCACGTCCTCACGGCCCACTCGCTCGAGCCGCTGCGGCCGTGGAAGGCCGAGCAGCTCGGCGGCGGCTACGCGCTCTCGAGCTGGGCCGAGCGCACCGCCTACGAGGGCGCCGCCGCAGTCATCGCCGTCTCCGCCGGCATGCGGGAAGACATCCTGCGGGCCTACCCGCAGGTCGACCCCGCGAAGGTCCACGTGGTCCACAACGGGATCGATCTCGACGGATGGCGCCGGCCCACCACCGCCGAGGAGCTCGAGCAAGCCGCCGCGACCGTCGCCCGCCTCGGCATCGACCCCGAGCGGCCGTCGGTGGTCTTCGTCGGCCGGATCACCAGGCAGAAGGGCCTGCCGCACCTGCTGCGGGCCGCCGAGCACCTCCCCGACGACGTCCAGCTGGTGCTGTGCGCGGGCGCGCCGGACACACCGGAGATCGCCGCCGAGGTCACCGAGCTCGTCGAGGGCCTGCAGGCCCGGCGCGCCGGCGTGGTGTGGATCTCCGAGATGCTGCCACGGCCCGAGCTCATCGCCGTGCTCGCCGCCGGCACGGTCTTCGTCTGCCCCTCGGTCTACGAGCCGCTCGGCATCGTCAACCTCGAGGCCATGGCCGTCGGCCTGCCCGTCGTCGGGTCCGCAACGGGAGGCATCCCCGAGGTCATCGACCACGGCCTCACCGGGACCCTCGTCCCCCTCGAGCAGGCCGACGACGGCACCGGCACGCCGCTGGACCCCCAGCGTTTCGAGCACGACCTGGCCGAGGCCCTGACCGCCGTCGTCAGCGACGACGCCCGAGCGTCGCGGATGGGCGTCGCGGCCCGACGGCGGGTCGAGGACTACTTCTCCTGGGACGCCGTCGCCGACCGCACCCTCGCGGTCTACCGGCAGGTCCTGGGCTGAGGGCCCGGCGCTGCCCGCAGGGTGCTCGCCGTTCAGACGGCCTGGCGGGTGGCGCTCGCGGCGGCCAGCGCGTGCCGCGCCGCCGCGGAGACCTGGGCAAGGGCGGCGGCACGAGCGCCGGCCTGCGCGGCGGTGACCGCCGCGCCGTCGTCGCCCGTGGCCAGCTCGACGATCGCCAGCACCCGGGCCGCCCGTTCGAGCACGTCGAGGCGGCGCGGGTCCAGGTTCGGCGGCAGCACGTGCGCCGGCAGAGACGCGAGCGACAGGTCGAGGAGCTGATCGGCGAGATCCGGCCGGTCCCGGGCGACGTCGAGGTCCTCCAACGCCTCGACGGTGTCCGACAGCGCCAGCTGAATCTGCCGGCGGGCGTGGGAGAGCGACTCCACCCCGGCGAGCAGCAGGCTCGGTGCGGCGAGGTGCTCGCTGACGTCGTGGTCGACGTGCCAGGTCACCATCTCGCCGGGCTCCAGCACGCTGCCGTACACCTCCCGCTCCGGCACGAGGACCGAGCACCGCTGGGACGGTTTGCCCGGCCGGCGCAGGAGCACGCCCTCGCCCGCGTCCAGCAGGTCGGCCGACCGGACGGCTGGTGCCCCCATCGGGTCGCCGGCCCGGGGGAGGATCGCGCCGACCTCCTCGACCGGCGTCAGCTCGGTCAGCACGTCGTGGAGCGTCTCGGAACCGCCCGGCAGCGGTCCCCGCTCGTGGACGTGGTGCACCTCGTCGCCCGCCACCGCGCGCGCCGCCTGGCGTGCCGTCCGTGGGCCGTCGACCGCGGGCAGCCACAGGGCGAGCGTCACCGAAGCAGGCAGCGACAGGAGCGGTCGTTCGGACACGAGGACCAGCGTAGAGACCGCCGGGCCCGGGACCTAGCAGCGAACCGTCCGGCGCCCGGCGCGGGCCGTACGGCGTGCCCTCGATCTGCCATAAGGTCGGGGCATGGGTGATGTGCTCGAGCTGAACGACGTGGCCGTCCGCCGGGGGTCCAAGATGATCCTCGACCACGTGGACTGGTCCGTGGACGAGGGCCAACGGTGGGTGGTGCTCGGCCCCAACGGTGCGGGTAAGACCACCGTCATCCAGCTGGTCGCCGGCCGGCTCCACCCCACGTCGGGCAGCGTCAGCATCATCGGCGAGCAGGTGGGTCGCACCGATCTCGCGGAGCTGCGCCCCCTCGTCGGGCTCAGCTCGGCCGCGCTGGACCAGCGTCTCCCTGCCGGGGAGCGCGCGGTCGACGTCGTCGTCACCGCCTCGTACGGCATCACCGGACGCTGGCGCGAGGAGTACGAGGACATCGACCTCCAGCGGGCCCAGTCGCTCCTCGACGTCTTCGGTGTCGGGCACCTCGGCGGACGGACCTACGGCACGCTGAGCTCCGGCGAGCGCAAGCGCGTCCAGATCGCCCGCGCGCTCATGCCGGACCCGGAGGTGCTGCTGCTGGACGAGCCGGCCGCTGGCCTCGACCTCGGCGGACGCGAGGAGCTGATGAGCGCGCTGTCCGAGCTCGCGGCGGACGGCCGTTCGCCCGTCATGGTGCTCGTCACCCACCACGTCGAGGAGATCCCGGCGGGATTCACCCATGCGCTCCTGCTGCGTGAGGGCGGCGTGGTCGCCGCCGGCCCGCTCGAGGACGTCATGACGCCGCAGCACCTGTCGGCCGCCTTCGGTCTCGAGCTCGAGGTGGAGCGGCACCGCGACCGCTACAGCGCGCGCGCCGCCGGCGCCGCGCACTGAGCCACGAGCGAGCCACGAGCCGGACGTCCCTTACGGTAGCCCGGCGGCTCGATAGGATCGACACAGGTCGTCGTCGCACTGGCGACGGGGCAACGGTGCGAGAGGAGAGCATGAGCATGGCTTGGCTCTGGTGGCTCGGCGCCGCACTGGTTCTCGGCGTCATCGAGATGCTCACGGTTGACCTGATCTTCCTCATGCTCGCCGGCGGGGCGCTGGCCGGAGTCGTCGTCGCGCTGCTGGGTGGCCCGTTCTGGGTGCAGCTGATCGTCGTCGGCATCGTCTCCGTCGTCCTGCTCTTCGGGGTCCGCCCGTGGGCGAAGGATCTCCTCGAGCGGTCGACACCGAACACGAAGACGAACGTCGCCGCGCACGTCGGTCGTGAGGCGATCGTCGTCTCGGACGTCACCGAGCGGGCGGGACTGGTCAAGCTGACCGGCGAGGTGTGGTCGGCGCGTGCCGCGCGGCCCGGTGACGTCCTGCCGACCGACGCCGCCGTCCGGGTCGTACGCATCGAGGGCGCGACCGCCATCGTCGAGCCGATCGTCGACCAGAGCTTCTACCCCCGTTACGACGGCTGAGCCGCAACCGCCTAGAGTCAGGAACACCATGGGAGACACCCTCGGCAGCACCGTCTGGACGATCGTCGCGATCGTCGTCGTCATCTTCGCGGTGGTCGCCGTCTGGCGCGCCGTGCGGATCGTGCCGCAGGCCGTGGGGCTGATCGTCGAGAGGCTGGGCAAGTACCAGTCCACGATGTACGCCGGGCTGCACCTGCTCATCCCGTTCGTGGACAAGGTGCGCGCGGGCGTGGACCTTCGCGAGCAGGTCGTCTCCTTCCCGCCGCAGCCGGTGATCACCTCCGATAACTTGACGGTCAACATCGACACGGTGATCTACTTCCAGGTCACCGACCCCAAGGCCGCGACCTACGAGATCGCGAACTACGTCACCGGCATCGAGCAGCTGACCGTCACCACGCTGCGTAACGTCATCGGTTCGATGGACCTCGAGCAGACGCTGACGAGTCGCGACCAGATCAACGGACAGCTCCGTGGCGTGCTCGACGAGGCGACCGGCCGCTGGGGCATCCGGGTCAACCGGGTCGAGCTCAAGGCCATCGACCCGCCGCAGTCCGTGCAGGGCGCGATGGAGCAGCAGATGCGCGCCGAGCGTGACCGCCGCGCGGCGATCCTCACCGCCGAGGGTGTCAAGCAGTCGGCGATCCTCACGGCCGAGGGCGAGAAGCAGTCGGCGATCCTGCGTGCCGAGGGCCAGGCGCAGTCGGCGATCCTCCAGGCGCAGGGTGAGTCCCGCGCGATCCTGCAGGTCTTCGACGCGATCCACCGCGGGAAGCCCGACAGCCGCCTGCTGGCGTACCAGTACCTGCAGAAGCTGCCCGAGATCGCCAACGGCTCCTCTTCCAAGATGTGGATCGTGCCGACCGAGTTCACCGCGGCGTTGCACGGCGTCGCCCGCGGCTTCGGTGGCGGCGGAGGCGCCGGTGACGGTGACTGGGGCAGCGAGCCGGAGGGCGAGCACCCGACGGTCGACTTCGGTGACGACCAGTACGGCGTCGCGAGCGCGCTTCAGGAGACGGTGCTGCAGGATCCCGACGAGGCGTTGGCCCAGGCCCGCGGCGAGGCCCAGCAGGCGACGTCGGAGGCCTCGACCGCGGGCGAGCAGACCGGCCGCCGGTTCTCCCGGCGGGAAGAGGCGGGGCAGGCGCCCACCCGCTCGACCGGTTCGGACCAGGCCCAGGGCGGGTCCGAGGCCGGCGCGGAGGCGGACGACACGTCCCGGTTCGCCCCGCCGCCACGCACGGACGACGGCGACGAAGGTGAGGGCCGGCGCCCGCTCCAGTAGCCGCACGCCAGCCGGTCCACCGAGGATGTTCCCCGTCCGCGGACGGGGAAAAACGCGTTCATCTGGGCCGATGCCGGCGTTAGAGTGGCGAGGCCGCGCTGCGCGGCCTCACTGCGAAGAGGTTTGATGCTCGTCTCCCTGCTGCGGCGCTTCCTGCGCCCGTACGCGGGTGTCGTCGTCGCCGTGGTCCTGCTCCAGCTGGTCCAGACCGCCGCCGCGCTCGCCCTGCCCACGCTCAACGCCGCGATCATCGACAACGGTGTCGTCGTCGGCGACCTGACGTACATCGTGCGCGTCGGTGGGGTCATGCTCGCCGTCTCGGCGGTCCAGGTGACCTGCGCCGTCGGCGCCGTCTATCTCGGTGCCCGAACCGCCATGTCGGCCGGACGAGACATCCGCGCCGCCGTCTTCGATCGGGTCCAGCGCTTCTCCGCCGCCGAGATGGGCAGGTTCGGCGCACCGACGCTGATCACGCGCAACACCAACGACGTCCAGCAGATCCAGATGGTCACGCTGATGAGCCTGACCGTGATCGTGATGGCACCGATCACCATGGTCGGCGGCGTCGTCATGGCGTTGCAGCAGGACGTCGTGCTCTCCGCGCTGCTGCTGGTCGCCGTGCCCGCCCTGGGCGCCGTGCTCGCCTTCGCGGTGCGGCGGATGGGGCCGCTCTTCAAGCAGATGCAGCAGCGCATCGACCGGATCAACCTCGTCCTGCGCGAGCAGATCACCGGCGTCCGGGTGGTGCGGTCGTTCAACCGCCAGCCCACCGAACGGGATCGCTTCGACCGGGCCAACGTCGAGCTGCGGGACACCGCCCTCGGGGTCGGCAAGGTCATGGCGCTCGTGTTCCCGCTCGTCCAGCTCATCATCGGCGTCTCGTCCGTCGGCGTGATCTGGTTCGGCGCAGGCCGTATCGACGCCGGAGAGATGCAGGTCGGCGCGCTAGTGGCGTTCCTGAACTACCTCATGCAGATCCTGATGGCGGTGCTGATGGCGGTCATGATCTTCATGATGGTGCCGCGCGCCGAGGTCAGCGCCGAGCGCGTCTCGGAGGTCCTCGCCGTCGAGCCGGAGATCGTCGCGCCGGCCCGGCCGGTGCGCCTGCCGCCACGACGGCCGGGCGGCGGCCTCCCCGTCGAGCTCGACGGCGCCACCTTCGGTTACCCGGGCGCCGACGAGCCGGTCCTGCGGGACGTCACCATCCGTCTGGAGCCCGGCAGGACGACGGCGGTCATCGGCTCGACCGGTTCCGGCAAGACCGCGTTGGTCAACCTGGTCCCGCGGCTCGTCGACGTCACCGCGGGCGTCGTCCGCGTCGCCGGGCACGACGTGCGCGACCTCGACCCGGGAGAGCTGCGGGAGCGGGTCGCCCTGGTGCCGCAGAAGGCGTACCTGTTCTCCGGGACCGTCGCCTCGACGCTGCGGCACGGGAAGCGCGACGCCACGGACGCGCAGCTGTGGGAGGCGCTCGAGGTGGCGCAGGCCCGCGACTTCGTCGAGGCCCTGCCGGACGGTCTCGAGGCGCCGATCGAGCAGGCCGGCGGGAACCTCTCCGGCGGCCAGCGCCAGCGCCTCGCCATCGCCCGGGCACTGCTGCGGCGCGCGGACGTGTATCTCTTCGACGACTCCTTCTCGGCCTTGGACTTCACCACCGACGCCCGGCTGCGGGCGGCGCTGCCGCAGGCCGTCGGTGCGGCGAGCGTGCTCGTGGTCGGTCAGCGGGTCGCCTCCATCAAGGACGCCGACCAGATCGTCGTCCTCGAGGACGGCGCGGTGGTCGGCCTCGGCACCCACACCGAGCTGATGGAAAGCTCGGAGACCTACCGGGAGATCGTGCTGTCCCAGCTGAGCGTCGAGGAGGCGGCATGAGCGCGCCTCGCGGTCCCGGCCTGCCTCCCGTCCAGCGCTCGGCGAACTTCGGCGCCTCGCTGCGCCGCCTGCTCCGCCACCTCCGGCCGGAGCGCGCCCTGCTGACGCTCACCGTCGCCCCTCGGTGCGGGCTCCGTCCTCCTGCAGGTGCTGGGGCCCAAGCTGCTCGGTGACGCCACCAACGTGGTCTTCAACGGCGTCGTCGGCCGGATGCTCCCGGCCGGCGCCACGAAGGAGCAGGCCGTCGAAGGCCTCCGGGAGTCCGGCCAGGGCCAGGTCGCCGACATGGTCTCCGGGATGGCGGTCACGCCCGGCGAGGGCATCGACTTCACGGCCCTGGGCCGGACGCTGCTGACCGTGCTCGCGGTCTACCTCGGCGCCGCGGTCCTGCTGTGGCTGCAGGGCCTGATCCTCGCCCACGTGGTCCAGCGCGCGGGCTACCGGCTGCGCCGCGACGTCCAGGCCAAGATCGACCGGTTGCCGCTGTCGCACCTGGACAGCAAGGCCCGCGGCGACACCCTCTCGCGGGTCACCAATGACATCGACAACGTGACGCAGACGCTGCAGCAGACCCTTTCCCAGGTGATCACCTCGCTGCTGACGGTCCTCGGCGTGCTCGGGATGATGTTCTACCTGTCCTGGCAGCTGGCGCTCATCGCGGTGGTGACCGTCCCGCTGTCGGCCCTGCTGACGATGTCCATCGCCAAGCGGTCGCAGCCGCAGTTCGTGGCCCAGTGGCGCTCCACCGGTGCGCTTGGCGGCCAGGTCGAGGAGGCGTTCACCGGGCACGAGGTCGTCACGGCGTTCAACAGCCAGGACATCTTCACGTCGAGCTTCACCGAGGAGAACGAGCGGCTCTACCAAGCGAGCTTCAAGGCCCAGTTCATCTCCGGGACCATCATGCCCTCGATGGGCTTCGTCGCGAACCTCAACTACGTGCTCATCGCCGTCGTCGGCGGGCTCCGGGTGGCCTCCGGCGCCCTGACCCTGGGCGAGGTGCAGGCCTTCATCCAGTACTCGCGGCAGTTCACCCAGCCGCTGGCTCAGCTCGCCTCGATGGCCAACCTGGTCCAGTCGGGCGTCGCGTCGGCCGAGCGGATCTTCGAGCTCATGGACGCCGACGAGGAGAGCCCGGACCCCGAGCCCGCCGCCGGCCGTGACCCCGACGACCTGGCCCCGCGCGGCCGGGTGGAGTTCGACGGCGTCAGCTTCAGCTACACCGAGGCCGCGCCGCTCATCGAGGACCTCTCCCTCGTCGTCGAACCCGGCCAGACCGTCGCGGTCGTCGGGCCGACGGGCGCTGGGAAGACCACGCTGGTCAACCTCATCATGCGGTTCTACGAGATCGACGGCGGCCGCATCCTCCTCGACGGGGCCGACACCTCCGCCATGACCAGGGCCGACCTGCGTGAGCCGATCGGCATGGTCCTGCAGGACACCTGGCTCTTCCGGGGCACCATCGCCGAGAACATCGCCTTCGGGCGTGACGGCGCCACCGACGAGGAGGTCCACGAGGCGGCCCGCGCCACCAGCGTGGAGCGGTTCGTCCACTCCCTGCCCGACGGCTACGACACGGTCATCGACGACGAGGGTGGCGGCGTCTCCGCCGGCGAGAAGCAGCTCATCACCATCGCGCGCGCGTTCCTGTCCGACCCGCAGATCCTCATCCTCGACGAGGCGACCAGCTCGGTGGACACCCGCACCGAGCTCCTCGTCCAGCAGGCCATGTCGACCCTGCGCCAGGGACGCACGAGCTTCGTCATCGCCCACCGGCTCTCCACGATCCGGGACGCGGACGTCATCCTCGTCATGGAGCACGGGCAGATCGTCGAGCAGGGTGACCACGCGTCCCTGCTCGAGGCCGACGGCGCCTACGCGCGGCTGTACCAGGCCCAGTTCGCGGCCCCCATGACCGCGGAAGCCTGAGCTCGAGGGACACGATGCTGATCACCATCACGGACGCCGACGACGAGCGGCTCACCGACTACACCAACCTCACCGACGTCAAGCTGCGGTCCAAGCAGGAGCCCGAGAAGGGGCTGTACATCGCCGAAAGCTCGCAGGTGATCCGCCGGGCAGTCGCCGCCGGCCACCGGCCACGCTCGTTCCTCATGGCCGAGAAATGGCTGCCGTCCATGGAGCCCGTCATCGCCGAGGCGTGCGGGCAGCCCGACGGCGGGGACGTGCCCGTCTTCGTGGCCGAGGAGCCGCTGCTGCGGGAAATCACGGGCTTCCACCTGCACCGCGGTGCCCTGGCCGCGATGCACCGGCCGCCGCTGCTGCCCGTGGACGAGCTGCTGGCCGCCGCCCGTGGGGGCCAGGGCGCGCGCCGCGTCGCGATCCTCGAGGACATCGTCGATCACACGAACGTCGGAGGTCGCAACATTCCGCAGGTGAGCGATGAGCCCAAGCGACGCTCCAGGATCGCGATCCTCGAAGGCTTGGTCGACCATACGAATGTCGGAGCCTGCTTCAGGTCAGCCGCGGCGATGGGCGTCGACGCGATCCTCGTAACCCCGACGTGTGCCGACCCATTTTACCGACGCAGCGTGCGCGTCTCCATGGGCGCCGTCTTCCAAGTGCCGTGGACCCGCATCGAGAGCTGGCCCGCGAGTGTCCAGGAACTCAAGGACGCCGGCTACGTGGTGGCCGGGATGACCCTCGGGGAGGGCGCGGTCACGCTCGACGAGCTCGTCGCGGAGGACCACCGGAACCTCGCTCTTGTGCTCGGCAGTGAGGGCCACGGCCTCTCGGACCAGACGGATCAGGTGCTGGATCGGCGCGTGACGATCCCGATGATGCACGGGGTGGACTCCCTCAACGTGGCGGCGGCGTCGGCGGTGACGTTCTATGCCACGAGGTAACGCACGGGGTTGTGTCGCCCCAGGTCGGGAGGTTGAACTCTTGGCCGCGGATTCTGCCGATCGATGCCGGTGACGTCGAGCAGGATGCTGTCTGAAGTTGAAGGGAACTGATGGGTCCAACTTCGGTCGCTGGCTGACGAGTCCGCTGTTGGGTGCTATGGATCCCGGATCCACGAAGAGGCAGGGTTGACTTCCGCAAGCCGCAGAGAACATCACCCGTGCGCCTTTCCTCTCTGAACAACCCAAGGCACTGCCCTTGACCGCCTAACCCGTGTGACCGGGCGTCCTCGGGCGTCGGCCTGCCCTAAATCTAAAGCGCGGCCACCCCGTCACTCACCTCGGGTTGCACGTCTGGAAACGGAACGGCCTGACCGCCGCCGACTGCAGAGAGGCGCACGGCCTTACTCACAGCCACGGACTCGTCGCCAGCGACACCCGCGAGAGGATCGCCGATAGCGCGAGCCAGCACTTCGACGCCAAGCGGGCTTCCGCAAGAGCGCGCCACCCTGCCGCCGCCAGCGCCGCGCGGCTCGAGCGCGGTGCCTCCTTCTCACCAGAGCGTCTGGTGGCCAGCCTGTCGCGACCAGGCCTGGCCCGACTCGACACCGTTGGGGTCTGCAATTGGTGCGGTGCCGCGGTCCCTCATCGAAGCGCGCGCCGTCGGGCGGTTCTGCTTTCGCTCCTGCGCCAGCAAGGCTCACCCAGGCACGTCGCCAGGGGTGGGCGGGTACGGCCTCACTAACGCCTGTCAGCCTTCGACTGCTTGCGGTAGACCGATCGCGCTGCTTGGAAACCTCGTCGTCGCCGGGTTCGCGTATGAAATGTCGGTGGTGGCTGCTGGAATGCCGTCCAGGTGCATTGGACATTCGAGTATCAATAGTAGCCAGTATCAGCGATACTCAAGATCCTGAAGGGAGCAGCATGCCCGAGCCCACCACGGCCTCGAGTCCGGAAGGGAAGGCTGCTCGCGCGGCCGAGGAGCTCGCCGCCGAAGGCAACCCGGTCACCAACCGAGCTGTGCGTGAGCGCGCCCGAGTGTCCATGGCGGTGGCCGCCGAAGCGGCGCGCGTGTGGAACGAGCTAGCGGCCGAGCAGGAGAGCGTGCCCGACTTCCCGGACGACGTGCGCGCACGTTTCGACGGGATCTGGCGCGCGGCCTACGTGGCTGCCCGTCAGGAGTTCGACGAGGTGCGTGCGGGCTGGGTCAGCCGGGTCGAGACTGCTCAGAAGGACGCCGCTGCGCTGACCAAGGCCGTCGCCGAGCTCGAAGAGCAGCTCGCGCAGGAGCGTGAGGAGGCGCATCAGGCGCAGAGGACCGCGGCGGGCGAGCTGGCCGAGGCCCAGGCCCGTGCCGCGAAGGCTGAGGGCACTCTCGAGGCCGTGACCGCCGAGCGCGATCGCCTGCTGACCGAGCTGGAGTCGGCACGCAAGACGGCGAGCAGCTAACGGTTCGGCCGGGTCCGGGGCGAGATGAACATGGCGAGCGACATCGAGAACGAATACGTCCGCATCGAGGCGGCACTGGACTCTCCGACTCTGCGGCTGCTCGACCGCAAGTCGGCCGCCGTCGCCATGCCCGTCTTCGCGGCGGTGTTCCCCGATGACGCACAGCCGGTGCCCGTCGAGCGGTTCCACACCAGGGTCGAGGCGCTCCTGGCCGAGCTCAGCATCGCGGGCTACCCGGTGCCGTCCGGCGACGGGAAGTCGCTTGCGATGCAGTGGGTGCGTGAGCGGTGGCTGTACCGCGACCCCGGCCGCGGTGAGGAGACCTATCAGCTCACCGGCGACGCGAGAGCGGCCATGGAGTACGTGGCGCGGACGACCAGGACGCAGCTGAACGTCTCCGCCTCCCGCATCGAGACGATGCGGCGGGTCATCTCCGAGACTGCCCTGGCCGCGAACCCCGACCGGGACGAGCGAAAGCGCCGGCTGGTCGAGGAGATCGCGGCGCTGCAGGCCGATCTGGAGCACCTCGAGGCGGGCGGCGAGATGCCGCAGGCCTCCGAGGCCGAGCTGGTCGAGCAGTTCGCGAACGTGCTGCGGGAGATCGAGGGACTGCCGTCGGACTTCCGCCGTGTCGAGGAAGCCGTCCGGGACATGCACAAGGTCATCACCCGGCGGTTCCGCGAGGAGGCGCATCCGGTGGGCCAGGTGCTGGACGACTACCTCAGCCAGGCGAAGACCCTGCTCACGACCACGCCGGAGGGCCGCGCGTTCGCGGGTGCTCAGGAGCTGCTGCGCGATCGGGACCTGCTCTCTCGGCTGCGGGCCGATCTGGAGAGCATCCTTGCAAATCAGTGGGCCGATGGCCTCCTTCCGGAAGAGCAGCGCCAGCTCCGCTCGGCGGTCGACGTGATCCGTCGCGGCCGTGACAGCGTGCTCGATCGGCGGCAGCGCCTTTCGGCGACTCTGCGTGAGCACATCGAGAACTACGACCACATCAAGAACCGCGAGCTCGACCGGGCCCTCAAGGACATCGACCGCGAGATGCGGACGTGGATGCAGTCGGCGCGTCCACGCGACCACGTCGACGTCGAGCTGATGCCGCCGGAGCTTGACATCGCGGGTCTGAAGCTGCGCGTCTTCGACCCGGACAGCGAGCGTGTGCCCGAGTCGCTCGAGGACGTGTCGACCGAGGCCCCGCCCGCGCTGTCGCTCGATGAGATCCGCAAAATGGGCGGCCCGTCGCTGCGCCAGCTCCAGGAGGAGATCGACGCTCGGCTGGTCGCCGGTGACATCGCCACAGCGGCTGCGCTGTTCAACGAGCTGCCCGACGACCTCCGTCGGCCGGTGGAGGTCCTCGGCCTTCTGCACCTGCTCGCGCGGATCGACGCCCCAGTGGACCTGGACGTCCGCGAACTGGTCTCCGCGATCCGGGCCGACGGCAGCACCCGCCGACTGCTCCTGCCGACCGTGACGCTGGACGATGCCTCCGAGAAAACAGGGGATGGGCATGACTGATTTCTTCCACGACGAGGACCGCGCTGACGAGACCGATGCCCCGGTGCCCGAGGACGACCTCCGTTCGGGGCTGTTCGAGGGCGACGAGGGCACCCTCTACCCCGAGCAGCGACGGTGCCTGCACGCGCTGCTGAAGCACCGCTACATCTCCGCCGACCGTCACCCCGACCATTGGGAGGTCCTGCTCAAGGACGACGAGGGCGTGATCAAGAGCCGTCTCCACGACATATTCCTGGACCTGCAGGTGGAGTGGGAGCAGCGGATCGCGTTCAAGCGGCGGGCGATCAGCGAGACCGGCGAGCCCCTGCCCTCGCTGCTGCGCGACGTCTCCCACACCAAGGAGGAGACGATCGTGATGCTGGCACTGCGGCAGCGGTATTTCGCGCAGCGTCAGGAGGGCGACGAGGCGGTGTTCATCGACCGTCAGGCGATGCTCGAGGAGATCTCCGAGCGCTGGCCCGAGCACCTGACGAATCGATCCGCGGCGGCCAAGAAGGCCGAGACGGGCATCGAGGGTCTGGCAAGGGCGGGCGTGCTGCTCAAGACCGTCGACCCGGACCGGTTCCAGATTTCGCCGATCATCGAGGTCCTGCTGCCGGTGGAGAAGCTACATGAGCTGTTGACCTGGCTCATGACGCAGAACGGGACGGCACCAGCTGACGAAGAGGCCGACGACGAGCTCGAGCTCGACGGGCTCGCGGTCGAACAGGGGGACGACGCATGACTTTGGACCAGATGACCTTCCCGGTCGAGACCACCGAACCCGATCACGCGCAGTGGCGTCTGGAGACGATGCAGCTGGTGAACTGGGGCGGCTTCCACGGGTACAAGAGCATCACCGTCTCGCCCGGCTCCACTCTGCTGACCGGCGCGTCGGGCACCGGCAAGTCCACCCTGCTCGACGCTTGGATCGCCCTGACGATGCCGTCCAACGTCGACTTCAACGGGGCCTCGAACGACACCGGCAGCGGACGTGCGCGGTCCGCAGAGAAGCGCAACCTGCTCAGCTACTTGCGGGGCAAGCAGGACAAGAAGGGCGACGGGTCCGGTTGGACTCAGGAGCTGGTCCTGCGCGGCAAGGAAGGCGAGCCCGTCTGGGGCGCACTGGCGTGCACCTTCGCCAACGACAACGGTCGTAAGTACACCGTGCTGCGAGCCTTCTTCGTCCGGGCCGGGGGTACCGTCAACAGCGACGTCACCACGACGTTCGCCACGACGGATGGCTTCGTCGACCTGAACCGGCTCGAGCCGCTGGCGGCGACCCGGTTCGACAAGCGCGCTCTGAGGAACGCCCTGCCCGGACTCGTCGTCTTCAACACCTTCCGGGAGTTCGAGGAGAACCTGCATGCCCGACTGGGCATCGGGGGCGGCGACGGCGGTCGGAAGGCGATGCGGCTCCTGGCCAGGGTGCAGGCCGGGATGCAGATCAACCGTGTCGACGACCTCTACAAGACCATGGTGCTCGAGAAGCCGATCACCTATCAGGCCGCCGACGACGCCCTGGCGCACTTCGCCGACCTAAAGGCCGCGTACCTGAAGATGGTCGACGAGGCGGACAAGGAGAAGGCCCTGCGGCGTCTGCCCGACCTGCAGCAGGAGCTCGCCGATGCGCTAGCGCGAGCGGAGCTCATCAGCCGCTTCGGTGCCGACCAGGAGGGTCCGACGCCCTTTCAGCTGTGGCGGCTCCGGACCGAGCGCGCTCTGCTCGACGAGACCGTGACGGTCAATCGACGCGAGCACGCGGAGACGACGTCGACGCATGATCAGGCCCGGAAGGCCGAGGCAGACTATGAGCTTCGTCTCGGCGAGATCGCCGAGGAGAAGCGCGCCCACGGCGGCGACGTGATCGACGAGCGCCGACGGAGGATCGCCGAGCTCCAGCGGAGCCGTGACGGCGTCTATGCCGCCAACCTCAAGTTCCAGGCACGGACCGAGGCCATCAATCTCGTCGTCCCCGAGACCACTGAGCAGTTCGCCGAGGCGCGGGCCCAGGCGGCAGACTTCCTGGCAGGCTTCGACGAGCGCGAGCAGATGCTCCAGGTCGAGGAGGAGTCGATCCGGGAAGAACAGCTGTCTCCGCTGACCACCAAGCAGCGCGACCTGCTCGACGAGAAGCGCTCCCTGCAGGGCCGTACCGGTGCTGTCCCGAGGCGGCTGCATGAGGCGCGGGTGCGGATGGGCGAGGCCGCCGGTCTCGATCCGACGGAGGACCTCCCGTTCGTGGCCGAGCTCATCGACGTCCTGCCCGACGAGGGTCACTGGCGCAAGGCCGTCGAGAACACGCTGGGAGGCATCGCCCGGACCGTCCTGGTCGACCGCCGCACGCGCGATCGGCTCTCGGCGGCGATCGACGGTGTGGTGATCAAGCCGCGCATACGGTTCCAGGCGGTCACTCTCGCCGAGCACGAGGACTGGCGGGGCGATCCGGACTACGTCTCCGGCAAGGTGGCGTTCAAGGATTCTCCCTTCTCCCGGTGGGTCCAGGATCGCGTGAGCGACGACGGCACCGACCATCTCTGCGTGCCCGACGCGGCATCACTGAACGGCAGGGGACCGCGTGTCACCCCGGCAGGTCAGACCCGCGACGGCGACCGCGGTGCGCACGGGGAGTCGGGCGACGGCGACATCGTTGGCTTCACCAACGGGAGACGTCTCGCCGACATCGAAGAGCAGCTGGCCGACTTGGACCCCCAGATCGAGGCGGTTCGAAAGCGGATCTCCGAGGTCCAGCAGCGCCTCTCCGGCCTGCGTAGGCAGAGGGACGCCCATGTCTACGTCCAGGACACCGAGTGGGCCTCCATCGACCATCTCGGCATCGACCGGCGCATCGGCGAGCTCGAGGACGAGATCCGCCAGCTCCGCGAGGCGAACGAGATCCTCGACGTGCTCGAGCAGGAGGAGGCGGACATCAGGCCGCTCCTCAAGAAGGCGAACAGCGCCCGGGTCTTGGCCGAGAATCGCCTGGAGGAGCTGGAGAAGGCGCACGTGAAGCTCGTCGACTGGCAGGACTCCGTGCAGGACGCGATCGACGAGATCGATACCCGGCAGACGGCGGCGGTGACCGAGGACCAGCAGACCTACCTCGACGAGCTCTACACGAGCAACTGGGACTCCTCGGACCTGCGCACGTTCAACCACAACATGACGGCGATGAAGAAGAAGCTGCGCGAGGAGGCCTCTTCGGCCCAGCGGACCATCCGCAGCACCCAGCAGGCGATGGAAGCCATGTTCGAGCAGTACAAGGCCCGCTGGACCGAGAACAATCTCGGCACGTCCGTCGAGTCCGCCGACGAGTACCGCGAGATCCTCGACCGGATCCAGTCCGAGGGCCTCCACGAGCGACGCGACCAGTGGCGTCGCGAGTTCACCGCGTGGTCGAGCGACGATCTGCTCCGGCTCAACGAGGCCTTCGGCATCGCCCTGGAAGACATCGAAGAGCGGCTCCGGCCGGTCAACCGGATCCTCGCCGGCCTCCCGTTCGGCGGCAAGGGGTACCTCCAGATCGATCTGCGGCGGCTCCCCAAGGAGAACCTCACCAGGTTCCGGCGGAGTCTGCGCCAGCTGTCCTCGGGGCTCGCCCTCGACCTCACCGAGCAGCAGATCGAGACACGGTTCCAGCGGCTCAGCGAGTTCATGGACCAGATCAGCGTCCGGGAGGGATCCACGGCCGAGCGCGATCGCTACCTCGATGTCCGCCAGCACGTCGTCATCACCGCTCGGTGCCTCGACGAGCACGGCAGCGAGATCGCGACCTACGACCACATCGCGGGCAAGTCTGGTGGTGAGATGCAGGAGCTCGTCGCTTTCATCGTCGGGTCGGCCCTGCGGTACCAGCTCGGGGACGAGGACCGGTCCAGGCCCCGGTTCGCACCGGTGTTCCTCGACGAGGCGTTCATCAAGGCCGACAGCGAGTTCGCGGGTCGAGCGGTCAGGGCCTGGCAGAGCCTCGGGTTCCAGCTGATCGTCGGCGCGCCGCTGGACAAGGTGACTTCGCTGGAGGAGCCCATGGACCTGCATCTGCTCGTCACAAAGAGCTCTCACGGCTACTCCTACGTCACCGACATCCTTGATCCTGATCGGGTCATCGCATGAAGACGCCGAGCGAGGTGACCGCGGACATCCAGCGCCGACTGCAGGGCCGCTGGCACAGCCACCTGGCCGACACGGACGAATCCTTCCCGCACGCCTTCCCGCTCGGACGTCCCACGGCGGCCGAGCTGAAAGCCGACTACGCCGCCGTCCACGCCCGCACGATCGAGTGGCAGGACTGGGCTCGCAGCCGGGAGGTCGAACTGGTCTACGTGAACCGCGTCGCCAAGGGAGGGAGCACTCAGGTGCTGCCCACTCACGTCAAGGTCGAGAGCATCGACCACGCGGCCGCGATCGTCGCGGGGGAGTGGCCGGAGCGTCTGGCGCGCAGCCGCGAGCGGCTCGCCGTGATGCGCGAGCGGTATCCGCACGTCGCCGACGTCGACCGAGTCCTGCGACTGGTCGACATGTACTCGATGGTCGACTTCGAGCTGCTCGTCGACGTCGCCGACTGGTTCCTGGAGGATTCCTCCCGCGCCACGCTCGGCATCACGCCCCGCCAGGTCCCCGTCCCCGGCGTCCACGCGAAATGGCTGCAGAGCCATCGCGCCGGCGTGCAGGCGCTCACCGGCCTCGACGACCTGGGCCTCCTGCCCGCGCACCCGCCGCGCATCCACTTCACCTACCTCGACCCCGGTCACCGGGCCTCGGGAGAGCGTGTCCACGACTCGGCCACCGTCGGCGACGCGTTCGAGCCCGCTTACCTTCCAGGCGTGGTCGCCATCTCGGAGAACAAGGACACGGCGATCCACTTCCCGCCGCTGGCCGGTGGCATCTGCGTCGAAGGCGTCGGCAAGGGCGGCAAGACGCCCGCGGCTTTCCCGTGGATCCGCGACGCCCCGATCCTCGTGTACTGGGGCGACATCGACCGCGACGGCTACGAGATCCTGGACGGCTATCGCAACGATTTCGACCGCGACATCGACTCGGTCCTCATGGATCCGATGACGTACGAGGCCTATGAGGAGTTCGGCACCGACCTCGATCAGCACGGACGCCCGCTCTCGGTTGGTGACCCGAGGCCGGTCGAACGCCTCCGTGACGACGAGCGGTCCATGTACCTGCGCATCCTCGACGAGGAGCACATCGGGCATCGACGCATCGAGCAGGAGCGGATCCCGCTCGACCGAGCGCTGGAAGCTGTGAACCGGATGCGTGGAGAAGCCGGGCTGTTGCACTGACCAGTCCCTGCTACGGAATCCAGCGCGGCCCTTCGACTCTCCAATGTCGGTGCCATGATCCGCTCCGCCGCCGGGCTCGAGGATCGCGACGGTGCTCGGCGCCGACGGCGACGGCCTGGGTCGGGCCACGGTCGAGGCCGCCGACGTCGTCGTGCGCTCGGGCGCAGTGGACTCGCTCAACGTCGCAGCTGCTTCTGCCGTCGCGTTTTGGGCCACGCGATAGCGGCTGTCGTCGGCTCCGCGGCTGGCCAGCCGCTGTACCTGCCGCATGGAGGCCTCTCTCCGGGAATTGGATGAACTCATCCGACGGAGTCGCTGTAGAGGTCGAGGAAGGTGCGTATCCGGTTTTTATGGACCTGATGATCGCCAGCCAGCAAATCGTTGCGTTCGCGCAGCGTTTGCACATCGAGCAGGGCGTGCCTGATCAGAGCATCGACGAACGCCTTGTCCTTATCGCGGCCTGCCGCCAGTTTAGAAACGGCGAGATCGTGCGCCTCGAGGAAGTGCGGCTCTGCAGGAGCCGAGGAGACGAGGTCCCAGCTGACCAGTCGGTTCCGCCAGCCGTCCGGGAGAACAGCGGTCTCGAGGTGAACGCCCTCAGCGTAGATGCCGTGGGTTGCCTGAAATGTAGAGAACTCGCCGATCGCACCTTCGACGTCGTCGGCCTTACCCCGATCGAGATCGTCGAGGAAGGCGATGTCGGCCTCTATCGAGGCCGTCGCCTCGACAGGGAGCTCATCCTCGTCGTGCGAGCCCAGGATCGACTGCGAACCGATGACGAGGACATCTTTGTCGCCCGTGATATCGCACGATGCTCTGAGGATGTGCGCGAGTTGCTGGCGATTCATGCCGCCGTACCGACCGGGCCGTGTTCCCTCTCCCAGTGCTCGCGAAAGGCGCGCAGGACCTGTCGGCGCTCCTCATCCGGAAGAACGCCCGCAAATGGGCTGTTCTGCCGCAGCTCCGACGACTGCTCGTCCATACCCGTCAGGACCTCGACGACCTCGTGAACGCCATCCTCGATCACGCCCTGCCACTGGTCGAGATAGCGCACGGTCATGCCGTCCGGACGATGCATGGTCTTCCAAGTGGCGATGTTGTCCTTCGCCGCCTGCAGCACGCCACGGGGGTCGACCATGAGCGCGCCGAGGAGCGCGCGGTGGAGCCAGAGCGACTTCTCCTGCTCACGCGTGACGCTCGGCTTCGTCATGCGCGCAACATCACGACGGCGGATCCGGCGGTGAGCCCCAACCTTGGTGCAGATCAGTTCACCACGGTCGCAGAGATCGACGACGTGCTGACGCGAGACTCCGAGAATCGCGGCCACGTCTCCGGTGCTGAGCCAGTCGTCGTGCATGGACTCCATGATAGGCGCAAACACCAAAAACACAACAGTCGCTGGACCTGCTCACAGCCCCGCGTCCCGCGCGACGACGGCGGCACGCATCCGGGTGGGCAGGTCCAGCTTGGTCAGGACCCGGGAGACGTGCGTCTTGGCGGTGGCCTCCGAGATGCCCAGCTGGTCGGCGAGCTGGGCGTTCGAGAGCCCATGGCCGAGCCCCGCCAGGACCTCGCGCTCGCGCGCCGTCAGTTCCTCCAGGGCCGCGGGCGGGACGGGCGGCGGCGCCGCCCGGCGCTCGCGGAACCGCTGCAGCACGCGGCGCGTCACCTCCGGGGCGAGGACGCCGTCGCCCGCGGCGACCCGCCGGACGGCCGACACGAGGTCGGCCGGCTCGACGGTCTTGAGCAGATAGCCGGCGGCGCCCGCCTCCAGGGCACCGTCGACGTACTCCTCGATGTCGAACGTCGTCAGCACCAGGACGGTGGCGAGGCCCGCACCGACGATCTCCGCCGTCGCCTCCACCCCGGAGACACCCGGCATGCGCAGGTCCATCAGCACCACGTCCGGCCGCAGTGCCCGGGCTTGGATGACGGCGGCGCGGCCGTCGGCGGCCTCGCCGACCACGCTGATGCCGGGATCGGCCGCCAGCACCGCGCCGAGGCCGGCCCGCACCGCCGCGTGGTCGTCGGCCAGCACGACCCTAACGCCGTTCTCGTCCTCGTTCACGAGACCACCGCCTGGGCCGGGACGTGCCTGGGCACCTCGGCCCGCACGACCCACGTGCCGTCGTCGCCGGGCCCGGCACGGCAGACGCCGCCGACGGCGGAGGCCTGCTCGGCCATGATCACGGTCCCCAACCCGGTGCCGAGCCCGGCGCCTCCGCCCGTACCTGGGTCGGTCAGGCGGTTGACGGCCCTCAGGACGACCTCGCGTAGACCCGCCCGGGCCGTCACCGTCACCGCGCTCCCGGGAGCGTGACGAGCGGCGTTGACCAGCGCTTCCTTGGCGATCCGCATGAGGACGCGGGAGGTCGCTGTCGTCAGCGCCTCGCGCGGCACGTCGACGTCGAGGACGAGGTCGATGCCGAGCCGCTGCGCATCGGCCCGCAGGATCTCCGTCTCCCCGAGCCCGGGCGGCACCCTCAGCGGCAGCTCACCGGGATCGTCGGCGCTGAGCACGTCGATGAGCTGACGCAGCTCGCTGAGCGCCTCGAGGCTGGACTCGCGCACCGCCCGCATGGAGCTGCCGCCCGCACCGGCCTGCGCGACCGCTGCGCCCGACTGCAGCGCGATGGCGGACAGGTGCGCCGCCACGGCGTCGTGCAGGTCCCGGGCCAGGGTCGCGCGCTCGGCGCGCACCGCCTGCTCACGTTCCGCCACGGCGGCCCGGACCACGGCGTCCGCCCGGGCGGCCTCGGCCCCGGCGCGAGCCTTCTCCGCCTGCACCAGCGCGTCCCGCTGCCGGCTCGCCGTAGCGATGAACAGCGGAGTGCCGAGGAGGGCCACCGCGGAGAGCGCGTACTGGACCCGTTCCGCCACCGAACCGGTGCTGAGCACCAGCACCGCCACGGAGGCGACGGCACATGCCAGGGTCACAATCGTCCGCTCGCGCCGAGACCCCACCAGTGCCGTCGCGTAGAGCGCGTCGAAGAGTGCGATGAGCACGGCCAGGTTCGTGCCTCGGCCGGTCAGCGCCGCCTCTCCGATCAGCATGCCTGCGATCACGCCCACCGCGAGGACCGGCAGGCGCCGCTTGAGCAGCAGCGCACCGGCAGAGACCAGTGCCGCCACCATTACGATGACCGAGCGGTCGTCCTCCGGAGCCCAACGGCCGAACACAGTGAACGCCACCAGGACACCGAGCAGCACGATGCCGACGCTCATCGCCACGTCGCCCCGGAAGGACCGGTACGGCAGGCGGGGGAGGACCCAGTCGTCGATCGCGGACGGGACGTGCTCGGCGTCCGGTCTATCCGCATTCCGGCTCGGGGTCATGACGAGATCCCAGCACACCCGGCGTGCCGGCGAGTAGTCCGAACGATGTACGGATTCGCCCGCGACCTGCATCGTCGGCCGGACACACGGACGTGGCAGGACGCGAGAGGGTCACGCTATGGACCTCTCTACCGTGGGCCTGCTGGGTCTGCTCGCCCTGGCGGACTCGACCAGCTTCGGCACCCTGCTCATCCCCATCTGGCTGCTCCTGGTCAGCGGTCGGCCACGACCGGGACGGCTGCTCGTCTACCTCGGCACCGTCGCTGGCTTCTACTTCGTGGTGGGCCTGCTGCTCTCGGTGGGCGCCGGCCTGTTCCTGACCGACATCCAGGCGTGGACGGAGACCGACGCCGGCGCCGCAGTGCTCGTGGTGACGGGTGCCGCGCTCATCGTGGCGGCGTTCCTGATCGACCGGCGCCGCAAGGTGGGAAGGAACAAGGAGGGCGGCGGACGACTGCTGCGCTGGCGCGACCGGGTGATGAGCGCCGAGTCGGGTTCGGCGCGGCCGCTGATGGCCCTGGCGCTGACGGCAACAGCGGCCGAGGTCGCGTCGATGCTGCCCTACCTCGTCGCCATCGGGGTCATGACCGACGCCGACCTGCCGCCCGCCGCGCACCTCGGCGTGCTGGCCGCGTACTGCCTGGTGATGATCGTGCCCGCCCTGATGCTGCTGGCGCTACGCCTCGTCGCCCACCGGGTCGTGCAGCCGCTGCTGGTGCGGATCAACGACTGGCTGACCAGATCGGCCGGGGACTGGATGCCGTGGATCGTCGGCATCCTGGGCTTCCTACTGCTCAGCGAAGGCGCCGACCAGCTCCCCGGCGTCCATTTCCGCATCTTCTGAGACGCGCTACTCGCTCGCCTCTACGCTGACATCCATGCCACACCCGATCATGTTCGACGACGACGATCCGTACCTGGTCCGGCTACGCCGGGTGGCGCTGGAGTTCCCGGACGCCGAGGAGCAGGTCGGGCACGGGCGCCCGCAGTTCCGGGCCGGTGCTTCCGGCAAGGTCTTCGCGGTGTACGGCTCGGGCACGAAGGGCCCGGCCGCCACCCGCGTGATGTACCCGCACGGGCTGGTCCTGCTGCCCGACGAGGACGACCGCTTGGCCCTCGCCGCGGACCCGCGCGTGTTCGTGCCCGCGTACTACGTGCCGTCCGGCTGGATCGGCATCGACCTCGCCGACGGCGGGACGGCGCCGGAGGACGTGGACTGGCAGGAGATCGCCGAGCTGCTCGACGCCTCCTACCGGCAGGTCGCCGGCCGAAGCCGGGTCGCCCGCCTCGACGCCGACGGCGGTCCCGCGGCCCGTGGGCTCAGCCCTGCCTGACCTCTCGACCTGGCCACCGGCGCCAGCGTGTGGTGGCGAGACCACGCCGACCACCACATGCCCGCCCTGATGGAGCCCGACGGCATCTTCCACGGCGTCAAGGACACCAACGACCGCGACGAACCGATCCTTTATGCCGCGTTTCGTTACCCATGAGCCGGCAGCCTCGATATCGCACCATGTCGAGGGTGAAACGGAGGGTGAAATTCACCGCCCACCAGGTCATGCGCGGCCAGCCAGATGCTCTTTGCGCTAAACCGGTACACGGTCGAGTGAAATCTTTCGGACTGCGGTGGCGCAGTCCGCATGGGGGGCGTCGTGGCTAAAACACCTGAGCGGTCGACTGTGAGCGCATCTGCGCGGCGGCGCCCTACCAGTTCAACTGCGCTGCGCCGGTGGGTCAGCATGGTGACGGCCTTGCTGGTCGGTGTGCTCGGCGCAGGAGCAGCCCTGGCCGCGCCAGCCGTCGCCGCGCCGGTGTACGAGATCACGGCGCGGTGGGTGGACGACACACCCGCCACTGTCGCCTCCGGTGACGTGGTCAACGCCGAGTGGCGGGTCAACGTCAACGATGACGCGGAGGCGCCGTCGAACGACCCGGTCGACAACGTCAACTTCACCCTGACGATCGACAACGGCACCTTCCAGGCCTTGCCCGACAGCTGCCTGACCTCAGACGTCACACCGCCGTCGAGCATCTCCGACGACGGCAGGACGCTGGTCTGCAACCTCGGCACGCAGGACCAGGGAAGCGCCCACGTGCTGCAGACCCCGATACTCGCCGAGGGTCCGACCGGGTCCTCCATCACCGGGACCGGGACGATCGACGGTGCGACCGCGGACCTGGACCCGATCGAGATCGTCAACGAGTTCGGTATGGACATGGCGTGGGAGACACCGACGTCGAATCTGGTCTTCGGCGACGGGTACGTCGACGTGGACTACCAGTGGACGCTGTTCCTGGACAGTGGCTCGGAGGCCGGTCCGAACTCGGTCTCGTACATCGTCGACGTGGACACGGAGAACGACTCCGCGGTGACCGTCGCGCCGGACGCCTGCTCGGCGTTCAGCGAGGGCAACGCTCCCGGTCACCCGTGGTCCGGTGGTGCTCACCCGGACGAGAACACGGCGCCGTTTGTCGGCACGTGCTCGCTGACATCCACCGGAACGGCGGGGCAGTTCACGCTGACGCTGACCGACATCGACTACTCCCTGACCGATGTACCCACCCGAGACTCGACCAATGCGGTGCTGCCGGCCGACCGGCTGGCGGTGGCCAGCGGCTCGGTGACCTTCCGCATCGCCACCACGACGCAGACCGGGACCACCCTGACCACCGACGCACCCGACTACGACGCACCCGGCAGCGATGCGACCGACACCGACGACGGGTCCAACAACGTCTCCAGCAAGCACATCAGCTTTCCCGGTGGGTTCAGCAGCGCCTGGGATCGCGCGTACACCGGGGCAGGGGGAACGTCCTGGGACAACAGCTACCAGGTTTCCCGGGGCACCGAGGTGCGCCAGGGCATGAGCGTCGACGCTCGGGCTTACGCGGACGCCGCTCCCGACGGCCTCTTCGGCGTGTGCGAGATCCTCGATTCGCGGTACGTGACCCTCGTCGATGCGTACGGGTCCGGATTCGGTTCCTACCCGGTGCAGTACTACGTCGGAACTGACCCGACGGTCGACCCGGCGCCGGGCAACACGGCCTACGACCCGAACGCGTTCGACTGCGGGATCGGCGGCAACAGCACGACCGGCGGTGGTGGCTGGGTGACAAGCCCGCCGGACGATCTGTCGACCGTGAAGGCAGTCCGTGCGGTGTACCCGGCCTCCCAAGTCATCGCGAGCCCTGGCCGGGAGCGGATGAACGCGGTCGTCACAATCAAGGACACCGCGCCGATCGGTCAGGACATCTGGTCCTGGGGCACGCCGTTGCGCGGCGACGGCGTCTGGGTCTCGCAGGTACACAGGCCGCGCCAGACCATCCCGGATGCCCGCTACCCGCACACCCACGTGTCGCGTGACGTCCTGCACGTGGTGTCGGCGACCCCGGCGGTCGACAAGGCAGTGGACCGGTCCGTCGTCCGGCCCGGAGTGCCTGCGACGTACACGCTGACGTACTCGGCCAACGGTGCCGGCGGCGTCCCGCCGACCGTGGACGGCTACGAGCTCGTGGACACCCTCCCGCTGGGAATGAGCTACGTGGACGGCTCCGCGGATCCGGCCCCGACGGTTTCGACCGATAACCAGGGCCGCGAGGTCCTCACCTGGACCATCGACGGTGTGCCCACCAACACCGAGAACACGTTGACGTACCAGGCCGAGGCGGACGATTCCGTCACACCGGGCGACGTCCTGACCAACACGGCCGAGGCGTCCTACGGCGGACTGGCACGCAGCGACGACGCCCAGGTGACGGTCTCGACGACGGGGTCGACGCTGATCGCGAAGACGACGGATCAGTGGTTCATCGCGAACCCGGACGGTGACGGGAGCGATGAAGCCGGGTCATGGACGGTGACGCTGCGGTCGCAGGATCCGTTGCCGCAGGCGTTCACGGACACGATCGACATCCTCCCGTACAACGGTGACGGCCGCGGGACGGACTACTCGGGCAGCTACGACGTGACGAGTGTCGACGCGCCGGCCGGTGCGACGGTGTACTACACGACCGCCGCGGTGGCGGACCTCTCGGACGACCCGGCCGACGCCTCCAACGGTGCGGCCGGAGACCCGACCGGTAACACGGTCGGCTGGTCGACCACGCCCGTGGCCAACCCGACGGCCATCCGGGTGATCGGTGGCGAGCTCGCCCCGGGCGCGACGTCTACTTTCCAGGTGAACATCCAGCCGGACGGCGCGGCGCCGGGTGATGTGTGGGTCAACCGGGCGCAGGCGATCGCGGAGCACACCGAGCTGGTGATGCGCACGTCCGAGCCGTTGACGATGGGCACCTACTATTCGGCGTCGCTGAAGAAGTATGTGCAGGACGCCGAGGGTGTGTGGCGCGACGCGAACGACGTCGCGGACTATCCGCTGTTCCGGGACGGGGACACGGTCCGGTACCGGATCGGGGTGGAGAACACCGGGCAGGGCGTGTTGACCGATGTCGAGGTCTCGGACGACCAGCAGCCACAGCTCGGCTCGTTCGTCATCGATGAGCTTGCCGTCGGCGAGACCGAGTTCCGCGAGTTTGAGATCGTCCTGGGTCAGGACGGTCCGGAGACGGTCATCAACGAGGCGTGCGCCACCATCGCGCCGGAGAACCAGCCCAATGACGTCGAGACGCCGGTCCAGATCAACTGCGACCCGGCCGGGTTCGAGGTCGACGGGGACCCCACCCACGACAAGACCCTGGTCTCGGCTACTCCGGTTGGTGGCGGGCAGTGGGAGGTCGTGTACGGCATCGAGGTGACCAACACCTCCACGCACCCGACGTCCTACAGCCTGGACGACACCCTGCACTTCACCGACCAGGCCACGATCGACTCGGCCACGGTGACAGACGCACCGGACGCAGTGACGCTGGAGGACCCGGAATGGGACGGCCAGGACAACCCGACCATCGCGACGGGTGTACCGCTGCCCGGCAGCGACGACCAGGGCTACGCGCCGCACGTGTATGAACTGACCGTGGTCGCGGACGTGCCGCTGCAGCTGACCGGCGCGGGCTCGGGCGATGACTCCGACCCGACCCGGTGCCCCGACGGTGGCGACAGTGACACGGCGTTCAACAACACCTCGGTGATGACGGAGGCGACCGGTGAGGTCGAGGAGGACCAGGCCTGCGCCGAGATCCCCTCGATCGAGATCGACAAGTCCATCGTCGATGAGCCCACCCAGGACGGTGACGGGGCTTGGTCGATCACCTACGAGATCGACGCCGTCAACACCGGCGCGGTCGAGGGCGTGTACGACCTGACCGACCGGCTGCGGTACGGCACCGGCATCACCGTCACCGACGCCCAGGTGGTCGCCACCCCCGGCGGGGTGAGCGCCCTCGAGGACTGGACCGGGCAGGGCGCCGAGAGCGATGCCGCCAACGTGGTCGCCGAAGACGTGGCCCTGCCCGCGGGTGAGACCCACACCTACCGGGTCCAGGTCACCGCCACCGTCGACACCGACGACACGGACGCCTCGACGTTCACCTGCCCGGAGCCGGGCACCGACCAGCCGGGCGGGTTCGCCAACACCGCCGGGATCGGGCACAACGGCCTCACCGCCACCGATGAGGCCTGCGCCCCACCCGTGGCCGAGGACCCGCCCGCCGACCCGGACGACCCGGACGACCCGCCGCCACCACCGTCGCTCCCGGAAACAGGAACCGACGCCTGGATCTACGCCAGCGCCGCTGTCCTGCTGATCATCGCCGGCACAGTGATCCTCGCCATCCGCCGACGGCAGACCAGGTGAGGCAATAGCGGGCTGCCCTGCCACCGACCCCCAGGGGTGGCAGGGCAGACCCGTCTGCAACTGAGGCACGGTGAGGTATGACGAAGCGATGTGGGTGGCCACGCCGGGGAGAGCAATCTAATGCGCCGGCTGGCTGGATGGTCCGCGCACTCTGGCGAACCTCGACCCTGAGCGGATCATGAGTCCCACGCCGGCAGCTCCTCGACGTCGCGCATGCCGCGCAGCGCAAGCCAGAGCGGGATGGGGCTCAGCACGACGAGCACGCCGACGACGACGAGGGTGGCGCGCGCGCCGATCAGCTGGCCAAGTGTCCCGCCGATGATCGCTCCGAGCGGGAAGAGCCCCATGATGAGGAACCGCATCGTGGCATTGACCCGGCCGAGCAGCCGGTCCGGTGTGAGCCGTTGGCGCAGACTGATGTTCGTGATCGCGTAGACGATCTGCCCGAGCTCACCGGCGGCCATGCCGAGCACGACCAAGATCACGCCCCACCCGGGCCGAGCCAGCGGTGTGAGCAGCGTGAGCGGCGCGGTCAGAGCGAGCGCGACCCAGATGACGCGAGCCGAGCCGATGGCCTTGGCCAACCGTGGCGTAAGCGCCGAGCCAAGCATCACGGCGAGTGAACCGCCTGCGATGACGAGGCCGATCACGGTCGCCGACAGGCCGAGCTCGCGCGCCATGAAGATCATGGTCACCGCGGAGGCCATGGCGAACGAGAAGTTGCCGGTGGCGCTCACGATCGCCGTGGCACGAAGGACACGGTTGCGCAGGACGAACCGCAGTCCCTCTGCGATCCGGGATCGCATCCTCGGCCGCGGCCCGGGCGCCGGGTCGGAGGACTCACGCGTGCGGATCGCGAGCAACGTGACCGCGGAGACGGCGAACGTCACGGCCTGCACGAGCACCACGAGCGCCGCGCCGAACACGGATACGAGGGCACCGCCGAGCCCGGGGCCTGCGACTTGTCCGGAGGCGCGGAGGAACTCCATGGCCGAGTTGCCGGCGAGCACGCGGTCCTTGCCGATCACCGAGGGGATGTAGCTCTGGTATCCGACGTCGAAGAAGACGCGGGCGAACCCGACCAGGAAGGACACGATCACCAGCTGGGCGATCGTGAGCATGTCGAGCCACCAGGCGACCGGGATCGTAGCGAGCAGCACTGCGCGAAGTACGTCGCTCACGATGAGGACGCCGCGGCGCGGGACCCGGTCGAGCCAGGCACCAGCCTGCAAGCCGATGAGGGCGAACGCGACCGTGGAGGCGGCGTTGATGATGCCGACCTCGAGGCTGGACGCGTGCAGCGTGACGACTGCGAGCAGCGGGATCGCGACGGCGCTGACCTGCGTGCCGAGCTGTGCCGTCGTCTGCCCGAGCAGCAGCAAGCGGAAGTCGCGGTGTGCGAGGAGTGGTTCGTGCGACATGACGACCTTTCGAGCCTGGATGGGTTTCCCCACCCACTAGCTCGACCGAGGTCGTCTCTAGGGGGAGGTAGACACTACCGGCGGCCGTCCGTGAGGTCAATACACCGGGAGCCGATACGGGGCCCTTTCCCGGCGTCACGCTGCGTGGGATCCTGTCGCCATGTGCCGAAACATCCGAACCCTGCACAACTTCGCGCCCGCGGCCACCTCCGACGAGGTGCAGGCGGCCGCCCTGCAGTACGTCCGCAAGGTCTCCGGGATGACCAAGCCGTCGCAGGCCAACCAGGAGGCCTTCGACAAGGCCGTCCACGAGGTCGCCCACATCACCGAGCACCTGCTGGACTCCCTGGTGACGAACGCGCCGCCCAAGGACCGCGAGACCGAGGCCGAGAAGGCACGCGAGCGGGCCCGCAAGCGCTACGCCGAGCCGGCGTAGTCGTGCTGCCGCCACGCCTCGAAGACGGCGACGGCGGCGGCGTTCGCCAGGTTGAGGGAACGGACTCCCGCCACCATCGGGATGCGCAGGCGGTCCGTCAGACGCTCGTCGGCGAGCACCTCATCCGGCAGGCCCGACGGTTCCGGGCCGAAGAGCAGGACGTCACCCTCCTCGTAGGCCACGTCCGCGAAGCTGCGGGACGCCTTCCCGGTGAACGCGAACACTCGTCCGGGCAGCGCGGCGAGGGCGGCGTCGAGGTCCGGGTGCACGACGACGTGGGCCAGGTCGTGGTAGTCGAGGCCGGCCCGCCGCAGATGGGCGTCCGTCATCTCGAAGCCCAGCGGCTCGACCAGGTGCAGGGACGTACCGGTGCACGCCGTCATGCGAATGGCGTTGCCGGAGTTCGGTGGGATCCGGGGCTCGTAGAAGACGACGTGGAACACGCCGGCTATCGTCTCACTGCCGGGGCTACGGCCAGCGCCACGCCGGTCCGTCGAGCGGCCCCTCCCGCCCGACGACGACCGTCTCGCCGTGCTCCTTCGTCAGCTCGATCGTGACCACTCGGCGGTCGTCGTCGCCTTCACCGTCACCGTCACCGTCACCGTCACCGTCCTCGTCGGCGGCCGCCCGCTCGAGCTCCTCGGACAGCTCGGTCGAGTGGGTCACGACCATCACCTGCGCGCCGCGCGCCGCCCGTGCGGTCATCCGGGCCAGGGCGGGCAGCAACGAGACGTGCATCGACTGCTCCGGCTCGTTGAGCACGATGAGCTGGGGCGGCCGCGGGGTGAGCAGAGCGGCCGTGACCATGAGGTAGCGCAACGTCCCGTCGGAGAGCTCGGCCGCACGCAGCGGCCGGAGCAGCCCGGGCTGGTGCAGCAGCACCTCGAAGAGGCCGTCGCCGGCGGCGACGTCGAGCCGGGAGCCGGGAAAAGCGTGCTCGACGGCGTCCTGAAGCTCGGCCGACCTGCCCATGTCCATGATCGTGGCGAGGGCAGCGGCCAGGTCCGCTCCGTCGTCGGCCAGCGCGGATGTGCGCGAACCCGGACGCGGTGCCCGCGCGGGCGCGCCGGGGTCGGTGCGCAGGTGGTCGTAGAGCCGCCAGGAGCGCAGCTCCTCCCGCAGGCGGACCAGCTCCGGCGCGCGTTCGGGATCGGCGCCGGCCTCGAGCATGGACTCGTGCGGGCGGGCCGAGGCGGTCAACGTCTCCCAGCCGTCCCCGCGGGTGCGCACGTGCGGGCCGCGACGCTCGGTGAGCATCGATGCCGGTCGAGGCAGTTGCCCGGCCCAGACCGACTCCTCCTTCACCTCCGGGTCGCGGGCGAAGAGCATCGCGATCCGGTCCGTCGGGTCCGGCCGCTGCGGGAGGCCGAGCGCCACGGCATAGCCGGTGTCCTCTCCGGTGAAGCCGAGCTCGACCCGCACCGGCCGCCTGCGCACCGTGCCCTCGCCGCCACCGCCCTGCTCCGGGCCCGCCCACAGCGCCGAGGACAGTCCGCCCTCCAACGCCAGGGCCGCCGGGGCGCCTTCCCGGGCCGTGGCCGCGAGCAGCCGCAGCGCGCGGTAGAGGTTCGACTTCCCGGACCCGTTCGAGCCGGTCACCACGGTCAGCGCCCCGAGCGGGATCACGACGTCCCGCAGCGAGCGGTAGCCGCGGACGGCGACGGTGGAGAGCACGTCATGGACGGTAGGGCACGCCACAGACACGACGACAGTCAACCGATTGGTTGGCAACGCGCCGTACCGGCGGATACTGGTAGTCAACCAACCGGTTTACAAAGGAGGTCGCATGTCCCGAGTCGTCATGCAGGCAGTCGTCTCGATGGACGGCTACATCGCCTACCCCGACGACACGGTCGGACCGCTCTTCGACTGGTACGGCAACGGCGACGTGGCGGTCAGCGTCAACGAGACCGAGGGCTGGACGTTCCACGTCAGCCGCGCATCCGCGGACTACGTCCAGCCGTTCTGGGACGCGGTCAGGGTCCAGGTGGTCGGCCGCCACCTGTTCGACCTCACGAACGGGTGGAACGGTGTGCCCGCCGCCGGTGAGGAGCTCGTCGTCGTCACGCACCGGCCGCTGCCGGACGAGTGGCTCGAGCAGCACCCGGACGCGCCGTTTTGCACGGCCGACTCCGTCGAGTCCGCCATCGCGGTCGCCAGAGAGCGCGCCGGTGACGGCCTGGTGTGCGTGTCCGCGGGCGACGTCGGCGGGCAGGCGTTCGCGGCCGGTCTGGTGGACGAGGTGTCGATGGACGTCGCCCCGGTGATCCTCGGCGAGGGCAAGCGGTTCTTCGGCAGCCACCCTGGCACGGTGCTCCTCGAGGACCCGGACCAGGTGGTCCAGGGCGACCGGGTGCTGCACCTGCGCTGCCGCGTCCGCCGCTGAGCCTCAGAGCGTCAGCCGACGGGGCGCCCCAGGCCCTCGACGACCTCGGCGCCGGGCAGCGCGGTGAGCACCCCGCCGGGCAGCAGCAGCTTCGAGCGCCGCACGCCCGAGCCGATGATCGACGGCCCGCTCACCACCCGCTCGTCCAGCAGCAGCCGCCACTCGGACGGCAGGCCGATCGGCGTGATGCCGCCGTACTCCATCCCGGAGGCCTCGACCGCCCGGTCGGTGGGCCAGAACGAGGCCTTGCGCACGTCGAGGAGCTTGCGGACCGACGTGTTGACGTCCGCGCGGGTGGTCGCACGGACCACGCACGCCGCGACGCGTTCCTCCCCGGCCCGCTTGCCGGCCACGACGACGCAGTTCGACGACGCCGCGAGCGGCACGTTGTACTCCTGCGTCATCGCGGCCGTGTCCGCCAGGTCGGGATCGATCTCGGCGACGCGGATCCACTTCGCGACGTCCGGCGGCAGGGCGTCGACGGCGGCGAGCACGGACTCGGCCAGGAGGTCCCGGCGGGCCGGGACGGGACTCCACACGAGGCTGCCGTAGGAGACGTCACCGCCCTCGCCGAGGGGCGTGGGCTCCGGCAGCGGCTCGTCGACCTCGGTGCTCACTGCTGGTAGGTGGCCGTCAGGGTCGCCCGGGCCAGGGTGTGGAACACGGTCTGGAAGGCCGCCTTGGTGGGGGTGTCGTCCTCTCCCAGCTCGAGAGTCTCGGTGTCGATGGCGTGCACCGCGAAGTAGTACCGGTGCGCCCGGTCCCCGGGGGGCGGGGCGGCGCCGGTGTAGGCGTGGGTGCCGCCGTCGTTGCGCAGGTGGAAGGCGGCGCCGGGGAGCATGAGGTCAGACTCGCCCTCGCCCTGCTCGATCGAGGTGGTGTCGGGGGCGATGTCGACCACGGTCCAGTGCCAGAAGCCCGACGGCGTGGGCGCGTCCGGGTCGAAGCAGGTGACGACGAAGCCCTTGGTCTCCTCCGGGAAGCCGGACCACGACAGCTGCGGGGACACGTTCCCGCCGTCCTTCGCGTGCACGGCGGGCAGTGGTTCGCCATCCGTCAGGTCCGTGGACGTGAGCGTGAACGACGGCACGGTCGGGAGCTTCTCGTACGGGTCCTGGGCGAGTGGGCGCTCGAGGTTCACAGCGGTCCTTCCGTCGTGGATTGGTGGCGGGTCCCAACCTACGACCCGTGACGCTCGCAGGCACGCATGAGCCCATGTCCTGGCCCCCGGATGTGGGCGGGTGCCAGCAGACTCAGGGTGGTGATCAGCCCGGTTGACATCGGGTCCCGGCGGACGTTCACTGGACGAACTCGAACGTGCGTTCGATGCAGCTTGGGAGGAGGAGCCTTGGGTACCGCTCTCACCGCCGTCTCGGATCCGGGGCCCGACGCCAGGCTGGCCGCCGCGCGCGCCGCCCTGGCCAAGGCAGAGGCCGCCACCGGCCTGCGCACCCGGCTGGGCGGGCCAGGGCTGAGCACGAGCCCCACACTCACGTCCCCGGGCGATCAGGCTCCGCCCGGGCAGGTCGATCCCGCTCCCGGCGCCGACGACCGGAGCCTGCCCGTCCCGCCGGTCCTGACGTCCCTGTTCCCCGGCGGTGCGCTGGCCGGCGGGTCCGTGGTCCAGGTGTCGGGATCCACCTCGGTGCTGCTCTCCCTGGCCGCGGCCGCCGCCACGGACGGTGGCTGGTGCGCGCTCGCCGCCATGCCCCACATCGGCTGGCGGGCCGCCCACGGGGCCGGGCTCGCCCTGGACCGGGTCGCCGTCGTGCCCGACCCCGGACCGGACGCCGCCGCGGTGGCCGGGGCGCTCGCCGACGGGTTCGACGTGCTCGTCGTCGGGCGGTGCCCGGCGCTGGGGGAACGGGGCCGCCGCTCGCTCGCCACCCGCGTGCGGACCCGGGGCGCCGTGCTGCTGAGCACCCACGAGTGGCCCGGCGCGCACCTGGTGCTCCGGGCCACCAGGACCGGGTGGGAGGGTCTCGGCCAGGGGTGGGGGCACCTCGTCGACCAAGGGCTCACCGTGCGCTCCACCGGCCGGGCCGCGGCGTCCGGCCTGCGTGAGGTCCGCGTCCGCGTGGGGGCGGACGGCCTGCGCGGCGAGCCCGGCAGCCACCCCAGTCACCCCAGCCATCCGGAGGCTCCGCCGCTGCTGAGGGCGGTGTGAGGTGACCGGCCCCGCCGCACGACGCGCCGTCCTGTGGATGCCCGACTGGCCGGTGACCGCGGCCGTCGCCGAGGGGCTCGTCGATCCGCAGGTGCCGGTCGCCGTGCACGACGCCCGGGGCGTCCTCGTCGCCTCGGCGCCCGCCCGCGCCGCCGGGGTCCGCCGCGGCATGCGCCGGCGCAGCGCCCAGCAGATCTGCCCCGAGCTGGTGCTGCTGCCCACCGACGAGGTGCGTGACGCACGCGCCTTCGAGCCGCTCGTGCAGGCGGCGGAGACCGTCGTCGCCGAGGTGGCGGTGGTCCGCCCCGGCATGGTGGTCTTCCTCGCGCACGGGCCCGCCCGGCACGTCGGGTCCGAGGACGCCCTGGCCGAGGCACTGGTCGGGACGGTGGCCACCGAGACCGGCGCCGAGTGCCAGGTCGGCATCGGTGACGGGCTGCTCACCGCCATGCTCGCCGCCCGCGCCGGCGTCCTCGTGCCGTCCGAGGCTTCCGCGGAGTTCCTGGCCGGGCAGGACGTCGGCACGCTCACCCTCGCCTTCAGCACCCGGCAGGCGGCTGCCCGGACGGCCGAGCTGGTGGACCTGCTGCGCCGCCTGGGTCTGCGGACCCTGGGCGAGTTCGCCGCCCTGGAGGCGGGCGACGTCGCAGCCCGGTTCGGCGCCCACGGGCTGGCCGCGCACCGGCTCGCCCGGGGCCTGGACACCTTCCCGCCCTCCACCCACCGCCCGGAGGACGACGTCCTGGCAGCCACCGAGCTCGACCCGCCCGCCGAGCGCTCCGACGTCGCCGCCTTCGTGGCACGTTCGCTCGCCGAGCAGCTCGCCGAGCGGATGCTGCGACGCGGCGTCGTCTGCGCCCGCCTGCGGGTGGCGGCCCGCACCGAGGACGGCACGGAGCTGGTCCGCACCTGGAGCATCGACGGCACGCCGACCGCCGCCGAGCTGACCGACCGGGTGCGCTGGCAGCTCGAGGGATGGCTGTCCGGCCGCAGCGGCCGCCCACCCTCCGCGCCGCTGACCCGCCTCGAGCTCCTCGCCCAGGAGGTCAGTCCCGCCGGGGTCGTGCAGGACGGGCTGTGGGGACGCGCCCGACGCGGCGAGGCCCAGGCCGGCCGGGCCGCCCTGCGCGTGCAGGGCCTGCTCGGGGCCGACGGGATCCTCGTGCCGGTGCTGCAGGGCGGACGTGACCCCCGCGGTGCGGCCCGGATGGTGGCCTGGGGCGACGACGCCGCACCCCTGCGACGCACCGACGCCCCGTGGCCTGGGCAGCTGCCGGCCCCGTGGCCGGCGACCGTGCCCACCGAGCCGGTGCCCGTCCGGCTGCTCGACGCCGGCGGCGGGGACGTGCGAGTGGACGCGCGCGGGACGGCCAGCTCCACACCGACCCGGGTGCTCGTGCCGCCGCCAGGGAAGAGTGCTCCGGTCGTGCGGGCGGGGGAGTACCCGCTGCTGGCCTGGGCCGGTCCGTGGCACGGCACCGAGCGGTGGTGGTCCGAGCAGGGCCGACGGCGTGCCTACGTCCAGGTGGTCCCCGAGGGGGTGCCGGCCCTGCTGCTCGCCCTCGAGCGCGGCGCCTGGTGCGTCGAGGGAGTCTACGACTGAAGTTGTGCTTCAGCCGTCTCACCCAGCAGAATTCCGGCACGGGATTGTGACGTAAAACTTCCCATCGGGGCAGAGGTAAGGCTAGCCTCACCTTCGTGACGAATCAGCAGGCTGGTGGACCGCCGCTCGAAGGAGCCGGTCTCACCCTCGGTTACCACGGTGAGCCCGTCGTCCACGACGCCGGGATCACCCTCGGCGCGGGCGCGATCACCGCCCTCGTCGGACCGAACGGGAGCGGCAAGTCCACGCTGCTGCGCTCGCTCGCCCGGCTCCACCGGCCGGACGCGGGCGCCGTCGTCCTCGACGGTCACGACGACGCCCTCGCCATGACCCCCACGGCCTTCGCTCGCCGGGTCACCCTGCTCTCTCAGTCCCACCCCACGCCCAGCGGCGTGCGGGTGCGTGACGTCGTCGGGTACGGGAGGCATCCGTACGCCAGCCGCTGGCGCCGGACGGACCCCGACGGGCCGGCCACCATCGACTGGGCCATGGACGTCACCGGCGTCGCCTCGATGGCAGGCCGCAACGTCGACGAGCTCTCCGGCGGTGAGCTCCAGCGCGTCTGGCTCGCCACCTGCCTGGCGCAACGCACCGGAGTCCTGCTCCTCGACGAGCCGACCACCTACCTCGACCTGCGCTACCAGTGGGAGCTGCTGGACCTCCTGCGGGACCTGGCCGAGGACGAGGGTGTCGCCATCGGCGTCGTCCTGCACGACCTCGACCACGCCGCCGCCGTCGCGGACCACGTCGCCCTGCTGGCCAACGGCCGGATCCGCGCCGTCGGCACGCCGGAGGAAGTGCTCACCGCCGACCTGCTCACCGACGCCTACGGCATCGCCATCGCCGTCGCCGAGGACCCGGTCACCGGCAAGCTCATGACCCGGCCGGTCAGCCGCCACCACACCCGCGCCACGCACCCGGCGCTCGCCACCGCCTGAACCGCCCACGATCGACAGGACCCCCATGCGACGCTCTCTTCTCGCTGTGCCCGCGGCCCTCCTGCTGGGCCTCACCGGCGCGTGCGGAACCACCGCTCCCGCCGCCACGGACCCGGCGAGCGAGGAGGCCGGCAGCGGCGGGGGTGAAGCCGTCAGCGTGGTCGACGACCGCGGCGAGACCGTCGAGCTCGACGCCCCGGCCGAGGAGGTCGTGGCGCTCGAGTGGGGCCTGGCCGAGAACCTCGTCGCACTCGGTGTCATGCCGGTCGGTGTCGCCGACGTCGAGGGCTTCGGCACGTGGAACGACGCCGTCGAGCTCGACGAGGGCGTCGTCGACGTCGGCACCCGCGGCGAGCCGTCGGTCGACGCGATCATCGGCCTGGACCCCGAGCTCGTCGTGACCACCACGGACCTGCCCGAGACGATCATCAACCAGCTCGAGGACGTCGGCCTGCCGGTCGTGGCGCTCAAGGGCTCCAACGCGGACGACCCGCTCGGCCACCTCGAGCGCACCGTCGACGTCCTCGCGGAGGCGACCGGCACCGTGGACAAGGGCGAGCAGCTGCTCGCAGATCTGGACGCCACCATCCAGGACGGGCGCGCCGCGCTGGCCGAGGCCGGCCTCGAGGACGCGAAGTTCGCCATGGCCGACGGCTGGCAGGACGGCGGCGCGGTCAGCATCCGCATGTTCACGCAGGGCTCGCTGCTCGGCGCGCTTGCCGGCGAGCTCGGTCTCGTCAACGCCTGGGAGGGTGAGGGTGACGCCGTCTACGGACTGCAGAGCACCGACGTCGAGGGGCTGACCCAGCTCGGCGACGTGCACTTCCTCTACATCGCAAACGACTCTGCCCAGCCGGACCCGTTCACCGAAGGGCTGGCCGGCAACGCCGTGTGGAACGGGCTGCCGTTCGTCGAGGCGGGGAACGTGCACCGGCTGCCCGACGGCATCTGGATGTTCGGCGGCCCGCGGTCCGCCGAGCAGTACGTCACCGCCGTCGTGGAGGCCCTCACCGCGTGACCACCGAGGTGGCCCCGGCGCCGCCGGCCGCGCAGGGCCGGGCTGTGCGCGGCGTGGGCGTGCTGGCCGTCGCGGGGGCCGCCTGCGTGCTCATCCTCGTGCTCGGGGCCGTCCACCTGTCCCAGGGCACGGCGGGCCTGGCGGCCGGCGAGGTCGCCCGAGCACTGCTCGGCCAGGGCGAGGACGAGGCGGTCGCCATCCTGGTCGCCTCACGGCTCCCGCGGCTGCTGGCCGGCATCCTCGTCGGGCTCGCCCTCGGCGTCGCCGGCGCCGTGCTGCAGTCCGTGGCGCGCAATCCCCTCGCGTCGCCGGACACCATGGGCGTCAACGCCGGCGCCCACTTCGCCATCACCGTCGTGGCCGCCGCCGGTCTCGCCCTCCCGCTGGCCCTCAGCGGCGTGCTCGCCTTCGTCGGCGGCCTCGGCGGTGCCGCGCTGGTGCTCCTGCTGGCCCGCGGCGGCGCCACGGGACCGACCCGCCTGATCCTGGCCGGCGCGACGATCTCCCTGGCGATACAGGCCATGACGATGCTGCTGCTCGTCCTCAAGGAGGAGGAGACCACGGGGCTGTACGCGTGGGGGAGCGGCTCCATCGTCCAGTCCGGCATGGAGTCGGTGGCTCGCGTGACGCCCGCCGTCGTGCTCGGCCTGATAGCCGCGTTGCTCATCGCGCACCGGCTCGACCTGCTCGCCCTCGGCGACGACGCCGCGTCGGTGCTCGGCATACCGGTCCTGCAGACCCGCGTCGCCGCCGTCCTGGTCTCGGTGTTCCTGTCGGCGGCGGCCGTCACGGTCGCCGGTCCGGTGGGCTTCGTCGGCCTGTGCGCCCCGGCGATCGTCCGCCTGCTCACGCCGCTCGTCCCTGGCCTGCAGCGTCACCGCGCCCTCCTGCCGCTCGCCGGCCTCGCCGGGGTGATCGTCGTTCTCGGGGCCGACGTGCTGCTGCGAGCCGTGCTCGGCGGCGCCGCCGGTGTCGAGGTTCCCACCGGCGTGGTCACCTCGATCTTCGGGGCCGTGGTGCTCATCGTGCTGGCCCGTCGCCTGCGTGACTCGGGCGCGACCCGTCGCACCGGTGCCGCCGCGTCCGGCCGGCCACGCACCACGCGCTGGACCGTCGTCCTCGCCACCGTGCTGCTGGTGCTGCTCGCCGGTGCCGCGCTGGCCGGGATGCTGCTCGGCGACCGGCTGATGCTCACCGGCGACCTCGTCAACTACGTCATGGGCGACGCCGGAAGGATCGTGACCGCGTCCGTCACGGAGCGTTCGCCCAGGGTCTTCGGCGCGGTCCTGGCCGGGGCTGCGTTCGGCCTCGCGGGCACGGTCATCCAGGGGGTCGCGCGCAACCCGCTCGCCGAGCCGAGCACTCTCGGTATCACGGCCGGCGCCGGGGTCGGCGCCGTCGGCACCCTCACCCTGCTGCCCGGCGCGGGCGTGTGGGGCGTCACCCTGGCCGGGGCGGCGGGCGCACTGATCGCGTTCGCCATC
Source organism: Georgenia halophila (assembly GCF_039541595.1). Taxonomy (NCBI): domain Bacteria; kingdom Bacillati; phylum Actinomycetota; class Actinomycetes; order Allobogoriellales; family Allobogoriellaceae; genus Georgenia; species Georgenia halophila. The sequence continues at coordinate 116,942 of NZ_BAABGN010000007.1, read as the reverse complement.
GTCTACCTCGCCTCGTACCGGCGTGGCCTGAACTCGGACCGACTGGTCCTCGTCGGCATCGGGTTCGCGGCCGGTGCCGGCGCCCTGACCACCGCGATCGTCATCGTCGCCGACCCCTGGAACGTCGCGTTCGCGCTGACCTGGCTCTCGGGCTCGACCTACGGGCGGATCTGGTCCCAGATGATCCCGGTCGTCGTCGCGCTGACCGTCATGATCCCGTTCGTGGCCCGCCGTACCCGCGACCTCGACGTGCTGTCCCTGGACGACGACGTCCCGCGCGTGCTCGGGGTACATCTCGAGCGCACGCGGATGTTGCTTCTCGTCGCGGCGGCGCTGCTGACGTCGACGGCGGTCGGTGCGGTAGGCGTCGTCGGGTTCGTCGGTCTCGTCGCCCCGCACGCCGCGCGGGCGCTGGTCGGCGGCCGCCACACGCACGTCCTGCTCGTGGCTCCCGTGCTCGGTGCCCTGCTCGTCAGCGTCGCCGACACCGTCGGCCGCACCGTCATCTCCCCGGGGCAGATCCCGGCCGGCATCATCACGGCGCTCGTCGGTGCGCCGTACTTCGTGTATCTGCTGTGGCGGACCCGAGGCAGGGAGCGTGCCTGAGGACCGAAAAAGGTTGCGGCTGACGTGGCGCCGGCCGCCACGATGACACCATGACCGACACCTTCCCTGCCTTCGACACAGGCCCCGTGCCGATCCCCGGACCCCACGCCGAGCCGCCGGAGCCGTTCCGCGGCATCTACGGGATGCCGACGTTCGTCAGGATCCCGACGGCGGACCTGGCGGCGTCGGTCGACTTCTGGATCCGGGGGCTCGGATTCTTCGAGATCTTCTCCATCCCCGGTCAGATCACGCACCTGCGCCGTTGGACGTTCCAGGACGTCCTCCTCGTGACCGGGGACCGTGCTGTCGAGGCGCCGGCGCTGAACGTGTACTTCTCGTGCGTGCTGAGCCAGGTCGACGAGACCGCGGCCGCGTGCGAGGAGCTGCTGCCCGGTTCCACGACCGGACCTCAGCACATGCCGTGGAACACGGTGGAGCTGGAGATCGTCACACCGGAGAACGCCCGGGTGACCATGACGGCGGCGAAACCGTACGACGCGAGCAGCACCGAGGCCGAGAACCTGCGAGAGATGGGCATCGAGGCTCCGGAGGGCTGACCTGCGGTGCCGCGACGGTCACAGCGGCCTGTGCCATGGTGTGCGCCATGCCGAGGCGCGTTCACCTGCACGTCGGAGCCCCGAAGTCCGGCACGACGTACGTCCAGTCGCGGCTGCACGCGAACCGGCGCGAGCTGCGCAGCCACGGGATCAGCTACCCGTACGGGCGGCTCGCGGAGCCCCATCTGCACTACTGGGCGGCGCTCAGCCTCACCGACACCGACCACGGGGTGGACCCGCGGCGGGTGCGTGGAGCCTGGCCGCGGCTCCTGCTCAGACCCGCAAGGCGACCGGCGAGGTCGTCCTCAGCCACGAGGTGCTCGCCACCGCGACTCCCCAGCAGGCCGAGCGCGCGCTCGCGGATCTCGCGTCCACGGGTGCGGAGGTCCACCTGATCCTGACGGCACGCGACCTGGCGCGCGAGCTGACGAGCGGGTGGCAGGAGACCCTGAAGTTCGGCGCCAGGCGTTCCTTCGCGGCATTCCTGGAAAGCGTTCGCGAGGTCACTCGTCCTTGATGAAGGGCTTCGACCCGGTCCGGGTGCTCAGCGTGTGGGGTGCCGATCTGCCCGCCGAGCAGATCCACGTCGTGACTGCCCCGGCGGCCGGCGGCTCACCGGAGCAGTTGTGGTACCGCTTCCTGGGGGCTGTCGACGTCCCGCCCTCGTGGGCCCCGCACGAGGCCGTGCGCGTGAACGCGTCGGTGGGCATCCATCCCGGAGGCACAGCTCTTACGTCGGCTCAATCGTCGGCTCGGTGAGGACGTTCGACGTGGCGGCAGGTACTCCACGCTGGTGAACGACATCGTGGTGAGCCGTGCGCTCGAGCTACGGAAGTCACCCCGGATCACGCTCGGACCGGAAGACCATCCGTGGGTCGTCGAACGCACCGAGAGCTGGATCCGCTGGTTGCGCACCCGCGGGGTCCAGGTCCACGGCGACCTGGACGACCTCTTGCCGGCACCTCCGGACGAGGACTGGATCGCGCGCCGCTGCCCGGGAGAGTGGCGGCGGCCTCCGTGGACGTCATCGAGGCCCTGCTCGCCGAGCTGGACGGCCGGCCCCTGACCGCTGTGCGACGCGCACGACTTGTCCTGTCGCGGATGCTCGGCTGAACGAGTCCGGAACGCGCTTCAGCGGAAGCGTGCCCGACCATCGTGCCCGGCCGCCGCGGTAGGGCGACCGCCTCCCAATCGACCTCTCGTGTCAGTACCCACCCATAGCATCGTACGTACGTTCGACTCGATGGGGTGAGATGGATGGGTGTGACGACGATGGTGCGGCCCTTGGGCGAGGTCGAGGCTGAGCTCGCCACGCTCGCGGCGCGGATCGCGTCGGCGACGTGCCGGTTCCTGCAGCTGGTGGCCGAGTTCGACGCCCGGGACGGCTGGATGGAGGTGGCCGGCATGGTGTCGACGGCGCAGTGGCTGTCATGGCGATGCGGCATGTCGACGGTGACCGCGCGTGAGCACGTGCGCATCGCGCGTGCCCTGGCAGGGTTGCCACTCATCGCGCAGGCGTTCGCGGAGGGCCGGTTGAGCTACTCCAAGGTTCGGGCACTCACGCGGGTCGCCACGGCGGAGACCGAGGTCGAGCTGCTCGATATCGCTGCCGCCGCGACGGCGAACCAGCTGGAGCGGTTCTGCGTCGGGGTGCGCACGGCCACCACGCTCGACGAGGTCAACGAGCGTCACGAGGACCGGCGCCTGTCGTTCCGGACCGAGTGGGACGGGTCGGTCTCCTTCTCCGGGCGCTGCTCCCCGGAGGACGGCGCGGTGATCGTCGAGGCGTTGCGCCGGGTCCAGGACTACCTCGCACGGACGAGCGCCGATCGCCTCACAGGCGGTGCTGATGCCACCGACAGCTCCGGCACCACCGTGGCGGCGGACGAGGCTGAGGCGACCAAGCGGCGCGCACTCATCGACGCCCTGGTGCTGCTGTGCGAGCACGCCACCATCGACGACGACACGGACGGTCGCACCGACGTGGACGTGGACCTTGCTGACGACGCGGACAACATGGCCGACGCGGACAGCACGACCGCCGCCGCGCCGGCGACCGTCGCCCGGGGATCGCGGCGCAGCGAGACCGTCGTCCACGCGACCCTCGACGATCTTGCCGCGATACGCGTTGCCGAGACCACGCCCCCGGCGCAGTGCCCGGGCCGGGCCGACCGAGATGTGATCGGGCCTCGCCTCGAGTACGGCCCCGCGTTGCATCCCGAGACCGCCCGACGCCTGACCTGCGACACCGGCGTCGTGCTCCATCTCCACCAGAGCGAGACCGAGGACGAGCCGGGGACGAGCGTCATCGTCACGCCCAGTCAGCGACCGGGCCGGACCGTCGACGTCGGCCGGCGCCGACGCACCCCGAACGCCGCGCAGTTCCGAGCGTTGTGGGACCGAGATCAGGGCTGTCGATTCCCCGGGTGCGAACGCCGTCGGTACCTGCACGCCCACCACATCGTGCACTGGGCGGACGGCGGCCTCACGGTCCTGGAGAACCTCGTACTGCTGTGCGGGGAACACCACCGCCTTCACCACGAGGGCGGCTTCGAGGTCGCCCGTCATGCAGACGGGAGCCTGACCTTCTTCGGGCAGAACGGCCAACCTGTCGTACCGGTGCCGCGGACGGAGGTGCCTGCACCAGCCGTGACGGCAGGCCTGCCGCTACCCGTTGGTGCATCCGGCCGGGCCACTGACGATGCTCCCGATTCCCTTGCGCCGGTTGACGGCGGCAGGCTCGACATGGATTACGCCGTCTCGACCGTGGTGGGTGCCTGGGAGGCCGCCAAGCGACGAGCAAGAGGCCGGACGGCGGCCTCCGAGCGTCCGGAGCATGCCGCCTGACGCTTCAGCGGAAGCGCGACGACGAAGGACGGCATCGCACATACGTTCGATAGAATGGCGTCGTGGACGTCGTCCCGTACGCCGAGCTGCACGCCCACTCGGCCTTCAGCTTTCTCGACGGCGCGAACCTCCCGGAGGAGCTCGCCGCCGAGGCGGCCCGACTGCGCCTGAACGCCCTAGCCCTGACCGACCACGACGGACTCTACGGCGTCGTTCGGCTCGCCGAGGCGGCCCGCACCCTGGGGATACCCACTGTGCTCGGCACGGAGCTCAACCTCGGCACGTCGGGGCGGGCCGGGGCCGGGGCCACGCCCGGGATGAGCGGACGCCCCGACCCCGACGGCACCCACCTGGTCGTCCTCGCCCGCGGCCCCGCTGGTTACGGCCGCCTGTCCCGCACCCTCGCCCGCGGGCACCTCGACTCCGGGGTCAAGGGCCGCATGGAGATCGGTATCGAGGATGTCGCCGCCGACGCCGGAGGGGAGTGGCTCGTCCTCACCGGCTGCCGCAAGGGTGCCGTCCGTCGCGCCCTCGAGACCGGTGGGCAGGGCGCCGCGCGGGCAGAGCTCGACCGCCTCACGGCCTTGTTCGGCCGCGACAACGTCGCCGTCGAGATCACCGACACCGGCTCGCCCCTGGACTCGGCACGCAACGACGCCCTCGCCGACCTCGCCGGCGCCGCCCGGTTGCCGCTGGTGGCCACCGGCGCCGTGCACTGCGCACGTCCCGCCGACCAGCGACTCACGGACGTCCTCGCCGCCACTCGCGCCCGGGCCTCGCTGGACGAGATCGACGGGTGGCTCCCGCCGTCGCCCGCGCACCTGCGCTCCGGCGCCGAGATGGCGGCCAGGCATCATCGGCACCCGCAGGCCGTGCCCAACTCGGTGGCGCTCGCATCCGAGTGCGCCTTCGACCTCCAGCTCGTCGCCCCGGACCTGCCTCCGTACCCCGTGCCCGAGGGGCACACCGAGGCCACGTGGCTGCGCGAGCTCACCTACCGCGGCGCCGCCGACCGGTACGGGCCACCGGGGTCGGGACGAGTCGCCGGCGCGTACGAGATGATCGAGCACGAGCTGGCGATCATCAACGACCTGGACTTCCCCGGCTACTTCCTCATCGTCCACGAGATCGTGGACTTCTGCCGCCGCGAGGGCATCCTGTGCCAGGGACGGGGGTCGGCCGCCAACTCCGCGGTGTGCTTCGCCCTCGGCATCACCGCCGTCGACGCCGTCCAGCACCGGCTGCTGTTCGAACGGTTCCTTTCCCCGGGCCGTTCCGGCCCGCCTGACATCGATCTGGACATCGAGTCCAAGCGGCGTGAGGAGGTCATCCAGCACGTCTACGAGCGCTACGGACGCACCCACGCCGCACAGGTCGCCAACGTCATCTCTTACCGCCCGAAGTCGGCGGTGCGCGACGCCGCTCGGGCCTTCGGCTACGACGTCGGCCAGCAGGACGCCTGGTCCAAGACGATTGAGCAGTGGGGCTCGCTCGGCGGGGACGACATCGCCGGCATCCCGGAACCCGTGGTCGACGTCGCCGACCAGATGCTGCGCCTGCCCCGCCACCTCGGCATCCACTCCGGCGGCATGGTGCTGTGCGACCGGCCCGTCATCGAGGTCTGCCCCGTGGAGTGGGCGACCATGCCCGGCCGGACCGTGCTGCAGTGGGACAAGGACGACTGCGCCGACGCCGGCCTGGTGAAGTTCGACCTCCTCGGCCTGGGGATGCTCACCGCGCTGCGCCTGGCCTTCGAGTCGATCAACGCGCACGGCGGCGACGCCACCGGCAAGCCCCTCGGCCTGCACTCGCTGCCCCAGGAGGACGGGTGCGTCTACGACCTGCTGTGCGCGGCGGACACCGTCGGCGTCTTCCAGGTCGAGTCCCGCGCACAGATGGCCACCCTGCCCAGGCTGCGGCCACGGAACTTCTACGACATCGTCGTCGAGGTCGCCCTCATCAGGCCGGGCCCCATCCAGGGCGACTCGGTCAACCCCTACTTAGAACGCAGGCGCCGTCGCCAACCCGTCACCTACCTCCACCCGCTGCTCGAGCCGGCCCTGTCCAAGACCCTCGGCGTGCCGCTGTTCCAGGAGCAGCTCATGCAGATCGCCGTCGACGTCGCCGGTTTCAGCCCGGCGGAGGCCGACCAGCTGCGCAAGGCCATGGGAGCCAAGCGCTCCGACGAGCGGATGGAGGCCCTGCACGGGCGGCTGCTCGAGGGCATGGCCCGCAACGGGATCGGTCCGAAGATCGGCGAGCAGATCTACGACAAGCTCAAGGCCTTTTCCGACTTCGGATTCCCCGAGTCGCACTCCTTCTCCTTCGCGTACCTCGTCTACGCCAGCTCCTGGCTGAAGGTCCACCACCCCGAGGCGTTCTATGCCGCTCTGCTCGCCGCTCAGCCGATGGGCTTCTACTCGCCGCAGTCGCTCGTGGCCGACGCCCGCCGGCACGGGGTGGCGGTGCTGCGCGCCGACGTCAACGCCTCCGCCATCGAGGCATCCGTCCAGACCCTGACGACGGCGGAGCTGCGAGCGGAAGCCGCACGGACCCCTGCCGTCCCGGAGGTGGCTCACCTGGTGCACCCGGACCCCGACCTGGCGGTCCGGCTCGGCCTGTCGCCGGTGCGGGGGGTGGGGGAGAAGAGCGCCGAGCGGATCGTCGCCGAGCGCGAGAGCGGCGGGCCCTACGCCGACCTGCCCGACCTGGCTCGGCGGGTGGATCTCACGGCCGCCCAGCTCGAGGCCCTGGCGACAGCAGGGGCGTTGCGGTGCTTCGGGCTCGAGCGGCGGGAAGCGCTGTGGGCCAGCGGGGTGCTCGCCGGCGAGCACGGCCGCCGGCATGTGCGGGAGGAGACTGTCTGGTACCAGCCGCCGCTGCCGCTGACCGCCGTCGGGGTCGAGCCGCCACGCCGACTGCCGGCCATGGCGGAGGTGGAGACCGCCGTCGCCGACGTGTGGGCGACCGGGATCTCGCCGGAGTCCTTCCCCACCCAGTTCCGTCGGGCCGACCTGACCGCCGCGGGTGTCCTCACCGTGACGGAGCTGGCCGCGCGCCAGTCGGGGGAACGGCTGCGGGTGGGAGGCGTCGTCACCCATAGACAGCGCCCGGGCACCGCGGGTGGAGTCACCTTCCTGTCCCTGGAGGACGAGACCGGTCTGGTCAACGTCGTCTGCTCGGCCGGGTTGTGGGCGCGGCACCGGAAAGTTGCCCGCACCAGCGCGGCTCTCGTGGTCCGCGGGGTGATCGAACGGGGCGACGGCGTGACGAACCTGGTCGCCGACCGGATCGAGCCGCTCAGCCTGCTGGTGCCCTCGACGTCGCGCGACTTCGGCTGAGCACCAGCACTCGACCGCCTACTCTTTGGCGGTGGCCGGGATCTTGGCATCAACCTCCGGCAGCTCGTTCATGGGCGGGTCGACCTGTCGAATCGCGCTGTAGACCGCCCACGTCACGGCCAGCACCGGGATGGCGATGATGGCACCGACCAGCCCGCCGAGGAACGTTCCGGCGGTCACGCCCACCGCCACGACCACCGGGTGCAGGGAGACCTGCCTGCCCATGACCAGCGGCTGGAGGATGTGCCCCTCGATCTGTCCGATCAGCGCGACGCCGAGGATGACGACGACGAAGTCGAAGACGCTGCCTGCGGCCAGTGCGACGACACCGGCGATGATCATGGCGGCCGGCGCGCCGATCAACGGGATGAACGCACCGATGAACACCAGGACGGCGAGCGGTGCGGCGAGCGGCACGCCGACGATCGAGAGCAGGATGAAGGCCATGACGCCGTCGGCGATGGCGACGATCATGGTGCCGCGGGCGTACCCGGAGAAGGTGTACCAGCCGGCCGTGGCGGCCGCGTGGGTGCGCTCGCGGTTCCTGGCCGGCAGCTGGTTGAGAAACCACAGCCACATCCACTCCCCGCGCGCGAGGAAGAAGATCGTCAGGAACAGGCTCAGCGCCAAAATCGTGAAGACGATCGCCACGGCGCCCGCGTTGTTGAGCACCTGGCCGGCCAGATCGCCGGCATTCTCACGAACATACGTCGTCGCCTCGGCGACGGCGCTGTTGATCGTCTCGTAGATCTCTGCCTGCGTGATCTGGAACGGCAGCGGACCCGACTCGAGGAAGTCGAGGATCGTCTGGATACCGCTCTGGAACCGATCCGCCAGGGTGTCCCACTGGTCGGCGACCGACGAGATGACGTAGGTGAACAATCCCGCGACGACGAGGAAGGACCCGAACAGCGCCAGGAAGGTGGCCAGCGGTCTTGGCATCCACTGCGCCAGCACGCTGACGATCGGGTACAGCACCGAGGCGACCACCAGGGCGAGGAACACCGCGATGAAGACCATCTGGATACGGGCGGTCGCGAACACGACCATGCCCACGACGATGATGATGCCGATGAGGAACCAGGCGCCCGTCCCGTAGGTGCGGATCCACCGGGGCAGACCGTCAGGGGCGGAGTCGGCGTGCATCGCACGGTCGGGCATCCGGCGCACGCTGAGCCGCGAGGCCTGGGACGGGCGGACGGACTGGCTCGCGGCGCTCGGTGAGCCGGACGGCGACCCGGCGCTGAGCGCTGCCGGCGAGACGATGTGGTTCACCGACGTGGTGCGCACCCGACGTACCCGTGGCCGAACACGGCGACCCATCCGCTGACCGACCTGGCTCAGCAGCCTGCGCGCGTCCCGCTTCTCTGCCATCGCGCCCAGTGTGCCGCAAAGGTGCCGGTCACACCGCTAGGCGCGACCAGAGGTGCGCTTGATCGAGCTCGGCCAGCGCGCCCTCTCGATCGCCCAGCTGATCCGCGCGCCACAGGGCCGACTCGGCGGCGCGTGCCATGGCCCAGGCGGCGACTCGGGCGGGATCCAGGCCGCTCGCGCCGCCTACCACTCGGGTCCGGGTGCGCAGCAACGTGACGGCGTCCTCCTGCCGGAAGGGGTCGGCCACCTGGGAGACCAGGGGCGCCGGGTCGTAGGCGGGATCGCCGACCATCGGCTTGGGGTCGATGGCGACCCACGTGCGCGTGCCGGTCGCGTCGTCGGCCAGGATGTTGCCGGGGTTGAAGTCGCCGTGCACGAGCGAGGCGCCGCTCGCCGTGTACTCCGTAGGCAGCTCCTCGAGCAGGTTGGCGGCCTCCACCAGCAGGCCGCGATCCGCGCCGAGCGACGGACCGTGTCGCTGCGTGCGGTCGCGGAGGATGTCCGCAAGATTGGTGGTGTAGTCGGCCAGGCGGACCAGTTCGAGACCGTCGCTCGATGCGCCTTGGAGCCGGCCGAGCAGCTCGCCCGCGATCTCGAGCCGGTTCTCGACACGTGCTTCAAGCAGTGCCGGATCCTCTTCGATGCCGTGACCCGGACGCAGGTGACGCAGCAGCAGCGTCCACGCCTCCGCGTCGTGGTCGAGCAGCTCCGGTCCGCCGTTGCCGCACCACAGGCGCAACGCGATCGCCTCACCGACGGCTTCGTCGTGCGGGAAGACGATCTTGACGACGACGTCCGCGCCGTCGGCCGTCCGCGCGGGTGCCGTCCACCCGGCGGCACCGGACGGAAACGGGTCGCCGAGCGTCAGGCCCCAGCGCTCACGGGCGCCCTCAACCAGGTGAGGCAGACGTTCGAGCCAGGCGGCGCCGTCGGCCGCGCTCCCGACCTGCCGGGCCAGGGCGTCGGGGATGGTCGGGACGGTCATGTCGCAGACGCCCGGGCACCCAGCACGGCCGCCAGCTCGGCGGAGTCGTGGACCACCGCGACGGCCCCCTCGCCCTCGCCCGGCCGGCCGTAGCCCCAGCCGACGAGGACTGTTTCGACGCCGTGGCGGGCGGCACCCGCCACGTCGTGGAACCGGTCGCCGACCATGACGGCGCCGCTGACATCGGCACCGGCCGCCGCGAGCCCTGCGAGGGCGCGGGCGACGACATCGGCCTTGACGGTCACGCCGTCGACGGTGACGTTCTCCTTGGGCTGGTCGCCGCAGACGGCGGTGAAGTATGGCGTGAGGCCGGCCCGATCGATGATCGGCTCGGCCATGTGCTGCAGCTTTGCCGTCGCCAGTGCGAGCGGGATGCCAGCAGCGTGCCAGGAGCGGATCAGTTCGCGCACGCCCGGGAACAGCGGGACGTCGACCATTCGGGTGCTGTACCGGCCGCGATAGTCGTCGACCATGGCGTCGAGGTCGTCGTGCGCGACGCCGGCGATCTCCGCCAGCGCCTCGCGGATCGGTGGGCCGATGAACCGGAGCAGGGTGTCGTCGTCGAGCTGCGGGTAGCCGAACGCGTCGAACGTCTCGCGGATCGACGTCATGATCGCCGACGCGGAATCCGTGATCGTGCCGTCGAGGTCGAGCAGCACAGCGGTGGCGCGCAGCTCGGTCGGAGCGGGCGCGCCGAGGGCAGGGGAGATCATCCGGGTCCTCTCGGGAAGTCTGGGACAAGGGTACGTGGCACGCTGGAACCTGCACACGACGCGCCATGCCCACGCTGGGCACCACGGCGCAGCCACAGGAGGAGAACATGGGACGACTCGGGACGCTGGCCAAGGTCGCTGCGGTGGCGGGGCCGACGGTCTGGAAGGTCGTGCAGCGCGTGGGACCGACGTTGGTGCGTCTGCGCAAGGACAACCCAGAGGTGTTCGAGACCGTAGAGAAGCAGGTCAAGCGGCTGGGCGAAGCGCGCCGGCAGGGTCGGAGTCCCGACGGCCTGCGGTTGCGCATCGCCGCCCTGCGCGACCAGGTGGCCTACCTGCGCGCCTCCGCCGACGACCACGCCGAACGAGCTCGTGCCGAGGCCTGGCGTACCCAGCTGGACCGCATCGAGGCGTCGTTGCCCCTGCTGGGCGCGATGAGTTCCAAGGCCTCGACTCGGGAGCGCAAGCACGTCGATCAGCGGATCGACGATCTGTCGGCGGAGATTCTTTCGGCGTTCATCGACGAGCAGGACGAGGACGCCCGGGACGGCAGCCACCCGCAGATCGAGAGCTGAAGGTTCTGGCGGATCCGGCGAGGACGTGTGAGTCTTCGCGCATGGGCTCGGAGACGAAGGGCGCGATCCTGCGCGGACTGATGTGGTCGATGGCCGGCACGGCGGCACTGACCGGCACCCTGGTGATGACGCGGGGTCACCGTGGCATCCCGGGGTCGACGACGGCGCCCGACGCCAGCACCGACAGCGTCCTTCGGTTCTACAGCGTGATCTGGGCGACGCAGGCAGCGGTCTTCGGCAGAGCCGCCGCCCGGCGCACGCTCGATCGGGGCGAGCTGGACCGTCTGGCCGTGATCACCGCGGCCGGAGGTGCCGCGCGCGCACTGGCGTGGCGCTCGAGCGGTCGGCCGCACCCGCTGTTCCGGGTACTGACGGTCCAGGAGCTGGCGATGCCGGTCGTCGTGCGACTGCTGCGATGACCTAGAGAGTCTTCGGGACCGTCTCGCCGTCCACAGAAGTTTTCGCGCCCTAGCCGGGCGGTGACGCGGCCCGATAGGTTCTCCCGCATGGCTCGGGCGGCGCAACGTTTGCGAACCCTGCTGGCAATGGCTGCCGCAGGGCTCTTTGCGGCTGTCGGACTGGCCGCCTGCGACGGTGGGGGCGACGAGCCGACACCGACCGGTTCGCCGTCCGAGGCGGAGAGCCCGTCGGCCGAGGAGACGCCGACGCAGGAGATCGACCCGCCGGTGCCGCCGAACGCCATTGCGCGGGACGACGTACACGGTGCAGAGGCCGCGGCAGAGTATTTTTTAAAGCTCTACGTTTACGCGTACCAAACGGGTGGCCTCGCCGAGTTGGAGCAGATGTCACATGCGGAGTGCCGCTTCTGCCAGAGCGTTACAACTAGCGTCTCGACGCTGTACAGCGACGGTGGTAGATCCACCGGAGGAGCGATCACGATCCGATCTGCGGAGGGCCACGAACCTATCGAAAGAAATCCGTACTACCGGGTAGATGTGGTCATCGAGCAATCTCCGTCTACAGAGGTCGCGGGCTCTGGCGAAATTGTCGAAAGTGAGGGCGGGGAACGCCTGATGGTCTTCGCCATCGGCCGAGGCGAGAACGAGTGGAAAGTGCGTGCTGTGCAGGTGGAAGAAGGCGACGCGGATGTATAAATCTCGCTATGTGGCTCTGGCCGCTACTTTGGCATCCGTCGTTACAGTTGCTCTCATATCAAACGCGTACGGCGCAGATGTCGACGTCCATGTTGACGACGACGCCTACAAGGTGACAAACACGGAAAAGTCGCAACTTTCTGGCGAACCCGCCGACAGCCGGTCCGACCACACCGAGGCGCCGTCGCCGAACTCGAATGCCCCAGCAAGTCGCACACTAATCGATGGCCCGGTTGACCTGCCGCAGTTGTGCACCGACTGGGAGATGCGTGGTGAGGGCCTTGCCACGATGCAGACCAACCCGTGCGATCCGGCCGATTACACAAACGTCGAGATCGGTCCTGAGGTCGTCGAGGTCACGCCCGAAGAGCCTGCGGAGCCCGAGGATCAGGCCGAACCGGAGCCAGAGTCGGAACCGATCATCGTCACGGCCGAAGAGCTCGCCACGCTGCCGATCGACCCGGGCGGCCTGACCGTCCAGCCGGACCGCGGCTGGGTGTTGGTGAACAAGGAGACGGTCGTCTACACCGGCGCCGGTGAGCAGACCTTCAACATCACGCTGCTGGGCACGCCGGTCGAGGTCCACGTCGTTCCCATCGACTACACCTGGGACTTCGGCGACGGCACCGAGACCACCACCACCGAACCCGGTGCCCCGTGGCCGAACCACACGGTCTGGCACACCTACACCGACGCGGACGTCACCCGCACCATCACGTTGACCACCCGCTGGGTCGGGGAGTTCGAGGTCGCCGACTCCGGTGTGTGGCTCCCGGTCAACGGCGTCGCCACGACGACCACGTCCTCGGACCCGTTCGAGGTTCGTGAGTTCGACACCCAGCTGACCACCTCCGCCGAGTAGCCACGAACAGGGTTCGTCTACCGTGTCGGACGTGGCCAACCCCTCGATCGACCTCCCTCCCGCCGTCACGCTCGTCGAAGGAGCAGGCGGCCTGCCGATGCTTCGCGTGGACACCGACAACGCGAGTGCGGAGATCTCCCTGCAGGGCGCGCAGGCCCTGTCGTGGGCACCGACCGGGCACGAGCCGGTCCTGTGGACGAGCCCGCGCAGCCGTTTCGAGCGGTCCGTGGCCATCCGCGGTGGTATCCCGCCGAGCTTCCCCTGGTTCGCGGCGGGACGTGAACCGGAGATGCGGCCGTCGCACGGCTTCGCACGGCTCGCGGAGTTCACGCTGGTCGGCGCAGAGGAGGAGTCCGACGGTGCCATGACCCTCACCCTGCGACTCACCGACACCGACGTCACGGGTCTGCCCGGCACGGACGTCTGGCCCCATCCGTTCGAGCTGACGGCGACCATCACCGTCGGCCCGACGCTGTACGTCGCGTTCACCGTCACGAACAGCGGCGACCGGGTGCGTTCGTACGAGGATGCCCTCCACGCGTACGTTGCCGTCGCGGACGTACGCGACGTCCGGATCGCCGGGCTCGAGGGTGTCCCCTACCTCAGCAAGATCGGCGACCCGGGCCCGTACAGCCAGCACGGCGAGCTGACGTTGACTGGCAAGACCGACCGGGTCTACGGCACCTCCTCGGCCGCAACCGTCGTGGATCCCGGGCTCGACCGGAGGGTCCACGTCGGCAAGAACGGTTCCGCGAGCACGGTGGTGTGGAACCCGTGGTCCGCGGCGGCCGCGGAGATGCCGGACCTCGGTGAGGAGCACTGGACCACCATGGTGTGCGTCGAGGCCGCCAACGTGCTCCACGACGGCGTCGTGCTCTCGCCGGGGGAGAGCCACACGACGACGGTGTACTTCGCCGTCGAGCATGGCACTGGCTGAGCCGGCACACCGGGTGATCAGGCCGTCTCGAGCTTCAGCGTGACGAACGAGCCCGGCGGAACGTCCATGGTGAGCAGTTCGTCGTCGACCCTGACGGCGCTGTACTGCTGCGGCGAGACGGCGTCCGGAGCCTCGGCCGTGTTGTGGTCGGCGACGTCGGAGGCGGACAGGATCCGACCGCTCACGGCGCCGATGCGCGCACCGCGCAAGGACAGCTCGACGCGGGCCTCCGCCGCCAGGTCGAGGTTGGTGAGCGAGATAGTCACACGCCCGTCCTTGGTCGAGGCGGATGTCGAGAGCGTCGGGATGTCGACGCCGTCTACCTCGCGGGTCGGCGAACCGCCGAGCGGGTGGACGGCCAGTGCTCGAGCGTCGTGATGATCCTTGTTCATCTCGAAAACGTGGTAGGTCGGGGTGCGGACCATCTGGTTGCCGTCGGTGAGCACCATGGCCTGGAGCACGTTGACCGTCTGGGCGATGTTGGCGAGCCGCAAGCGGTCCGCATGGTCATGGAAGGCATCGAAGTGGATCGCCGCAACGAGAGCGTCGCGCATCGTGTTCTGCTGGTAAAGGAAGCCGGGGTTGGTGCCGGGCTCGACGTTCCACCAGGTGCCCCACTCGTCCAGGGCGAGGCCGAGCTTCTTCGTGGGGTCGTAGGCGTCCATGACGGCGGAGTGGCCGGCGATGAGCTCGCGCACGTGCTGGGCGCGGCGCACTGTCGTCCAGTACTCGTCGCCGCTGAAGTCAGTGGCCGACCCCTTGTCTCCCCAGGCGCCGGACATCGTGTAGTAGTGGAACGAGACTGCCTGGAAGATCCCACGAGGATTGCGATCGCCCAGGCCCGAGGCGACCTGCTTCATCAGGGTCTCGGTCCAGGAGTAGTCCGCGTCCGAGGCGCCGGCGGCGATTCGGTACAGCCTGTTCTCGCCGTGGTCGCGCGCGTAGGTCGCGTGCTGGCGGGCCATCGGGGCGTACTGCTCGGCGCGCAGGTTCCCGCCGCAGCCCCACGGCTCGTTGCCGATGCCGAAGAAGCTGACGCCCCACGGTTCGGAGCGGCCGTTCTCGGCCCGCAGCCGCGCCATGGGTGAGTCACCCTCCCGGTTGAGGTACTCGACCCAGTCGCTCGTCTCGCGCACGGATCCCGACCCGACGTTCGCCGAGACGTACGGCTCGGTCCCGAGCAGCTCGCACAGCGCCAGGAACTCGTGGGTGCCGAAGTGGTTGTTCTCCTCGACGTCGCCCCAGTGGGTGTTGACCATCCGCGGCCGCTCCTCGCGCGGGCCGATACCGTCCATCCAGTGGTACTCGTCGGCGAAGCAGCCTCCGGGCCAGCGCAGGTTCGGGATGTCCAAGGCACGGAGAGCGTCGACGACGTCCTTGCGGATGCCGCCCTCGTTCGGGACGTCGGAGTCCTCGCCGACCCAGAAACCGCCGTAGATGCAGTGGCCCAGGTGCTCGGCGAAGTGGCCATACAGGTGCCGGCTGATCACCGGGCCGGGAACGTCCAGATCGATGACGGCGGACAGGGACGCGGCACCTTTGCTCATCGTGCTTCCTCTCGATACTGGTCGCGGTGGCCACACGAGGATAGGGCTCTCGGCAGGTGTGCCCGACCGAGTCTCGGTCCCCGGTCGTCGGGCGAGACCAATCGGACGGATCGCGTCTCACGAGCCGGTCCTATATTTGATCCATTCCAGAAAAGGTGGTGTGCTGGTCCGGTGCCAGCCAAACAGCACCTGCGGGACCACCACGTCGAGCTGCTCCGTGGTGTGCAGCTGCGCGTGACCGGTCCACGCCTCGCGGTCCTCGCCGAGCTCGCCGACCATCCCCACGCCGACGCCGAGACCATCCGGGCCGGCGTGCACGAGCGACTCGGGACCGTCTCGACGCAGGCGGTCTACGACGTCCTCCGCGCCCTGACCGCCACCGGTCTGCTGCGCCGCATCGAGCCGGAGGGCTCACCGGGGCGTTACGAGCTCGCCCACGAGGACGACAACCACCACCACGCCGTGTGTCGTTCGTGCGGCGCTGTCGAGGACGTCCCGTGCGCCGTCGGCCATGCCCCGTGCCTGACGCCGTCGGACGACCACGGCTTCGTGATCGAGACCGCCGAGGTCATCTACTGGGGCACCTGTCAGGCATGCCTTGCCGAGGGATCCCACGTCGGCACGCAAGAGTCCACCCGAGAAGTAACCGCATCAAAGAAGGAGAACGCATGACGGACACGTTCGGGCTCGCCCAGCCCACCGGTTCCACCACGGAGACGGGCGCGCCGGCGCCCAGCGACCGCAACAGCCTGACGGCCGGGCCCGACGGCCCGATCATGCTCCACGACGTGCACTTCGTGGAGCAGATGGCGCACTTCGACCGCGAGCGGGTGCCGGAGCGAGTCGTGCACGCGAAGGGAGCCGGCGCGTTCGGGACGTTCGAGGTCACCGGCAACGTGGCGCAGTACACCAAGGCCGCCCTGTTTCAGCCGGGCGCCAAGACGGACATGCTCCTGCGGTTCTCCACCGTGGCAGGCGAGATGGGCTCGCCGGACACCTGGCGCGACCCGCGCGGTTTCGCCGTCAAGTTCTACACGACCGAGGGCAACTACGACCTCGTCGGGAACAACACCCCCATCTTCTTCGTCCGGGACGCCATCAAGTTCCCGCACTTCATCCGCTCCCAGAAGCGGCGCGGGTCGAGCGGCCTCCGCGACAACCAGATGCAGTGGGACTTCTGGACCCTCAACCCCGAGTCCGCCCACCAGGTCACGTACCTCATGGGCAACCGCGGCATCCCGAAGACCTACCGGCACATGAACGGCTACGGCTCCCACACCTACATGTGGATCAACGGCGCGGGCGAGAAGTTCTGGGTCAAGTACCACTTCATCTCGGACCAGGGCGTGGAGGGCCTCTCGGGTGAGGAGGCCGGCAAGATCGCCGGCGCGGACGCGGACTACCACCGCCGCGACCTGTACGACGCGATCGAGCGTGGCGAGGACCCGAGCTGGACGCTCAAGGTGCAGGTCATGCCCTACGAAGACGGCAAGACCTACAAGATCAACCCGTTCGACGTCACCAAGACGGTCTCGCACCAGGACTACCCCCTGATCGAGGTCGGCAAGATGACGCTGAACAAGAACCCGGAGAACTTCTTCGCCGAGATTGAGCAGTCCGCCTTCTCCCCGGCGTCGGTCGTCCCGGGCGTGGGCTTCAGCCCCGACAAGATGCTCCTCGGCCGGACGTTCTCCTACCCGGACACGCACCGGCACCGCATCGGTCCGAACTACCTGCAACTGCCTGTCAATCGCCCCCGTGCCGCGGAGGTCAACAGCTACGTCTTCGACGGCGCAATGGCCTACGACCACCACGGCGACGCGGCGACGTACGCGCCCAACACCCAGGGGCGTGCGTACTCGGAGCTGACCGGTCCGGCGGAGGACAGCTGGGAGGTCGATGGCGAGCTCGTCCGCGCGGCGGCGACCGTACGCTCGGAGGAGGACACCGACTTCCACCAGGCCGGCATCCTCGTCCGCGAGGTCTTCGACGAGGCCGAGCGCGAGGAGTTCGTGGCGAACGTGTCCGGCCACCTGCTGGACGGCGTCCACGGCGACGTCCTGGCGCGCGCCTTCCAGTATTGGAAGAACGTCGACGCTGAGATCGGCGCCCGCATCGAGGCCGCCTACCACGCGGCGAAGGGCGAGCCCGACCCCGGCAAGGAGGCAGCCGCTGCCGCCACGACGGCGCACGCCTGACAGCGACTGACAGGCAGAGCGCCTGACTGACGTCGAGGGCCCCGGTGAGCGATCACCGGGGCTCTCGTGTCGTCGGGGGTGGCCGGCCGGACGCCTCTACTGGTCGGAGGGTCGGGGGATGAGCAGGTTCTCGTGGATTTGCTCCCAGCCGCGGTCGATCCAGCGCGACACGTCTGCGCCGTCGGGGACCGCGGTCACACTCTGGGTGCCGTTGCCTACGGTCGCCCAGGTGCGCGCACAGCTGGATGTCCATGTTCGGTCGTCATCGAGGGGGGCTTGGACCACACAGATGTTGTCCGATCTCCCCTCCGCCGGGTCGTTCGTCGGGCTGGCGAGGTAGTACGCGTAGTCCTCGTCCTGGTGGACCAGGCGAGAAGTCTCCGACCTGAAGCTGTTGGTCTCGATGGACGGCGGAAGCTCGTCCTCCGGCGTCCGCTCGGTGTCGAGACCGGAGTAGGTGGGTCCTGAAGGGCTGCACCCTACGAGGACGACGACGGCGCTCGCCGTGGCGGCAGCGGCCCACCCGCGTCGATCGCGTCGATGCACGATCAGCTCCGATCTGTTCCCTCGCGGCTGCGGACCTTCCAACCGTACGGCCGTCCACCAGGACGGGGCGGAGGTTTCGCGGTGCCGACAGCCGAACCACGAGAACGAGAGGACGGCACCACAGGTGTGCCTCCACGAGCCCGTCGTCGCCTGGGGCGTCGGAGGCGATCCTGAGACATCAGGGAAGTCCCAGGGGAAGATCAGGGGAAAATCCCGATGTCTGCGGCGGCCTCCACACTGTTGACTCGTGGACATGGAGAATTTTCTCGTCGGGCTGCTCGCGGAGCTGTCCGAGCACTTCGGACCGCTGCTGCTGGCACTCGGGGCCCTGCTCGCGTTCGTGGAGTCGGCGCTCGGGCTCGGCTTCCTCTTCCCTGGCGAGACCGCGGTCCTCACCCTGGGAGCGGCGACGTCCACCGGTTCGGAGGTCGCGGCAGCGATGGGCGTCATCGCGATCGGCGCCAGCGCGGGCGACCACGTCGGCTACCTCATCGGCCGTCGCGCCGGTCCGGCGCTGCGCCGCTCGCGGATCGTCCGCCGGGTCGGGATACGGCACTGGGACCGCGGGAGCGCGCTCGTGCAGCGCCACGGCAGCTTCGCCGTCGTCATCTCCCGGCTGCTGCCGGCCGTGCGCACGATCGTGCCGGCTGCCGCCGGCGCCGGCGGTCTGACGTACCTGCGTTTCGCCGTCGGGTCCCTGACCGGTGCGGCGCTCTGGTCGGTCATGTGGGTCGGCGCCGGGTCGCTCGCCCGGACCGCCCTTCCGGAGACGGCCGCGTTTCTCGGCACCGCCGGCTGGTACGTCCTCGGCGCCGCCGTGCTGGCCGTCGTGGTCGCCGTCCTGATCCACCGCCGGCGCAGGGGACGCGCGCCCCAGACGCCCGCACAGGACGAGCGTGAGGAGAGGCCGGCGCGAGGCGAAGTGCTCGAGCACGCGCACGAGCCGGCCACGTCGAGCGCATCCGTCCAGTCGCTCGCTGCTGAATCCTGCGCCCAGCGCTGAGCTCCCCCGGGAGGTCTCCGTCGTCGGGAGGAGTGCACGCTGACGAGCTCGTTCCTTCGGCTGATGCGGCGGACGATGGTGCGCGGCGAGCATGGTGGCACGCCGATCCGAAGGGAAGTCATGTTCCGCACCGCCCGTCGTACCGCCCTCATGACCACGGTTGCCGTGCTGGCCGTGCCCGCCGCCACGGCGACCGCCGCACCCGACGAGACCACCGCCGTCGACCGGCTCGGTGACGATCCGACCGAGCTGTCGCGCCTCGTCGCCGACGCGGCTGCCGAGGCAGCCGCCCGGCAGCAGGGCGGGCGTGCCATGCGCGCACCGGACTCGCAGCAGACATTGACAGCAGGACTAGACGCCGCCGTGAGCGGCCTGGTCGAAGGCGGAGCGGTCGGCGTCACCGCCCGCGTGGAGACCCCCGAGACGGTCTGGCGCGGCGCCGACGGAGATCGCGAGCTCGACCACGCGCCGCCCGCGCACCCGCAGGACCGGTTCCGCGTCGGCTCGATCACCAAGTCTATGGTGGCCGCTCTCGTCATGCAGGAGGTCGAACGCGGTACGTGGACCCTGGAGACCAGCGTCGAGGAGGTCCTGCCCGGTGTGCTGCCCGACGGCGTCACCATCGGTCAGCTGCTCAGCCACCGCTCCGGCGCACCGGACTTCGTGACACCCGCGATCCTCGAGCGGGTGAGCGACCCGAGCTCGGTCGAGCAGTTCTTCGACGCGCTCGAGCAGGATTACACCGATCCAGAGCTGGTCGAGGCGGCCCGCTCCCTGCCGTGGCTGTTCGAGCCGGGAACAGACTTCACGTACTCCAACACCGGCTACGTCGTGCTCGGCATGATGCTCGAGGAGGTGACCGGCCGCAGCGTCGAGAGCCTGTTGGAGGACCGCGTGTTCGCCCCCGCGAGCATGCGGCACACCGAGCTGCCGGACGAGCCGGGGACCAAGGGTCCGTTCCTCGTCGGCGCGGCCTACACCGGGGCCCAGGGGGAGGGCTGGTACAACCTCGACGCGCAGGACCCGAGCCTGTTCTCCTCGGCCGGTGCCGTGACGAGCACCACGGAGGACCTGGAAGACTTCACCGCGGCGCTGGTCACCGGTGATCTCGTCGATCCGGCACTGGTGGAGCAGATGCTCACACCTCGCAGCGTCGAGTCGCTGGAGTACGGTCTCGGCGTCTACCGCGTGCCCGACCCGTGCGAGCCGGGGGAGTACCTGTACGGCCACGACGGCGCCACGTTCGGCACGCTGGCCATCACCCTGACGTCCGCCGACGGCGAGCGTCAGGTCGCTGCGGGTATCACCGGCCGAAACGTCTCGGCCGATCCGGAGGCGCTGTACGACATCAACGACCTGCTGGTGCCGATGCTGTTGGCGACCTGCTCGTCCTGAGTCTTGCCGCGGACGGGGGCCGCCTCAGTCGCGAAAGGTCTCGATCTGCGCGCCGAGCTCCATCAGGCGCTCCTGCAGCTGCTCGTAGCCCCTCGCGATGATGTCGACCCCGCGCAGCACCGAGGTGCCCTTGGCGGCGAGCATGGCCAGCAGGATCACGACGGCGGGACGCAGTGCCGGCGGGCAGCTCACCTCGGCGCCGGACCAGTGCGTGGGTCCGGTGACGTCGAGCCGGTGCGGGTCGAGGAGGCGGACCTCGGCGCCCAGCCGGTTGAGATCCGTCAGGTGGATGGCGCGACCCTCGTAGACCCAGTCGTGGATGAGCGTATGGCCGTCGGCGCAGGCCGCGATCACGGCGAAGAACGGCAGATTGTCGATGTTCAGGCCTGGGAACGGCATCGGGTGGATCTTGTCGATCGGCGCCTTGAGGTCGCTCGGGTGGACCGTGACGTCGACGAGCCGGCTCCGGCCGTTCGCGGCGGGGTACTCGGGGGAGAGGGTGTAGCGCAGCCCCATCTCCGCGAGCGTGGCGAGTTCGATCTCCATGAACTCGATCGGCACCCGGGCCACCGTGATCTCGGAGTGGGTGACGATGCCGGCGGTGAGCAGGCTCATCGCCTCCACCGGGTCCTCGCTGGGCGCGTACTCCACGTCGGCGTCGATGTCGGTGACGCCGTGCACGCGCAGGGTCGTGGTGCCGATGCCCTCGACGCGTACGCCGAGCAGCTCGAGGTAGAAGCAGAGGTCCTGCACCATGTAGTTGGGGCTGGCGTTGCGGATCGTGGTGGTGCCGGGGTGCCGGGCGGCAGCCATGAGCGCGTTCTCCGTGACCGTGTCGCCACGCTCGGTGAGGACGACCGAGAGCTCCTCCGGCTGGTCGCGCTTCACGGTGGCCTGGTACGAGCCGCTGGTGGCGACCACGTCGAGACCGAACGGGCGCAGGGCGATCATGTGCGGTTCGACGGTGCGCGTGCCGAGGTCGCACCCACCGGCGTAGGGCAGCTGGAACCGCTGCTCCCGCCCCAGGAGCGGGCCGAGGAACATGATGATCGATCGGGTGCGGCGGGCCGCGTCCTCGTCGATGCCGTCGAGGTCGAGCAGCGCAGGCGGGACGATCTCGAGGTCCTTGCCGTCGGCGGACCAGGTGGCCCGTACGCCGATGGAACGCAGCACGTCGACGATCCGGTCGACCTCGACGATGCGGGCGACGCCGCGCAGGACGGTGCGGCCACGGTTCAGCAGCGAGGCGCACAGCAGCGCGACGGCGCCGTTCTTCGACGACTTGACCGTGATGGTCCCGGACAGCTGGTGGCCGCCGGTCACCCGCAGGTGGGCCGGCCGAGCCCCTCCGATGGAGAGCAGATCCGCCTCGAGGGCCTGGTTGATGCGGGCGAGGAGGTCGACGGACAGGTTCTGGCTACCCTGCTCGATGCGGGCGATGGCGCTCTGGCTGGTGGCCAGGCGTTCGGCCAGCTGTGCCTGCGTGAGACCCTTGTTCTGGCGTGCGCCGCGGATCAGCGACCCGACCTGGGTGAGTGACGTCTGCGTATCTATCGCGGTCATGGACGGCACCATATCTCGTATCTGAGATATTCGAGCGGTGGCCACCTGAGTTCTCCGGCATATGTGGCCGGGATCATGCTCCGGATGAGATGCGCCTCACGTCCGTGTCTTCACGGTCGCTCGACCGGTCGTGCCTCCTGCGTGCCCGAGCGGTCACGCACCGTCAGGCCGAGGTCGTTGAGCTCGACGGCGAGGGTGTCGGCCTTGGCATGCTCCTTGGCCTTGAGCGCGTCGCGCCGGAGGGCGAGGATCCGGTGCCCCTCCGGTGAGATGCCGGGGCGCCCCTCCACCCATCTGGCCCAGGAACGCGTGTCGGGATCGGTGTCCGATCATCGGTAGCCGGCACCGGTCAGGGCGTTCCGCAAGGACTTCTCGACCGCCCCTGCGTCCCGTCGGGCAAGCTCGCGACCGTCGGCGGAGCGGAGGACCAGGTCCGGGCCGTCGAGGTGCGCGCTCTCGACAGATTGGCGTGCCACGAAGCGGTCGTGGCCCTCCTGGGACAGGATCATGCCGTCCGGTTCGACGGTCAGGGCCAGTGCCTCCCTTCGCCACACGGTCCAGAACCAGGTGCCCGCCAGCGCACCGACCAGCCCCAGCGCGGCGACCTCCAGCCCCGCCGGGAGCCGGGCGAGGAGGTCCATGGCGGCGTGCCTAGGCAGGTCGTGACTCTCCAGGAAGCGGACAAGGGGTCGCAGAGCCAGACCGAGCAGGGCACCGGCGGCGGTGAGGGCGGCGATGCACGCCAGCGCCCAACCGCGCCCGAGCGACACCCGCGTCGGGCTCTCGTGTGACGGTGGGGTCATGGCTTCTCCTCGGCACGCAGGAACCGCAGGACGAGCGTGCGTAGGGCCGGCCACGGATCGTCGCTCGACTCCCCGCCGTGCAGGGCGACACCATCGACCACGATCTGGATCCAGCGGGCAACGACGGCGGCCGGCAGCCCGGGCCGGGCGCGCCCGACGTCGACCGCCCGCTCGACGAGCGCGGTGAGCACGCGCTGAGTCCGGGCGTCCGCGTCCATCACGACCTGGGCCAGCGCCGGGTCGTGCGGTGCGCGCCGCACGAGCTCGGCGACCAGTCCCGGCGCGATGGGGTCGTTCACGTCCGCGGCCAGGTCTCGGACGATCGTCAGCAGGGCATCGACCGGGTCGTCGCCGGCCGACTCCCTCTCGAGAACCGCTCGCAGGCGAGGGACGTCGCGCTCGAACAGCGCCCGGAAGACGGTGGCCTTGTCCTCGAAGTAGTAGAAGACCGAGGGGCCGCTGAGGCCGGCGGCGCGGCCGATGTCGGCGGCCGTCGTGGCCTCGTACCCCTTCTCGGCGAAGAGCGTCGCCGCCGCCTCGACGATGGCGTCGCGGCGGCGCTCTTGCTGAGCCGGGTCGGGTCGGCGGGGCACGGCACGACGGTAGCCTTTGACTGATCACTCAGTCAAAGGATTCCCGGCGGTGACGATGCGGGCCGGGGCGACGTCATCTGATCGTGACCTCGGTTTCGGGGCAATGGACCCCTACGGGGCCATAGCGTGCCACGTGTGCAAAAGAGAGGTGTCGTCGGGACGGCGTGCTCGATCTTGGGTGTGGCGGCGATCGGGGTGCTGGTCCAGGAGCCGACGGGAGCCGACGGCAACGCCTTGTGCGAGGACATCCGGGCGGACCTGCGCGACCATCACGAGCGGCGGACTGCCGCGGCGGACGGCGCCGGGCCGCTGCTCGCGGTGATCGGCGACTCCTACGCTCAGGGCCGCCACACGGGTGCCCCCATGGCGGCCTACCCCTACGTCGCGGGTGACGTGCTCGACGTACCGGTGCATGTCGACGCCATGGGTGGCAGCGGGTACGTCGCGCAGAGCCCGTGCGGCGACGCCCAGTTCACCAGCCGCATCGATGACGTCCTCGCCGAAGACCCGGATGTGCTGGTCATCGCCGGCGGGTTCAACGATCTGGTGCACGACGGGCTCGAGGAGGCCGCCGACGCCGTGATCGGACGCTCCGCCGGGTCCGGGACCGAGGTCGTCGTGCTCTCACCGTTCGCTCCGCCCGCTGCGGAGGACCGGACCGAGAGGATCGAGGAGATGACCGCCATCCTCGAGCGGGTCGCGAAGTCGCACGGCGCGAACTTCCTCGACGTGTCGGGGCTGGAGTTCCCCGTCACCGGTGACGGGATCCACCCGGACGTCGAGGGCCACCGGATCATCGGCGAGGTCCTCTCCGAAGCGCTTGTGGACGATGTCGGATAGCGCCGCAGATCCCGCGAGTCAGCCGCCGACGGTGCGCAGCGCACCGGGGCGGCGGCCGGCGAGCTGGTCGAGGGCGGTGCAGGTCGCGTCGTCGGCGGGCAGGTGGACGACCAGCCGTTGGTCGCCCGCGTCCGGCATCTCGAGCACCTCGAGCGCGAGGCGGAGCTCACCGACGTCGGGGTGCGCCATACGTACCGTCCCCGTCCGACGCGGAAAGTTCGACGAGGCTTCCCAGCGGGCCGTGAACGCCGCGCCGCAAGCGATGCTCAGCTCGTCCACCAGCATCGTCGCCTCCGGGCACGATGCGGCCTTGAGTGTGGCGGCCCATTCGTCGGCGACCGCGTCCCAGTCGGGATACGTCTGCTGCGCGCGTCGGTCGGTGAAGACATAGCGGGCAAGGTTGGGGCGGACGGCGTCGAAGAGGCCGGTTGATGCGGCGAGGTGCTCGAACCCGGTGGTGGAGGCGACGACGTCGCCAATGCTGTTGACCACGTAGGCGGGCGTGAGACCCAACCGGTCGAGGAGGGCTTGAACGGTCGGCCGGACATGGTCGCTCGGCGGTTCCGCGGTCGGGCAGAGCAGCGCCGCGCCGGTGGCCTCCTTGCTGAGGATGAGCAGGTGGAACCGTTCTTCCGCCGACAATCGCAGCGTGTCGGCCAGCACGGCGAGCACCTGTGCCGACGGGTTCTGATCCTTGCCCCGCTCGAGGCGGGTCAGGTAGTCGACGCTCATTCCGGCGAGCGTCGCCAGCTCTTCCCGGCGCAGCCCGGGGGTGCGCCGTCGGGGACCTCGAGGCAACCCGACCTCCTCGGGAGTCACTGTCTCTCGACGCGTGCGGAGGAACGCACCGAGCTCGCTGCCGTTCATCCCCGAAATTCTACGGACCCGGGCCACACGCATCCTGGCCCTCCCGGGGCCTGCCTCCGCAGGGCCTTCCTCGGCACGCCCGGAAGCAGCACCGTCGAGGACATGAGAACGACGACGCAGGGCCATCCGATACGCCAGGGGTTCGGCGCGATGAGGCTCCACACCGCGGACGGTCCCGGCCGGGACCCTTCCCGGGTGATCGGCACCGCACTCGACCTGGGCGTGACCATGATCGACACGGCCGATGCCTACCAGAACGAAGAGCTCGTCGGACGTGTAATTCGCGACCGACGGGGCGAGGTTCAGCTCGCCAGCAAGTTCGGGCTCGTCTGGGGCGACGAGTTCGCGGCCGGCTTCCAGGTCAGAGCCGATCCCGCCTACGTCCGCCACGCCTGCGAAGCCAGTCTCCGCAGGCTCGGAGTCGACGTCATCGATCTGTACTACCTGCACCATCGCAGCGACGACGTCCCGATCGAGGAGACCGTCGGCGCGATGGCTGCCCTGGTGGACGAGGGCAAGGTGCGCAGCCTCGGCCTGTCCAACGTGACCGTCGGTGATCTTCGCCGGGCCAGTGCCGTCTACCGCATTGCGGCACTGCAGCAGGAGTGGTCGCTCGTGCGTCGTGCGGTGGAGGAGGAGCTGGTGCCCACAGCGGCCGCGCTCGGTACCACGATCGTCGCGCACTCGCCGTTCGGTCACGGAGTGCTTCATGGCAGCGACGACGGCGCGCACGCGGACCTGCGCGCAGCCCTGGCCGACATCGCCCGGGCGCACGGCGTCAACGGCGGACAGGTGGCGCTGGCCTGGGTCCACCACAGGGAGCAGGTCCACGACGTCCCTGTGCTGGCGCTGCCTGGCTCGACCCGCGCGCGCCACGTCCGGGAGAACGTCGCGGCGGCCGACCTCACGCTGTCCGACGACGAGCTACGCCACCTCGACGCGCTCACCGACACCCGGAACAGGACGGAGACACGATGACGACCTTCACCGATGCCGAGATCGCCTACCTGAGGAGGAGCGCCCTCGACGGGCCACTAGGACGCCTCGCCACGGTGGGCCCGCACGGACGCCCCCATGTGGCGCCGCTCGGCGTGATGTACGACCCGGCGACCGAATCGATTCTCATCGGCGGCCACACCGGATCGAATATGGCGGGCAGCAAGAAGTTTCGGGACGCGCAGCGACATCCCGACGTCGCTCTGGTGGTTGACGACCTCGCGTCGACCGAACCCTGGCTGCCGCGCGGCATCGAGATCCGTGGGCACGCGGATACCTTCACCGACGGTGGTGAGGAGACGGGTGGCCGCCTCGAAGCGCCCTTCCCGTGGGACCCGGCATGGATCCGCATCAGGCCGCGACGGATTCTGGCGTGGGGGATCGATACGGGCTCGTTCGAGCTGGTCGCGCGCGACGTGGACGGGGCGTAGGTGGGCGTGGCGTCGACGGAAGCGTCACGCGCCCGCGCCGTCAGCGGTCTCGTTCAGCAGCGCCATGCCCGGCCCGGGGTACTCGACCCCGAACTCGCTGCGAGTGAAGCGCACGAGCTCTCGGAGGAAGGCGGTCCCGGCGGGGGAGAGACTACGCGTGCGCGCCCAGTGGGCGGCGATCTGCCGGGAGGCGCCCGGATGGTTGAGGGGGCGGTGCACCACCGCCGGGTGGTGCAACATCCGTGCCGGCAGCGCACCGATGAGTCCGAGACCGAGCCCCACCTCGACGAACGAGGAGACCGTGGTCGGCTGGGTGACGGCCATGCTGTGGTCCCGATCGATGCCGACGCGCTCCAGCACCTGCCGGAACTCGCCACCGACGCGGGCGTCGAGTCCTGCCTCGCCGGTGGTGAGGATGGCGTGACCCGCCAGCTGCTCCAGATCGACCGACTCCTGGCGGGCAAGGTCGTGGTCGGCGGGCAGGACCACGACGAACGGGTCGTCGAGGAGCACCTGGTGCTCGAACACCGGCCGCGGACGTACCTGGATGAGGGGACGGAGAGCGACCTCGACGGTGCGGTGGGTGAGTGCCTCGTCCAGCCAGGAGTTGGGCCCCTCGTGGACCTCGAAGCTCACACGCGGATGCCGGCGGCTGAGCTCGGTGAGCAGCGGTGCCAAGATCTGCGAGCTCACGCTGGGCACGCTGCCGATGGCGACCGTCCCGCTGATGTCCCCGCGGCGCGCCTCGACGGCCGCGACGGCGGCGGTCCACTCGTCCGTCATCCCACGGGCGTGGGGGAGGAACGCCTCACCCGCCGCCGTGAGGGTAGGGGGATGGACGTCTCGGTTGAGCAGCGTCTCGCCGAGGTGTCTCTCCAGGTCGGCGACGTGCGCGCTGATCCTGGACTGCGAACGATGCAGGGCGCTCGCGGCGGCCGAGAAACCGCCGAGCTCGAGCACGGCGATGAACGAGCGACACCAGCTCAGCTCCATGAGCTCACCGGACCGTTCCCGCGCTAGTCGGCACGGCGCTCTCCGCGACCCGGTGGAGCGGGCGCGAGAACCGCGCCGTCGAGGATGGGATCGGCAGTGCGTCGGAGGTGACCTTCCAGGCGCCGGGACATAGCGGCGCGCAGCTCCTGGTGCTGAGGATCTTTTGCGACGTTCTCCAGCTCCCACGGGTCATCTCGCAGAAGGTACAGCTCCTCGGCCGGCTTGGGTCCGGCGTCGCCGTCGTCCATGCCGCGCCGCGTCGCGCTCTCCTCGAGGTCAAGGGCGAACGGCAGCTGTGGCCCGGGGACGAAGTTTCGGATGTACTTCACGTCGTTGGTGCGCAGCGCGCGGATCGGGTCATACCGGTCGTGGTAGGTCTTCTCCAGCACGAGCTCGCGCGGCTCCGGCACGGGCGGGGAGTCCTGCAGCAGCGGGACGAAGCTGCGGCCCTCGAGCCCGGCCGGCGAGGTGCCGCCGGCGAGCTGGACGAGGCTCGGCGCGAGGTCGAGGTGGCTCACCATGCCGGTGTGCCGTGCGGGTCTCGTGCTCCACGTCCGTGGCGGACGCACGAGGAGCGCGACCTGGACGCCCGAGTCGTACAGCGTGCTCTTCGCCCTCGGGAAGGCCGCACCGTGGTCGGTCGTGAAGATCACCAGGGTGTTGTCCGCGAACGGCGAGCTGTCCACGGAGCGCAGAATGCTGCCGACGGCCTCGTCCATCTGCCGGATGGCGCCGTGGAACTCGCTGATGTCCTGTCTGGTGTGGGCGTTGTCCGGGAGGTACGGAGGGACGTCGACGGTGGCCGGGTCGGTGGGCCGGTAGTCCGTGGTCGGCCATGGACGGTGGGCCTCCCACATGCCGACGGTGAGGAAGAACGGTTCGGTGCCGTCCGCGCCGTCGAGCCAGCGGTCGACGCGCTTAGCCACCTCGAGCGCCCGCGACAGGAAGCCCATCCCGTGCACCGCGTCGTAACCGAGGGTGCGGGCGTCGAGGTCCTCGTGTTGGAGGCCCACCAGCGCCGAGTGGTAGCCGTAGGCGTGCATCATCTCGGGCAGCGTCTCGACGCCTCGTCGGTAGTGCCATCCGTCGTGGGCGAGACCCATGAGCCCGTTCTGGTGCGGTCGGAGACCGGTGAAGATCGAGGACCTGGCCGGTGTGCACAGCGGTGACGTCGCGAACGCGGAGTCGAAGACGACGCTCTCCGCGGCGAGGCGCTCCAAGTTAGGGCTCGGGACCGACGGCATCCCATAGCAGGACAACCATGTGCCGAGATCGTGGCAGTGGATGAGGACGATGTTCGGTCGGATGGGCACGAGCATGACGCTAGGACGCAGGAACCTATCTGTCGAACGCGTAATGCGGAACGCCGCTATCTGTCAGACGGATAGTGGCTGCGCCGTGGAAGCGGCACGGGCGCCGCCCGTCATCGATAGTGTCTGGTCATGAGTGCGCTGACTCCGGGCGCCCGTACCGACCCGGACGGAGCCTTCGCGGCCATTCACGAACCGCCGGCGGCGCCGTCGGGCCGTGTCGCACTCGTGGTGCGTCTCCTCCTCGCCGTCGGGCTCGTCGTCGGCATGGCGCAGTCACTCATGGAGCCGGTCGAACGCCCCCTGCACGAGCTCTACGACGGGTTGCGACGCGGCGCCGTCGAGACCGTCACGATCATGCGTCCAGAGTCGGGCAGTCAGGGGTACGGGACCTACCCCGTGGAGTGGACGGGTGACGGACTCCCCGGGCGGGCGACTTATGAGTTCTCCAACACCGACCGGCGGCCGGAGGTCGACGAGGGACAGCGAATCCTCGAGGCCGCCGAGCAGTCGCCCACTACCGTCGACGTGACGATCCGCGACGACTTCCTCGACACCGGGATCAGCTGGCACGGCGCCGCCCTGGCCGGCTTCGTAGCACTCCTGCTGCTGATCGGTGGGCCGCAGCCCCGTCTGGCCACGAAGTGGGCCTGGTTCTGGCTCGCCTGGCAGGCGCCGCTGCTGTGGCTGGCGTTCGTGGTCCTGGAGCCCGTGCCGCTCTGGCGCCGTCGGCCGCTGAGTGCATCGCGCCGGCTCACCGGCGGCTGGGCCTTCCTGCTGAGCATCACCGCCGTGCCGTTCGTCGGCTCGGTGCTGATGTCCACGATCCAGTGGATTCTCTGATGGTGTCCGAGGGGGGACTTGAACCCCCACGCCCTAATACGGGCACTAGCACCTCAAGCTAGCGCGTCTGCCATTTCCGCCACCCGGACCGGTGGTGCTGCACCCGGTCGAAACTGCTCGAACCGGTCTGCGCAACGCGAAGAAACATAGCACGCGGAGAGGGCGTCGCTCGACCTCCGGGACGGTCCGTCGGGTGGTTTCGTGAGGGAATCCACACCAGGCGTGCCGAGCGTCCCGCGGCGGCCCCCGCACGACTACGGTCGGGGTCCATGGAGCCCTACGAGCTGCGCTCGGGCGACGGCAGCCTGCTGCTGTCCGCGCCGACCGCCGACGACGTCGACCGCATCACCGAGATCTGCGCCGAGCCCGACATCCAGCACTGGACGACCGTGCCGAGCCCGTACACCCGTGAGGACGCGGCGGGCTTCGTCTCCACGATGGTGCCGCGGGGATGGGAGAACGGCTCGCCGACGTGGGCGATCCGGCCGGTGGACGACGGCGGTACGCGCCTCGTCGGCATGGTCGGGCTCGCTGACGCCCAGTACGGCAAGGCGGAGCTGGGGTACTGGCTGGCACCTCAGGCTCGCGGGGCCGGCGTCATGCACCGCGCGGTCGGTCTCGCCCTCGACGAGGCGTTCGGCCGGCTCGGCCTCGAGCTCGTCCAGTGGCGCGCCGACGAGGGGAACTGGGACTCGTGGCGGGTCGTGTGGCGGCACGGCTTCCGCAAGGAGGGCTCCGTGCGCGGCCTCAACCTGTCTCGGGGGGAGTGGAAGGACGCCTGGATCGGCACGCTGCGCAAGGACGACCCGCGCGAGCCGGCCGCACCCTGGGACGGGCCGACGGCGGATGCCTCGCCGTCGGCGGAAGTGCCCTCACCGCGCGACCCCGAGGCCCTCGTCCGGCAGTTCCACGACACGTACGCGCTGCCGGTCGTCTCCGGCGCGCCGGACGTCGACCGCGACCGCATCCACATGCGCATGGCGCTCGTGTCCGAGGAGCTCGCCGAGCTCGTCGAGGCCGTCTACGGCCAGCAGGCCGGGGCGGAGATGTCCGCGGCCTTCACCCGTGCCGTCGCGGCCGACGACGGTACGCGCGACACCCTCGAGGCCGCCGACGCGCTCGGCGACCTGGTGTACGTCGTCTACGGCATGGCGCTCGAGTGCGGCATCCCGCTGGACGACGTCCTCGCAGAGATCCAGGCGTCGAACCTGTCCAAGCTCGGCGAGGACGGGAAGCCCATCTACCGAGAGGACGGCAAGGTCCTCAAGGGGCCGGGTTACTTCCCGCCGGACATCACCCGGGTGCTCGCCGCGCACGGGTACCGCCCGCGGGCCTGAGGGTCCACGGCTGCGTCGGTCGGACTGCGAGTCAGACCAGGAAGCAGAACACCGTCACCGCGAGGCAGATCAGCAGCATGCCGGTCGCGTTGACGAAGAGATTTCGGCCGAAGTCGCGTGCCCGGACGTGGAAGCTGATGGCCACCACGAAGTAGGCGACCAGCGCCACGCTCGTCACGAACGCCAGGTACGGCACCCAGACTCCCAGCACGAGGCCCACCGTGGCGGCCAGCTTCACCAACGGCGCCAGCCGCCAGTACCTCCTCGGGAACCCCACGTCGTTGAAGCACCGCGCGACGAATGTCACCGGTCCGACGGACAGCAGACCGTCGACCAGCTGGATGAGCGCGAGCACGATGACCGGCCACACCGGGTCCGGGAACTCCATGGCACCAGGATGCTCCCGAGCCGCGCCGGTGTCACTCCCGTCCGATTCGGCCGACGTCGCAGGTCACGTGCACAATGGCGGCCATGCCAGACGCCCCGGCCACCGCGGCCGCACCCCGTCTCGATCCGACGAACCCGTTCGCACAGCCTTCGGCCCTGCCGTACGGCTTGCCGGACTTCGCGGCCGTCCAGACCGAGCATTTCCGTCCCGCCATCGCCGCCGGCCTGGACGCCCAGCGCGCCGAGTGGGAGGCCGTCGCCACGGACCCCGCACTGCCCGACGTCGAGAACACGCTCGAGGCGCTCGAGCGGTCCGGGGACCTCCTGCACCGCGTGCTGGTCGTCTTCCACACGCTCGCGTCCTCGGTGGGCGGTGACGAGATCGACGAGATCGAGACGGACATCGCTCCGCAGCTCGCTGCCCACAGCGACGCCTTCTGGCTCGACCGGAACCTCTTCGCCCGCATCGAGTCCCTCACCAACGCGGCGCCGCTCCTCGACCTCGACGCCGAGACCGGCTGGCTGCTCCAGGAGTACCGGAAGAACTTCGTGCGCGCCGGCGTCCAGCTCGGCGACGCGGACACCGAGCGCCTGAAGGAGCTCAACTCCCGCCTCGTCACGCTCGAGACCGAGTTCAGCCAGCGAGTCGTCAAGGCCATGGAGGCGGGCGCCGTCGCGGTCACCGACCCCGCCCGCCTGGCCGGCCTCGACGACGGCACTCTGGCCGCCCTGGCACGCAGCGCCAAGGACCGGGACTCCCACGCGGGGCACCTGATCACCCTCGGTCTGCCCACCCAGCAGCCGCTGCTCGCGCAGCTCGACGACGCAGGCCTGCGCGCCGAGCTGCTCGCGGCCTCCCAGGACCGCGGCGCCGGCGTCGACGACGCCTCGGACACCCGTGCCACCCTGCTGGAGATCGCTCGGTTGCGTGCCGAGCGCGCCCGGCTGCTCGGGTACGAGCACCATGGCGCCTACGTGGCGGAGAACGCCACGGCCGCCACCTCGACGGCGGTGAACGAGCGCCTCGCCCGCCTGGCCGGTCCCGCCGCCCGCAACGCCGAGAAGGAGGCGGACGAGCTGCAGGAGATGCTCGACGCCGACCCCTCAGTGGCCGACGGCACGGCCCTGCAGGCCGCCGACTGGACCAACTACGCCGAGAAGGTCCGTCGGGATCGCTACGGCGTCGACGACGCCGTCCTGCGTCCATACCTCGACCTCGACCGTGTCCTCGCGGACGGCGTCTTCTTCGCCGCCAACCAGCTCTACGGCCTGACCTTCCACGAGCGCGCGGATCTGGCCGGCTACACCCCTGGCGTGCGCATCTGGGAGGTCAGGGAGGAGGACGGCACGGGCCTCGGGTTGTTCGTCGGTGACTACTACGCCCGCTCCGGCAAGCGCGGCGGCGCGTGGATGCACCACCTGTGCAACCAGTCGCACCTGCTCGGCCGCCATCCCGTCGTCGTCAACAACCTCAACCTGACCGCGCCCCCGGAGGGTGAGCCGACCCTGCTCACCTGGGACGAGGTGCGCACCTGCTTCCACGAGTTCGGTCACGCCCTGCACGGCCTGTTCTCCGACGTCCGGTACCCGACGCTGTCGGGCACGTCGGTGCCGCGGGACTTCGTCGAGTACCCCTCCCAGGTCAACGAGATGTGGATGGCCAACCCGGCCGTCGTCGAGCGGTTCGCCCGCCACCACGTCACCGGTGAGCCGATGCCGGCGGAGCTGCTGGCCAAGGTCCTCGCCGTCGCCGAGTACGGCGAGGGGTTCGCCACCACCGAGTACCTCGGGGCGGCGCTGCTCGACCAGGCGTGGCACCAGCTCACGCCCGAGGAGGTCCCGACCGATCCGGAGGAGGTCACCGCGTTCGAGCGCACGGCCCTGGCGAACGCGGGAGTCGGCCTGGAGCTCGTCCCGCCGCGGTACCGGTCCACGTACTTCAACCACACCTTCGGTGGCGGGTACGACGCCGGCTACTACTCCTACATCTGGTCCGAGGTCCTCGACGCCGACACTTCTGTGTGGTTCGCCGAGGCCCAGATCGCGGGCGACGGCGGCCTCAACCGCCTGGCGGGCCAGAAGTTCCGCGACAAGCTGCTCTCGCGCGGCAACGCTCAGGACCCGCTGCAATCCTTCCGCGACCTGACCGGCCGCGACCCGCGCATCGAGCCGCTGCTCGCCCGGCGGGGCCTGCAGGACTGACCAGCCGTTCCGAGCCGCAGACGGCGTGATCGGCACGGGCCGGCGGGTCGGTAGCCTGCGCCTATGACCAGCCCCGCCAGCCAGCTCCTGCGCCCCGAGGACGAGGTCGTGCGCATCTGCCGCGACCTCATCCGCATCGACTCCTCGAACTACGGCGACGGGTCCGGTCCGGGGGAGCGGGAGGCCGCCGAGTACGTCATGGAGCAGCTCACCGAGGTCGGGTGGGAGCCCGAGCTCGTCGAGTCGGCGCCGCGCCGCTCCAGCGTCGTGCTGCGCATCCCGGGGACGGACCCCTCCCGGTCCGCACTGGTGCTGCACGGCCACCTCGACGTCGTGCCGGCGGCGGCCGAGGACTGGTCGGTGGATCCCTTCGGGGCCGAGGAGCACGACGGCCTCATCTGGGGCCGGGGCGCCGTCGACATGAAGGACATGGACGCCATGATCCTGGCGCTGGTCCGCGACATGGGCCGCACCGGGTGGCAGCCGCCGCGCGACCTGATCATCGCCCTGATGGCCGACGAGGAGGCCGGCGGCCCGATGGGCGCTCGGTGGCTCGTCGACAATCGGCCTGACCTCTTCGAGGGCGCCAGCGAGGCGCTGAGCGAGGTCGGGGGCTTCTCCGTGGAGATCGACGGCCGCCGCGCCTACCTCCTCCAGACGGCGGAGAAGGGCCTCGCGTGGCTGCGCCTGATCGCCGACGGCACCGCCGGGCACGGGTCCCAGGTCAACACGGACAACGCCGTGACCAACCTCGCCGGCGCGGTGCACCGGATCGGGCAGCACACCTTCCCGCTGCACCTGACCAAGACCGTCCAGCAGCTGCTCGACGGCGTGGCCGAGCTGACCGGCACGACCTACGACCCGGCCGACCCACAGAGCATCGCGCCGCTGGTCGAGGCGCTCGGACCGGTGCAGAAGTTCGTCGGTGCGACGCTGCGCACGGGGGCCAACCCCAGTCAGCTCGACGCCGGTTACAAGGCGAACGTCATCCCGGGCCAGGCGAGCGCCACCGTCGACGTGCGCCCGATCCCGGGGGACGAGAAGGCGGTCATGGAGACCCTCGCCGAGCTCGCCGGGCCGGACGTGCGGATCGAGCACATCCACCGCGACACCGGCCTCGAGGTGCCGTTCTCGGGCAACCTGGTCGACGCCATGGTGGCGGCCATCGACGCCGAGGACCCGGGTGCCCGCGTCCTGCCCTACATGCTCTCCGGCGGCACCGACAACAAGTCGATGTCCCGGCTGGGGATCGCCGGCTACGGGTTCGCCCCACTGCGGCTGCCGGCCGACCTCGACTTCGCGGGCATGTTCCACGGCGTCGACGAACGGGTCCCCGTCGACGCGCTGAAGTTCGGCTGCCGCGTTCTGGAGCGGCTGGTCCGGACCTGCTGAACGAGCAGGCCCGGACCACCGGCGTCAGAGGGTGCTCTGCACCGTCATGGCTTTGCGACGCAACCACACCTTGCGCGTACCGCCGACGTAGAGCCGCGTACGGGCAAGCTCCCATCGGCCGTACTCGGCCTCGTCCGTGAGCAACCTGCGGACATCACCCCTGGTGACGTTCGTCGGCAGCGTGACCGTGCGGTACTCGTAGTAGGCGTCGGAAGCGTTGCGACGGCGCTTCCTGACGGCGGTGCTGTGGTTCTGACCCGGCATCCTCTTATGCTCCCTCCGCTCACCGACATGTCCCAAATCACACCTGTCGCCGCAGGTCAGAAGTCGGCTGTGCCACCTGGGCGAGAACGCTACGCTCGTCCCATGGCAAACGATCCGCGGGCTGCGCTCGACCGACTCATCGCTGCGTTCGAAGCACACTACGACGCGGTCGCCGCTGCTCGTGACAGCGACGCACCGGCAGTCGAGTCCGCCGCGAACACCCTGATGGACGCGTTCGACACCTACGACGACGCGTTGTTCACCGGGTACGGGGTCGACACGCCGTTCGACATCTACACCGACGACGATGAAGATGACGACGAGGACGACGACGAGCTCGAGTACGACGAGGAGAAGGGCTGACCGGGAGGCGGTTCAGGGCCGCTCCGGATAGCCCAGCCCCGGCGCGGTGACCTCGTCCAGGACGTCACGGATGGCCTCCGGCAGCTCCAGGTCGTCGGCCGCCAGCACGCCGCGCAGCTGGCCGGCGTTGCGGGCACCCGTGATCGCGCAGGCGACGCCCGGGGCGTCCCGGGCCCAAGCCATGGCCACCTCGAGCGGCGTCCTGCCGAGGCCGTTGGCGGCCGTCATGACGGCCTCCACGACGCCGTGGGACCGGTCGGTGAGGTAGGGCTCGACGAACCCGCGCAGGTGCGGTGAGGCCGCCCGTGAGCTCGCCGGCACGGTGGCGCGGTACTTGCCCGTCAGGACCCCGCGACCCAACGGGGACCAGGCGAGCACCCCGAAACCCAGCGACCGAGCCGCCGGCACCATCTCGCGCTCGACCCCGCGCTGGAGTAGCGAGTACTCCATCTCCACGGCGGCCATCCCAGGGCCGGCCGTGGCCAGCAGCGTGGCCGCCTGCGCCGTCTTCCAGGCCGGGAAGTTCGACAGGCCGACGTAACGGGTGCGGCCGCTGCGCACGGCATCCTCCAGGGCGCCGACCGTCTCCTCGAGCGGCGTGGCCGGGTCCGGGTGCTCCACCAGCCACAGGTCGAGGTGGTCGGTGCCGAGCCGGTCGAGCGAGTCGTCGAGGTCGTCCAGCAGGGTTCTGCGGGACGCGTCGGCCACCCCGCCACGCATGCCCGCCTTGGAGGCGAGCACGACGTCGCGGCGATCGACGCCGGAGCCCAGGAGGTGACCGAGCAGCGCCTCGGCGGCACCGTTGCCGTAGCCGGCGGCCGTGTCCACGAGGGTCCCGCCGACGTCGAGGAGAGCCTTGAGCTGCTCCGCGGCGTCGTGCTCCTCCGTGTCCCGGCCCCAGGTCATCGTGCCCAGGCCGATGCTCGAGACCCGAAGACCCGTTCGGCCGACCCTGCGCTGCTGCATGTGGTCACCGTAGTCGCGACGCCGTGCCTGCCCGGCCAGCACGGCCTCCACCGCCGGTCGTACGCCGGCCCGCGACGGTGCGACCACGGGCTGACGGCGCACGGTTCCCGGTGGCCTATCGTTTCCCCTCGTGACCTGGTGGGAAGCGATCGTCCTCGGCCTCGTGCAAGGCCTCACCGAGTTCCTGCCGATCTCCTCGAGCGCGCACCTGAGGATCGTCGGCGAGCTGCTGCCCAGCGGCGCCGACCCCGGTGCGGCGTTCACGGCCGTCAGCCAGATCGGCACCGAGACCGCCGTGGTGCTCTACTTCCGCAAGGACATCGGCCGCATCGTCTCGCGGTGGTTCGGCGCCCTCCCCGTCGGGCCCTGGAAGAACACCGTCCCGAGCAGCGATCCCGACGCGCGGATGGGCTGGTTCATCATCGTCGGGTCGATCCCGATCGCGGTGCTCGGGCTGACGTTCGAGGACGCGATCGACCACTCGCTGCGCAACCTGTACATCACGGCGGCGGCGCTCGCCGTCTTCGGGCTCCTGCTCGGATGGGCAGACATGACGTCCCGCCGCACCCTGACCCTGGACCGCCTGACCTGGCGTGACGCCCTCATCTTCGGGTTCGCGCAGGCCATGGCGCTCATCCCCGGCGTCTCACGCTCGGGTGGCACGATCACCGCCGGCCTGCTGATGGGCTACACCCGGGAGGCCTCGGCCCGGTACGCCTTCCTCCTCGCCATCCCGGCCGTCATGGCGTCCGGCTTCTACAAGCTCTTCGCCGACGTGCTGGTCGGCGAGCCGGCCGAGGGCAGGGACGGTGTTCCCGGTGCCTACATCGCGCTCGCCACGGCCGTCGCTTTCGTCGTCGGGTACGCCGCGGTCGCGTGGTTCCTCCGGTATGTCTCCCACCACAGCTACGCGCCGTTCGTCCTCTATCGGATCGTCCTCGCGGTCGTTGTCGTCGCTCTGGTCGTCGCTGGCACCATCGACGCCGAACCGGCCGCGACGGTGCCGGCCGGACCCTGACCGAACCTTGACCGACCCGATGACCCGACTCGCGGGGCGCCGTCTTGCGGACGCGGTTCGACGGTTAGAGTCGGCACGTGCACTCCTGGTCCGCTCCCGCCATCCCGACGCTTCCCGGCAAGGGCTCGATCGTGAACCTGCACGACACCGCGGCCGCCGCTCTTGCCCCGACCCGAGGCGTGGGCGACCGGGCGAACCTTTACGTCTGCGGCATCACTCCGTACGACGCCACGCATCTCGGCCATGCCAGCACCTACCTCGCGTACGACCTGCTGGTCCGCGCCTGGAGGGACGCCGGCCGACGCGTGACGTACGTGCAGAACGTCACCGACGTCGACGACCCGCTGCTCGAGCGTGCGACCGAGTCGGGCGTGAGCTGGCGCCAGCTCGCCGAGGACCAGACCGACCTGTTCCGGTCGGACATGGCGGCGCTGCGCGTGCTGCCGCCCGACAGCTATGTCGGCGTCGTCGAGGCGGTCGACGTGGTGGTGGCCGCCGTCGAGCACATGCTCGAGGAGGGCACCGCCTACCGGGTGTCGATCCCCGACGGGGCCGGCGGACGCGCACCGGAGCTCGGCGACGTCTACGCCGATCTGAGCATCGACCCGCTCTTCGGTACCGGCGCACGGCTCGAGCAGGACGAGATGATGCGGGTCTTCGCGGAGAACGGCGGTGACCCCGAACGCCCCGGCAAGCGGCAGGCCCTCGACCCGCTGCTGTGGCGACGGACCCGTCCCGGCGAGCCCGAGTGGGACGGCGGCGTCCTCGGGACCGGCCGACCCGGCTGGCACATCGAGTGCGCCTGTCTCGCCCACGCGTACCTCGGGGCTCACGTGGAGGTCCAGGGCGGCGGTCGGGATCTGGTCTTCCCGCACCACGAGATGAGCGAGTCCCACCTGCGGATGCTCGGCGGCGACACGATGCCCGTGATGCTGCACAGCCACGCGGGACTCGTCGGCTACGACGGTGAGAAGATGAGCAAGTCCCGTGGAAACCTCGT
The DNA here is from genome assembly GCF_039541595.1 of Georgenia halophila. Taxonomy (NCBI): domain Bacteria; kingdom Bacillati; phylum Actinomycetota; class Actinomycetes; order Allobogoriellales; family Allobogoriellaceae; genus Georgenia; species Georgenia halophila. The sequence continues at coordinate 78,173 of NZ_BAABGN010000007.1, read as the reverse complement.
CCTGGTCTCGCGCCTCGTCGCGGGCGGCGCGGAGCCGATGGCCGTGCGATTGGTGGTGCTCGGGCACCACTACCGCTCCGACTGGGAGTACCGCGACGAGGACCTGGCCGCCGCCGAGGTTCGCCTGGACCGGTGGCGCCGGGCGTGCGAGACCGGGAGCGGGCCCGACGCCGAGCCGGTCCTCGCCGAGGTGCGGGCCGCGCTGGCGGACGACCTCGACGCGCCCCGTGCCGTCGCGGCGGTGGACGCGTGGGTGGAGCGGGCGCTCGACGGCGCCGGCGACCAGGTCGACGGCGCACCGGACCTCGTCCGGCGCACCGTCGACGCGCTCCTCGGGGTGAGCCTGCTCAGGCCTTCTTGACGGTGATCGTCCAGCTGGCGTCCCCGCGCCGGTCGAACGCGGTCACGGGGTAGCCGTTCTCGGCGGCCCAGCGCGGGAGCGTCTCGGTCGCCTGGGTGCAGTCGAAGTCGATGACGAGCTCGTCGCCCACGTCGAGGCCGGCGATGGCGTCCTTGGCCTCGACGAGGGGGAAGGGGCATACCTGCCCGTCGGTCTGCAGCACGGTCTTGGTGGCCATGGGTCTGGTCCTTTCGCTGGTGGTGGTCAGGCGGCGGCGGTGACGGTCAGGCGGCTGCGCCGACGGGCGTCGTCGACCGGCCGGCGGTGAGCGGCCGGCGCAGCACGAACGCCCTGGTCCCGAGCCCGACGCCGAGAACCATGCAGCCGAACGCCAACCAGCCCTGGTAGCTGAACTGGGCCGTGTCGACCATGGCGGCCCCGATCGTGCAGCCGCCCGCCAGGGCAGCTCCGACGCCCATGCCGGTTCCGCCGATGACGGAGCGGACCACGGTCGTGCCGTCCGGGACGCGGAGGCGGAACTCGCCGGAGCCCTTGGCGGCGACGAACGAGCCCACGAGCAGGCCCAGGACCAGGAAGACGCCCCAGTCGACGACCTCGGGGTCGCCCGTGACGAGGTAGGTGACGATGTCGGCGGACGGCGTGGTGATCCCCAGGCCGGACTCGCGGCCCGTCGCCGTCGACAGCGGCCAGGCGACGATCGCGATAAGCCCCACCAGCACGGCCGCCGAGAAGGCGCCCCACGGCTTCTCGAAGAGCACACGCGCGGCTCCCGTCCGCCGCGAGGGGAGCGTCGCCAGCGGCAGCCGCGGTGTGGCGAGGTGGCGGCGGACCAGGTACAGCACGACGGCGCCGAGCGCGGCGACCATGACCCACGAGCTGACGCCGAGGGACGCGTGGATCGTCGTGACCGGGACGGTGAACGACGTGGCCCAGGTGGTGAAGCCGGCGAGGACGCCGTACTTCATCGCGGCGGCCGAGATGCCGTAGAGAGCGAGCGCGATCCAGGAACCGATCAGGCCCTCGCCCGAGCGGTAGTAGGTACCGGTGGCGCAGCCGCCGGCGAGCACGATCGCGACGCCGAAGATCAGGCCTCCAGCGACGACGGCCGGCAGCGCGAGCGCGTCGCTGGGCGGTGAGATGACGCCGGCGCCCTGGAGGGCGGCGACGCCGACGGACTGGATGGCGATGACGATGAGGAACGCGGTGAGCCACCGCGTCGAGCGGGACACGAACACGTCCCGGAACGCGCCGGTGACGCAGAACCGGGAGCGTTGCATGACGAAGCCGAGCACGGCGCCGAGGAGAAGCCCGGTGAGGAGCATGGCTGAGGTCCTGTCTGTGGGTGGCGGGCGCGGGCGCGCCGAAGTACTGATCCGCCGGTGCGGCGGGACGACGGCGCTCCGGTGCGCCGTCGGCAGGTCGGAAGAGTGCGGGAGCCGGAGCGGATCAGCCGCGACAGACGGCGGAGCTGGTGCGCTTGAGGTCGACGTGACGGCGACAGGTCAGCATCGGCGACACGACGTGGTGGATCGAGCTGCGCACTGTCCCTCCCTTCCGCCGGGCGACGCCTGCCGTCGACCGGACGCGCCACACGCTAGGGGCGGGAGCCCGCCGTCGACCGCGGCGCCGGGACGCGTCTCGCGTTGTGGACGAGCGAGGGAGCGGTGCTCACATCCCGGTCGGTCCGGAGGGCGGGGGAGGTCCGCCCTTGTCGCCCTTGTCACCCCGGGTGTCCCGACGGCGCAGGTACCTCTCGAACTCCTGCGCGATGGCCTCGCCGGAGGCCTCGGGCAGCTCGGCGGTGTCCTTGACCTCCTCGAGCTGCTGGATGTACTCGGCGACGTCCGGGTCCTGCCCCGCCAGCTCGTCCACACCGGCCTGCCAGGCCCGCGCGTCCTCCGGGAGCTCACCGACGGGCAGGGGTTCGCCGACCAGCTCCTCGAGGCGCAGCAGCAGCGCCAGCGTCGCCTTGGGCGACGGCGGCTGCGAGACGTAGTGCGGCACGGCCGCCCAGACACCGAGGGTGTGCATGTCGTGCTCGCCGGCCAGGTGGGTCAGGACGCCGACGATGCCGGAGGGGCCCTCGTACTCCGAGCCCTCCACGCCGAGCAGCGCCTGGACCTGCGGGTCGTTGGACGAGGTCTGGACCGGGATCGGGCGCGAGTGCGGGACGTCGGCCAGCAGGGCGCCGACGCCGACGACCGTGCCGACTCCGAGACCGCGCGCGACCTCGAGGATCTCGTCGCAGTAGTCCCGCCACCGGAACGACGGCTCGACGCCCTGGACGAGTACGACCCGGCGTCCGGAGATCGGCGTCGTGGCGACCGAGATCGTGGTGGAGGGCCAGGTGAGCGACCGACTGCCGTCCGGGCTGATGCTCACGTTCGGCCGGTTGACCTGGAAGTCGTGGTAGTCCTGCGGGTCGAGCTCGTGGACGTCCTCGGCGTCCCAGGCGTCGGCGATGATCTCCACCGACTGCGACGCGGCCCCACCGGCGTCGTTCCAGCCCTCGAAGGCGGCCAGCAGGATGGCGGGCGGCAGCTCCGGATGTGCGTCGTCGTCCCGGCGGGGCTCGTCGGTCGGCTCCGGGGACTGGCTCGGGTCCGCACTCGTCATGGGCCCCACAGTAAGGGCCGATAGGGTCGCGACGTGAACGCAAGAGCACGGCCTGAGGCCGTCCTGTGGGACATGGACGGGACCTTGGTGAACTCCGAGCCCTACTGGATGGCCGCGGAGACCGCGCTGGCCGAGCGCCACGGCGCCGTGTGGACGCACGAGCAGGGCCTCGAGCTCGTCGGCAACGACCTCCTCACCAACGCCCGGATCTTTCAGCGACACACCGGCGTCGGCGGCAGGCCGGAAGACGTCGTCGAGGCGCTGCAGGCGAGCGTGCTGGACCAGCTGCGCGTCAGCGGGGCTCCGTGGCGGCCGGGTGCGCTCGAGCTGCTCTCGCTGCTGCGGTCCGCAGCGATCCCGTGCGCCCTGGTGACGATGTCCTACGCGGCCTTCGCGCACGCGGTGGTCGAGTGGGCGCCGGACGGTAGCTTCGCGGCCGTGGTCGCCGGCGACGAGGTGGCCAACGGCAAGCCGGACCCGGAGCCATATCTCGTCGCGGCGGACAAGCTCGGCGTGGACGTGGCCCGGTGCGTCGCCATCGAGGATTCCGTGCCGGGTGTGACCTCGGCGCTCGCCGCGGGCGCACGGACCCTCGCGGTCCCGATGTTCGTCGACGTCCCGGCCATGCCCGGACTGAGCCGGGTGCGGTCGCTGGAGGACGTGGACCTCGACGCGATCGAACGGGTCCTCGCCGGCGAGGACCTGGAGAAGCTGACTGGCGCGGAGATGAGCTGAACGATGGGAAAAGTCCACCCCGAGATCACGCCCGGGCTGCGCGATTTCATCGCGGCGCAGCACATGTTCTTCGTCGCCACCGCACCGTTGTCCGGTGACGGCCACGTGAACCTCTCCCCGAAGGGCGTCGCCGGGACGTCCGTCGTCGTGGACGAGCGCACCTTCGCCTACCTCGACCTGACCGCCAGCGGCGCGGAGACGATCGCGCACCTGCGCGAGAACGGCCGCATCACCGTGATGTTCTGCGCCTTCGACGGCCAGCCGAACATCCTGCGGCTCTACGGCCGCGGCCGCGTGGTGCGGCCCGGCGACGCCGGGTACCGCGACTGGGCCGGCCACTTCGAGACGGCGGACTCACCCGCTGCCCGCGCCGTGATCGTCATCGACGTGGAGCGGGTCAGCGACTCGTGCGGGTTCGGGGTGCCGCTGCTCGACTACCGCGGCGAGCGGGACCTGCTCGTCGGCCACATGGAGCGCAAGGGACCCGACGGCGTGCGGGACTACCAGGAGCGGCGCAACCGCACCTCGATCGACGGGCTGCCGGCTCTCCAGGACTGAGGCGCCCTCGGGCCCCTCAGACGGCCTGGACCGTCAGGAGGTGCGCGACGCCGTCGGCGGGCAGCTCCGGCGGCTCGCCGCCGAACGTGGGGCAGTACCGCTGGAACGAGCACCACGCGCACAGCCGCGAGGGCCGTGGCGCGAACTTCTCCGCACGGGCGACCCCGGCCATCCGCTGCCACAGGCCCTCCAAATCTCGCTCGAACGCGACGAGCTCCTCCTCGACCGGATCGTGCGTGAGGGTCCGGCCGTTGCCGAGGTAGACCAGCTGGAGGCGCGCCGGGACCGTCCCGTGCAGCCGCCACAGCATGAGGGCGTAGAACCGCATCTGGAACAGCGCGTCGTCCTGGTAGCTGGGATGCGGTGACTTGCCGGTCTTGTAGTCGACGACCCGCACGGCGCCGTTCGGTGCGACGTCCATCCGGTCGACGAAGCCGCGGAGCAGGATGCCGGAGCTGAGCTCGGTCTCCACTCTCGCCTCGCGCTCGGCGGGCTCGAGCCGGCTGGGGTTCTCCATCCGGAAGTACTGGGTCAGCAGCCCACGAGCCTCGGCCAGCCACGCCGTGAGCTCCTCCGGGCCGGTGAACATCTCGGCCACGTCCGGGCGCTCCTCCTGCAGCGTCTCCCACTGCGGGTCCAGGAGACCGTGCGCGGCATCCTCCGTACGTCCCGCCGCGGGCAGGTCGAAGAGGCGCTCCAGCACGTTGTGCACCAGCGAGCCCTTGACGGCCGCCTGGCTGGGCGGCTCGGGGAGCCGGTCGATGGCGCGGAACCGGAACAGCAGCGGACACTGCAGGAAGTCTTTGGCGCGCGACGGCGAGATCGCAGCCCGGCGGCGCTCCTCGGGAGCGTCTTGCAGGCTGCTGTCCACCACCGTGTCCGTCATAGCCCCCACCGTAGGTCGCGGGGCTGACACGGCGGGGGAGGCACGGCGGAGCTGGGGATCTCTCGGCGGAACGTCATATGTGTGGAGGCAGTGGCCGCCCGCTTAGGCTGCACGGGTGAGCAGCACCAGTTCCGTCCGCATCGGCACACGCGTGACCTCGGGCTGGGTGGTCGGGCACGTGGGTCGGATCCCCGTGGTGCTGGCGCCCTCCTGGTTGCTGATCGCGGCCATCCTCGTCTTCCTGTACTACCCGCTGGTCGGCGACCTCGTCCCGAGCGCCACCACCGGCACGGTCGTCGCCACGACGCTGGCCTTCGTCGTCATGCTGCTGGTCTCGGTCCTCCTGCACGAGCTGGCGCACGGATTCACGGCACAACGCTTCGGCGGCCGCCCCCGCGAGTACGTGCTCACCTTCTGGGGCGGGCACACCGCCTTCGAGCGAGAGCTGTCCCGGCCCGGCGGATCGGCGCTCGTCGCGGCGGCTGGTCCCGCCGCCAACGCGGTCCTCGCCGTCGCAGCCTGGCTTGCCCTGCAGAGCCTCGACATCACCGGCCCGGCCGCCCTGCTGCTCTACGGAGCGCTGATCTCCAACGGCATCGTCGCGGCCTTCAACCTGCTCCCCGGTCTCCCGCTCGACGGCGGACACATCCTCGAGGCCCTGGTGTGGGCGATCACGGGCGACCGCACGCGCGGGACCATCGTCGCGGCATGGATCGGGCGCGTCGTCGTGGTGGCGATCGCCGTCGTCCTCATCGTCGTCCCGCTCGTCCGGGGCGGACGGCCCGACCTCGGCAGCATCTGGATCGTCCTCGTCGCGGTGTTCCTCTGGATGGGGGCCGGCGAGGCTCTCCGGGGGGCCCGCGCCCGTCAGCAGGCGGACTCGGTGGACCTTCGCGCGCTCGCCGCACCGGCCGTCACGCTCGACACCGGAGCCTCCCTGGCGGACGCCGAGCTCGCCGGGCGCCCGGGCGCCTACGTCGTCCTCGTCAGCGGGGGCCGTCCGGTCGCCCTGCTCGACCCCGCCGTGGCAGGGCAGGTCCCGCACGCCGCCCGCTCATCGACCCCGGTGAGCGCCGCCGCCCGTGCCCTGGCGCCGCCGCAGATCGTCACCGCCGTCAGCGGGCGGCCGGCGATCGCCGCGGTGGCCGACGCCCAGCACCACGGACCGGTGGTCGTCCTCGTGGACGGCGGCGGCGTGCGCGGCGTCGTCGAGGTGGCGGCCGTGGCGCGCGCCATGCGTGGCGCACGGCCGTAGACTCGCCCGTCGTGACCAGCGACGACCCGCCCGATAGCACCGACACCACCGACCCCCGGACCCTCCCGAGCATGCCCGACGACGACGTCCTGGGCGGTCCCGCCCGCCGTCGCGGCCCCTTCCGGGCGGGCGAACGCGTGCAGCTGACGGACGTCAAGGGCCGGATGCACACGGTCCTGCTCAGCCACGACGGGTACTTCCAGAGCCATCGGGGCTCCTTCCGGCACACCGAGCTCATCGGGCGGCCCGACGGGAGCGTCATCGACACCCCGACGGGCCACCAGCTGCTCGCCCTGCGGCCGCTGCTGAGCGACTACGTCCTGTCCATGCCGCGCGGTGCCGCCGTCATCTACCCGAAGGACGCGGCGCAGATCGTCCAGATGGGCGACATCTTCCCCGGGGCGCGTGTCGTCGAGGCCGGCGTCGGCTCCGGTGCCCTGTCCATGAGCCTGCTCTCCGCCCTCGGTGAGCACGGCCACCTGATCTCGGTGGAACGCCGCGAGGAGTTCGCGGACATCGCCATCGGCAACGTGGAGTCCTGGTTCGGCGGCCAGCACCCCGCCTGGGAGGTCCGCACCGGCGACCTCGCCGACGTCCTGCCCGACGCCGTCGACCCCGCCTCGGTGGACCGGGTCGTCCTCGACATGCTCGCCCCGTGGGAGAACCTGGACGCCGCCGCCGAGGCCCTCGTGCCCGGGGGCGTCCTGCTGGCGTACGTGACGACCACCACGCAGCTCAGCCGGTTCGCCGAGGACGTGCGTACGAGCGAGAACTTCACCGAGCCCCGGGCGTGGGAGTCGATGGTGCGCGGCTGGCACCTCGAGGGGCTGGCCGTGCGGCCCGACCACCGGATGATCGGCCACACCGGGTTCCTCGTCACCGCGCGCCGGCTCGCGCCCGGCACGACGCCGCCGCGCCGCAAGCATCGGCCGGCCAAGGGCGCCTATCCGGCCGACGCCGAGTGGACTCCCGAGGAGGTCGGGGAGCGGGCCGTCTCCGACAAGAAGATCCGTCGCGTACGGCGTGACGTCCGGCGCCGCGCCGTGGTCGAGCAGACGGGCGTGGCCAGCGCCCCGGGTCCCGGACCGGGCGCGCAGGAATCGCCGGACTGAGCCCTCGCTGGGACGGTGGCCGCGGCCGCGCTCACCGGCCGTCCTGCTCGGGGGGTTTCTCTTGCGTGCGCCGCTCGCGCCTGCCCCGGGCCAGCTCGGTGCCCAGCGCCTCGAGCGGGCCGACCCAGAGGTGGCGGAAATCGTCGATCCACGCGTCCACCTCACGCAGCGGCGCGGGGTCCACGGCGTACAGGCGCCGGGTCCCCTCGGCGCGCACCGTCGCGAAGCCGGACTCGCGGAGCACCCGGAGGTGCTGCGAGACGGCCGGCTGGGAGATCCCGAACTCGCCCTGCACCGCCGTGACGATCTCGCCCGCCGTGCGCTCGCCGTCGGAGAGCAGCTCCAGGACGCGGCGGCGCACCGGGTCGCCCAGGACGTCGAACGCGTGCACGGCTCCATTGTCGCCCAGCACGAATATTAGTCAACACTGATCGACCGCCCTCGTACGGCGGACGGCGCCTCGTACGGCGGACAGCGCGGCGCCACCTCGTCGGCCGGTCCTACCCTGGTGAGGACACCGGGAGGAAGGACCGCCATGGCAGAGGCCGACGGCGACAACGCACGCGAACGCGAGCTCGAGCAGCGGGCGATCTCGCTCGCCAGCAAGAACGACCGGCTCGCCCAGGCGCTCGACGCCGCCCGGCAACGCCTCATCGAGATGCAGGAACAGCTCGACGCGGTCACCAAGCCGCCGGGCTCCTACGGCACGTTCCTCGCCTCCTACCCCGATGAGCGCGAGGCCGACGTGGTCGTCGGCGGGCGCAAGATGCGGCTCTCCGTCTCCGCCGCCGTGCCCCTCGGCGCCCTGCGCCCCGGGCAGGAGGTCCGCCTCAACGAGCAGCTCCTGGTGATCGCCGCCGGCGCCTTCGAGACCACCGGCGAGATCGTCACGGCCAAGGAGCTGCTCGACGGCGACCGCGTGCTCGTCCACGCGCGCACCGACGACGAGCGAGTGATGCGGCTCGCCGGCCCGCTGCTGACCTCGGGGGTCCGCGTGGGTGACGCCCTGACCGCCGACATGCGCACCGGGTTCGTCCTGGAACGAGTGGTGCGCTCGGAGGTCGAGGAGCTGCTGCTGGAAGAGGTCCCGGACACGGACTACGCCGACATCGGCGGTCTCGGTCCGCAGATCGAGCAGATCCGCGACACCGTCGAGCTGCCGTTCCTGCACCCCGAGCTCTACCGCGAGCACGGGCTGAAGCCGCCGAAGGGAGTCCTGCTGTACGGGCCGCCCGGCTGCGGCAAGACCCTCGTGGCCAAGGCCGTCGCCACCTCGCTGGCGGTCACCGCCCAGAGCCGGCGCCAGTCCGCCGAGCCCACGGAGGCCACCGGTCATGCGCCCGCGGCCCGCAGCTACTTCCTCAACATCAAGGGGCCCGAGCTGCTCAACAAGTACGTCGGCGAGACCGAGCGGCAGGTCCGGGTCATCTTCGCCCGCGCCCGGGAGAAGGCCGCCCGCGGCATCCCGGTCGTCATCTTCTTCGACGAGATGGAGGCTCTGTTCCGCACCCGGGGAACCGGTGTCTCCTCCGACGTCGAGACCACCGTGGTCCCGCAGCTGCTCAGCGAGATCGACGGCGTGGAGAAGCTCGAGAACGTCATCGTCATCGGTGCCTCGAACCGCGAGGACATGATCGACCCGGCGATCCTGCGCCCCGGTCGCCTCGACGTGAAGATCAAGATCGAGCGGCCCGACGCCGAGGGAGCCCGGGAGATCTTCGAGAAGTACCTCACCGCCGACCTGCCGCTGCACGCCGACGAGCTGGCCCGCCACGACGGTGACCCGGCGCGCACCGTCTCGGCGTTGATCGACACCGTCGTGGAGGCGCTGTACGCCACCGGCCCGGAGACCGAGTTCCTGGAGGTCACCTACGCGAACGGGGACAAGGAGGTCATGCACATGCGCGACTTCGCCTCCGGCGCCATGATCGCCAACATCGTGGACCGGGCGAAGAAGCGTGCCATCAAGGACCTGCTCGCGGACGGTGGCCGCGGGCTGCGCACCGAGCACCTCCTCGGCGCGCTCGGGGCCGAGATGCGAGAGAACGAGGACCTGCCGAACACCACCAACCCGGACGACTGGGCACGCGTGTCCGGCAAGAAGGGCGAGCGCATCACCTACCTGCGCACCCTGGGAGGCCGCGGCGCGGGGCCCTCGACGAGCGCCGGACACGTCGCCATCGGGGAGTCGGGCCCCGACAGCGTGGAGACCATCACGCCCGTGCCCGGATACCTCTAGGGCGAAGAGGACGTCGATGAGCGTGCACCGCCCGATGGGCATCGAGACCGAGTACGGCCTCCTCGAGCCCGGCAACCCGAGGGCCAACCCGGTCCTCCTGTCCAACCACGTCGTGGCGGCCTACGCCTCGCAGCCCGGCAGCGCCGGCCGCGGCGGGCACGTGACCTGGGACTACGCCGGTGAGGACCCGTTGGCCGACGCGCGCGGCTTCCGCATGGACCGCGCCGGTGCCGACGCCTCACAGCTGACCGACGCTCCCGGCGGTCCGCTCTCGCACGGAACCACCTACCTACGACGGCCCACGCCCGCGGAGGCCGCGCTGCCCACGGCGCACAACGCCGTCCTGACCAACGGCTCGCGTCTCTACGTCGACCATGCGCACCCCGAGTACTCCAGCCCCGAGGTGACGAACCCGCTCGACGCCGTCCGCTGGGACCGCGCCGGCGAGCTCATCATGCGGGCCGCCATGGACTCCCTGGCCGCGACGACGGCGCTGCCCGACGTCGTCGTCTACAAGAACAACGTCGACGGCAAGGGCGCGGCGTACGGCACCCACGAGAACTACCTGCTCGACCGGGCCGTGAGCTTCTCCGACGTCGTCCGGTACCTCACGCCGTTCTTCGTCACCCGGCCGATCTTCTGCGGCGCCGGCCGGGTCGGCATCGGACAGCGCAGCGAGACGCCTGGCTTCCAGATCTCCCAGCGGGCCGACTACGTCGAGAACGACGTCGGCCTCGAGACCACCTTCAACCGGCCCATCATCAACACGCGCGACGAGCCGCACAGCGACGCGGAGCGCCACCGGCGGCTGCACGTCATCGGCGGCGACGCGAACCTCTTCGACGTCTCCAGCTACCTCAAGGTCGGCACCACGTCCCTCGTGCTGTGGCTGCTCGAGCAGCACGCCGTCCCGCTCGAGCTCGACGCGCTGATGCTCGCCGACCCCGTGCCGGAGACCTGGGCGGTCAGCCACGACACCACCCTCACGCACCGGCTGGCCCTCGCCGACGGTCGCGAGCTGACGGCCCTGGAGATCCAGCGCGAGTACCTCGCCGTCGTCGCCGCGGCCGTCCGTCAGGCCGCGCCCGCCGCCGGCGTGGACACCGCCACGGCCGATGTGCTCGAGCGGTGGGGCGGCGTCCTCGACCGGCTCGCCACCGACCCGGCCGGTGCGGCCGCGGAGGTCGAGTGGGTCGCCAAGCAGCAGATCCTCGAGGGGATGCGGCGACGCGACGGCCTGCCGTGGGACCATCCACGTCTCCAGGCGCTCGACCTGCAGTGGTCGGACCTGCGGCCCGAGCGCTCCGTCGTCGGGCGGCTGGCCGCCGGCGGGCGGGTCGAGCGCCTCGTCACGGACGCCGACGTCGCCGCCGCCGAGCACGCGCCGCCGACGGACACCAGGGCCTGGTTCCGTGGTCAGGTCGTGGCGCGCTACCCGGGAGAGGTCGCCGCTGCCGGGTGGCAGTCCGTCGTGCTGGACGTGCCGGGCAACGACCACCTCGTCCGGATCCCCATGAAGGACCCGTTGCGGGGCAGCCGCGACCACGTCGGCGCGCTGCTGGAGAAGTCCGGCACGGCGCGGGAGCTGTTGGAGAACCTGCGGAAGCCCCCGGCGCCTTAGGATCGGACCAGAGGAAGGGAGCAAGTGATGGCAGAGCAGGAGCAGCGCCGGACCACCCGCAGGGATGACCCGGGCGACGACGCAGGTCCGGAGGCGGTGTCCACGGCCGCGCAGGTGCGTACGCAGGACGTCGACGACATCCTCGACGAGATCGACACCGTGCTGGAGTCCAACGCCGAGACCTTCGTCCAGGGTTTCGTCCAGAAGGGTGGGCAGTGAGGGGTCGGATCGGGTGAGGCGTCGAATCTTCGGCGTCGAGACCGAGTACGGCATCACCTGCGCGCCGCACCCCGGTGCGACCACCGGGGTCACGGCCGACGACGCCGCCCGCTACCTCTTCCGCAAGGTCGTCGCCTGGGGCCGCTCCTCCAACGTCTTCCTGCGCAACGGCGCACGCCTGTACCTCGACGTCGGTTCCCACCCCGAGTACGCCACGGCCGAGTGCGACGACGTCCACCAGCTGGTGGTCAACGACCGCGCCGGTGAACGGATCCTCGACGAGATGACCGAGGAGGCCAACGAGCTGCTCGCCGAGGAGGGAGTGCCCGGCACCATCCACCTGTTCAAGAACAACATCGACTCGGCCGGCAACTCCTTCGGCTGCCACGAGAACTACCTGCTGCGCCGCCGCCGGGACTTCCAGTCGGTGGGCGAGACACTCGTCTCCTTCTTCATCAGTCGGCAGATCCTGACCGGCGCCGGCCACATCCGGCCGCGGGCGGGCGGGGGAGCGTCGTACGCGTTCTCCCAGCGGGCCGACCAGATGTGGGACGCGATGAGCTCGGCGACCACGCGGTCCAGGCCGATCATCAACACGCGCGACGAGCCGCACGGCGACGCCGAGAAGTACCGCCGCATGCACGTCATCGTCGGGGACTCCTCGGTGGCCGAGACCACCACGATGCTCAAGGTCGGGATGACCGAGCTGCTCCTCGGGATGCTCGAGGACGGGGTGAAGATCCGGGACCTGGCCATGGCCGAGCCCATGCGTGCCATCCGGGAGACCTCCCGGGACATGACCGCCACCGGCCCGGTGGAGCTGGTCGACGGGCGACGGATGAGCGCCCTGGACATGCAGACCGAGTTCCTCGATCGCGTGAGCACCTGGCTCGACGACACCGGTCGGCGCGGCGAGCTCGGCGTTGTCCAGCGCCGTGTCCTCGACCTGTGGGAGCGGGGTCTGACGGCCCTGCGGGAACAGGACGCGACCGGCGTGGAGACCGAGCTGGACTGGGCGATCAAGGCCCGGCTGGTCGAGCGGTACCGTGCCAAGCACACGCTCGGTCTCGACGACCCGCGGGTGGCCCGCCTCGCGCTCGCCTACCACGACATCTCACCCGCACGCGGCCTGGCGTCCACGCTGGCCGCCCGTGGCCTCATGGCCCGCATCACCGACGACGACGAGATCACGACCGCCGTCACGGAGCCCCCGGCCACCACCCGGGCACGGCTGCGCGGCGACTTCGTCGCCGCCGCCCACGAGCGCCGGCGTGACATCACGGTCGACTGGGTGCACCTGAAGATCAACGACGCGTCCCAGAGCACCGTCGTGCTCAAGGATCCGTTCTCCCCGGTCGATGCCCGGGTCGACGACCTCCTCGCCACGCTGCGGGCCTGAGAGCCGCACCACAGGTGCAGGTCAGCACGCGCCGGGCGACGTAGGCTGCACGCCGTGAATCTCGTGAGCAGGACCGGACGCAAGGTGCGTGCCGCGGTGGCGGCACTCCTCGTGGTCGTCGTGCTCGTCGCCTGCACCGACGAAGCCGACCCTGAGGAGAAACACGAGGTCGAGGTCTCGGGCGACTTCGGCTCCGTGCCGGTCGTGACGTTCGAGCCACCACTGCCGCTGGCCGACGCGTCCGTCGAGACCCTCGTCGAGGGCGACGGTCGCAAGCTGGCCGCCGACGAGCCCGTGCTGCTCTCGCTCACCGCGTACGACGGCGACAGCGGCGAGCTGGTCGAGGACCGCGAGGTCGGTGTCGCGCGCACCTTCATGCTCACGCCGGAGGACGTCGGCGAGGACCTCTTCGACGTCCTGACCGGCTCCCGGGAGGGCAGCCGCCTGCTGCTCAGGCAGCCGGTGGACGAGGGCGGGGAGGAGCACATGCTCGTCCTCGTCGTCGACGTGCGGTACACCCAGGCCAGAGGCCAGGAGGTCGATCCGGCCAGCCTGCCCGACGGCTTGCCCACCGTGACCCTCGACGAGGACGGCGCGCCCTCGATCGAGGTGCCCGACAGCCCGCCGCCCGACGAGCTCGTCGTCGAGCCGTTGATCCGTGGCGGCGGCCCGCAGGTCCGGCCGGGCCAAGAGGTGATCCTGCAGTACACGGGCGTCGAGTGGCAGTCGGGGGAGATCTACGACTCCACGTGGGAAGGCGGCAAGGTTCCCCAGACCGTCCTGCTCGACGAGACCTTCAAGGGCCTGCGCGACGGGCTGGTCGACCAGACTGTGGGCTCCCAGGTGCTCCTCGTCATCCCGCCCGGTCTCGCGCACGGCACGGAGACGCTCGTCCTCGTCGTGGACATCCTCGCCACCTCGGGAGGCAGCTCGGACACCGTCGTGTCGCCCGAGACGGACACCCCGACGGCCGAGGAAAGCGACGAGGCGAGCGAGACCCCGACCGACTAGGTCCGGATGATCAGGTCGGCCGCGGCCCGCGCGTCACGGGCCGTCAGCAGGGCGCTCTCCTGCTCGGCCCAGACGTCCCACATCTGTGTCCACGATCCCTCGTCCCGTTCCATGGCGCGGCGCCGTCGCACGTCTGCCGGTGCGTCCAGCCAGACCAGCACGTCGACGAACGGTGCGCAGATCGCCGAGCCGGCGCCGCAGCCTTCGAGCACGAGCACGCGGGGGAGCGGTGCGCCCGGCGGCGGTACCTCGACGAGGCCGTCCACCTCTCCGGCGTGCCAGTCGTAGCGCCGCAACCGGCCGGTCAGGCCCCGGGAGAGCGGCTCCAGCAGACCGGCGGCGACGGCGCCGAGCCCGACGGCGAGCCCGTTCCAGCCGCGGTAGACGTCCTCCAGCGCGAACAGCACGACGCCGTCGTCCGCGAGACCGGTCTCGGTCCGCAGCGCGGTGACGAGCTCCGCGGCCAGATCCGTCTTTCCCGCCCCGGACCGTCCGTCGATCCCGACGACGACCGGGCCCGTGCCGGCGTGCCCGGCCAGGGCCGCCCGCACCAGCGGCAGCACGCGCGCGTGGCCGGGACCGGTCGCGGGAGTGGGCACGGGATGGACGGGCACCCCGGCACCGTAGCCGGGCGACTAGCCTCGTGGTGCGCCCGCGGGCGCGGACGAGACGAACAGGGCAGGAGCAGCATGAGCGTGGCGGTCAGGGTCATCCCGTGCCTCGACGTCGCCGACGGGCGCGTGGTCAAGGGCGTTAACTTCCAGGGCCTGCGTGACGCCGGCGACCCGGTCGAGCTGGCCCGTCGCTACGACGCCGACGGCGCCGACGAGATCACCTTCCTCGACGTGTCGGCCTCGGCGGAGGCCCGCGAGACCACGATGGCGGTGGTCTCCCGCACGGCGGAGGAAGTCTTCGTCCCCCTCACCGTCGGCGGTGGTGTGCGCTCGACGGCCGACGTCGACCGGCTCCTCAAGGCCGGCGCCGACAAGGTGGGCGTCAACACGGCCGCCATCGCCCGGCCCGAGCTGATCACCGAGATCGCGGAGCGGTTCGGCCGCCAGGTGCTTGTGCTGTCCGTGGACGCGCGCCGCGTCACGGTCGGCGACGAGCACGAGCGAGGAACGAGCGGAGAGCGAGGAGCTGACCACATCCATACAGGGTCGACCACCACGCCGTCGGGCTACGAGGTCACCACCCACGGCGGCCGGACGGGCACCGGCATCGACGCCGTCGAGTGGGCGGCCCGCGGTGCCGAGCTCGGCGCGGGGGAGATCCTGCTCAATTCCATGGACGCGGACGGCACGACCGGCGGGTTCGACCTCGCCATGCTCGACGACGTCCGCGCCCGGGTCGGCGTCCCCCTCATCGCGTCCGGCGGCGCCGGCGCGCCGGAGCACTTCACCCAGGCCGCCCGCCACGGCGCGGACGCGGTGCTGGCGGCCTCCGTGTTCCACTTCGCCACGCTGAGCATCGGTCAGGTCAAGGACCACATGCGCGGCGCCGGCGTCGAGGTGCGCTGACTGGACTACGGCTCGAGGTGGGCCAGGACGTCGGGGATCTCGCCGGTGTGCACCACCGTGAGCGTGCCGGTCGTCCGGGTCATCGCCACATAGAGCTGGCCCAGCCCTCGCGGCTCGGCGATGATCCCCGCCGGCTCGGCGACCACGACGGCGTCGAACTCCAGGCCCTTGGCCTCGGCCGGGCTCAGCACGACGACGTCCGCGAGCAGGTCCGTCCCGGTGGGCGCGTCCGCGACGGCGTCGCGGAGCACAGGCACGAGCGCGGCGGGAGCCACGACCGCCGTCGACCCGCCGGCGGGCCGGTCCCGGGCGACGGTCGCGGCGACGGCGCCGGCAAGGTCGTCCGGGGCCGCGGTCACGCGCCGGGGTGCCAACCCGGTGGACCGCACGGATGTCGGCACGCTCGCACCAGGGTCGAGCGCGGCCAGCACGGGCGTCGCGGCAGCCATGACCTCCTCCGGAGTCCGGTAGCCGACGGTGAGCTCCTGCTGGCGGATCCTGGCCGACGTGTGCGGTGCGAGCGCCAGCTCCCAGGACGTGGCCGCGCTCGGTCCGCTGCCCTGGTGGACGTCGCCGACCACGGTCATCGATCCGGCCGGGCAGCGCCGGAAGAGCGCGCGCCACGTCATCGCCGAGAGCTCCTGCGCCTCATCCACGACGACGTGGCCGTAGGTCCAGGTGCGGTCGGCGGCCGCCTTCTCCGCGAAGGACCGGTGGTCGCGAGCCGCGTGTCGGCCCGCCAGGTCCTCCTCGGTGAGCAACGCCGCGGGGTCGACGGCGTCTCCGTCGGCCTCCTCCGCGAGCAGGTCGTTCGAGCGGAGCACCTGCCGGGCGAACCGGGCGGCCTCGCGTCGGTGGGCCGCGCGCTGCTGGCGGGACTCCGTCTCGTCGACGCCGAGCAGCTCGGCCGCCTCGTCGAGCAGCGGCACGTCCGCCGCCGACCAGCCGGAGCCGGGTTCGCGATGCAGCAGGGCACGCTCGTCCCCGTCGAGGAGGCCGCGGCTCGCGGAGGCCAGGCGGTCCGGGTCGCCGAAGAGGTCCTCGAGGAGCTGCTGCGGGGTGAGCAGCGGCCAGATGTCCTCCAGCGCGGACGTGACGTACGGGTCGGCGAGCAGCTCCCGCTCCACGTGGGGCAGCTCGTGCACGCCGGTGACGCCGTCGACCTCGGTGCCGGCCACCTCGACGCGTGCCGGGATCTCGTCGGGGGAACGGGACAGGGATGTGTCGAACCGCGCCAGCTCGTTCTCGAAGCCTTCCTCGACGTCCTGGAGGAGCCGGTAGCCGGCACCGACGACCTCCATCGCCAGGGCGCGCAGCACCAGCTCACGGAACGTGCGCCGGGCGACGTTGTGCGTGCGGGCGGCGCGACTCGCCTCGTCGGCGGCCGCCCGGACGGTCTTCGCCGGCAGGCGATGGACCTCGCCGTCGAAGCGCACCTCGACGTCGACCGCCCGCTCGCGGTCACGAACGGCACGGACCAGGACCTCGGCCATGGCGGCCTCGCCCTTGAGGCGGACGACCTCCGCGGGTTCCGTGACCGTGGGCGTCACGCCCGGGAAGAGTCCGTCGGTCGTCGTGAGCACCACCTGGGTCTCGCCCAGCGAGGGCAGCACCTGCTCGATGTAGTCGAGGAACGTCGTGGACGGCCCGACGACGAGCACGCCCTGGCGGGCCACCTCCGGCCGGGCGTAGAGCAGGTAGGCGGCCCGGTGCAGGGCGACCGCGGTCTTCCCGGTCCCCGGCCCGCCCTGGACCACAAGCACGCCGGCCGAGGTCGCCCGCACCACGTCGTCCTGCTCGGCCTGCAGCGTGGTGACGATGTCCCGCATCCGGCCGGTGCGCCGTTCCGCGAGGGCGGCCATCAGGGCGCCCTCTCCCTGCAGCTCCGTGCCGGCGTCGAGCGTGGAGCCGTCCGCGCCGAAGGCGTCGAGGTCGAGCAGCTCGTCCTCCACGCCCGTGACGCGGCGGCGCTCGGTGCGCAGGTGGCGACGGCGCACGACACCGTGGTTGTTCGCCGGGGTGGCGACGTAGAACGCCCGGGCGCCCGGCGCGCGCCAGTCGAGCAGCAGCGGGGTGCGCTCGGGAGCCGGGGCGCGCAGGCCCGTGCGGCCGACGTAGCGCACGTGGCCGTCCTCGAGGTCCAGGCGGCCGAAGCACAGGCCCTGCTCGGCGCGGTCCAGGGCGGTGGCCCGCTCGGTGAGCCGGTCGACGCTGGCCTCGCGCTCGAGCAGGTCACGCTCGGACGATCCGCGTGCGAGCAGCGCCTGGTCGAGCGACTCCTGCACCTCGGTGCGCAGCTCGTCGACCCGGGCGTACAGCCGGTCCACGTAGTGCTGCTCGCGCTCGATCTCCTGGTCGGCCTGGGACGGCGACATCGCTCACCTTTCGTCGGGGCGAGAGTGCCCAACGCCGGGGACGAGGCCGTCTATTCCCTGGGCGCGCGCCGAGGATCTGTGGTGTCCTGTCGAGGCGGTCACGGACGTTGTTCCCCTGCTTCGAAAGGGAGATCGCGACATGGTGACGGCTGTCATGGTGAGGTCGGTCAGCCTTACTTTCCTTGTGCTGTGTGGTGTCAGCATGATCCTGGTCGCTGACAACACCACCTCTCGGGTGCTGGGGGTGGTACTGGCGATCGTTTCCTCGATAGGTGCTACGGCGTCATGGTGGGACTGGGCTCACCGCGAGAAGAAGGATCCATGAGGCACTCGTAGAATCGCGAGCCGCCGGCCATGGCCTCGCGTCGCTCGGGCGCTTGCCGCGACGCGTTCGGGGACGGCGGCCTCACCTCTCGACCAGGACGCGGACGTCCCACGCGCCGAGCTCCAGCGTCCCGTCCGCCTCGAGGGCGGAACCGCTCAGCGCGTCCGCGACCGGGACCGGGACCGTCCGCGTCACCGGGTCCCAGGACCAGTTGTGCACCACCCGCAGCCGACGTCCCCCGGCGGTCGTCGCCGAGGTCACGGTCACCGAATCGGACCCGAGCGCGCGCCACGGGTCGTCCCCGCCTGGTACCAGCCACTCCAGCAGGGCCCGGCCCAGGGCGGGGTCGGGAACGGTGCCCACCACGGTGATCCGGCCGTCCCCGGCGGGCATGGTGGTCACCGCCGGGAAGCGCCCGTGGTGCGGGTGGTCGTAGCGGGCGAGCACCTCGGCGCCGTCGGCCCGCAGCGCGTCGACCCACGCGGTGCCGTGACAGCCGTCGGGCAGGGCCGGCCCGCCGCCCTCGCCGCGTACGGGCAGCGGCCGGGCAAGGTTGCTGAACTCCTGGTAGCTGACGCCGGCGACATCGGCGAGCAGGGCCGGCTTGACCTCGAGCCGGGCTCTCGCCTCCTCGTCCGCGTACGCGGTGCGGGGGCCCAGCACGAGGTGCCCGCCGGCCTCGGCGTAGCGCCGCAGCCACGTGAGCAGCTCGTCGGAAGCCACGTACAGGGCCGGCACGAGCAGCACGGGCAGCTCGGTGGCGAGTTCCGCCGGGTCCCGCAGGTCGGCGGCCTCGTCCACGAGCTGGGTGTCGTGCAGGATCCGCACGCCCACGCCGGCGTCGAAGGAGCCCCGGTAGAAGGCCTCGACGACGTGCTGGTAGGAGTCCTTGTCCGGCCGGCCGGCGTCCGCGAGCGCGGGCTGGCCGGACAGGCCCCACATGGAGGCCTGCGACCAGATCAGCCCGACCGACGCGTCGGGGACCAGGCCCTCGAGGATGTCGCCCGCCTCGCGCAGCTCGGCCCCGAGGCCGGCGAGCTGCTCGTAGACGCGGCCCGGCCGCTGGTCGTGGGGGAGGACCCCGCCCCAGTACGTCTCGGTGCCGTAGTGCAGCGTGTGCCAGTGCCAGTACTCGATCATGCGGGCGCCGCGGGCGACCATGGCCCAGCCGACCTGGCGCCACTGGCCGTCGTAGGCGGGCAGGTTCGTCGAGGACCCGCCGATCGGCCCGGCGTTGGTCTCGGTGACCAAGAACGGCTCCTGTCGCGAGGAGTACATGCGGTCCGCCGACTGGAAGACGGTCCACGTCCCCTCGGTCATCCACCCCTGGTCGCCGCCGGGCTCGTCCGGCAGGACCAGGCCGTCCTGCATCACGTAGTACGGGTTGCCGGCGGTGACGTCGAGCGTCTCGGTGACCCGCCGGTCGTCCAGCGCCGGCCGGGTGTAGGACAGGCAGGTCGTCACGAACTTCTCGGTCCCGGCGATCTCGCGCACGATGCCGGCCTGCCAGGAGATGAACTCCGTCGTCAGCCGCGCCTGGAAGCTGCGCCAGGCCAGGTCGTACTGCGGCTGGGCGTTGTTGTCCGGCGTCCACAGGTCGGCCCACGTGGTCAGGCGATGCGACCAGTAGACGAGGCCCCACTCGCGGTTGAGCGTCTCCACGTCGCCGTACCGGCGGCGCAGATCGTCGACGAACGCCTGGAAGACGCCGTGGTTGTGGAAGAGCTGCAAACCGGGCTCGTTGTCGACCTGGAACCCGATGACCGCGGGGTGGTCATGGTACCGGCCGACGACGGCGCGGATGACCCGCTCGGCGTGGAAGCGGTACGCGGCGTGGGTGAAGTCCATCTCCTGCCGTGCGCCCCAGCCGATGCGCTGCCCGGTACGGCGCTCGGCGGCGATCTCGGGGTACTTGCGTGCCAGCCACGGCGGCACCGCGTAGGTCGGGGTGCCGAGGACGACGGCGATGCCGCGGGCGTGCGCCCCGTCCAGGACCGGGACGAGCCACTCGAGGTCGAAGACGCCGTCGTCGGGCTCCCAGGTGGACCAGGTGGACTCGCCGACCCGGATGACGGAGAAGCCGGCACGCTGCATGAGGTCGAGGTCCTCCCCCAGCCGGGGCGACGGCTGGTACTCGTGGTAGTAGGCCGCGCCGAAGAGGACCGGGCTGGGCAGTGGTGGCATCGCGGAGGACGTCCTTTCGGTTCGTGTGGTGCCGGAGGTCGGCAGGGTCCGGGGTTCGGAAGAGGTCACTGCTTGACGCCGCCCGTCGCCAGGCCCGACTGCCAGTACCGCTGCAGGAACAGGAAGGCCACCACCAGCGGGATGATCGAGACGAACGAGCCACTGATGACCATC
Organism: Georgenia halophila; assembly: GCF_039541595.1. Taxonomy (NCBI): domain Bacteria; kingdom Bacillati; phylum Actinomycetota; class Actinomycetes; order Allobogoriellales; family Allobogoriellaceae; genus Georgenia; species Georgenia halophila. Next base: position 57,583 of record NZ_BAABGN010000007.1, on the reverse strand, counting down.
GAGAACAGCGCCTGCGAGCCGGAGCCGGCCTGCGACGTCGCCTGCCACTGCGCCAGGCCGACGGTCAGGGGGTACCACTCCGGGCTGTTGAGCATGATCAGCGGCAGGAAGTAGTTGTTCCAGGTCTGCACCAGCGCGAACAGCAGCACGGTGACGAACCCCGGCGCCAGCAGACGCATCACGATGCTGAAGAAGATCCGGGCCTCGCTGGCACCGTCCACGCGGGCGGCCTCCAGCAGGCTGTCGGGCACGGCGCCGGCCGCGTAGACGCGCATGAGATATACGCCGAACGGGCTGACGAGCGAGGGTAGGATGACGCCCCACGGGGTGTCGGTGAGCCCTACCTCCGAGAAGAGCAGGTACGTGGGGATGGCGAGCGCCGTGAGCGGGATCATGATCGCGCCGAGCACCGCCCCGAACAGCACGGTGCTGCCACGGAAGCGGAGCTTGGCGAAGGCGTAACCGGCCGCCGTCGCCAGGGCCGCGGCACCGACGGCGGAGACCACTGCATAGAGGATCGTGTTGCGCACCCACAGCAGGTAGATGCCGTCCCGCGCCGTGAAGACGTCGCGGAGGTTCGCCAGCAGGTTCATGTCGGCGAACCACAGCCCGAAGGAGGAGAACAGGTCGGCGTTGGACTTCGTGGACGCGACGAGCAGCCACCACAGCGGCAGCAGGAAGTAGGCCACCGCGGCGAGCGCCGCGATCGTGAGGACCCAGCTCGGCGAGCCGTGCGGGCCGCGTCGCCTGCGGCGGCGCGGGGCGGGCGTGCCGGCGACGGTCCGGGGGACTCTGCGGTCCCCGGCGGCGACGGTGGTCATTCGGCACGCTCCTTCCGCAGCACGCCCAGCTGGACCACGTAGGAGACGGCCATGATCACGATCCCGAGGAGGAACGCGATGGCCGCCGCGTAGTTCACCTCCTGGGCCACGAACGCGACGTTGTACGCGTAGAAGTTCGGGGTGTAGCCGTTGCCGATGACGTTCGGCGCGATGGTCTCCAGGATGCTCGGCTCGTTGAACAGCTGGAACGTGCCGATGATCGAGAAGATGACCGTCAGCAGCAGCGCGGGACGGATCGCGGGGATCTTGATCGACCAGGCCACCCGGATCTCGCCGGCACCGTCGATCCGGGCCGCCTCGTAGAGCTCGGTCGGGATCGACCGGAGCGCGGCGTACAGGATGATCATGTTGTAGCCGACAAAGCTCCAGGTGACGATGTTCATGATCGAGTAGAGCATCGAGCCGCCGTCGAGGAACGTCGGCGCCTCGAGGCCCACCGCCCGGAAGAACTGGGCGAACGGGCCGAAGTCCTGGCCGTAGAGGTACCCCCACATCAGCGCGGCGATGACGCCCGGGACGGCGTAGGGGATGAAGATCCCGAGACGGATGACGCGCTGCAGGTGGAGGCGACCGCTGTCCAGCAGCAGGGCGAAAAGCAGGGACAGTCCGAGCATGATCGGCACCTGGATCAGGAAGAACTGCGCCATGCGCAGCACGCCCGAGACGAACGTGCTGTCGCCGAGCGCGCGGACGTAGTTCTCGAACCCGACGAAGCTGGTGCCCCCGATGAGCTGCTCGCGGAAGAACGAGAGATAGCCCGAGTACGCGAGCGGGATCACGAGCATGGCGACGAACACGACCATGAACGGGAGCACGAACAGGTAGCCCGCGCGGGCCTCGCGGCGGCGCAGCCCGGTGGTGTGCTCCGTCGCCTTTCCCGGGCGGCGGGCTGGTGCAGCGGTGGTCGACATGGTCACTCCACCGTGAAGCCCTGGTTCTCGGCGTAGGCCTCGAGCTCCTGCTCCCAGGCGCGCAGGCCGGCCACCATGTCGCCGCGGTTCGCGATGGTGTCGCCGAGGGTCTCGTTGTAGGACGAGTAGGCGTACTCCATGAACGGCAGCCAGCCGAAGTCCGTCGGGACCGTCGTCGAGATCTCGGCGAAGAGCTCGTTGACCTTCTGGCCGCCGTAGAACTCGGACTCGTGCCCGAGGAACTCGGGGTCCTCGAGGATCTTGTTGGACGGCGGGAAGAGGAACTGCTCGGTGGCGAGGCGCATCGCCGGCGCCTTCTCGACGTTGATCCACCGCGCGAGCTCCGCCGCCGCGATCGGGTTCTGGGAGCTGGCCATGACGGCGTCGGTGGACCCGCCCCAGTTGCCCGAGACGTGCTCGCCCGCCTCCCACTGCGGCAGCTCGGTGGCGCGCCACAACCCGGAGGTGCTCCCCGCGGTGCCCTGGAGGAAGACCGGCCCCCAGGCCGCCGTCTGCCAGCTGGCGTACTTGCCGGACGCGATCGCCTGGTACCACTGGTCGTTGAAGTCGGGGTCGACGGCGACCAGGTCGTTCTGGACCAGGTCCTGCCAGTACTCGACCACCTGGATCGCCTCGGGGGAGTCGAGCTCGATCCGCACCGTCTCCTCGCCGTCGTACCCGAACGGGCGGGCGCCGGCCTGCCACAGGAAGCCCATCATCTGGCCGGCCTGGTTCGGGGGCAGGTTGGTGATGAAGCTGTCCGGCGTCGCCTCCCGGTAGGTCCGTGCGGCGTCGGCGAACTCGGCCCACGTCTCGGGCGCCTCGATGCCGGCCTCCTCGAAGAGGTCCGTCCGGTAGAGGTTGCCCATGGGGCCGGTGTCCTGGGGGACGCCGTAGACGGCCTCGCCGGCGGTGATCTGCGACCACACCCAGTCGGGGTACATGCTGCTCATGTCGTCCGGAAGGTAGGGCGCGAGATCCAGCAGGTGCTCGCCGAGCCGGAACGAGGAGATGTGCTGGTACTCCATCTGCGCGACGTCCGGGGCGCCCTCGCCGGCCTCCAGCGCAGTGCGCAGCTGCTGGTAGTGATCCGCTCCCTGGCCGACGTTGACCACCTCGACGTCGATCTCCGGGTACTCCTCCATGAACATGTCGACCTCGTTCTGGATGTCCGGCACCCAGGTCCAGAAGGTCAGGTCCGTCGGGGTGCTCATGGCCTCGTCGAACTGCTCCTGGGAGATCTCCTCGGTCTGCGGCTCGCCGCCGCCGCCTCCGCCGTCGTCGCCGCTGCACGCGGTGAGCGCCAGGGCGCCGGCCGCCATCACGGCCGTCACCGCGGCCGAGCGCTGCCTCGTCCGTCCGTGCTGCCTGATCCGTCTGGTACGCATGTCACTACCTACTTCCTTGTGGGTGAGCGGGTGCTTGTTCACTCTTGGTCGGCCATCGTCATCGGTGCCTGAGTCCGGATTCCGCCGGGCGGTCCGCTGCTCGCCCGGATCTTGAGCTCGACCGGAACGAAGGTCAGGTCGGGCACGGCGGGCCTGCCGTCGGCCCGCAGCATGCTGAGGAGCTCCCCGACGGCGCGCCGGGTCGCAGCCTCGAAGTCCTGCCGCACGGTGCTGAGTGGGATCAGCAGGTGCTCGGCCTCGGGAACGTCGTCGAACCCGACGATCGACACGTCGTCCGGGATGCGGCGGCCGGCGTCGAAGAACGCCCGCATCAGCCCCATCGCGGTGTGGTCGTTGGCGGCGAAGACCGCGGTGACCTCCGGTCGCGCGGCGAGCTCGCGACCGATGGCGTAGCCGGTCCCGGCGCTCCAGTCGCCCTCGACGGGTTCCGGGACCGGGATGCCGGCGGACTCGAGAGCCTCCCGCCAGCCGGTCATGCGTTCCTGGGTGGGGTGCCAGGAGAACGGGCCGGCGACGTGCCACACCGTCTCGTGGCCGAGCCGGAGGAGGTGCTCTGTCGCGTCACGCGACCCGGTCCGCTGGTCCGAGAGCACGGCGGGCAGGCCCATCTCGTCCGGGAACCGGTCCAGGGACACGGCGGGGATGCCCTGCAGGAGCTCGTCGGCGGCCACGGGCGCCACGTGCACCGGTGCCGCGATGACGATGCCGTCGACACCGTGGTCCACGAGCTCGCCCACCGCGCGGACCAGCTCCTCCGTGGTCGTCTCACCGAGCGAGGAGACGACGACGGAGTAGCCCGCCTGCCAGGCCGCCCGCTCGACGCCGAACATCTGCGAGGCGGGTCCGTAGAGGGCGCTGCCGAGCGCCACGACGCCGATCACGTGGCTGGACCGCGCGGCGAGGGTGCGCGCCGCGGAGTTGGGCCGGTAGCCCAGCGCCCGGATGGCGGCCCGCACGCGGTTACGCACGGCCGGCCGGACGTTCGGTTCCTCGTTGATGACGCGCGAGACCGTCTTGAGGGACACCCCGGCACGGCGGGCGACGTCGAGCATCACCGGACGTGCCGGTCGCTGCTGTGCCTCCGGTCGCACGATCCCGTCCCCGCCTCCTGATTGACAGCGCTGTCAATCGAGAGTGAACGGCACACGACCGAGACTGTCAAGGGATTGCTAGCTCCGTGCCGCGAACTCCTCGACCGTCTCCGGCCGGCCGAGCAGCTCCACGTCGGCGGCATCCTCGCGACCCAGGGCGTGCAGCAGCAGCTCGACGGGGTCGCCGGAGAGGACCACGGCATCCGGCCGCCGGCGAACGACCCGTCGCGGGCCGCCGGGCACCACGTGCACCACGCCGACGGGGCTGCGCCGGTAGGCCATCCGGCCCAGCGCTGCGAGGCGGTCCCACAGGGCGCGGACCATGTCGGTGGGCAGCACCCGTGGCTCCGCCGGCTCCGCACCGCCGCGGCGCACGTCCTCGTGGTGGACCACGTACTCGACGAGGTTGACGGAGTCGCCGCCCCAGCGGACCGGCGACCAGCGGGGCGGCCCGCCGGCGAACCGGTCGACCAGTCGGGCGAAGCCGGGCGCCTCCGGTCCGGCGATCAGCCGGGACAGCTGTGGCTCGTGCCCGGGCGGCGCCGTGGCGTCGCGGGCGGCCAGGTCCGGCCGGTGCTCCCGCAGCACCAGGTGCGCGGTGAGCCGGTGCACGGACCAGCCCTCGCACAGGGTCGGCGCCTCGGGATCGGCCGCCCGCAGCGTCTCGACGAGCGCCTCGCGCTCCAGCTCCGTCCAACTCATGCCTTCTCCTCCCGGCCGGTCCTCGTCAGTGAGCCGACCTCACGACGTACATGACAAGATTCTCCGGTGTCGACGATGTCTTCTCTAGCCCCCGAGATCGCACAGCAGCTCAAGCGCGACGAGCACGGCCTCGTCTGCGCCGTCGTCCAGCAGCACGACAGCGGCGAGGTGCTCATGGTCGGCTGGATGGACGACGAGGCCCTCCACCGCACCCTCACCACCGGTCGCGCCACCTACTGGTCGCGCTCACGCGGGGAGTACTGGCGCAAGGGTGACACCTCCGGGCACACCCAGCACGTGAAGTCCGTCGCGCTCGACTGCGACGGCGACGTGGTGCTGGTCCGCGTCGACCAGGTCGGCGCCGCCTGTCACACCGGCACCCGGACCTGCTTCGAGGCCGGCGGCGACCTGGGGGCCGTCGTCGGGGACGCGGGGCAAAGGCCGTGACCCTCACCGGTGACGCGCGCGCAGACGCCCCGACCGCCGTCCCCGAGCTGAGCTGGGGCCAGACCTGGCCGACGCTCGGGGAGTTCCGCAGCATGGCCGTCGACCGGCGCGTCGTCCCCGTGGTCCGCCGCCTCCTGGCCGACGACGTCACGCCCGTGGGCCTGTACCGCCAGCTCGCGGGCGGGCGGCCCGGCACCTTCATCCTGGAGTCGGCCGAGCACGACGGCGCCTGGTCCCGCTGGTCCTTCGTCGGCGTCGACTCCCGGGCCACGCTCACCTCGCGCGACGGCCGGGCCCGGTGGAGCGGGGACGTGCCCGTCGGCATCCCCGCCGAGGGGCCGGTCCTCGAGGTGATCGCCGCGGCCCTCGAGGCGCTGCGGACCCCCGCCCTCCCGGGTCTGCCGCCGCTGACCGGCGGACTGGTCGGCGCGCTCGGCTGGGACGTGCTGCGCCAGTGGGAGCCCAACCTGCGGGCGCTCGCGCCCGTCGAGCACGACACCCCCGAGGTGGCGCTGTGCCTCGCCACCGACATGGTCGCCGTCGACCACCACGACGGCTCGGTGTGGCTCATCGCGAACGCCGTCAACGCGGACGACACCGACGAACGCGTCGATGCCGCGTACGCCGACGCCGTTGCCCGGCTCGATGCCATGGCCGCGGCCCTCGCCCGGCCGACGACGAGTGCCGCCGCGGTGCACGTGCCCACCGACGAGCCGCAGCTGCGCTTCCGCACGCCGCGGGAGGACTTCGAGAGCGCGGTGCTGGCCGCCAAGCAGGCCATCCGTGACGGTGAGGTCTTCCAGGTGGTGCTGTCCCAGCGCCTCGACATCGACTGCCCGGCGGACCCGCTGGACGTCTACCGCGTGCTGCGCACCATCAACCCGAGCCCGTACATGTACTACCTCCGGCTCGACAGCGGCGTGGTCGGCGAGACAGGCGACGGGGACGAGACGGGGGGGCCGAGCGGCGACTTCGCCGTCGTCGGCTCGAGCCCCGAGACGCTCGTGCACGTCCAGGACGGCGACGTCACCACGTTCCCGATCGCGGGCTCACGGCCGCGCGGCGCCACGCCCGCGGCCGACAAGGAGCTCGCCGAGGAGCTGCTCGGCGACCCCAAGGAGCTCTCCGAGCACATCATGCTCGTCGACCTCGCCCGCAACGACCTCGCGAAGGTGTGCCGCCCGGAGACGGTCGAGGTGGTCGACCTCATGGAGATCAAGCGGTTCAGCCACATCATGCACATCTCCTCCACGGTGGTCGGGCAGCAACGGCCGGGCTCGACGGCCCTGGACTGCCTCACGGCGACCTTCCCGGCCGGGACGCTCTCCGGCGCGCCCAAGCCCCGTGCGATCGAGCTCATCGACACCCTCGAGCCCGCTCGTCGCGGGATCTACGGCGGCGTGGTGGGTTACCTCGACCTGGCCGGCAACGCCGATCTCGCCATCGCGATCCGCACCGCGGTCATCGCCGACGGGCACGCCACCGTGCAGGCCGGCGGCGGCATCGTGGCCGACTCCGACCCCGCCGCCGAGTACCAGGAGAGCCGGAACAAGGCTGCCGCCGCCGTCCGCGCCATCCAGGTCGCCGCGGGCCTGCGGGGCGTCGCGTCGCCGTGACGCGGCCGGCCGACCGGGTGCGCCGGTCACGGGTCGTCCTCGCGGCACTGGCCCTGGGCGCGCTGCTGCTGGCGGCCGGGTCGGCCACCTGGGCGAGCGGGCAGGTCCTGACCGTGCTGGGCGAGCAGGACGTCGCGGTCTCCGGGACGACGGCGGCGCCCGGTCTCGTGGCCGCGGCGCTCGTCGTGGCGGCGGCAGCCCTCGCCGTGGCCATCGGGCGTCGGGTCGGCGCCGCGCTCGGCGGACTCGCCATGGTGGGGGCGGCATCGGTCGTCGTCGCCGTCGTCACCGGTTTCCTCTCCGACCCCGCGGCACCCCTGCGGGCGAGCGCCGCGGAGGTCAGCGGCGTGCCCCGGCTGGCCGGCACGGTGACCGTCGGCGTGTGGCCCTACGTCACGCTGGCGCTCGCCGTCCTCGCGGCCGCCGCCGGGGTGCTGGCGGTCGTCGCCGGACGCACGTGGGGGGGCGCCGGACGCCGGTTCGAGCGGCCGGCTGCCGGCGTGGGGAGCGCCGGCGCTCGCAGCGCCGTCGGGCGGGCGGGCGACGCGCGCACCCGCGCCATGGACGACTGGGACGCGCTCGGCCGTGGCGAGGACCCGACCCAGGACGCCGAAGGGCGCGGAGAACGTCCGCCGACGTGAACGAGACGGCCACGGCTCCGCGTTAGTCTGGGAGCACCGGAACGATCCAGGAGAGCAACCCCATGGCCCAGATCCCACAGCCGCAGACGTACACGCTGCCCCCGGCGGCGCCGAACCACAACCACGGCCGCACCAAGGCGGCGTGGGTGCTGGCCATCGGCGCCAGCATCGGCGTGCTGGTCGTCGGCCTCGGCCTGATCTTCTCCAGCATGCCCGTGACCGTGGCCGGGGTCGTCGTGACCGTCGTCGCGCTGGTCGTCAGCGCCGTCATGCGGGGCATGGGCCTCGGGCAGCCGGACTCGCGCGAGGACGGGGAGCCGAGGGACTGGTACGGCAGCTGAGCGCCAGCACCCGGACGCGCACGAGAAGCCCCCTGATGCGGCCTACGATGGAGGCCCGAACGGCCCGAACGGAAAGGAAGTGCGCGCCGTGACCGTGCTCGAAGACATCGTCGCGGGGGTCCGCGAGGATCTCGTCGAGCGGCAGGAGCGCCGTCCGCTCGAGGTCCTCAAGGAGGAAGCCTCTCGCCGGCCCAGCGCGCGCGACGGCGTCGCGGCCCTGCGCGGGGGCAGCGGCGCCGTGACGATCATCGCCGAGGTCAAGCGCTCGAGCCCGTCCAAGGGTGCGCTCGCCACCATCGCCGACCCGGCCGGGCTGGCCACCGAGTACGAGGCGGGCGGCGCCGCCGTCGTCTCCGTCCTCACCGAGCGCCGCCGCTTCGGCGGTTCGCTGGAGGACCTCGGGGCCGTACGGGCGTCCGTCGACATCCCGGTGCTGCGGAAGGACTTCGTGGTGACCCCCTACCAGGTGTGGGAGGCCCGGGCGCACGGCGCCGACATGGTGCTCCTCATCGTCGCCGCCCTCGAGCAGCAAGTCCTCACCAGCCTGGTCGAGCGGGTCCACTCCCTCGGGATGACCGCCCTCGTCGAGGCGCACGACCGTGAGGAGGCCCGGCGCGCGCTCGACGCCGGCGCCCGGGTCGTGGGCATCAACGCCCGGAACCTGCACACCCTCGAGGTGGACCGGTCCGTGTTCCGCGACGTCGCCGAGGTCGTCCCCGACGAGGTGGTCCGGGTCGCCGAGTCCGGTGTCCGCGGCCCGCACGACGTGCTCGACTATGCCCGCGCGGGCGCCCACACGGTGCTCGTCGGCGAGGCGCTGGTCACCGGCGGCGCCCCCCGCTCCGCCGTCGCCGACATGGTGGCTGCCGGCTCTCACCCCTCCCTGCGGACGGTGGGGAGATGACCGGCGAGGACCCGCGCATCACGACCACCGGTCGCCTGGCTGAAGCCTCCGGGCCCTATTTCGGCGAGTTCGGCGGCCGGTTCGTCGCCGAGGCGCTCGTCGCCGCCCTGGACGACCTCAGCGACGCGTGGGACAAGCTCAAGGTCGACCCCGAGTACCTCGCCGAGATGGACCACCTCAACCGGACCTACACGGGCCGGCCGAGCATCGTCACCGAGGTGCCGCGGTTCGCCGAGCACGCGGGCGGGGCCCGCATCATCCTCAAGCGCGAGGACCTCAACCACACCGGCTCGCACAAGATCAACAACGTGCTCGGCCAGGCCCTGCTCACCCGCAAGGTCGGCAAGAGGCGCGTCATCGCCGAGACCGGCGCCGGCCAGCACGGCGTCGCCACCGCCACCGCCGCCGCGCTCCTGGGGCTCGAGTGCACCGTCTACATGGGCGAGGAGGACGTACGCCGCCAGGCCCTCAACGTCGCCCGGATGCGGCTGCTCGGCACCGAGGTGGTGCCCGTCTCGACCGGCTCGAGGACCCTCAAGGACGCCATCAACGAGGCGTTCCGCGACTGGGTGACCAACGTCGAGACCACCAACTACATCTTCGGCACCGCCGCCGGGCCGCACCCGTTCCCCGCGATGGTGCGCGACCTGCAGAAGGTCATCGGCGAGGAGTCCCGCCAGCAGGTCCTGGACCTCACGGGCGCGCTGCCCGACGTGGTCTGCGCGTGCGTGGGCGGCGGGTCCAACGCCATCGGCATCTTCAACGCCTTCCTCGACGACGAGTCCGTCCGCCTGGTCGGCCTCGAGGCGGCCGGCGACGGCGTCGAGACCGGCCGGCACGCCTCCTCCATCACCGGCGGCGACCCCGGCGTGCTGCACGGCGCGCGCACCTTCGTGCTGCAGGACGAGGACGGTCAGACCAAGGAGTCGCACTCGATCTCCGCGGGGCTGGACTACCCGGGCGTCGGCCCCGAGCACTCGTGGCTCTCGGTCATCGAGCGGGCGGAGTACCAGCCCGTCACGGACGCGGAGGCCATGGACGCCTTCCAGCTGCTCTGCCGCACGGAGGGCATCATCCCGGCCATCGAGAGCGCGCACGCCCTCGCCGGCGCCATGCGCATCGGCAACGAGGCGGTCGCGGCCGGGCGCCGCGCGCCGACGATCCTGGTCAACCTCTCCGGCCGCGGTGACAAGGACGTGGAGACGGCCGCCAGCTGGTTCGAGCTGCTCGACGCCGACCAGCACGACGGCGGTGTCCCGGAGGCCGCCGAACCGGAGCAGGACGCCAAGACCGGGGCCGTGGACGAGGCCCCGTACCGAGCGACGGGGAGCGTCGAGACATGAGCGACACCGTCACGGCCCGGCCCGCCGCCGCGACGTCACGCACCGCCGCGGCGCTGGACGCCGCCAAGGAACGTGGCGGCGCCGGCCTCGTCGGCTACCTGCCCGTCGGGTACCCGGACGTCGACACCTCCGTCCGCGCCGCACGCACCCTCGTCTCGGCCGGCGCCGAGGTCATCGAGCTCGGGCTGCCGTACTCCGACCCCGGCATGGACGGCGTCGTCATCCAGCGTGCCGCCCAAGCTGCCCTCGAGCGCGGCGTGCGGACGGCGGACGTGCTCCGCGCCGTCGAGCAGGTGGCCGAGACGGGCGCCGCCGTGCTGGTGATGACCTACTGGAACCCCGTGCACCGCTACGGCGTCGACCGCTTCGCGCGGGACCTCGCGGCCGCCGGCGGAGCCGGCCTCATCACGCCGGACCTCATCCCCGACGAGGCAGGGGAGTGGCTCGCCGCATCCGACGCCCACCGGCTCGACCGGGTCTTCCTCGTCGCCCCGAGCTCCACGAACGAGCGGCTGTCCATGACCGCCGAGGCGTGCCGCGGGTTCGTCTACGCCGCCTCCACCATGGGCGTGACCGGTGCGCGGGCCAGCGTCGACACCGCCGCGCGCACGCTTGTCGCCCGTGCCCGCCGGGCCGGTGCGGAGCGCGTCTGCGTCGGGCTCGGTGTCTCCACCGGGGAGCAGGCCGCGGAGATCGCCGAGTACGCCGACGGCGTCATCGTCGGGTCGGCCTTCGTGCGCACGCTCCTGGAGCGGGAGGACGACGCCGAGGCCGGCCTGCGAGATCTGGCGGTCCTCGCCGAAGAGCTGGCGACCGGCGCGCACGGCGGGACGAAGTAGGGTCGTCGGGTGCTGACACCGCTCGCCTCCATCCCCAGCCCGCCGCAGGCAGAGTGGTACCTCGGTCCCTTCCCGGTGCGTGCGTACGCCATCTGCATCCTGCTCGGCATCGTCGCCGCGCTGTGGATCCTCGAACGGCGCTACACCGCCAAGGGAGGCCCGAAGGAGGCGGCGCTGGACGTCGCCTTCTGGATCGTGCCCGCCGGCATCATCGGGGCACGGATCTACCACGTCTTCTCCTCCCCGGACGCCTACTTCGGCCCCGACGGCGACCTCCTCCAGGCGCTCAGGATCTGGGAGGGCGGCCTCGGCATCTGGGGGGCCATCCCGTTCGGTGCGCTCGCCGCGTGGTGGGCACTGCGCCGCAGGGGTCTGCGCCTCGCTCCGTTCGCCGACGCCGTCGCCCCCGGCCTGCTCGTCGCCCAGGCGATCGGCCGCCTCGGGAACTGGTTCAACCAGGAGCTCTACGGCGGTCCGACGACGCTGCCGTGGGGCCTGGAGATCGACGCCGCCCACCTGGTCGGCGGCTACCCGGCCGACACGCTGTTCCACCCGACGTTCCTCTACGAGATGCTGTGGAACCTGCTGGCGGCGCTGGTGCTGGTGCGGATCGCCAAACGCCTCGACCTCCGGCACGGTCGGGTCTTCTGGCTCTACGTCATGCTCTACACCGCCGGCCGCGTGTGGATCGAGGCGGTGCGTATCGACGAGGCGGAGATCATCTTCGGGCTCCGCCTCAACGTGTGGACCTCGATCGCCGTCTTCCTGCTGGCCCTGGTGTTCTTCGTCGCGATCGGCCGACGTACCAAGGACGTGCCCGAATCGGTCTGGCTGCCCGGCCGTGAGCCGGCCGGCGACGATGCGGACGACGACGTCGACGGCTCCGGTGACAAGGTCGACGACGAGTCGGCGACCGCGCCGCCGGACGAGAGCGAGCCGCGTCCCGGGGCCACCGCCACCTGAGCACTCCTCAAGCTCGACTCCCTTGACAGGTGCGCACCGGCACCGTTCGCTTGTCGTACGCACCACATCACCATGTGAACGTCAAACATGTGGACATGAAGTGTTACGTAGTGGTCATGGGCGAGTAACATCTCGCCACGCGGGACTGACGTCCCGTCGACAGCGGGACGACGGCGACCCATCAGGCACGAGCATGACGATGCGGAGCCGTCCCGTCCGGGGCCCTTCGCGGTGAGGGAGTACGCGGATGGAGTCAGCGCAGGTGACCGGAGGAACTTCCGTCTTCCCCGCTTTCCGGACCCCCGAACCCGGCGGGCTGTACTCGGCGGAACGTGAGCACGACGCCTGCGGCGTCGCATTCGTCGCCACCCTGCGTGGCACCCCGGGCCGGGACATCGTCGACGCCGGCCTGACGGCCCTGCTCAACCTCGACCACCGCGGAGCCGTCGGTGCCGAGGAGAACACCGGCGACGGGGCGGGCATCCTCACCCAGGTGCCCGACGCGTTCCTGCGCGAGGTGGTGGACTTCGAGCTGCCGCCCGCGGGCCGGTACGCCGTCGGCACGGTCTTCCTGCCGACCGACGACGAGCCGCAGGCCCGCGACGAGGCCGTCGCGACCCTCGAGTCGATCGCCGCCGAGGAGTCCCTGGAGGTGCTCGGCTGGCGGGACGTGCCGGTCGACGCGTCCATGATCGGACCCGGTGCGCTGGGCACCATGCCCGCGTTCCGGCAGCTCTTCGTCGCGCCCGACGGCGACGAGCCAGGTGCCGAGGGTCCGGACGGCATCTTGCTCGAGCGCATGGCCTACCGGCTCCGCAAGCGGGCCGAGCACGCCACCGGCGTCTACATCGCCTCGCTGTCCTGCCGCACGCTGGTCTACAAGGGCATGCTCACGACCCGGCAGCTGCAGCCCTTCTTCCCGGACCTGTCCGACGAGCGGTTCGCCTCCGAGATCGCCCTGGTGCACTCGCGCTTCTCCACGAACACGTTCCCCTCGTGGCCGCTCGCCCACCCGTTCCGGCTCGTGGCCCACAACGGCGAGATCAACACCGTCCGCGGCAACCGGAACTGGATGTCCGCCCGGGAGGGGATGCTCGCCTCCGACGTCCTCGGTGACCTCGAGGACCTGCTGCCCGTCTGCACCCCCGGCGCCTCCGACTCGGCCACGTTCGACGAGGTGCTCGAGCTGCTGCACCTCGCCGGCCGGCCGCTGCCGCACGCGATGCTGATGATGGTGCCGGAGGCCTGGGAGAACAACGAGGAGATGGACCCCTCGTTGCGGGCCTTCTACGAGTTCGCCTCCACGATCATCGAGCCGTGGGACGGGCCGGCCGCCATCTGCTTCACCGACGGCACGCACATCGGCGCCGTCATGGACCGCAACGGGCTGCGACCCGGGCGGTACTGGATCACCGACGACGGTCTGGTCGTCCTCGCCTCCGAGTCCGGCGTCCTGGACCTGGACCCGGCCCGGATCTGCCAGAAGGGCCGCCTGGAGCCGGGACGGATGTTCCTGGTCGACACCGGCACCGGGCGCGTCGTCGACGACCGGGAGGTCAAGCGCTCGCTCGCCGATGCGCACCCGTACGGCAGGTGGCTGTCGGAGGGGCTCATCCACCTCGAGGACCTGCCGCCGCGCGACCATGTCGACCACTCCAGGCTCTCGGTGGCCCGCCGCCAGCAGACCTTCGGCTACACCGAGGAGGAGCTGCGGATCCTGCTGGCGCCGATGGCCGCGAGCGGTGCCGAGGCGATCGGCTCCATGGGGACCGACACGCCCCTGGCCGTGCTGTCCGCGCGCCCCCGGCTGCTCTTCGACTACTTCACCCAGCTCTTCGCCCAGGTGACGAACCCACCGCTGGACTCCATCCGCGAGGAGCTGGTGACGTCGCTGGCCGGCGCCATCGGCCCCGAGCCCAACATGCTCGCCGACTCGGCGAGCCACGCCCGCAAGGTGGTCGTGCCCTTCCCGACCATCGACAACGACCAGCTGGCCAAGATCAAGAAGATCGGCCGCACGCCGGACCGGGGCGGCGGCTTCTCTGCCGTCACGATCGAGGGCCTGTACCAGGTGTCCGGCGGGGGAGCGGCGCTCAAGGCCCGCCTGGACGAGATCCGCTACGAGGTCGACAACGCGATCGACGCGGGCGTGAGCTTCATCGTGCTCTCCGACCGGGAGTCGACGTCCGAGCTCGCCCCGATCCCGTCGCTGCTGCTGACCTCGGCGGTGCACCACCACACCCTGCGCAGGCACAGCAGGACCAAGATCTCGCTGATCGTCGAGGCCGGTGACGTGCGCGAGGTGCACCACGTGGCACTGCTCATCGGGTACGGCGCCGCCTGCGTCAACCCGTACCTGGCGATGGAGAGCGTCGAGCACCTCGTCCGGGAGGGCGTCGTCACCGACGTCACGCCCGAGCAGGCCGTGAAGAACGTCATCAAGGGCCTGGGCAAGGGCGTGCTCAAGGTGATGTCCAAGATGGGCATCTCCACCGTGATGTCGTACCGGGGCGCGCAGGTCTTCGAGGCCCTCGGTCTGTCCGAGGACCTCGTGGCCGAGTACTTCACCGGCACCCCCAGCCCGCTCGGCGGCGTGGGCCTCGACGTCATCGCGGCCGAGGTGGCCGCCCGGCACGCCACCGCGTATCCACCGTCGGGCATCGCACCCGCGCACCGCACCCTGCGGATGGGCGGGGAGTACCAGTGGCGCCGTGAGGGCGAGGCCCACCTGTTCGATCCCGAGACGATCTTCCGGCTGCAGCACTCCACCGCGACCCGCCGGTACGACATCTTCCGCAGGTACACCCAGGGTGTGGACGACCAGTCCCGGCGTCTGATGACCCTGCGCGGCCTGATGAGGCTCAAGGCCGAGGGTCGCGAGCCGATCCCCGTCGAGGAGGTCGAGCCGGTCAGCGAGATCGTCAAGCGCTTCTCCACCGGCGCGATGAGCTACGGCTCCATCTCCGCCGAGGCGCACGAGACCCTCGCCATCGCCATGAACATCCTCGGCGCGAAGTCGAACACCGGCGAGGGCGGGGAGGACACCGACCGGCTGCGCGACCCGAGGCGCCGCTCGGCCATCAAGCAGGTGGCCTCCGGCCGGTTCGGCGTGACGTCCGACTACCTCACCAACGCGGACGACATCCAGATCAAGGTCGCCCAGGGGGCCAAGCCCGGCGAGGGCGGTCAGCTGCCCGCCCACAAGGTCTACCCCTGGGTGGCCAAGACCCGGCACTCGACCCCCGGCGTCGGGCTCATCTCGCCGCCGCCGCACCACGACATCTACTCCATCGAGGACCTCGCACAGCTGATCCACGACCTCAAGAACGCCAACCCGGCCGCCCGGATCCACGTCAAGCTCGTCTCCTCGATCGGTGTCGGCACGGTGGCCGCGGGCGTGGCGAAGGCGCACTCCGACGTCGTGCTGATCTCCGGGCACGACGGCGGCACGGGCGCCAGCCCGCTGACCTCCCTCAAGCACGCCGGCGGGCCGTGGGAGATCGGGCTGGCCGAGACCCAGCAGACGCTGGTGCACAACGACCTGCGCGACCGGATCGTCGTCCAGGCGGACGGGCAGATGAAGACCGGCCGTGACGTGCTCGTCGCCGCCCTGCTCGGCGCCGAGGAGTTCGGCTTCGCCACCGCCCCGCTCGTGGTCGAGGGCTGCATCATGATGCGGGTCTGCCACCTCGACACCTGCCCGGTCGGTGTGGCCACGCAGAACCCCGAGCTGCGGGACCGGTTCACCGGCCAGGCCGAGCACGTCGTGACCTTCTTCGAGTTCATCGCGCAGGAGGTCCGCGAGTACCTCGCCTCCCTCGGGCTGCGGTCCCTGGCGGAAGCGATCGGCCAGGTCGAGCTGCTCGACACCACCGAGGCCGTCGAGCACTGGAAGGCCTCCGGCCTGGACCTCCAGCCGCTGCTCACCAAGGTCGAGCCCCGGCCGGGCAGCGCCCTGCGGCAGGTTCGTCCGCAGGACCACGGGCTCGACAAGGCGTTGGACAACCAGCTCATCGCGCTGTCCGAACCTGCCCTGGAACGGGGCGAACCGGTGCGCATCGACCTGCCGGTGCGCAACGTGAACCGGACGGTCGGCACGATGCTCGGCCACGAGATCACCAAGCGGTACGGCCCCGACGGCCTGCCGGACGGCACGATCGACATCACCCTCACCGGTTCGGCCGGGCAGTCCTTCGGGTCCGTCCTGACCCGTGGTGTCACGTTGCGGCTGGTGGGCGACGCCAACGACTACGTCGGCAAGTCGCTCTCCGGCGGTCGGATCGTCGTGCGCCCGGACGAGCGATCCGTCTTCGCCGCCGAGGACAACGTCATCGCCGGCAACGTCGTCGCCTACGGCGCCACCTCCGGCGAGATCTTCCTCCGCGGCCGCGCCGGGGAGCGGTTCTGCGTGCGCAACTCGGGCGCGACCGCCGTCGTCGAGGCCGTGGGCGACCACGCCGCCGAGTACATGACCGGCGGCACGCTGCTCGTCCTCGGATCCACCGGACGCAACTTCGGTGCCGGCATGTCCGGCGGCACCGCCTACGTGCTCGACCTCGACACCGCGAAGATCAACGGGCCCGCGCTCGCCTCGGGCGAGCTCATCCTGTCCGGCCTCGACCCGGAGGACGTCTCGATCGTCGCCGACCTGCTGCGCCGGCACCGCGAGCTGACCGGCTCCACCGTGGCCGATGCCCTGCTCGAGGAGCTGCCGGACCACGATGCGGCGCTGTCGGCACGATTCACCAAGGTGCTCCCGCGCCAGTACGCCGCCGTCTCGGCCGCCCTCGTCAAGGCGACCGAGGACGGCCTCGACCCGGCCTCGCCCGACGTGTGGGCCACGATCATGGAGGCGTCCCGTGGCTGACCCCCAAGGTTTCCTGAAGTACCGCGAGCGTGAGCTGCCGCCCCGGCGCCCCGTGCCGGTGCGCATCCTCGACAACCGAGAGGTCTACACGCGCCGCGTGGAGGACTCGCCGGCGCTGACCCGGCAGGCCGCGCGGTGCATGGACTGCGGCGTGCCGTTCTGCCACAACGGCTGCCCGCTGGGCAACCTCATCCCCGAGTGGAACGAGCTGACGCGCCGGGAGGACTACGAGGGCGCCATCGAGCGGCTGCACGCGACCAACAACTTCCCGGAGTGGACCGGGCGCCTGTGCCCCGCCCCGTGCGAGACGGCCTGCGTGCTGGGCATCAACCAGCCGCCCGTGACCATCAAGTACGTCGAGCAGTCGATCGCGGACAACGCCTTCGACCTCGGGATGGTCGAGCCGCAGATACCCGAGCGGCTCACCGGCAACACGATCGCCGTCGTCGGGTCCGGACCGGCAGGCCTGGCCGCCGCCCAGCAGCTCACCCGCGCCGGGCACACCGTGGCCGTGTACGAGAAGGACGACCGGCTCGGTGGCCTGCTCACGTACGGCATCCCCGACTTCAAGATGGAGAAGATCCAGGTCGACCGGAGGCTCGCGCAGATGGAGGCCGAGGGGACCCGGCTGCGCCCCGGCGTCGACGTCGGCGGCGAGGGCGAGGGCGCGCTGACCGGCAAGGACCTGCTGGAGCGGTACGACGCCGTGGTGCTCGCGATGGGTTCGACCGTGCCGCGCGAGCTTCCCGTCCTCGGACGCGAGCACGGTGGCGTCCACCCCGCGATGGAGTACCTCGTCCAGCACAACCGGGTCGTGGACGGTCAGGACGTGCGCGACCAGATCGTCGCCACCGACAAGGACGTCGTCGTCATCGGTGGCGGCGACACCGGCTCCGACTGCTACGGGACCGCCATGCGGCAGGGTGCGCGGTCGGTGACCCAGATCGACATCAACCCCGAGCCTTCGCAGGAGCGGCCCGAGGACCAGCCGTGGCCGACCTACCCGCGCGTCTACCGCGTCTCGACGTCCCACGAGGAGGGCGGCGAGCGGGTCTTCGGTGCCTCGACCGTCGAGCTCGTCTCCGACGGCTCGGCCGGCGAGGGGCAGGTCAGCCACCTGCGTCTGGTCGACGTGGTCCGCACCGGCGGACGTGCCGAGCCGATCGAGGGCACCGAACGCCTCATCCCCGCCCAGCTGGTCCTGCTGGCCCTGGGCTTCACCGGCGTCCCGCGCGGCGGGCTCGTGGAGCAGCTCGGGGTCGAGGTCGACGAGCGCGGCCGCATCGTGCGGGACGAGACGTTCGCCACATCCACCCCCGGGGTCTTCGTCGCCGGTGACGCTGGACGCGGGCAGTCGCTCATCGTGTGGGCGATCGCCGAGGGCCGGTCCGCCGCCTCCGCCGTCGACGAGTATCTGTGCGGGGAGAGCGAGCTGCCCGCACCGGTGCTGCCCTCGACGGTCGCCGTCTCGGCCTAGCGGGCCGTGCCGGCACGCCGCCACGGAAGGTGCCGGACCGGAGTGTCCGGGGTCCGATCAGCAGTCGGGAACCGGTCACGCAGGCAATAGGGTTGGACCATGCGTAGAGCGAAGATCGTGTGCACGATCGGTCCGGCCACGGCGTCGGCCGAGAAGATCCAGGAGCTGGTCGACGCCGGGATGGATGTCGCCCGCATCAACCGCTCCCACGGCACCGCCGCGGAGCACGAGGTGGTGTACCGGCAGGTCCGTGAGGCCGCCCAGACCTCCGGCCGCGCGGTCGCCGTGCTGGTGGACCTGCAGGGCCCGAAGATCCGTCTCGGCACGTTCGCGAACGGCCAGGAGGAGCTCCACGAGGGCGACACCTTCACCATCACCACCGAGGACGTGCCCGGCAACGCCGAGATCGCCTCGACCACGTACGAGGGCCTGCCGGGCGACTGCCATCCCGGCGACCGGATCCTCATCGACGACGGCAAGGTCGCCGTGCGGATCCTCGAGGTGGACGGGCCGCGCGTCATCACCCGCGTCGAGGTTGCCGGGCCGGTCTCGAACCACAAGGGCCTGAACCTCCCGGGCGTCGCGGTGTCGGTGCCCGCACTGTCCGAGAAGGACAAGGAGGACCTGCGCTGGGGCCTGCGCCTCGGCGCCGACTTCATCGCGCTGTCGTTCGTCCGCGCCGCCTCCGATCTCGACGACGTGCACGAGATCATGGACGAGGTGGGTCACCGGGTCCCCGTCGTGGCCAAGATCGAGAAGCCGCAGGCCGTCGACAACCTCGTCGAGATCGTCGACGCGTTCGACGCGATCATGGTCGCCCGCGGTGACCTGGGCGTCGAGCTGCCGCTCGAGCAGGTGCCGCTGGTGCAGAAGCGGGCCATCGAGCTCGCCCGCCGCAACGCCAAGCCGGTGATCGTCGCCACGCAGATGCTCGAGTCGATGGTGACCAGCCCGCGACCCACCCGCGCCGAGACCTCCGACGTCGCGAACGCGATCCTCGACGGTGCGGACGCGGTCATGCTCTCCGGCGAGACCTCGGTCGGCGACTATCCGATCGAGACCGTGCGGACCATGTCGCGGATCGTGGAGAACACGGAGGAGCGCGGCGGGGAGCGGATCGCCCCGCTCGGCTCGGCGCCGCACACCCGCGGGGGCGTGATCACCCGGGCGGCCAACGAGATCGGCACCATGCTCGAGGTCAAGTACCTCGTGACGTTCAGCCAGTCCGGTGACTCCGCCCGCCGCATGTCCCGCCTGCGCTCGCCCATCCCGCTGCTGGCCTTCACCCCGGACCCGGTGACCCGCAACGCGCTCGCCCTGACGTGGGGCATCGAGACGTACACGGTCCCGGAGGTCAGCCACACCGACGACATGGTCAACCAGGTCGACCAGGTGCTGCAGACGACCGGCCTGGCCGCCGAGGGCGACCGCGTCGTCATCGTGGCCGGCATGCCGCCCGGGCAGGCGGGCTCGACCAACTCGATCCGCGTGCACAAGATCGGCGAGACCTACACGCGTCTCCAGGCCTGACGGCCGCCGCCGTCGTCCCGGCGTTACGCTGGGCGGCGCCACGCTCCCGTGGTGGAACAGGCAGACACTCCGCACTCAAAATGCGGCGCCGAGAGGCATGCGGGTTCGAGTCCCGCCGGGAGCACGAACGTCTCGCACCAGGTCCTGCGGCGTGAGTGCTGTCACGTCCGCCCCTCGGAGAGTGCTTCCACCGGGGTGGCGGCTATAGGCTTGCCCACGTGACAAGCAACGAGAACGACGCCGTGACCAGTGACGCCGCGGCCGAGGAGACCACGAGCGCGGAGCCCATCGAGCTGCCCGGGCCGGAGGCGGGCGCCGCCGAGGACACCGGCAAGAAGCGCCGGGTCGTCGTCGCCGAGGACGAGACCCTCATCCGGTTGGACATCGTCGAGTCCCTCACCGAGGCCGGGTACGAGGTCGTCGGTGAGGCCGCCGACGGCGAGCAGGCGATCTCGCTCGCCGAGGAGCTCGAGCCCGATGTCGTCGTGATGGACGTCAAGATGCCCGTCATGGACGGCATCACCGCGGCCGAGCGCATCATCGGCTCGCGCACCTCCGCCGTCGTCATGCTGACCGCGTTCTCCCAGAAGGAGCTCGTGGAGCGTGCCCGTGACGCCGGAGCCATGGCCTACGTCGTCAAGCCGTTCACCCCGGCAGACCTGCTGCCCTCCGTCGAGATCGCCATCTCGCGCCACGAGGAGATCACCTCGCTGGAGTCTGAGGTGGCGTCCCTGGCCGAGCAGTTCGAGACCCGCAAGCGCGTGGACCGGGCCAAGGGACTGCTGATGACGAGGATGGGCCTGAGCGAGCCCGAGGCGTTCCGCTGGATCCAGAAGACGTCCATGGACCGTCGCCTGACGATGCGTGAGGTCGCCGACGCCGTGATCGAGCAGGTCGGCAGCGCCAGCAAGTAGTGCCGACGGCGGCGCTCACCCGGCGCTGCCGGTTCCCGCCTCGAGGATCATGCAGCTGAGGCGTGCCGTGCAGATGCGCCGGCCGTCGTCATCGACCACCGTGATGTCGTAGGTCGCCGTCCGGCGACCCTGGTGCAACGGCGTCGTCCGGGCGGTGACGTGACCGGTCCTGGCGGCGCGGTGGTGACTCGCGCTGAGCTCGGTGCCGACCGCCCGCGCCTGCGGCCCCGCGTGCAGCGAGGCTGCCACCGAGCCCACGCTCTCGGCGAGCGCCGCCGTCGCGCCACCGTGCAGCAGACCATGGAACTGGGTGTTCCCCTCCACCGGCATCCTCGCCACGACCGTCTCCGGGCCCGCCTCGAGGAACTCGATCCCGAGCCGTCCGACGAGCGTGCCGCCGGCGGTGGTCTCCAGCCGGGCGAGGAGCTCGCGGGCACGGGCGTCGGCGCCTGCGGGGTGGTCCGTCACGTCAGTCATGAGCCATAGGGTGTCATCCGTGAACGAGACAAGCGCAGCATCGAGCTCGGAAACAACCCCGTCGAACCGCCCACGGCTCCTTCTCGTCGACGGCCACTCGATGGCGTTCCGGGCGTTCTACGCCCTGCCGGCCGAGAACTTCTCCACGACCACCGGCCAGCACACGAACGCCGTGTACGGCTTCCTGTCCATGCTGATCAAGCTGCTCGACGAGGAGCAGCCGACCCATCTCGCCGTGGCGTTCGACATGTCCGGCGGCACGTTCCGCACGGAGCAGTACGCCGAGTACAAGGCGAACCGGATGGCCGCCCCGGAGCCGTTCGCGGGTCAGATCGACCTGATCCACGAGGTCATGACCGCCATGAACGTGAACGTGCTGGAGAAGCAGGGCTACGAGGCGGACGACATCCTGGCGACGCTCGCCGTCGCGGGGGCGAAGTCCGGCATGGAGGTCCTCGTGATCTCCGGGGACCGGGACACGTTCCAGGTGGTCGACGACGACATCACGGTGCTCTACCCGATCCGCGGCGTCTCCACGCTGACGCGGATGACGCCCGCGGCGGTGCTGGAGAAGTACGACCTGCCACCTGCCCGGTACCCGGACCTGGCCGCGCTGGTGGGGGAGACCAGCGACAACCTGCCGGGGGTGCCCGGTGTGGGGCCGAAGACGGCCGCGAAGTGGGTCAACCTCTACGACGGGCTCGACAACGTCATCGCGAACGCCGACCAGATCAAGGGGAAGGCGGGGCAGAGCCTGCGCGACCATCTCGACCAGGTGATCCGCAACCGTCAGCTCAACCACCTGCTCCTCGACGTCGAGCTGCCGATGCAGGTCGGGGAGCTGCAGCGCCGGCCGGTGGACCGCGAGGCCGTGCACCAGCTCTTCGACACCCTCGAGTTCGACGTGCTGCGAGACCGGCTGTTCGCGACGCTGCCGGAGACGGCTCCCGTGGCGCCGTCCCCGGGAGCCGATGTCGACGTCGTCGCACTCGCCGACCTGCCGGACGGGCTGGAGGCGTGGCTGGCCGAGCACGCCGGACCCGGCACCCTCGTCGGCCTGGACATCACCGGCACGGCCGCCCAGGGCAGCGGTGACGCCTGGTCCGTCGCGCTGGGCGACGCCGACAGGCACGCCGTCACCGTGGACCTCGCCGAGATCCCGCCCGCGGACGAGGCCTCGTTCGCCGCGTGGCTCGCCGACGAGGCGCGGCCCAAGGTCCTCCACGAGGCGAAGGTCGCCTGGCACGAGCTCCGCGGTCGCGGCTTCGAGCTGGCCGGCGTGGTCTTCGACACCGCGCTGGCCGGCTACCTCGCCCACCCGGACCAGCGGCGCTATTCCCTCGCGGACCTCAGCCTCCGCTACCTGCGGCGTGAGCTGGCCACGGACACCGAGCCGGACGGCCAAGCCGTGCTGTCCCTCGAGGGCGGTGCCGACCGCGAAGCCGGTCAACGAGCAGCCACCCTGGTCGAGCTGACCGAGGTGCTCGGCGCCGACCTGAAGGCGCGCGGCGGACGGCACCTCCTCGAGGAGGTCGAGCTGCCCGTGCAGTGCGTGCTGCGCGAGATGGAACGCGTCGGCATCTGCGCCGACACGTCGAATCTCGAGGAGCTGCGCGGCGGGTTCGACGAGGCCGTGGAGCGCCACGCCGCCGCGGCCTACGAGGCGATCGGGCGCGAGGTGAACCTCTCCAGCCCCAAGCAGCTCCAGGAGGTGCTGTTCGGCGAGCTGGAGATGCCGAAGACCAAGAAGACGAAGACCGGCTACACCACCGACGCGGACGCGCTCGCCGAGCTGTACGCGAAGACGGAGCACCCCTTCCTCGAGCACCTCCTCGCCCACCGCGACCAGATCCGACTGCGCCAGACCGCCGAGGGGCTCCTGAAGTCCATCTCCCCGGACGGCCGGATCCACACGACCTTCCACCAGACCATCGCCGCGACCGGCCGGCTGAGCTCGACCGAGCCCAACCTGCAGAACATCCCGGTGCGCAGCGACGACGGCCTGCGCATCCGTGAGGGGTTCGTGGTCGGCGACGGCTACGAGGCGCTGATGACCGCGGACTACTCCCAGATCGAGATGCGCATCATGGCGCACCTGTCGGGGGACGACGGTCTGATCGAGGCGTTCCGGTCGGGCGAGGACCTGCATTCCTTCGTGGGCAGCAGCGTCTTCGAGGTCGGCACCGACGAGGTCACGCCCGCCCAGCGCAGCAAGATCAAGGCGATGAGCTACGGGCTGGCGTACGGCCTCAGCGCGTTCGGGCTCTCCCGCCAGCTCGGCATCGAGGTCGCCGAGGCACGCACCCTGATGGACGTGTACTTCGAGCGGTTCGGCGGCGTCCGGGACTACCTCACCACCGTCGTCGACCAGGCCCGCCGCACGGGTTACACCGAGACGATCATGGGGCGGCGGCGCTACCTGCCGGACCTGACCAGCGACAACAGGCAGCGGCGCGACATGGCGGAGCGGATGGCGCTCAACGCCCCGATCCAGGGTTCGGCGGCGGACATCATCAAGGTGGCCATGATCCGTACCGATCGCGCCCTGACGCAGGCCGGCTGCAGGTCCCGCCTGCTCCTGCAGGTTCACGACGAGCTCGTGCTCGAGGTGTCACCGGGCGAGGCCGAGCAGGTCGACGAGCT
Organism: Georgenia halophila; assembly: GCF_039541595.1. Lineage (NCBI taxonomy): Bacteria > Bacillati > Actinomycetota > Actinomycetes > Allobogoriellales > Allobogoriellaceae > Georgenia > Georgenia halophila. The sequence goes on along the minus strand of NZ_BAABGN010000007.1, from coordinate 33,626 downwards.
CGTGCGCCGCGAGATGGGGGCCGCCGCGGAGCTGTCCGTGCCGCTGGACATCTCGGTCGGTACCGGACGTTCCTGGCGCGACGCGGCTCACTGACGAGCCCGAGGCGGAGGGCAGCCGTGAGGAACAAGCGGCTGCCGGAGCCGGAGGGTGAGGAGATGAGCCAGACGGGCACGGCTCAGTGACGACTCAGCCGTCCTGGTAGGCCCACCCGGACCAACGCTCGACCCGCAGACGGATCACCGGGCCGTCCGGTCGGCGATCGGCGTACTGCCGGTACTTCTCGACCAGCGCGTCGATCGCGACGGCCCACGCCGGCCCGTGCTGATCGACGACCACGTGGCCGTCGGCGCGCACCCACCACAGCCGGGTCCAGTCCTCGCCGTAGTGGTCGACCAGAAGGGCCGCACGTGGATTGGCGGCGAGGTTGCGCAACCGGCGCAGCGCCGCCGTCGATTTGGGCTTGTGGTCGATGGCGGAGACCAGCTCGGTGCCGACCGGGCCCCCGATGACGGCGAAGGTCACCGGCACGATGTGCGGTGCGCCGCCGGCGTCGGCGGTCGCGAGGCGTCCGACCCGCGCCGCTCGAACACGGTCTCGGCACGTCCGCTCGTCGAGCCTGGCCACTAGGGCCTCCGGGTGACGAAGATGGCCGTGCCGGGCAGCATCCTGCCCCGCTCCGGGCCCCAGCCGCCCCAGACGCCGTCGTACCCGTCCGGCCACTCCGGCTCCACCAGGTCCTCGATGATCAGGCCCGCCGAGACGAGGTCACGGACGTGATCGCCCAGCGTGCGGTGGAACTCCGCGTACAGCGGGGCGCCGGTGGCCCCCCGCTCGACGTACGGGTCGCGATCGAAGTAGGAGCGGGTCACTGTCAGGCCGCGGGTGGTGGGATCGTCCGGGAACGCCCACCGCACCGGGTGGGTGACGGAGAAGACCCAGCGGCCACCCGCGCGCAGCACACGGGCCGCCTCCGCGTGCACGGCGGCAGGGTCGGGCACAAAGGGCACGGCACCGAAGGCGCTGAACGCCACGTCGAAGGCGGCGTCGGGGAACGGGAGGTGCCGCGCGTCGGCGAGCACGGTCGGCACGGCGGTGCCGGTGTCGGCGTCGAGCTCGGCCGCCCGCGCGAGCATGCCGTCGGAGACGTCGGTCGCGACGACGTCGACACCGCGCGCCGCCAGCCACCTCGAGCACTGGGCGGCGCCGCAGCCGACCTCGAGCACGCGTCCGCCGCCGCGCAGGTCCTCGAGGCGGCCCAGGAGCTGGGCGTCCGCCTCCCGCAACCCCTCGGGGCACCAGCAGAAGTCGGCCGCTCCGAGGAACTCGCCGTGCTCGGCGAGGTAGTCTGCCGAGCTGTCGGTCCACCAGCGGGCGTTCGCGACGGCCGCCGCCTCGCCGTCGACCGGTTCGTACCCTGCCCGGGCCGGGGTGTCGCTGCCCATGCGAGCAGTATGACGAGGCCGGCGCGAGCGGCATGACGGGTGGGCACGGTGACGAGACGGGAGACGCATCTCACGCCGGCGTGCCCCGCTGCCGCGCCCGCCCGGTTGCCGCGCGTTGCGCGACCTCGGTAGCATCAGTCTTTGGCGCATTGCGGCCTCGCGTCGGCGCGCGCCGAACTATCTCACATCGTAGGCGGCGTCCAGGCGGACCGGGTGCACATGGCCGGCCCGTCGCCGTCACAACATCATCCAGTCCACCCCTGTACGTCTACCGACGTCCTACCCCTGTCCGCATCGGAGTCCACAGCTCAATGACCACCACTACGCCCACTCAGCCGACGTCCCCCCAGGTGGCCGTCAACGACATCGGGACCGAGGAAGAGCTCCTCGCCGCGATCGACGAGACCATCAAGTACTTCAACGACGGGGACATCGTCGAGGGCACCATCGTCAAGGTCGACCGGGACGAGGTTCTCCTCGACATCGGTTACAAGACCGAGGGCGTGATCCTCTCCCGCGAGCTGTCCATCAAGCACGACGTCGACCCGGACGAGGTCGTCGCCGTCGGTGACCAGATCGAGGCCCTGGTTCTCCAGAAGGAGGACAAGGAGGGTCGGCTGCTCCTGTCGAAGAAGCGCGCCCAGTACGAGCGCGCCTGGAGCACCATCGAGAAGATCAAGGACGAGGACGGTGTCGTCACCGGCACGGTCATCGAGGTCGTCAAGGGTGGTCTCATCCTCGACATCGGCCTCCGCGGCTTCCTCCCGGCCTCCCTCGTGGAGATGCGCCGCGTCCGCGACCTCCAGCCGTACGTCGGCAAGGAGCTCGAGGCGAAGATCATCGAGCTCGACAAGAACCGCAACAACGTCGTGCTCTCCCGCCGTGCGTGGCTGGAGCAGACCCAGTCCGAGGTCCGTTCCAACTTCCTGCAGACCCTCCAGAAGGGCCAGGTCCGTCCGGGCGTCGTCTCCTCGATCGTCAACTTCGGCGCCTTCGTCGACTTGGGCGGCGTGGACGGCCTCGTGCACGTCTCCGAGCTGTCCTGGAAGCACATTGACCACCCGAACGAGATCGTCGAGGTCGGCCAGGAGGTCACCGTCGAGGTTCTCGACGTGGACATGGAGCGCGAGCGTGTCTCCCTGTCGCTCAAGGCGACGCAGGAGGACCCGTGGCAGGCCTTCGCACGCACCCACGCCATCGGCCAGGTCGTGCCCGGCAAGGTCACCAAGCTCGTCCCGTTCGGTGCGTTCGTCCGCGTGGAGGACGGCATCGAGGGGCTGGTGCACATCTCCGAGCTGGCGCAGCGCCACATCGAGCTGCCGGAGCAGGTCGCGAAGGTCGGTGACGAGGTCTTCGTCAAGGTCATCGACATCGACCTGGAACGCCGCCGCATCTCGTTGTCCCTGAAGCAGGCCAACGAGGGCGTCGACCCGAACAGCGACGACTTCGACCCGTCGCTGTACGGCATGGCCGCCGAGTACGACGAGCAGGGGAACTACAAGTACCCCGAGGGCTTCGACCCGGAGACCAACGAGTGGCTCGAGGGCTACGAGGCCCAGCGCGAGGCCTGGGAGGCGGAGTACGCCAAGGCCCACGACCGCTGGGAGGCCCACAAGAAGCAGGTCCAGGCGGCGATCGACGCCGACGCCGAGGCGGCGGCCGAGACGAGCGCTGGCGCGTCGTCGTCCACCCCGGCTCCGGCGCGTCCCGCGGCGGCGAGCAGCGAGAGCACCGGTGCCGGCGCTCCGTCGTCGTACTCCTCCCCGCAGGAGGAGGGCGGCACGCTCGCCTCGGACGAGGCGCTCGCCGCGCTGCGTGAGAAGCTCACCGGCCAGTGAGTCGCTAGCACCACCCGGGCGCTCTGCGCACCGAGCGTCCAGCAGCACCGACAAGGCCCGCCGTCCTCAGGGACGGCGGGCCTTGTTGCTTCTCATCGCCGAGCAGCGGCGCCGCGATCCAGCGGCTCGGCTGGGTCAGCGACGCTGGCGGCGGGCCTCGTAGAGGACCACCGAGGCGGCGTTCGCCGCGTTCAGCGAGCTCGCGGAACCGGTGGTCGGGATGCGCAGGGTCACGTCCGCAGCGTCGCGCCAGGCGCGCGAGAGGCCGACGGTCTCGTTGCCGACCAGCAGCAGCACCGGGAGGGTCAGGTCGAAGTCGGCGAGGTCCGTCTCGCCGGCCTCGTCGGTGGCCACCACGACGATCGGCGTCCCCGCGGCCCGCTCGGACTCGACCCATGCCATCACCTCGCGGTGCGAGGGCACCCGGACCACCGGCGTCGCGAAGAACGAGCCCGTCGACGCTCGCACGGACCGCGGGTCGTACGCGTCGGCGGCATGACCGGTCGTAACGACACCGTGCGCTCCGAAGGCGTCCGCCGAGCGCACGATCGCACCGATGTTCCCGGGCTGGCTGGGCCGGTCCAGCGCGACGCCGAGGAAGTGCTCACCGGTAGGGAGGCGTCCGAGGTCGTCCGGACGCATGGCGACGACGGCGAGCAGCTCGACGTCGCCGTCGTCCTTCTCGCCGAGCTCGGCCAGCAGCTGCGGCGACATGGCGATGCGCTCCCCGGCGTCGGCGCCGTCGAGCATGGCGCGCGCCCACGAGGAGAGCCGTCGGTCGCCGTCGTAGAGCAGCGTCCTGATCTGCCAGCCGTGCTCGACGGCCAACGTGATCGGTCGGACGCCCTGGACGAGGAACTCCCCGGCCCGGCCGCGCTTGGTCCGGTTCGTCAGCAGGGTCTCCAGCAGCTGGAAGCGTGCGTTGCGCGTCGTGATCCGCAGGGGCATGCCTCTCTCGGGCCGGGGAGATCGGGAAGGTCAGACCAGTTTGGCGTCCAGCGTGATCGGGACGGCCTGGAGAGCCTGACTGGTCGGGCAGCCGGTCTTGGCGGTGTCTGCGATGGACTGGAAGTCCTCGGCGGAGATGTCGGGGACCTGGGCGTCGCAGCGCAGGACGATGCCCGTGATGCCCTCGCCGGCGACGAAGGTCACCTCGGCGGAGGTGTCCAGCTGGGTCGGCGGTGTGCCGTTGTCGTTCAGCTCCTTCGCCAGCGCCATTGAGAAACACGTGGCGTGCGCCGCGGCGATGAGCTCCTCGGGGCTGGTCCCGCCGTCGTGCGACTCGGCGCGGTTCTTCCAGGCGACGTCGAAGGTCGCCAGGCCCGAGCTGTCCAGCCGGGTGGATCCCGAGCCCCCGAAGAGGTCGCCGTTCCAGGTGGTGCTTGCCTTGCTCACGATTGGATTGGGCATAGTGCGCTCCTTCGGGTCTACGCCCGGGCCGGCCGGGCGAACGACGATCGGTCACGGCCATCCTGCCGTGCCAGGCGCCTGGACTACCACCGCGGGCGGACGAGTAGTCTCCAGGCGTGCCCCTGCAGAGCGCCCACCGTCCCGCCGCCGTGGCCCTCGCCGGATGATCCGCATCGGCCTCACGGGCGGCATCGCGGCCGGCAAGTCGGTCGCGGCCCGCCGGTTCGCCGAGCTCGGCGCCGCCGTCATCGACCACGACGTGCTCGCCCGGGAGGCCGTCGCTCCTGGCTCGGCCGGGCTGCGCAGGATCGTGGAGACCTTCGGTGAGCGCGTGCTCGCCGCGGACGGAAGCCTCGACCGGCCGGCGCTGGGGGCGCGCGTCTTCGGCGACGACGACGCACGCGAGCGTCTGAACGGCATCGTGCATCCCGAGGTCCGCCGGCTCTCGCACGAGCGGGAGGCCGACGCGGCGGAGCCGGACGCGGTCGTCGTCCACGACATCCCGTTGCTCGTCGAGACCGGCCAGGTGGACGGGTTCGACATGGTGGTCGTCGTCCACGCTCCCGCCGAGCAGCGGGTGTCCCGGCTCGTGGTGTCGCGCGACCTCAGCGAAGAGGACGCACGGGCACGCCTGAGCGCCCAGGTGACCGACGAAGACCGGCTGGCGGTCGCCGACGTCGTGCTCGACGCCTCGGGTGCCGAAGAGGGACTGGCGGGGCAGGTCGACGAGCTCTGGGGACTCATCACCGCCTGGCGCGCCGAGGAGAGGCCCCAGCCCGAGGGCTGGGACTTCTCCGCCCTAGACGGTCGCATGTCGGAGTCCGCGGTCCCCTGGGATCTCGACGCCAGCTACCGGGAGACGCTCGACGGCGCGCGCTCCGTGCTCGACATGGGAACGGGCGGCGGGGAGTTTCTCCTCCGCTTCCGCGACGTGCTCCCGCAGGACACGACCGCCGCGGAGGGGTGGGAGCCGAATGCGCCGGTGGCACGGGCGGCCCTGGCCCCGCACGGGTTCGAGGTCGTCCAGTTCGGGCAGCCCGACGACGATCCCGCCCCGGCGCGGATGCCGTTCCCCGACGGCCGTTTCGACGTCGTCCTGAACCGGCACGAGGCCTACCACCCGGCCGAGGTGGCGCGGGTGCTCCGGCCCGGCGGCACGTTCGTGACCCAGCAGGTCGGTGGCGGCGAGCTTGCCGAGCTCGCCGCGGTCACCGGTGTGTGCCCGTCCGTGCCGCAGATCCGGTACGAGGAGTTCCGTGACGCCCTGGCGGGCGCCGGCCTGGAGGTCGTCGACGGGGCAGAGTGGTCCGGCACGTACGAGTTCACCGATGTCGCGGCCGTGGTCGCCTACCTGCAGATGGTTCCCTGGCAGGGACCGGCGGACTTCTCCGTGGACCGCTACGTCCGGGCCCTGCTCGCGCTGCACGACGCCGGACCTGCGCACGGGGAGCCGGTCCGGTTGTCCCGGAAGAGGTTCTGGCTACGGGCCCGCAAGCCGGGCACAGCGCCTGAATGATCGTCTCCACCTGCCCCTTCGCATCACCGAACAGCATCGCGGTGTTCTTCCGGAAGAGCAGCGGGTTGTGCACGCCCGCAGGCCGGTCGCTGTACGCCCTGTATCTATCCGGCCCGATACCACGTAAGTTCGAGCGATGACCTCGAGTCGGTTCGAAGCGGAAGTAGTGTCGACCGACTACATGCTGCGGTTGGCCGCCTCTGACCTGGGCCGGTCCTACAAATCCATGGTCCGTGGGCAACTGGGGCTGCGACCGGGTAGCCGTGTCCTTGATGTGGGCTGCGGTCCAGGTGCGGATCTTCCCGACTACGCCGAGCTGGTGGGGCCGTCAGGTGCCGTAGTCGGGGTCGACCACGATGACACCGCCGTTGAAGCTGCGCGGAAGCGAACGCTGCATCTACCGCAGGTGCAGGTACATATCGGCGATGGGCACCGGCTCAACGAGGCCGACGAGTCCTTTGATGCGGCACACACGGACAGGGTCCTCCAGCACGTCTTCGACCCGGCCGAGGTGCTGGCCGAAGTTGCCCGGGTCCTTCGACCGGGCGGGGCGGCAGCGTTCGCCGAACCCGACTGGGAAACGCTGGTGGTTGACCATCCGGAACCACGGCTCAGTACGGCCTATACCCGCTACGTCACCGAGTTCCAGGTCCGCAACGCGCGCATCGGCCGTCAACTCGCCGGCTTCGCCAACGATGCCGGCCTGGCAGTGCGAACCATCATCCCGATCACCACCGTGTTCGATGACGCGGGCGCGGCGGACAAGGTCCTGGGTCTCCACCGCGTCACGCGGCGAGCGATCGAGCACGAGGTGATGACTCCCGATGAGGGTCAGCGCTGGCTCGATCACCTCTCCGGAGCTCAGACCTTCTTCGCGGCGGTAAGTCTCTTTGTCGTCTGTGCCGTCAAGCCATCAACAACGGTGGGCAGCCGAACGAGGACCAAGTCGTAGACGACGTTGGTCCCCATGCGCGGTTCAGCGTTGCCCGGAAGGCGGTGGCCGGATGAGGCACTGGCTATCGGCATGGACCCCCGCGTGCGCTCAGGTAGTAGTCGAGGTCACCCTTAGCGTCGGGCTGTCTCCGGACGAGTTGGTAGCCGATCCGTTCGACGACGCGCTTCGAGGCGATATTCCTCGGTCGAATCGTCGCCCAGAGCCGGGCGTGGCCCACCGAATGCGCCGCCTGAGTGACGGCGTCTGCTGCCTCAAGAGCGAAGCCCTTACCACGGTGCGCGACGTCGACCTCGTATCCGATCTCAGGATCGTCTCCACAGCGTTCACCCAGGAACACACCGCAGGTCCCGGCGAAGGTGGAACGTACGGTCCAAAGCCCGTACCAGGGCAGTCCGTCTTCCTGGTAACGCATCGATCTTCTCTCAAGCCAGCGAGCAGTCTGTGCCCGATCCTGGACCGGTCCACCACCGATCGTGTGGCCGGGGCCTGAGAACAGTCCGTGCACGGTATCGAGATCGGCGGGGCCCAAGAGTCGCAGCGATAGGCGATCTGTCTGCAGCGTGTCGGGCATCGCCATGGTTCGAATGCTAGGGCCGCTCAGGCATGGACCCGTCCCAGGAGGCGCGCCGGGCAAACCGTCACGAGTGGGAGGTTCGTTCCGCTTCCAGGTCACCTTCGCCCCAACCGGCGCCGAACAAGCGGTAGCTGCCTTTCTGCGCGCTCCGAAAGGCAGTGAGGGCTTGTTCGGCGGGTCGGGCGGACTGTTGGCGTCACGCGCCGGCGCCGCCGTCGACCGGCATGACGGCGCCGGTCACCATGGAGGCGCGATCACTGAGGAGCCACGCGGCCACCTCGGCGACCCTTCCCGGCCTCGGCCAGGCAGCGCGCGCTGTGACGGGTGGGCACGGCGCCGCGCCGTCGCGAGTTCACGAACGGACTCGATGCGGCCCTCCGGCGCCTGCCGCGCTCGCTCGATCGACTGGTCCACCGCTGGTTCCTTCGCCATGGCTCGAACCGTACGGATTGACGGGAGTCGATTCGGTGCCAGGCCTCGAACGGGTCGGCCGGACGACGCATCCGCCACCCGAGCCTCGAGGGCGGGACCACTGCGCGCGAGCCGATCCGGAACCAGGAGCACCGCGGGTGCCGTCGCCGGTGCCACGATGTGAGGCCGGTCGCCTCGGACGCGTCGTGTCGGTGCCCAGCCGTACCGTAGTGCTATGCGTCCCGTGACCGACCTGCAGCGCACCGTCGCCCCCATCGAGGTCGTCTCCGACTTCTCACCGTCGGGTGACCAACCGGCGGCGATCGCCGCCCTCACCGAGCGCCTCAAGGCGGGGGAGAAAGACGTCGTCCTTCTCGGAGCCACCGGCACCGGCAAGTCGGCGACCACCGCCTGGCTGGTCGAGCAGGTGCAGCGGCCGACGCTCATCATGGCGCCGAACAAGACCCTGGCGGCGCAGCTCGCCACCGAGTTCCGCGAGCTACTCCCGCACAACGCGGTCGAGTACTTCGTCTCCTACTACGACTACTACCAGCCGGAGGCGTACGTGCCGCAGACGGACACGTACATCGAGAAGGACTCCTCGATCAACGACGAGGTCGAGCGCCTGCGGCACAGCGCCACCAACTCCTTGCTGACTCGTCGCGACGTCGTCGTGGTCGCGTCCGTCTCCTGCATCTACGGCCTGGGCACGCCGCAGGAGTACGTCGACCGGATGGTCCAGCTCAAGGTCGGCGACCAGATCGAGCGGCAGGAGCTGCTGCGCCAGTTCGTCCAGATGCTCTACACCCGCAACGACACGGCCTTCTCCCGCGGCACCTTCCGGGTGCGCGGCGACACCGTCGAGATCATCCCGGTCTACGAGGAGCTGGCCATCCGGATCGAGATGTTCGGGGACGAGATCGACGCCCTGAGCACGCTGCACCCCGTCACCGGCGAGGTGATCCGCTCCGAGGAGGCCATCCACCTGTTCCCCGCCACCCACTACGTCGCCGGTCCGGAGCGTATGGAGCGGGCGATCGCCGGGATCGAGGCCGAGCTCGCCGAGCGCCTCGAGGAGATGGAACGGCAGAACAAGCTCCTCGAGGCGCAACGGCTGCGCATGCGCACCACCTACGACATCGAGATGATGCGGCAGATCGGCACCTGCTCCGGCATCGAGAACTACTCCCGCCACATCGACGGCCGAGAGGCCGGCACCGCTCCGAACACCCTCCTGGACTACTTCCCGGAGGACTTCATGCTCGTCATCGACGAGTCGCACGTGACAGTCCCGCAGATCGGGGCCATGTTCGAGGGCGACATGTCGCGCAAGCGCACCCTTGTCGAGCACGGCTTCCGCCTGCCGTCCGCCATGGACAACCGACCGCTGCGGTGGGAGGAGTTCCTCGAACGCATCGGGCAGACCGTCTACCTCTCGGCCACTCCCGGCCCGTACGAGCTCAGCCAGTCCGACGGCGTGGTCGAGCAGATCATCCGGCCCACCGGGCTCGTGGACCCCGAGGTCGTCGTCAAACCGACCAAGGGTCAGATCGACGACCTCCTGGGCGAGATCCACGACCGCGTCGGCCGCAACGAGCGGATCCTGGTCACCACGCTGACCAAGAAGATGGCCGAGGACCTCACGGACTACTTCCTCGAGCGAGGTGTCCAGGTCCGGTACCTCCACTCCGACGTCGACACCCTCAGGCGCGTGGAGCTGCTGCGCGAGCTGCGGCTCGGCACCTTCGACGTGCTCGTCGGGATCAACCTCCTGCGCGAGGGACTCGACCTGCCAGAGGTCTCCCTGGTGGCCATCCTGGACGCCGACAAGGAAGGTTTCCTCCGATCCGGCAGATCTCTCATCCAGACGATCGGCCGCGCCGCACGCAACGTCTCCGGCCAGGTGCACATGTACGCCGACACGGTGACGGCGTCGATGGCTCAGGCCATCGAGGAGACGAACCGGCGGCGTGCGAAGCAACTCGCGTACAACGAGGCCAACGGGGTCGAGCCGACGGCTCTGCGCAAGCGGATCTCGGACGTCACCGACATGCTCGCCCGGGAGGACGTGGATACCCAGGAACTCCTCGAGGGCGGCTACCGGGGGGCCGGGAAGGGCGCGGGGCGCACCGAACGCCGCAAGGCGGGGGAGTCGAACCGGGAGCAGCTCGCCGGTGCCGCCACGGGCGACCTCGCCCAGCTCATCCAGGACCTCTCGGACCAGATGCACGCGGCGGCCGAGGAGCTGCAGTTCGAGCTCGCGGCGAGGCTGCGTGACGAGATCTCGGACCTGAAGAAGGAGCTGCGGCAGATGACGGCCGCCAACGCCTGACCGGTTCAGCTCCCGGGTCGGTCGGTCCATGCCCTCGCCCGAGCGCCGAGTGCGACCCACGTCACGGCGCTGCGCCGTCGTCGAGCTCCTGGGCGGTGCCGTATCCTGACGGCCGGAGGGGAGTATTCCCCCAACAGTGGAGCCGTCATCACGGCGGACGCGATCGTCTGCTCGGTTCCACGGGCCCGGACCACCGGTTGTCCTGCGTGCACGCGCGCCGGACGGCCCGGACCTGGCGGAAGAGACCTCCGGTGCCGAAACCCTACGTACCGGAGGACAGGTTGGACGTTCATGCCCTCGGCTGGATCGCCCTTGCGGGTGTCGTCGTCTCGCTCATCACGCTGGATCTCGTCGGACACGTCAGGAAGGCGCATGCGCCGACCCTGAAGGAATCCGCCCGCTGGACAACCTTCTACGTCAGCCTCGCGATCGTCTTCGGCCTCATCATCTGGGGTGTCTACGGAGGTCAGTACGCGGGCGAGTACTACGCCGGGTACATCACCGAGTACAGCCTCTCGGTCGACAACCTCTTCGTCTTCATCATCATCATCGGCGCGTTCAAGGTTCCCCGCATCCAGCAGCAGAAGGTCCTGCTGGCCGGCATCATCATCGCGCTCGTCCTGCGCCTGATCTTCATCCTGGTCGGCGCTGCCGCCATCGCGCGGTTCTCGTGGGTGTTCTACCTCTTCGCCGCCTTCCTGATCTACACCGCGATCACCCAGATCCGGGAGGGCAAGAAGCCGGACGAGGAGGAGGACGAGTACCACGAGAACGCCGTGGTGCGCACCATGCGACGCATCATGCCCGTCACGGACGGCTTCGTCGGCGGCAAGCTCTTCCACCAGCACAGCGGCAAGACCTTCGTGACGCCGATGCTCATCTGCATCCTTGCACTCGGCTCGGCCGACCTGATGTTCGCCGTCGACTCCATCCCGGCGGTCTTCGGACTCACCCAGGAGCCCTACATCGTCTTCGCGGCGAACGCCTTCGCGCTGCTCGGTCTGCGTCAGCTGTACTTCCTGATCGACGGCCTGCTCGACCGGCTGGTCTACCTGCCGTACGGTCTTGCCGCGATCCTCGGCTTCATCGGCCTCAAGCTGCTCAACCACGCCCTGCACGAGAACACGCTGCCCTTCATCAACTCCGGCGAGCACTGGTCCGTGATCCCGGAGCCCAACATCGCGGTCTCGCTCGGCTGGATCGTCGGCGTCCTGGCCATCACGGTGATCACCAGCCTGATGCGCAACGCCAGGGACCAACGACTCGAGGCTGCCGAGTCCGCCGTGATCCACCGCGGGGAGGCCATCCCCGCCGAGGAGCACCACGTCGTGTCGCCGTCGTCAGCCGACGAGGAAGGCGCGACGGGGACGTGGCAGGAGACGCGCGAGGAGGAGTCCGCCGCAGGTCGCTATCGGCGGGGCTCCGAGGAGTAGCCGGAGCGCTTCAGGCCTCCAGGACAACGGCGAGGCCCTGGCCCACGCCGATGCAGATCGCCGCGACGCCGATCCCGCCTCCGCGCGCGGCGAGGGCGTGGGCCAGGTGCCCGACGATCCGCCCGCCCGACGCGCCGAGCGGGTGCCCGATGGCGATCGCTCCGCCGTCGACGTTGACCTTCTCGGGGTCGAGGTCGGGCCAGAGCTCCAGGCATGCCAGAGACTGCGAGGCGAACGCCTCGTTGAGCTCGACGAGGTCGACGTCCTCCCACGTCTTCCCGGCCCGGTCCAGGGCGATGTTCGCGGCCTCGACCGGACCGATGCCGAAGATCTGCGGCTCGACGGCGGACGCGCCGCGGCTGACCACGCGGGCGAGCGGGTCGCGACCGAGCCGAGCGCCGGCGCTCTCGCGGGCCAGGAGCACGGCCGAGGCGCCGTCGTTGAGCGGTGACGCGTTCCCCGCGGTGACCGTGCCACCTTCGCGACGGAAGGCCGGCTTCAGCTTGCCGAGCGACTCCACGGAGGAGTCGGGGCGGATGTTCTCGTCCCGGGCGAGGTCCACACCGGGAACGGTGACGCTCTCGGCGTCGTAGCGGCCCTCGTCCCAGGCGCGCGCGGCCAGCTGGTGGCTCCGCATCGCGAACGCGTCCTGCGTCTCGCGGTCGATCCCGTGCTGGTCGGCGAGGATCTCGGCGCCCTCGCCCAGCGCGACCGTCCACTCCTGCGGCATCCGGGGGTTGACGAGCCGCCACCCGAGCGTGGTCGAGACGAGGGTGGCGTCCCCGGCCGGATAGGGCTTCTCCGTCTTCAGGAGAACCCACGGCGCGCGAGACATCGACTCGGTGCCTCCGGTGAGGACGACATCGGCGTCGTGCGTCTCGATCGCCCGGGCGCCCTGGATGATCGCCTCGACGCCGGATCCGCACAACCGGTTGACGGTCGCGCCCGGCACCGAGGTCGGCACTCCGGCGAGGAGCGACGACATGCGGGCGACGTTCCGGTTCTCCTCGCCGGCGCCGTTGGCGTTGCCGAAGAGGACCTCGTCGATGGTTGCCGGGTCGAGGTCGGGGCTCCGCTCGAGAATTGCCGAGATGACGGTGGCGCCGAGGTCGTCCGGCCGGACACCGGCCAGCGCCTTGCCGTAGCGGCCGAACGGGGTGCGGACCGCGTCGTAGACGAATGCGGAGGTGGTCACGGTGGCTCCTCGGCTCAGAGGGTCAGCCGACGGGGGAGTCGGCGGTGGCGTCACGCAGCTCGAGGCCGGTGAGCTCGCGCAGGGAGGACACGGTCGTGTCCCCGAAGGTCTCGCTGACGCTGACGCCGTCGACCAGGTCGAAGACAGCGAGGTCGGTGTAGACGCGGGAGACGCAACCGACGCCGGTCAGCGGGTAGGTGCACTCGCGCACGAGCTTGGAGGCGCCGTCGCGGGTGAGCAGCTCCATCATGACGAACGTCTGTTTGGCGCCGATCGCCAGGTCCATGGCGCCGCCGACGGCGGGGATGGCGCCCGGCTTGCCGGTGTGCCAGTTGGCGAGATCGCCGGTGCCGGAGACCTGGAAGGCGCCGAGGACGCAGAGGTCGAGGTGTCCGCCGCGCATCATGGCGAAGGAGTCCGCGTGGTGGAAGTACGAGGCCCCGGGCGCCTCGGTGACCGGCACCTTGCCCGCGTTGATGAGATCGGGATCGATCTCGTCGCCGTGGGCCTCCGGGCCCATGCCGAGCATGCCGTTCTCGGTGTGCAGCGTGATGTCGTGCTCGACGTCGAGGTAGTCGGAGACCTTCGTCGGCATGCCGATGCCGAGGTTGACGTAGGCGCCGCGAGGAATGTCCTGGGCGACGCGGCGGGCGATCCCGTCGCGGTCGAGCGCTGTGCTCACTGGGCAACCTCCTCGGTGGCTCGGCTCTCGGCCGACGGGACGGCGACCACTCGATCGACGTAGATACCCGGCGTGACGACGGTCTCGGGGTCGATCGCACCGACCTCGACCACCTCGCGGACCTGCACGATGGCGGTCGCGGCCGCGGCGGCCATGATCGGTCCGAAGTTGCGGGCGGTCTTGCGGTAGACCAGGTTGCCGGAGCGGTCTGCGCGCAACGCCTTGACGAGGGCGACGTCGGCCTGGATGGGGTACTCGAGGACGTAGCTGCGCCCGCCGATCTCGCGAGTCTCCTTGCCCTCGGCGAGCAGGGTGCCGTAACCGGTGGGGGTGAAGAAGGCGCCGATGCCCGCGCCTGCGGCGCGGATCCGTTCGGCGAGGTTGCCCTGTGGGACCACCTCGAGCTCGATCTCGCCCGCGCGGTAGCGTTCGTCGAAGTGCCAGGAGTCCTTCTGCCGCGGGAACGAGCAGACCATCTTCCGGATCCGCCCGAGCGCGACGAGCTGGGCGAGCCCGACGTCGCCGTTCCCGGCGTTGTTGCTGATGACCGTGAGGTCGCTGGCGCCCTGCTCGATGAGGGCGTCGATCAGCTCGACGGGCTGCCCGGCCGAGCCGAAGCCGCCGATCATCACGGTGGCACCGTCGGGGATGCCGTCCACCGCCTCCCGGACGTCCTCGGCGATCAGCATCGGTGCCGCTCACTTTCTGTTCGCTATACGCACACTTGCGCGCCTGGGGAACTGATTCTTCCGCTGGCGGTGCCTGTGGTCAAGGTATCGGCGCTACAGGCGCGGGGCCGCCGGGGAGGCGACGCCGTTCGTCACGCGCCGTGGCGCGCCAACCGGCGGGCAATGACAGCGCATACGATCAGCTGCAGCTGGTGGAACACGATCACCGGGACCGCGACGACGGCGGCCGTGGCCACCGGGAAGAGCACGGCAGCCATCGGAAGGCCGGTCGCGAGCGACTTCTTCGAGCCGCCCATGAGCAGCGCGATCCGGTCCGGCCGACCGAGCCCGAGGATACGACCGCCCCACCACGTCGCCGCGAGCATCACGGCGAGGATCAGCGCGCAGAGCGCGAGCAGCAGGGCGACCATGCCCCACGAGACGGTGCGCCAGACGCCGTCGGCGGTGGCGGTGGTGACGGCACCGAGGACCACGATGAGGATGGTCCCTCGGTCGACGCCGAGGGTGAGGGCTCGGCGGGCCCGGATCCAGGAGCCGACGAACGGCTGCAGCAGCTGCCCGACCACGAAGGGCAGCAGCAGCTGCAGGAGCACGCCGCGCAACCCGTCGAGGCTCACCGCGCCCCTCTCCTCCATGACGACGAGCACCAGCAGCGGCGTGAGCACCATGCCGAGCACGTTGGAGATCGTGGCTCCGCACAGCGCTCCCGCGACATTTCCGCGGGCGATCGAGGTGAAGGCGACCGAGGACTGCACCGTCGAGGGCAGCAGGGTGAGGAAGAGCAGGCCGGTGGCCAGCGACGCCCCGATCAGCGACCCGGTCAGTGCGTGCAGGCCCAGGCCGAGGAGCGGGAAGAGGACGTAGGTGGAGGCGAGGATCGCACCCTGCAGCCGGATGTTCCGCAGGCCACCGAGAACCTCGCGGGTCGACAGCCGCATGCCGTAGACCAGGAACAGCACCGTGACGGCGACGCCGCTCGCCACGGAGATGACCTGGCGCGCGCCGGCGGGCACCGGCACCAGGATGCCGAGCGCCAGGATGGCGACGAGGGTGAGGATGAACGGGTCGACCCAGCGGACGACTCGCGCCATCAGGAGAGCGAGCCGATGACCGGGTTCCAGGCCCGGGCCGTGCGGCGCACGATGAGATGCGCGCGGTGGAACGGGTCTCGGTCGAGCTGGTGCAGCACGCTGTCGTGGTCCTCGCCCTTGACGAGGAGCAGCGCACCGGGCGCGGCCGCGTCCTGCCAAGGGCCGGAGGCGACGAGCACCCCGTCCTCGTGCAGAGCCTGAAGGAACTCCCGGTGCTGCGGACGCAGGGTCTCCACGTCCGTCGTGCGGCTCTGGTCGTACACGTACTCGACGGCGTAGAGGGTCATGAACGACAGGTTACCGACCGGGGCAACGCTGTCCTGCGGGGCCGGCGCTTGGGCACCCTCACGCCAGGAAGTCCAGCAGCGCGCTGGTGAAGTCTTCGGCCGCCTCGACGTTGGAGATGTGGGCGGCGTCGACCTCCCGGTACTGCCCTCCGGGCACGGCCTCCGCGATCGCCCGGGTGGCGCTGGGCGGGGTCGGGACGTCGCCGGTGGCACCGATGGCGAGCGTCGGCGCGGTGATGCCGGCGATCGACTCGCGCAGGTCTGTCGTCGCCAGCACCTCGCACGTGGCGGCGTAGCCGGTGGGGTCGGTGGCGAGCAGCATCTCGGTCAGCCACCTGACCTTTTCCGGGTGGGCGGCGGCGTGCTCCGGCGTCAGCCAGCGTTCGACGACGCCGGACGCGACGGCCGACATCCCGTCACGTGTCACGAGTGCGGCGCGCTCGCGCCAGGTCTTCGGTTCACCGATCTTGGCGGCGGTGTCGGCGACGACGAGGCGGTCCACCCGGTCGCGGTGCGCGACGGCGAGGTGCTGCCCCGTCAGGCCGCCGATCGAGATGCCGACGACGTGGGCCCGCTCGATGCCGAGGTGGTCGAGCAGGGCGACGACGTCGCCACCGAGGTCCTCGATCGTGTACGGCCCGGCCGGGACGGGGGAGCGGCCGTGACCCCGGCTGTCGTATCGCACGACGTGAAAGCGCTCGGCCAGCGCCGCGACCTGAGGCGCCCAGAGGGCGAGGTCGGTCCCGAGGGAGTTGGACAGCACGACGGTCGGGCGGGCCGGGTCACCGGTGGTCTCGTGGTGAACGATCATGGGTCGTCAGGCTACGGGAGCCTCACCAGCAGCAACATCGCCGGTCAGGCCTCACCAACCTCGCGCTCGCCACTCGGGCAGGTGCGGTCGTTCGGCACCCAGCGTGGTGTCGTCGCCGTGACCCGGGTAGACGCGGGTGTCGTCGTCGAACCGAGCGAAGACACGTACTTCGACGTCGGTGATGAGCATCCGGAAGTCGTCGGGGGACCAGGTCCTGCCCACGCCGCCCGGGAAGAGGCTGTCGCCCGTGAACAGGTGGACCCGCCCTGGTTGCGGTCCGTCGTCGTCCTCGCGCAGGGCGAGTGCGACGGAGCCGGGCGTGTGCCCGCGGAGCGCGACGACCTCCAGCTCGACATCGCCGACGACGATCGCGTCCCCGTGCGAGAGCGTCCGGGTGGCCGCCACCGGCAGCTCCCGAGCGTCCTCGGCGCCGGCGAGCACCTGAGCCGCGGTGGCCTCCACGACGGCCGCCAGGGCGCGGTGGTGGTCCCAGTGACGATGCGTGGTGACGACCGCGGGCAGGCTGCCGGTGCCCTCGGCGACGAGTGCGAGCACCCGCTCTGGGTCGTCGGCGGCGTCGACCAGCAGCTGGCTGCCGTCGCCCGAGGTGATCAGGTAGGCGTTGTTGTCCTCGCGCGAGACGGAGGCCTTGCGCACCGTGACCGCGCCGAGCCGGTGGACCACACTCGGTCCACCGGGTTCGGCGTGGGCATCCGCCAGCAGGTCGTCAGCCATCTCTTGCTCCTTTCCGAGCCCTGCTCCTCGGCACGCCTACTCCTTGCGTTCCTCGCCGACGGGACCGGGAGTCTCGACCGACTCCAGCTCGCCGGCATCGGCCCCGACCGGTTCACGAGCCTCGGTGCGGGCCTCCGTGGCGGCCTGCAGGGAGTACGCGGCGCGCACGAGGGTGAGGTGCGAGAACGCCTGGGGGAAGTTCCCGGTGAATCGTTGCTGGTGCTGGTCGAACTCCTCGGCGAAGAGCCCGAGGTCGTTCGCGGCGTCGACCAGCTCGTCCATGTACGCCGTTGCCGTCTCGACGTCGCCCGTGCGGGCGAGGGCGTCCACGAGCCAGAAGCAGCAGGCGAGGAAGGGATGTTCGCCGCCGGCGAGGCCGTCGACCCCGGTCTCCGTGCGATACCGGTTCACCCAGGGGCCGTCGGCGAGCTCGGCCCGCACGCGGTCGACCGTGCCCAGGATGCGTGGGTCGTCGGGCGGGAGGAACCCGACGGCCACGAGCTGCAGCAACGAGGCGTCGACCGCCTTGCCGCCGTAGTACTGCACGAACGAGCCGAGCTCCTCGTCGTAGCCCTGGGAGAGCACGTCTTCGCGCACCTCGTCACGCACGGCGCGCCACTGCTCCACCGGACCCTCCATCCCGTGCTCCTCGACGGCGCGGACCGCGCAGTCCAGCGCGGCCCAGCACATCACCTTGGAGTGGGTGAAGTGGCGCAGCGGTCCACGGATCTCCCAGATTCCGTGGTCGGGCTCGCGCCAGTGATCGACCATCTTGTTCACCAGCACGCGCTGCAGGGCCCAGGCGTCGTGGTCGCCCTCGACGCCGTTGCGGCGGGCGAGGTCGAGAGCGAGCATGACTTCGCCGAGGACGTCGTTCTGGTGCTGGTCAACGGCAGCGTTGCCGATCCGGACCGGCGTGGAGCCGGCGTATCCGGTCAGGTGCTCGAGCTCGCGCTCGGGCAGGTCCCGCGAGCCGTCCAGCCGGTACATGATCTGCAGGTTCTCGGGGTCGCCCGCGACCGCCCGAAGGAGCCAGGCCCGCCACTGCTCGACCTCGTCGCGGAAGCCCAGCTCGATCAGGGCCTCCACGGTCAGGGCCGCGTCCCGGAGCCAGGAGAACCGGTAGTCCCAGTTGCGCTCGCCGCCGATCTCCTCGGGCAACGACGTGGTGGCGGCCGCCGCGATGCCTCCCGTCGGCTCCTGCGTCAGCAGGTTCAGCACCAGCAGGGACCGGACGACGGTCTCGCGGTGCGGGCCGGAGTAGGTGGTGCTGCGCGCCCACTGGCCCCAGATCTCCTCGGTCTCCGCCAGCGCCGCGTCGACGTCGGGCAGATCCGGGACCGGCAACCAGGAGCGCGACCACGTCAGCACGTGGTCGACCGTCTCACCGGCGGAGACGGTGAACCGGTCCGCGTGCTTGCGCCGGTCGCCGCGTGGCAGGCGATCGCCCTCCAGCGTCAGGGAGTCCGGCCCCGCGACGGCGCGGATCGCCTCGGCGCCGTCCTTCGTGCGCACGCGGTGCACCCAGGGCGTGGTCTTGCCGTACCCGAACCGCACCAGCCACTCGTGCTCGAACGTCACGGAACCGCTGACGCCCTCGACGCGGCGGACCAGGTCCGACCGGTCGTCACCCAGGGGCATGGCGTCGATGACGCGGGCGCTACCGGTCGGCGTCGTCCAGGTGGTCTCCAGGACGAAGCTGTCACCGCGGTACCGGCGCTCCGCCGTGACCCCGCCGGAGTCGCCGTCGCCGTCGTCACCTTCGCCGTCGCCCTCGTCGTCGTCGGCGACGGCGGCTAGTCGCCACCGACCGTTCTCCGGCGTGCCGAGCAGGGCGGCGAACACCGCGGGCGAGTCGAGCCACGGCAGGCAGAGCCAGTCCACCGATCCCTCGTGCGAGACGAGGGCGACCGTGCGGGCGTCCCCGATGGCGGCGTAGTCCCCGATGGGGACGAGCCCGGGTGCTTGGGAAAGGTTCGGAGGGAGAGGCATCACGTGCATCCTGACAGACGCCGAGCGGGCCGGCGATGGCTATGGTGACCGGACTCACGGACCAGCAGGCAAGACACGCCGTCGAACGAGTGTACGAGCGTTGGTCGGCGGACTTATCATCGCCGGGTGAGTGACGAGCTACTCGTGCGCGGTGCGCGCGAGCACAACCTCCGGAACGTCAGCCTCGACCTCCCGCGCGACCAACTGATCGTCTTCACGGGCCTGTCGGGCTCCGGGAAGTCGTCGTTGGCGTTCGACACCATCTTCGCGGAGGGGCAGCGGCGCTACGTCGAGTCCTTGAGTGCCTACGCGCGCCAGTTCCTCGGGCAGATGGACAAGCCCGACGTCGATTTCATCGAGGGTCTCTCGCCCGCGGTGTCGATCGACCAGAAGTCGACGAACCGCAACCCGCGCTCGACCGTCGGCACGATCACCGAGGTCTACGACTACCTCCGTCTGCTGTTCTCGCGTGCCGGCACCCAGTACTGCCCGGTATGTGGTGAGCCGGTCGTCGCCCAGACGCCGCAGCAGATCGTCGACCGCCTTCGCGAGATGCCCGAGGGCACTCGGTTCCAGGTGCTCGCGCCTGTTGTGCGAGGCCGTAAGGGCGAGTACGCCGACGTCTTCCGTGAGCTGCAGGCGCAGGGCTTCGCACGGGCGCGGGTGGACGGTGAGGTCGTCCAGCTGTCGGAGCCGCCGGCTCTCGAGAAGAAGCTGAAGCACGACATCGAGGTGGTCGTCGACCGGCTCGTGGTGCGCGAGAACGTGCGTCAGCGCCTCACCGACTCGGTCGAGACGGCGCTGCGCTTGGCCGACGGCCTCGTGCTGGTCGACCTCGTCGATCTGGACGCCGACGACCCCGAGCGGGAGCGGCGCTTCTCCGAGAAGCGCGCCTGCCCCAACGACCATGAGCTCTCCCTCGAGGAGGTCGAGCCCCGCACCTTCTCGTTCAACGCCCCCTACGGTGCCTGCCCGGGGTGCACCGGTCTCGGGACGCGGCTCGAGGTGGATCCGGAGCTCGTCGTGCCGGACGAGGAGCTCAGCCTCGCGGAAGGCGCCATCACCCCGTGGGCCGCGCAGGGCGACTACTTCCTGCGGCAGCTCCGCGCGCTGGGCGAGCAGCTCGAGTTCTCGGTCGACGTGCCGTGGCGCGCACTGCCGCGCCGCGCCAAGGACGCTGTCCTGCACGGCAAGGACTACGAGGTTCGCGTCCGGTACCGCAACCGGTGGGGCCGGGAGCGCGCGTACACGTCCGGCTTTGAGGGCGTCGTCAACTTCGTCAAGCGCAAGCACGCCGAGACGGAGTCCGAGTGGTCCCGCGAGCGCTACGAGGGCTACATGCGGCAGATTCCGTGCCCCGTGTGCCACGGTGCCCGCCTGAAGCCCGAGGTGCTCGCCGTGCGGGTCGGCGACCTCAACATCGCGGAGCTCTGCGACCTGTCGATCGCGGACGCCAAGGTCTTTCTGGACTCTCTGGAGCTCGGTCACCGTGAGGCGGCCATCGCGGCTCAGGTGCTGAAGGAGATCCACGCCCGGCTCGGCTTCCTCCTGGACGTGGGCCTCGACTACCTCACGCTCTCCCGAGGAGCGGCGACGCTCTCCGGCGGGGAGGCGCAGCGGATCCGGCTGGCCACCCAGATCGGTTCCGGGCTGGTCGGCGTGCTCTACGTCCTCGACGAGCCGAGCATCGGGCTGCACCAGCGCGACAATCGGCGGCTCATCGACACCCTCAGCCGGCTGCGGAACCTCGGCAACACCCTCATCGTCGTCGAGCACGACGAAGACACCATCCGCTCCGCCGACTGGATCGTCGACATCGGCCCGGGCGCCGGGGAGCACGGCGGCAAGGTGGTCCACTCCGGGCACCTGCCGGAGCTGCTGGAGGTCGAGGAGTCGGTCACCGGTGCCTACCTCGCTCGGCGCCGCACGATCCCGACGCCGGCGATCCGACGAAAGATCGACAAGAAGCGCCAGCTCACCGTCGTCGGAGCGACCGAGAACAACCTCAAGGACATCAACGTCAGCTTCCCGCTCGGGACGTTCATCGGTGTGACCGGCGTGTCCGGTTCCGGGAAGTCGACGCTCGTGAACGGCATCCTGTACCGGGCGCTGGCCAGGGAGCTCAACCGGGCGAAGTCGGTGCCGGGGCGACACAGGCGGGTCACCGGGCTGGACGATCTAGACAAGGTCGTCCACGTGGACCAGTCGCCGATCGGACGGACCCCGCGGTCCAACGCGGCGACGTACACGGGGGTGTGGGACCACGTGCGCAAGCTGTTTGCCGATACCACCGAGTCGAAGATCCGCGGTTACGGGCCCGGTCGGTTCTCCTTCAACGTCAAGGGCGGCCGGTGCGAGGCCTGCAAGGGTGACGGCACCATCAAGATCGAGATGAACTTCCTCCCGGACGTGTACGTGCCGTGCGAGGTGTGCCAGGGAGCGCGGTACAACCGCGAGACGCTGGAGGTGCACTTCAAGGGCAAGACCGTCGCCGAGGTGCTCGACATGCCGATCGAGGAGGCCGCGGACTTCTTCGGTGCGGTGCCGGCGATCACGCGGCACCTGCGCACACTCGTCGACGTGGGGCTCGGTTACGTCCGCCTCGGCCAACCCGCGCCGACCCTGTCCGGCGGCGAGGCGCAGCGCGTGAAGCTCGCCTCCGAGCTGCAGAAGAGGTCCTCGGGCCGCACCGTGTACGTGCTCGATGAGCCGACCACCGGCCTGCACTTCGAGGACATCCGCAAGCTGCTCATGGTGCTGCAGGGACTGGTGGACAAGGGCAACACCGTCATCGTCATCGAGCACAACCTCGACGTCGTCAAGAACGCCGACTGGGTCATCGACATGGGCCCGGAAGGCGGCAACGGCGGCGGCACCGTGGTGGCGACGGGTACGCCCGAGCGGGTCGCCCGGGTGCCGGAGTCGTACACCGGGCAGTTCCTGGCGGACATGTTCGACGCCGTCGACGCCGATAACAGGGAGGCCGCCGCGGTATGACGGCGTCGCGGTGAGGCACCACGCTCGAGCCGCACCTCGAGCACCACGCTCGAGCAGCACGCGGAGCATGGGGCCTGCCCCGCGTACGAGCTCGCGGCCGGAGCACGGACGGCCGCGGCGCCGCCCCGGTCCACGAGCGACATCTGCGACACCCGGGCATGGCCGCGGCCGACACAGGCCCGCCGCAGCAGGGTTGTGACTACCGTTGGTGCATGGGAGCTCTCCAGACCTACAACGTCAACGTCGACTGGACCGGGGCGGACGAGCGTGGCACCGCGAGCTACACGAGCTACTCGCGGGACCACGAGGTGCGCGTGGAGGGCAAGCCCACGCTGCTCGCCACCTCGGACCTCAAGGTGCGTACCGACGTCAGCCGCTACCGCGCCGAGGAGCTGTTCGTGGGCGCACTCGCGCAGGCACAGATGTTGTGGTTGCTGCGCATCGCCGCCAAGCGGGACATCGTCGTGACCGGGTACTCGGACAAGGCGACCGCCACCCAGCGCGTCGAGGGCGCCGGCTCCGGGCCGTTCGTCGAGGTCGTGCTCCGGCCGCACGTGACCTACGGAGACCCGGGCATCACCGAGGAGCTGGCGGCCCGGCTGCACCACGAGGCACGCGAGTACAACCACCTGGCCCGGTCGGTCGGCTTCCCCGTCATCGTCGAGCCCGTCCCGGTCCCTGTCGCCAGCGCCTGACGCCCGTGTCACCAGCGCCTGACGTCCCTGTCACCAGTGCCTGACGCCCGGCGGCCCGACCGACGCCGTCGCGTCGCCTTCGCGGGCCCCCGGGCCGTCTGCGCGCTGACGTACCCTCGAACGTATGGCCGATCCGTCCACCTACCGTCCGAGACCGGGCGAGGTGCCTGACCAGCCGGGGGTCTACCGTTTCCGCGACCCGCACGGGCGCGTCATCTACGTTGGCAAGGCCAAGAGCCTGCGTAATCGGCTCAACTCCTACTTCCAGGACATCACCGCGCTGCACCCGCGCACCCAGCAGATGGTCACCACGGCGGCGTCCGTCGAGTGGACGGTCGTCGGCACCGAGGTGGAGTCGCTGGCGCTCGAGTACTCGTGGATCAAGGAGTTCGACCCGCGGTTCAACGTGAAGTACCGCGACGACAAGTCCTACCCGTTCCTGGCCGTGACGATGGGTGAGGAGATCCCCCGGGTGCAGGTCATGCGCGGCGCCAAGCGGTCCGGCACGCGGTACTTCGGCCCGTACAGCCACGCCTGGGCGATCCGCGAGACGGTGGACCAGCTGCTCCGCGTCTTCCCGGTCCGGACCTGCTCGCCGGGTGTCTACCGTCGAGCGCAGTCTTCCGGCCGGCCCTGCCTGCTGGGCTACATCGACAAGTGCTCCGCGCCGTGCGTGGGCCGGATCTCCCCGGAGGACCACCGTGCCCTGGCCGAGGAGTTCTGCCGTTTCATGGACGGCGAGACCGGGCCCTACCTGCGGCGGGTCGAGCGCGAGATGAAGGCGGCGGCCGCGGACCAGGACTACGAGGCGGCCGCCCGGCGTCGTGACGACGCCGCGGCGCTGCGCCGGGTCGTGGAGAAGAACGCCGTGGTGCTGCCCGACCGCACCGACGCCGACGTCTTCGGCCTCGCGGCCGACGAGCTCGAGGCCAGCGTCCAGGTCTTCCACGTGCGCGGCGGGCGCATCCGCGGCCAGCGCGGCTGGGTGGTCGAGCGGGTCGAGGCGCTCGACGAGCCCGGACTCGTCGAGCACCTGCTGCAGCAGGTCTACGGCGACAACCCGACCACCACGGTGCCCCGTGAGGTCCTCGTGCCCTACCTGCCGACCGACCCGGACGGCATGGCGGCATGGCTGACAGGCCTGCGGGGGTCGAAGGTTTCCGTCCGTGTGCCGCAGCGAGGCGACAAAAAGTCCCTCGCCGACACCGTCCGCACCAACGCCGTGCAGTCGCTGAGCCTGCACAAGACGCGCCGGGCCGGTGACCTCACCAGCCGCTCGCAGGCGCTCTCGGAGCTGCAGGACGCCGTCGAGCTGACCGAGTCTCCGCTGCGGATCGAGTGCTACGACATCTCGCACACGCAGGGCTCGCACCAGGTGGGCTCGATGGTGGTCTTCGAGGACGGCCTGCCGAAGAAGTCCGAGTACCGGCAGTTCGTCGTGCGCGGAGAAGCGGTCGAGGGCACTGATCGTCACATGGACGACACCGCCGCCATGGACGAGGTCCTGCGCCGCCGGTTCACGCGCTACGTCGCGGAGCGCGACGCGGCCCGTGCCGAGACGGCGCGTGCCGGGGATGGCTCGCCGGCCGTGGACGACGACGGCGTGCCCCTGCGCAGCGGGCCCGTCGACCCGGAGACCGGCCGGGCCCGCAAGTTCGCGTACCCGCCGCAGCTGGTGGTCGTCGACGGCGGTCAGCCGCAGGTGGCCGCCGCCCGACGCGTCCTGGACGACCTCGGCATCGACGAGGTCGCCCTGATCGGCCTGGCGAAGCGGCTGGAGGAGGTGTGGCTGCCCGGCGAAGACTTCCCGGTGGTGCTGCCCCGTACCTCGCCGGCGCTCTACCTGCTGCAGCACCTGCGCGACGAGTCGCACCGGTTCGCCATCTCCCACCACCGTTCCCGACGGGCCAAGGCGATGACACGGTCGGTGCTCGACGACGTTCCCGGCCTCGGTCCCACGCGGCAGGCGGCGCTGCTCAAGGCGTTCGGCTCGGTGAAGAACATCAAGGCCGCGAGCGTCGAGCAGGTCGCGGCCGTCAGGGGCATCGGTCCGCGGACCGCCGAGGCCGTGCTCGAGTCCCTCGGCACGCCGGTGGCCACGGACGACGACGCCACCGATGCCGGTGCAGCCGGTCCTGACAGCGGCACCACGGAGCACCTGGCATCCTGAGAACCATGGAGACACCGGGCAGCGACGGGGGGCCGCCGACCGTCCCCGAGGGCATTCCCGTCCTCGACGAGACGACGCGGCTCCCGCCGAACGAACCGCCGGAGCTGCTCATCATCACGGGCATGTCCGGCGCGGGCCGCTCGCGCACCGCTGCGGCGCTCGAGGACCTCGACTGGTATGTCGTCGACAATCTGCCGCCACGGCTCCTCGTGACGCTCGCGCGCCTGATGAGCCCGGCCGACGGCGGCGTGCGCCGACTCGCGGCCGTCGTGGATGTCCGCTCGCGAACCTTTTTCGCCGAGCTCGTGGGCGTGCTGGACCAGCTGCGCGCCCAGGGCACCGAGTACCGGATCGTCTTTCTCGACACGTCGGACTCCGAGCTCGTCAAGCGCTACGAGTCCGTCCGGCGGCCGCACCCGCTGCAGGGTGACGGCCGGCTCCTGGACGGGATCGCCGAGGAGCGGGCGCTGCTGGTGAACCTGCGCCAGCGCGCCGACGTGCTGATCGACACCACCGACCTGTCGGTGCACGATCTGGCCCGCAAGGTGCGCGAGGTCGTGGCGGGCGAGTCCGCCGACCGCCCGCTGCGGCTGACGGTCGTCTCGTTCGGGTTCAAGTACGGCCTCCCGCTGGACGCCGACCACGTCGTCGACGTGCGGTTCCTCTCGAACCCCTACTGGGTCAGCGAGCTGCGCCACCTCACCGGCCAGGACCAGGCCGTCAGCGACTACGTGCTGGGACAAGAGGGCGCGAGGCAGTTCGCGGAGCAGTACGTCGACACCCTTACCCCGGTCCTGAACGGCTACCTCAACGAGCTCAAGCCGTTCGTGACGATCGCTGTCGGCTGCACGGGCGGCAAGCACCGCTCGGTGGCGATGGCGGAGATGTTCGCTCAGCGGCTGCGGGACCACGGCCAGTCGGTCCGGACCCTGCACCGGGACATGGGGCGCGAATGACCGTATCCCCGGAACTTCCGACCTCGGTGCGACGCCGCCCCGCCGGGCCCCCCGTCGTCGCGCTCGGCGGCGGCCACGGCCTCGCCGCCACACTGGGCGCCCTGCGGCACCTGACCAAGGACCTCACGGCCGTCGTCACCGTCGCGGACGACGGCGGATCGTCGGGCAGGCTGCGCCGCGAGCTGTCCGTCCTGCCGCCCGGTGACCTGCGCATGGCGCTGTCCGCGTTGTGCGACGACGGCGACTGGGGTCTGCTGTGGCGGGACGTCCTGCAGCACCGCTTCCTCTCCGACGGCGAGCTCGACAACCACGCCGTCGGCAATCTCCTCATCGTGGCCCTGTGGGAGCTGCTCGAGGACGAGGTCGCCGGCCTCGACATGGTGGGACGACTGCTCGGCGTGCACGGGCGAGTGCTCCCCATGGCGGCGGTACCGCTCGAGATCGAGGCGGACGTGCACTCGGCCGGCGGGCTGCGTACCGTGCACGGCCAGTCCGCCGTCGCCGTCGAACCGGGCCGGGTCGAGGAGATCCGCCTGCTGCCCGAGAATCCGCCGGCCTGTCCTGAGGCGGTCGCGGCCGTGCGGGAGGCCGAGTGGGTCGTGCTCGGCCCCGGGTCCTGGTACACCTCCGTGGTCCCGCACCTGCTCGTGCCCGAGCTGTCCGAGGCGTTGCACAACACGCCGGCGCGGCGGGCGCTGACCGTGAACCTCTCGGCCCAGGTGGGGGAGACGGACGACATGACGGCGGCCGACCATGTCCGGAGCCTGCGCGAGACCGCTCCCGACTTCCGGCTCGACGTGGTCCTGGCAGACCCCACGGCCGTCGAGGACGTCGATGATCTGACCGACGCCGCCAACGCGTGCGGCGCGCGGGTGGTGCTGCGCCAGATCCGTGTCGGGGACGGCACGCCGCGGCACGACCCGCTGCGTCTGGCGGCCGCGTACCGCGATGCGTTCGAGGGTGTGCTGGGTGACGTCGGACGAGGCCGATCGGGGGAGACGACCTGATGAGTGCGAAGATGACCGGCATGTCGTTGACCTCTGCCGTGAAAGATGAGCTCGCCCGAACCCGCGTGGACAAGGTCTCCGCACGGAAGGCGGAGGTCGCCGCGACGCTGAGGTTCGCGGGCGGCTTGCACATCATCTCCGGGCGCATCGTCGTCGAGGCCGAGTTGGACGCCGGTGTCTCTGCCCGCCGGCTGCGCCAGACCATGCTCGACGTGTACGGCCACCAGTCCGACGTCGTCGTCGTCTCCGGCGGCGGACTGCGCCGCGGCAACCGCTACGTCGTCCGGGTGATCCGGGACGGCGAGTCGCTGGCCCGACAGACCGGCCTGCTGGACAACCGCGGCCGACCCGTCCGGGGCCTGCCGCCGCAGGTCGTCTCGGCCGGCGTGGCCGAGGCGACGGCGGCCTGGCGCGGCGCGTTCCTCGCCCACGGCTCGCTCACCGAACCCGGCCGGTCCAGCTCGCTGGAAGTCACCTGCCCGGGCCCGGAGGCGGCGCTGGCACTGGTCGGCGCCGCGCGCCGGATGAACATCGTCGCCAAGGCCCGTGAGGTGCGCGGGATCGACCGCGTCGTCATCCGTGACGGTGACGCCATCTCGGCGATGCTGACACGCATGGGCGCGCATGACGCGGTCCTCGCGTGGGAGGAGCGGCGCATGCGCCGGGAGGTGCGCGGCACCGCGAACCGCCTCGCGAACTTCGACGACGCGAACCTGCGGCGCTCGGCCCGTGCCGCGGTCGCGGCGGGGGCCCGGGTGGAGCGCGCGTTCGAGATCCTCGGTGAAGACGTCCCCGAACATCTCGTCCAGGCCGGCAGGCTGCGGCTGCAGAACAAGCAGGCGAGCCTCGAGGAGCTCGGCCAGATGTCCAACCCGCCGCTGACCAAGGACGCCGTCGCCGGACGGATCCGCAGGCTGCTCGCCATGGCGGACAGGCGCGCCAACGAGCTCGGAATCCCGGACACCGAGGCCACGCTCACCCCGGACATGCTCGACCTGTGAGAAGGGTGGTCCGCTGAGGCCCTCTGCGCGTGGTGCGCCGCCTGGCCGTGGGTAGACTCGCCCGTGCCGGTACGGGCCACCCGCCAGGCGCTGCGCGCTCGGGTTGCCGTGGACCGGGAGCACCCTCCGCGGTGCTGACGAATAGGACGAATGCGTGCGCCGGCTGGCGCACTCCCAGGAGGACACTGTGACCATCCGCGTCGGCATCAACGGCTTCGGCCGAATCGGGCGAAACTTCACCCGCGCTGTGCTGGCATCGGGGGCGGACATCCAGATCGTGGGTGTCAACGACCTGACCGACAACAAGACCCTCGCGCACCTGCTGAAGTACGACTCGGTGTTCGGTCCGCTGAAGGAAGACGTGTCCTTCACCGAGGACACGATCACGGTGGGGGGCCAGAGCTTCACGGCGCTCGAGGAGCGCGACCCGGCCAAGCTGCCCTGGGGCGACCTCGGCGCCGACATCGTCATCGAGTCGACCGGCATCTTCACCGACGCCACCAAGGCCAAGGCCCACATCGACGCCGGTGCGAAGAAGGTCATCATCTCCGCGCCCGCCAAGAACGAGGACGCGACCTTCGTCGTAGGCGTGAACCACACCGACTACGACCCGGCCGCCCACAACGTCATCTCGAACGCCTCCTGCACGACGAACTGCCTCGCCCCGCTTGCGAAGGTCCTGAACGACGAGTTCGGCATCGTGCGAGGCCTCATGACGACGGTCCACGCCTACACCGCGGACCAGAACCTCCAGGACGGTCCGCACAAGGACCTGCGCCGTGCACGCGCTGCCGCCCTGAGCATCATCCCGACCTCGACGGGCGCCGCGAAGGCCGTCTCTCTGGTCCTGCCCGAGCTCAAGGGCAAGCTCGACGGCTACGCCCTGCGCGTTCCTGTGCCGACCGGCTCAGCCACCGACCTCACCTTCACCGCGAGCCGCTCGGTCACGGTCGACGAGGTCAACGCCGCCATGAAGAAGGCTTCCGAGGGCTCCATGAAGGGCGTGCTCGCCTACACGGACGACCCGATCGTGTCCGCGGACATCGTCGGTAACCCGTATCCGAGCATCTTCGACTCCGGACTGACGAAGGTCATCGACGACCAGGTGAAGGTCGTCTCCTGGTACGACAACGAGTACGGCTACTCGAACTCGCTCGTCAAGCTCGCCGCGTACGTCGGCGAGCGCCTGTGACGCGATGACGGTGGACGCCCGCGTGCCCGCGTGGTGCACGCGGGCGTCCGCGCGTGAATGGTCCGGCCACCTCTGGGCCGACGGTCCACCGGCCACCTGGCTGGCTGCTCGCCGGCCGCCTGGCCGACTGTTCGACCACCTGGCCGACTGTTCACTGGCCATCCCCGGCCGCTCCGGCTATCACTGGCCGGCGGCCTCGCTCTGAGCTGAGGAGCCTCACGTGAAGACCATCGAGGACCTGGGCGACCTGCGCGGCAAGCGTGTACTGGTCCGCTCCGACTTCAACGTCCCCCTGGAGGGGACGACGATCACCGACGACGGGCGTATCAAGGCCGCCCTGCCGACGTTGCAGGCGCTGCTGGCCGAGGGCGCCCGTGTCGTCGTCACGGCACACCTGGGCCGGCCGAAGGGCACGCCCGACGAGAAGTACTCCCTGGCCCCGGTGGCCGCTCGGCTGGGCGAGCTGCTCGGTGCCGAGGTGGCACTGGCGAAGGACGTCGTCGGTGACGATGCAAGGTCCGTCGTCGCCGGTCTCGCCGACGGCCAGGTCGCCCTGCTGGAGAACGTGCGGTTCGACGCTCGCGAGACTTCCAAGGACGACGCCGAGCGTGGCGCCCTGGCGGACGAGCTGAGCGAGCTCGCTGACGTGTTCGTCTCCGACGGCTTCGGCGTCGTGCACCGCAAGCAGGCGTCCGTGTACGACGTCGCGCAGCGGCTGCCGCACGCGGCCGGCAAGCTGGTCTTCACCGAGATCAAGTCCCTGTCCCGGGCGACCGAGAGTCCCGAGCGGCCCTACGCCGTCGTGCTCGGCGGGTCGAAGGTCTCCGACAAGCTCGGCGTGATCGCGAACCTGCTGGGCAAGGCCGATCGCCTCATCATCGGTGGCGGCATGGTTTTCACGTTCCTCGCCGCCAAGGGCTACGGGGTCGGAAGCTCGCTCCTCGAGGATGACCAGGTCGAGGCCGTCAAGGGCTACCTCGCCGAGGCGGAGGAGAAGGGCGTCGAGATCGTGCTGCCGACGGACATCGTCGTGGCGCCCGAGTTCAAGGCCGACGCGCCGGCGACCGTGGTGGCCGCCGACGCGATGCCGGCCGACCAGATGGGTCTCGACGTCGGGCCGGAGTCGCAGCAGGCGTTCGCGGCGAAGCTGGCGGACGCGAAGACCATTGTGTGGAACGGTCCCATGGGTGTCTTTGAGTTCGAAGCGTTCGCGGCCGGCACGAAGGCCGTCGCGCGGGCGCTGTCCGACGCCGAGGGCTTCACCATCGTCGGCGGCGGGGACTCGGCCGCAGCCGTCCGTCAGCTCGGTTTCGACGAGTCCACGTTCTCGCACATCTCGACCGGCGGGGGAGCGTCCCTCGAGTTCCTCGAAGGCAAGACCCTGCCGGGCATCGCCGTCCTGGAGGACTGACGAGCGCAAACGGTGGGCGGCGAGGAACAACACCCGCACGCGGCGGAGCGCGAGGAAACGGACAATCAACACGGAGGACTGACATGGCCAACCGCACCCCGCTGATGGCGGGCAACTGGAAGATGAACCTCGACCACCATGAGGCCATCGCGCTCGTCCAGAAGCTCGCCTGGACGCTGCAGGACGCCAAGCACGACTACGCGGACGTGGAGGTCGCGGTTCTGCCGCCGTTCACGGACATCCGTTCCGTACAGACGATGGTCGATGGCGACAAGCTCGACATCCGCTACGGCGCCCAGGACATCTCGGCGCACGAGTCCGGTGCCTACACCGGGGAGATCTCGGCGGCCATGCTTGCCAAGCTCGGCGTGAGCTACGTCGTGGTCGGGCACAGCGAGCGACGCGAGCACCACGCGGAGGACGACGCGCTCGTCGCCGCGAAGGCGAAGGCTGCTCTCGGCGGCGGCATGAGCCCGATCATCTGCGTCGGCGAAGGTCTCGACGTGCGTAAGGCTGGGGAGCACGTCGAGCACACGACCGCGCAGCTCGACGGGGCCTACGCGGGCCTGACCCAGGACGAGGCTGAGAAGACCGTGGTGGCCTACGAGCCCGTCTGGGCGATCGGCACCGGCGAGGTCGCCACGCCCGAGAACGCCCAGGAGGTCTGCCAGGCGATCCGTGCACGGCTGGCCGAGCTGTACACGCAGGGGCTCGCGGACAAGGTCCGCGTGCTCTACGGAGGCTCCGTGAAGTCGTCGAACGTTGCCACGATCATGGCGCAGGACGACGTCGACGGTGCTCTGGTGGGCGGAGCGAGCCTTCAGGCCGAGGAGTTCGCGGCAATCGTGCGCTACCAGCACCACCAGGTGGGGCTCTAGATCACCGCTGCCCGGGCCACTCGAACAGGCATCCGGTCTCTTCCGAGGGCGCGTAGACCCA
This sequence comes from Georgenia halophila, assembly GCF_039541595.1. Classification (NCBI taxonomy): domain Bacteria; kingdom Bacillati; phylum Actinomycetota; class Actinomycetes; order Allobogoriellales; family Allobogoriellaceae; genus Georgenia; species Georgenia halophila. Next base: position 1,864 of record NZ_BAABGN010000007.1, on the reverse strand, counting down.
CTGTGCTCGGGTAGCGGTGGAGGCGCTCATGAGGCTCTACGGGCGGCGCTCCCGTGACAGTCGGCACGACTTCGCCTGATCACGGCGACCCATCGCCTATCCTGGACGGTGGCTGATGCCGAACTGCTGGCACAGACAACACGACGACACGAGGACAGATCTTGGACGCACTGCGGATAACGCTTCAGGTGCTGATGGTGATCAGCAGCGGTTTGCTGATCATGATGGTCCTCCTGCACAAGGGGAGGGGCGGCGGCCTGTCCGACATGTTCGGCGGTGGCTTGACGAGCTCTGTCGGATCCTCCGGGGTCGCCGAGCGCAACCTCAACCGACTCACGATCGGGGTCGCGGTTCTCTGGATCGTGACCGTGGCGCTGCTCGGTCTGATCCAAAAGTTCGACGTCTGAGGGAGTGCGTGTGGCTGGCGGAAGTGCTATCCGGGGTTCGCGCGTCGGTGCGGGGCCCATGGGAGAATCCGAGCGAGGCGAGGCAGCACCCCGGGTTTGGGTGAGCTACTGGTGCTCGAACGGCCACGAGGTGCGGCCCAGTTTCGCGAAGGAACCGGACATCGTTGTCCCTGAGACGTGGGACTGCCCGCGGTGTGGACTACCTTCCGGCCAGGACCAGGAGAATCCGCCGCTCGCTCCGAGGAATGAGCCGTACAAGACGCACCTGGCCTATGTGAAGGAGCGTCGCTCGGAGAAGGATGGCGAAGCGCTCCTCGACGAAGCACTCGCCGCACTTCGCGAACGGCGCGGCGGCTGACCGAGACCGCTGATCGAGACGCATCCGGTGTTCGACGAATTCGCACTGTGGCCCCCGGCTGATAGCCGGGGGCCACAGTCGTCCCTCGGGCTTGTTACTGGAGCGGGTCAGAAGGGCGGTAACTGCCGAAATCAGAAGGGTGGTTCGTCGTCCTTGGGATCAGCGGGATCGACGGGATCAGCGGGTTCGGTCGGGTTGCTGCTGGCCGGCTCGGGCTGGTGTTGTGCTGGGGGTTTCGGTGGTGGTGGGGTGCTGCGTCCGTGGTGGGTGGTGGTGCCGTTGGCTTCTCGGCGGTAGGTGTGTCCGGTTTTGGAGATCCAGTCGAAGACGCCGCCGGGGTGCTGGATGACGCGGTAGTCGCCGAGGGTCTTGTGGCGGTGGTCCGGGGTGCACACCGCGCCGAGGTTGATCAGTGCGGTGATCCCGCCGTGGGCGAAGGGGGTGGTGTGGTCGAGGTCGCAGGCGGTGGCGCGGGTGTTGCAGCCGGGTCGTACGCAGGTGCGGTCGCGTTCTCGGACCAGGCGGGCCAGGTCGGCCGGTGGTTTGTAGCGGGTGCGTCCGATGTCGATGACAGTCCCGGTCATGGGGTCGGTGACCAGGCGTTGCCAGGTGGGGGCCTGCAGGGCCAGGGCGCGGGCTTTGAGGGCGTCGATGGGTCCGGCGCCGTCGAGGTCGCCGGGTTCGTTCCCGCCGAGCAGGGTCGATAGCGGGACGGTGACGCGGAGCTGAACCGGGGCACCACCGACCGACCCGACCCGATACCCACCACCGGCCTCGCCGGCGCCGGTGGCGGCGGTAGGGCCGTGAGATTCATCGGTCTCGCGGTCGCTGCCGGTACCGGTGTTCTCAGCGCCGGTGCTCGCGCCGGCACAGGGGCCCTCGGCCCCGCTGCTGCTGTTGCCGCTGGCTCCGCTGTCGCTGCTGCTGGTGGTGGGTTCGTTCTCGGGTAGGGGGAGCTGGCCTGGCGGGGGCCCGATCCAGCCGTGGCGCAGGGCGCTGGCGCCGACGCTGGTGAGGATGTCGGCGCGGAGCTGGTCGGTGGTGCGGGCGTCGCCGTCGGCGCGGGCGGTCTTGGCGGCCCCGTCCAGGGCGAGGTCCA
>NZ_BAABGN010000006.1:0-197805 GCF_039541595.1 Georgenia halophila | reverse complement strand
TAGGTGCCCGCCTCGTCGTAGGTGTGGCTGGCCTGGGCGCCGGTGGCGGTCTCGTCGTCACCGAAGTCCCACTCGTAGGACGCGATGGTGCCGTCCGGGTCGCTCGAGTCGGACCCGTCCACAGCGACCGTCAACGCGTCGGTGTCGGCGTCGAAGGCAGCGAGGGGGCCGATGTTCGGCATCTCGGCCCCGGTCCCGGCAGCGTGGTGGGCAGCGACGTCGCCGACAGAGAGCTCGGTCTTGTAGATGGCGACCTCGTCGATGTCGCCCGCAAAGTACCCGCTCGACGGTGTCGAGGGCCACCCGCTGAGCGTGTCACCGCCGATGCGCCAGTAGCCGATCGAGAGATGCTCGCCGACCGTGACGTCGGCGCGTGAGCCGACCGAAACTCCGTCGAGGAAGAGCACCATGCCCTTCTTGGACAGGGTCGCGACCACATGGTGCCAGTCACCGTCGTTGTAAGAGGCGGAGCTGCTGAGAACGCGCCGGTTGGCGTTCGGCTTGACGCCGAAATGGATGCGGCCGGAGTTGTCCATGTAGATCTGGCGGTCGTGCTTGCTGGAGTCCCGTGAAGTGTTGCGGTTGCTCCACCCGACGATCCGGCCGCCATCATCGGTCGTGGTCCTGAACCAGGCCTCGATCGTGAAGACGTCCGGCGGGTTGCCCGGGCTGGCCGTCACGGCCATCCCGCTGCTGGTACCGGTGAAGTGCGCCGCGTCGTCGTCGTCTCCGGCGATCGCACCGTCGGCACCCCCGGACACACCTGCGAAGGTCGTGAGGGGATGGAACCCGACGTGGTCGCCGATTGTGGAGCCCGAGGTCTGACCCATCCGCCAGTAGCTGGTCGGCTCGTCCTGGTGTACGGCGTCGACGTATGCGCTGTTCGTTCCGTTCGACGCGACCGTGACGTTGGTCCACGGTGAGTTGGCGATGTTGCCGAACGGGTCGGTCACGGCGACGCGGTACCGATGCGTCGATCCTGGAGTGAGCCCGCTGTCGGTGACGCCCATGGTGTACGGGTTCCAGAACTTCGCCTCTGCCGTGCGCGTGTGGATGAGGCCCGCTCCGTTCTGGCTGTCGCGATAGACCCGGTAGGTCAGGTTCTCGTTGTCGATGTCCTCGTTGGTGCTCCAGTTCACCCGTACCTCGCCCGCCTCCGTCGAACTGACGTTGAGGGGATAGGTGTTGTTGAACAGGGTCGGGCCCTGGTCGTTTGGTGCCTCGTCGCTCACCGTGAACCGGGTCAGCCCCTGCTGGCTCGTGCCGTTGACCCGCGTGAACTCACCACCCATGACGACGTAGTCGCTGTTCCCGACGACGCTCCATGGCCCCTGGTACTGGCCGGTGTAGGTGCCGGCGTTGAGGCTGGGGTACCACCCGAGCTGTGACGAGGTCGGCTGGCCCTCGAAGTTGTAGTAGCGTCCCTGGTCCGGTTCCCAGGACGCCGTGCCGGTGGGTTCGCGACCGAAAGCGACCGCCCGATAGTACGGGTAGTCACCGACTCCACCGGCGCCTTGGCGAATGCCGTCGATGTTCTCGCAGTAGTGCGCGTGACCGGCTGTGTAGATGACGTCACCGACCGGGTATACCCCGTAGGTGTCGCCGTGGCAGTCGTTGAGCCAGTGGACCTTACCGTCGTCCCAGCTCGCGGCGAAGACCCCTTCCCAGGTTCCGCCGCTCTTGCCGAATGTCCAGCCGCCGCCGTAGATGTAGGTGCCGTCGGTGGACAGGGTGTCGATCGATCCGTTGGACGTGCCGTTGCGCACCCACTCGTTGGTCTCGAACGGCAGGCTGATCCCGGTCGTGGCGTCGACCATGCCCAGCCCATATCCCGGATTGCTCGACCCGTTGAGTTCGGTGAAACCGCCGCCGACGGCGACCTTCGTGCCCTCCGGGTTGATCGTGATCGCGTCAACGATGCCGCCGGTGGCCTGGGGAGCCCAGTCGAGCAGCGCACCGTTCGAGGCGTTGAACGCGGCGAGTCTCCCGCGATCGGCACTGCCGACGCCGGTGAAATTTCCCCCGACGAAGACCTTGGTGTTGGTGGCGACGATCGCACGGACGTGGTAATTCATCGGCGGCGCAAAGCTGGGCAGCAGGGCGCCGGTGGCCGCGTCGAAGGCGGCGATCCGCTGGCGCGGCTGACCGTTGACAGACGTGAAGTCGCCGCCCACATAGATCCGGGTCTGGTCCGGGGAGACGGCGACAGATCGCACCTGCTGGTTGAACGTGGGCGCGAACGAGGTCATCTGCCCGGTGGCGACATCGAAAGCCATGATGTTCGCGCGCGGAACCGTGCTCTGCCCCGGTGCCGAGCCCGCCGGCCGCGCGTTGGAGAAGCTTCCACCGGCGTAGACGACATCGCCGACCATGGCCATAGACCAAACGACGCCATTGATCTGAGGTGTGGGCAATGCGTCGGCGGACACCGTGACCGGGGTGGCCGCGTCGCCGGGATCGGCTGGCGCGGTGTCGGCCTGCGCCGTCGATGCACCGACGAGGCCGATGGTCACGACGGTCAGGGCGACGGTGGACGACCAGGCGATCAATGACCGCAGCCTCGTCGAGACCCGTCCTGGCGAGTTCTTGGAACTGTTCAACGTGATCGAACCCCACATTTCGAGTATCGGAACCCGGCGCCTTCGGCGAGCGCATGCTTGAGCTGCTGTGCTCCCGGACGAACGGACTTGGTGATCACTTCACAGCACCCGCGAAGGCGACGGTCGGTGCGCTGCCCGTGTAGCTGATCTCGACACGGACGTCTTCCCGCTGGCCCTCCGGGACCGCGATGACGTAGGTGCCCCTGACGGACGACCCTGCGGCCAGAATGCCGCGCAACGGTGAGCTGCCCTTGCTGAAGCCGCTGGCCGGAGTACGGTTCTCGCCGTAGCTCAGGGAGACGACGACGCCGTCGAGAGACGTCGCCTCGTCGGAGCCGTTCGTCGCCTCTACGGTCACTGCCAGGGCAGGACCCGCGATCTCCCCAGGAGCACGTGCGACGCCCTGCACCTGCTCGATCGCCGCCAGCTCGACGGTGAGGCCCGTCCCGAAGTCGCCAGTGGCGTCCAACGCGACAGGATCCTTGACCGAGACCGGCTCGACGGCTTCCGTCTTGCCCTCACCGATCGTGCCGGGCGTGCCGGCGTCAGGCGCCGGCATGGTCGTTGCGTCGGGCGGCTCGGGCGACGGTGAGGACGGTTCCGCCGACGGTGTGTCCGGCGACTCCGCCGACGGTGTGTCCGACGACTCGGACGTGGGCGCCGTCCCTGTCGACTGGGAGGACACCTGGCCGCCTTCACCCGTTGCGGTTGGCTCTTCGCCCCCCGACACCGAAAGAGCCCAGGCGACGACGACCGCCACGATGAGGGCAGTGGCGATGACGACGAGCCGGGTGCGGCGTCGTGATGATGAGGTGTCTTTGCTCATGTCTGGCTCCACTCGTCCGTGACATGAGCAGTGTGGGCGGCTCCCCGCGGCGGCGGGCCCGCATTTCCCGCAGCGTGACCGCAAGGATCCCCGCGTCCGGGCCTAGACGCGCTGGATCGTGGGAAGGATGTCTCGCGGAGCCATCAAGAGCTCGATGATTCTCGAGGTGAGGACGCACGCGATGAAAGACGCGGTTGCAGGCGAGGTTGGCTACGTGCCAGGTGGGTTCGACATGTTCCACATCGGGCACCTCAACATCCTTCGCGCCGCTCGGGCGCGGTGTGACCGCCTCGTCGTGGGAGTGGCCACCGATGATTCCCTCGTCGCGATGAAGGGTCGACTGCCGGTCGTGCCCCACGCCGAGAGGCTGGAGATCGTCTCGAGCCTGCGGTTCGTCGATGACGTCGTGCCCGACCTGGGCGCCGACAAGCGTCTCGCGTGGCGCGCCAATCGGTTCGACGTGCTCTTCAAGGGCGATGACTGGCTCGGGACGGCGAAGGGCGACCGGTTGGAGGCCGAGATGTGGGAGGTGGGGGCCAGGGTCATCTACCTGCCTTACACGCCCTCCACGTCGTCCACGATGCTCCGTGCCTTCCTCGCGGAAGCCCTTGCGACGCCAGCCGGTTAGCGGGCGGTTCGGTCTGCCGGTGCGAGGCTCGCAAGCCGACGGAGCTCTTTGCGCGTACTGATCTCCATCTTTCGGTAAATACCGGTCAGCCTGAGCTCGACCGTGCGGACCGAGACATACAGCGCGCCGGCGATCTCTCGGTTCGTCGCGCCTCGTTGCACGAGTCGCGCGATCGTCAGCTCCTCGGCAGTGAGGGTGCTGATGTCGGCGTCGCTCCTCGTCGCCAAGGCGTGGAGTCGAGCGATCTCGCGTTCCGTCCGGCGCATGCGGGCGACGGCCGCGGACTTCTCGTGCAGGTATCGGGCCCGCTCGAGCAACAACAGCCGATACGCCTCCGCCTGTTCCGGGAGATCCGCTCCGGCCTCGCGAGCCTGCGCCGCGTATTGCTCTGCGGTCAGGGCACCGACACGGTCCGCGGCGAACTCGAGCAGATGAGCCTCGTGGGCGGGAGGCACCGAGTCGCGGGTGGCTCGTGCCACCGAGACGACGACGCTGACGAGCGCTTCTGTCCGGGCGCGCAGCAGTTCGAGCGCGGCAGGCAGACTGCTGACGTCCGCCGTGTCGCTGCCGTCGACGTGGGCGCGAAGGAGCGCGACGGCTTCACCGTGCTCCTCGCACCTTCCCGCCTGCCACAGGAGATGCGCCAGGTCGATCAGCGTCGAGGGCAGCACACGCCACTCCCGCGCCGCCCGGGTGAGGTGCTCGACGGCTTCAGCTGATCGGTCGTCGAGCAAAGCGCGGAGGCCGAGCGCCTCGTGGAGCGCCGCGGCAAGGACGGGAGAGTGCCTCTGCGCGTCCTGCGCGAGCTCGTCGAGGTCGATCAGCCAGTCCTTCGCCTCTGTCTCCCGACCTCGGAGCATGGCTGTCTGAGCGAGCAGCGAAACTCCGGCTCCTCCTTGGGGAACGTGCAGCGGAAGTCTCTGCTCGACGGCTGAGGCGACAACCTGCTCGGCAAGGCGGTACTCGCCCGTCCAGAGGTGCAGCCGGACCGACAGCAGTGTCAGCTCCGCGCGGAGGAGCGGTGCCGGACAACGGCGCACCTTTGTACGCAGATCCGAGACGACAGCCCGCGCGTGGCCCCACTCACCGCTGTCGATCAGCTGCGCCAGGCCCTGAAGCTCGAGCAGCCATCCGACTATGTCGAGGCCCGGGCGCCGGACGCCGAGGACTGCGACAGGGTCGGGAGGGCCGCCCGGCGACCGGTGACCCGCTAGCGCCCGGGTGACCGGGAGCTCGGTGACCGGCCCCGGGTCCGCGAGTGCACCGCTGCTCACCAACGACTCAGCCCGCTCGAGGTACCGCCGGGAACCCTCCTCGTCCCCATACTGGACGCACAGCCGGGAGGCGAGGGCGGAGATCGACGCGGCCGCACCAGGCTGCTCCTCCGCCAACCGCGCGAGCCACGAGGCGACGAGATGGTGCGGGACACCGTTGTCCTGGTACGTCAGGGCGACAAGCAGCAGCGGAAAGGTCCGGAACAGGGTGGCGGGCGCGTCGCCGACGACGCCGGTCAGGAGCGACACCGCGCGGGAGGAATGACCGCAGTACAGCGCGGCAACGCCCCCGAGCAGCAAAAGCTCGGCCGGCGGGGTCGTCCGGCCGAGGCGTCGTGCGACGTCACTGACGAGGGACTGAACCAGCGCGGTATCGCCGCGGTCCAGGAGCGCGCCGGCATGCTCGACGAGCGTGTCGAGCAGCTCGCTCGTGGGTTGCGTCCCCGACCGCAGCTCGAGCCAGTGCCTGTCGAGCGAAGCGTGTGGGTAGCAAGCCGCGAGCGTGGTCTGTGCGGCCCTTACCTCGCGCGGCGAGCTCAGCGCATGGACGGCGGACAGCAGCTGTGGGTCGTGGGCGGTGACGCGCCCGTGCTCCTCCCGAAGGACGGACCTGCCGTCAGGCCCAATCACATCCGCCAACGCCACATCGGCGCATTCTTCGAGCACATCTCGGTCCGGGCTGATGGCGACAGCAGCGGCGAGAACGAGCAGCCGCTCCTTTGGGCCCCGTGAGTGCCACCACTGGCGGTAGGTCTCCGCCGCGACGGGCGAAGCCGGCAGGACGTCAGGAAGCGGCTCGGCTCCCGCGAGCTGCTCCGGCTCGAGCGCGAGACACACGGCGTGCAGGTCGCCCGGGATGCCCCCCGTGCGGTCGCGAATGGTCGCGGCCACCGCCCGGGGAACCCACCTGCCGGCCGCAGCGCGGACCAGCTCGACGGACTCCGCAACGCCGAGCGGTGGTACCGGTCGAACCCACAACGGCCCCACCGGGCTTTCTTCGAACGAGCTCCTCGGCAGCAAGTGGCTCGTGGCCACGACCATGACCGGCAGATCGGCGATCCCGGCCGCCAGCGACGTCAGAGGTCTGAAGAAGGCTTCGTCCGTAACCGGGAGGTCGTCAACGCTGACGAGCAGCGGGCGTTCCTCGCTCAGGGCGCGAAGCGCGTCCACCCCGAGACGGATCAGGCGAGGATCGTCGAGCGCCAGCGCCGCTCCGGCGTCTGCCAGCGGCGGTTCAGCTGCGTCGGCGAACTGCCGGTACATGTCGGCGACGCCGCCCGAGGCGATCGCCGTCACGGCGGCACGCGGGTCGCCCGCGAGCAGTCCGCTCGGCACGTGCACCGCTCGCACGTCCGGAACGGACTCACCCGCCCTGACGATCGTCTCGTGCAACAAAGTCGTCAACCCCGTTCCGGGTGGCCCGATCAGCACGATGACGCTGCCTCGGCCGGTCGCGAGACGTTGAACCATCTCGTCGATCCTGTCGAGCTCCTGCGAGCGGCCGAGGATTCGTTGCGTGGCCCCGGCACTGTGGTCGGCCATCTGTAAATCGTACTGAGGGGGTTGGATCAGGGCGCCGGCTTCAGTCTCGTTCGGCCGCCACGCAGCTGGCATCGGGGCCTTCCTCAACGGCTCGCGGACACCCCGTCCAGGGGCGCCCGTACCGAACCCGATCCGCCGGCACGCCTTCCGGCCTATTCTGACGAGTCACAACGCGCGCAGGAGCCGACTCGCGCGAAGACAAGGAGCCGGAGAGATGGGACCGACGACGAGCACGACCTTCGCAGATTCTGTCCGCGCGCTCAGAGCCGCGCAGAAGTCTAACCGCGGCGCCCCGATCTACTCTCGGCTGGTCAACCGACCGCTGGGTCGGCTTCTCGCTGCGCTGGCGCACCAGCTGGGCCTGACGCCGAACCAGGTCACTGGCATCAGCGCGGTGTTCACGTTCAGCGGCATCCTTCTTGTGGCGGTCGTACCGCCCTCTCCCGCCATGTCCGCGATCATCGCCCTGCTGCTCATGACCGGTTACGGCCTAGACTCCGCGGACGGGCAGCTTGCCCGGCTGCTGGCCCGCGGATCGCCGGCAGGCGGGTGGCTGGACCATGTGTGCGACAGCGCCAAGACGGCGACCATCCACCTCGCGGTTCTCGTGTCGCTGTACCGGTTCGCCGAGCTGCCCAACGATCTCATCCTGCTCGTCCCGCTCTTCTACAGCATTGTCGATACCGTGCTGTTCTTCAGCTTCATCCTCACGGACAGCCTGCGCCGGCCGAGCGGTCCGGTGCTGGCCGAGCCCACGGACTCTCGGCCGTCGGTGCTCCGCTCCGTGCTTGTTGCGCCGACCGACTACGGGATTCTCTGCCTCATCTTTTTGACACTGGCGTGGCCGGCGGTCTTCCTCACGCTCTACGGCGTTCTCATGCTCGGTACCGCGGGTTACCTGTTCCTCGGCCTGCCCCGGTGGTATCGGGACGTCTCGCGCCTCGGGACATCGGCGTAGCGGCGCACGACGTCGCGAAGCCAGCTGAGCTTAGACCGACGGTGCCTCTGCGGGGGCCTCCGAGCGTTCGCGAACGGACCGCCTCCGCCCCGAAGCCCGACGCTGGACGGGCCCCATGACGAGGCGACGGCAAAGCTCCTCGTAAGAGTCGGCGACGTCGTCCCACCGGTACGTCCTGGCGCGCTCCCGCGAGACAGTGCCGCGATCCTGTTGTCCGCCGGGGTCACGCTCTGCCCGTTCCAGCGCGACGCGGACCTCGTCGCTGCTCGCGAAGTACTTCCCGGCAGCTCCGAGGACGCCCCGGTTGAACGAGACATCGAACGCGAGGCACGGCGCCCCGGCCCCGATCGCTCGCAGCAGGGACGGGTTGGTTCCACCGACTGAATGACCATGGATGTACGAGAAGCAGTTCGCGTAGAGCTGGTCGAGCAGATCGCTGTCCCAGACGCCGCCGAGGAAACGGACCCGGTCATCGGCTAGCCGGTGGAGATGCGCGGTGTAGCGGTCGGCGTACGGTGCCGATCCCACGACAACCAGTGGCAGCCGAGCAGAGCTGCGACGGTAGCCCTCGACGATCATGTGGACGTGGTTCTCCGGCTCGAACCGGGCGACCACGAGGTGGTAGCCCTGCGGTTCCAGGTCCAGCTCGCCGAGCCGCTCGTGACCGGGCTCGATGAGTGGCGCCCCGTAGGAGATCAGGGATGTCGCGGCGTCGAACTCGTCGCGGTAGTAGTTCGCGATGCCCGGTGCGTCGGCGATCACCGCGTCCGACCAGCGCACGGCGAGCGCCTCGGCGCCGCGGTAATAGCGTCGGCCGGCGGGGCCCCATTTGCTGCGGAGCCACTCGAGGCCGTCGACGTGGGTGGCCACCGGAATCCTTCGCGCCCGGATCATCGGGAGCAGGGGGGCATTGGCGGCGTTGAAGACGAGAGCGACGTCGGTGCGGTGACGCGCCAGGTGTGCGACTGACAGAGCGCTGTGGCTCAGCGTCTCCAACGACCGCCGGCGCATCGCCGGCAGGTGTACCAGATCCATCCCGAGGTGGCTCCTCGAGCTTTGGCGGTCTTCGCCCGCCCGACGGCAGTAGACGACGACGTGGTGGCCTCGGTCGGCGAGGCGGCGGCCGACCTCTTCGATGCACGTCTCGAAGCCCCCGTAACGAGCGGGCACTCCGCGGGTTCCCACCATGGCGATGCTGAACGTTGGCGACTGCTCCGTCATCAAGTCTTTCCATTTCGACCAGGCAGCCGAGATACATCGAGGCTGACTCGATGCCCTCCTTCGGGCATTCCGACCCCGCTGGATCCGAAGATTGGCTGTGCGTTCTCTGAGGACCCGAGGAGCATAGGCGCCGAGCGGCGATCCTCGGGGCCGAACGGAACCGGGGAAGCCGCGGTCAGGAGCGCTTCGCCTCGTCACGACGCCGCGCCACCCTCTCCCGGTGGCGTCATCGAATCCAGGTCCCGAGATGCCGGTCTCCCTCAGGTCTGCCGACGAGCTCGGCGAGCTCCTCGGGCAGCGGCTGTGCGACGTAACCGTCCAGGCGCTCGAGAACCGGCAAGGGCTGCAGGCCCTCGGACAGGGCAGAAATCCCCGTGAGCTCGGCGCCAGTGTCCTCCTGGTACACGGTTCGGCGGAAAGCCGCCACGCTGCGGAACACGTAGGGATCCTCGTTGCGACGGGACCACACCACGATCCACCGCGGCGAGGTGTCGTCCGGCCGTTGATAGACGTTGCCCAGTGCGGTGACATCCATCTCCGCCGCAGTCCACCGCCCGCTGAAGTCCTCCACGCACAGCAGACACGTTCGTGACCGCATCCAGGGATCCACCGCCGCCTCGCCCGTGTGGGCAATGACGTTGTTGCGGATGTCCACGCCTTGGGTCTTCCAGGTGAGCGGCACGTCAGGATCGCGGTACGTGCCCCGCGGGTTCAAGTCGCGATCGTCCTGCACGATGTTGATCGATCTGTCGTTGTCGGCGAACGTGTTGTTCCACACCTCGACCACTTCGGCATCGTTCAGCTTGAGCCCGTTGCCGCCGTTGCGCGCGATGACGTTGCCCAGCACGTTCGCCTTGCCGGAGACCTCGATCGAGATGCCGTGTCCGGTGTTGTCGAGGAACCGAGAGCGCAAGATGGCGAGGTCGTACGAGGACTCGTCGAACCAGAGGCCGTTGGCCAGGTTGTCCGTGAATAGGCTGTCCTGGACAACGACGCCCGCGGAGCGTCCAATCTTCGCGCCGCCCGCCGCGGGTGACTGGTTGAACCGCTCAAGGTTGTTGTCGCGGACCGTGAGACGCACCAGTTCCAGACCGTCCGCGTCCGTCGCGCTGAGCCCCATCATTCCGTTGCGCTCGAGAACGACGTCCTGCAGCCTCACCCCACGGCTCAGCACATGCACGCCCGTCGTGGAACTGTCGGTAACCGCGACATCCTCGAACGTGACGTCGGGCGCCTCCACAGTGACAGCGCCCATGTGCGGCACGGACGGTGCGTAGTGACGGATACCGATGCCACGGACCAGCATGTCGGCGCTGCGAATCCGTAACGCGCGGGCCTCCGTGCTCGCTGTCACGGTCCGACCAGCCGGGTCGCTCCCCAGGATCAACCGGTCATTCCGGTAGTCGACGTAGAAGGTCCCTTTCCCGACATCGCCCTCCGAGGCGACCTGCAGTTGACGGGCGCCGTCTACCCATACCTGGTCCGGGTGCGACGCCATCGGGTAGCGGGCGTCCACGAAGCTCCACCCAGGCATGTCATGGTCCAACTCGCCCCAGGCGTACGTCGGACTGGCATCGAAACCGACGCTCCAGCCCTCGGAGACCCACCGCTCGCCCTCCTTGGACCAGCGTGGCACGACGACGGATCCGTCCAGCCAGACCTCCGCCCCCGGGGCCGCGACCAGCCTCAGGCCCGGCCGGCCCTCGATCGTGAGGGATTCGCGGTAGGTGCCATCGTGCAGCACGACCGTGTCGCCGCCGTTCGATTCTCGGATCGCTGCCTCGATGGTGCCGAAAGGTGCCGCGGCGGTGCCCGGCGACTCATCGTCGCCATCTTCGGCCACGTGGATCGTCCTGCTCAGTCCCTCGACGACCTCCGCAGACGGTACGGCTTGCACGGTCGAACTTGAGCGGGCCAACATGGCGGCCGCACCACCCGAACCCAGCGCAAGGGCCAGCACGACCCCTACGGCCCAATTCTGCGTGGTCGAGCGACTCCGGCGATGTCCTGGCTGCATGTGCACCCGCTCACGTTCCAGCTGGCACCCCTGCCCAATCAGTGTAGGGGCAATCTGCTGCCGGTGGGAGGGGCGTCCTTGGAATTGTGCTCTGTCCGGGCTCGCGGCTGGCGTGACCAGTCGGTAGCTCGGCGGACCCGGCTCCGTCGAGGCAATCTTGAGAGATTCCTGCGGCAAAGCCGATCGATGGCGCGGGGAGCGCAGGTATTCTCGGCCTGAGAATGGAGCCGACCGCTCGTACCGGACCACCCGTCCGAGGCGGTGCGGACTCCCCGAAGGGGTGGACATGACGTTCCTCGAGTACCTCGTGCTGCTGCAGAGGCGTTGGCGGATCTGGGTTTCGGCTGTCCTGATCGGTGTGCTCGTCGCGCTGACGTTGAACCTCCTCGCCGAGAAGCAGTACACGGCGATGGCCACGTCCTTCGTCACGGTAGCCGAGGTCGATCCCGCAGGCTCCGGAGAGATCTTCCAGGGATCGCAGTTCGCGGTGCAGCGGATGGCTTCGTACTCCGCCCTGAGCTCGAGCCCAGCCGTGCTGGACTCCGTGATCGAAGAGCTGGACCTCGACGTTTCGACGCGCGGGCTACGACAGATGATCGACGTCACCAGCCCGGCAGGCAGCGTGCTGCTCGAGGTGTCAGTTCAGGACACCGACCCCCAACGCTCTGCGCTGATCGCCAACGAAGTCTCCCACCAGCTCGGCGCCATGATCGAGGAACTCGAGACACCCAGGGGCTTGGCGGCTTCCACGGTCAAGGTCACGATGACGAAGCCCGCAGACGTACCGGTGACGCCGTCGTCGCCTCGAGCTGTCCTCAATCTGCTGCTGGGTGTGGTCGCCGGTGGCTCGATCGGTCTCGTGATTGCGTTGCTCCGGCACCACTTCGACCGCCGCGTCAAGACTGTCGACGACATCCGGGACGTGACCGGTGTGATGCCGCTCGGGTCGACGGTGGGGTCCAAGCCGGTGGAGAGGGACCGGCTCGCGGCGATGAACTATCGCTCACCGGAGGCGGAGCGCTACCGGAGCATCAAGGCGACGCTGAAGCTCACCGATGCGGATCAGGAGGCCAGTCACTTCGCTGTCGCGACCCCGACCGGTGAGGACGAGACTCACGTGGCCGCGAACCTGGCGATCAGCTGGGCGTTGACCGGCGCGAAGGTGTGCCTGGTCGACGCAAATCTTCGCCACCCGACGATCTCCCAGGCGTTCTCCATCGACACCACCGTCGGGCTGTCCGACGTGCTCGTAGGCGATGTCGGGCTCGACACGGCGCTCACCTCACGCGAGGAGTGGGGCGTCACCATCCTCCCGGCCGGCTACCTGCCGCTAGACCCGGCCGATCTGCTCGGGTCGCAAGAGATGGAGCTGCTGATCGCCGATCTGCGATCACGGTTCGACGTCGTGATCTACAGCGCCGGAGCCATGCTCGACGTTTCCGACGCCATCGTCGTGGCGCGCGCACTGGACGGTGTCGTCCTCGTGGTTCGTGCCGGGAAGACCACCATGGAGCAGTTGGAGGCTTGTCTCGAGACGGGGCGTGAGACGCGCCTGACCCTGCTTGGCACGGTGCGGGCCGGAGTCGGACGGCGCGACCCTGCCGCCCGCCGAGTTCGGGCCGTGACCGGCGACGTGCACAGGACTCCACTGCCCGACCAGCAGAACGCTCGGCTAAGAGCCTGAACCGTCGGTTTGAGTTCGTGTCGACGTGCCCGGGAGCCGGCCGGCCCGACGCCGCTCGCTCCGCGCTCGTCGCGCAACGGCACTGTTGCGATCGCCGCGCGGAGTCAACGCGGGAACGACGGCGGATACGGCCACGACGCCGCGCGACTCTAGCCGCTCGAGCGGTCCTCGATCCGGCGAGCCAGAAGAGCCATCGTGAAGAAGACGATGAACAACGGGGCGGTGTCGAACAACCCGCTCTCGAGCACGCTGATGAGTGTCACCAGCAGTGCCATGGAGCCCACGAGCAGGCGCTCAGGACGTGGTAGACGAAACGCGTGCAACAACGTGACGAGCACGAAAAGCAACAGGAGCGCGCTCCCCGCATACCCCACCTGGATCAGTGCAGACACCCAGGAGCTGTCAAGGATCTGTTCGTCGCGGTAGAGAGCCGTGACCGGAATCTCCTTCAGGGCGAGACCGTTGCCGACGAGCTGCTGGGAGATCGTGTCGGCGTAGTCCACGGCAGCGCCCCACGCGACGGTACGAGAGTTCAGCGTCATGAGGCCGGCGGGATCGCCGCGACCGACATACGCGATGACGTATGGCGTCAGGACGGCAGCGAACACCAGCGTCGCGCCGGCGACGGCGGCTGCGCCGACCACCCCGGATGGAACTCGGCGCGCCGTGACCAAAAGCAACGTCATCAGGACCATCAGCACGGTTAGACCGGTCCGGGACCCCGTTAACCAGATGACGCCCAGCAGGGGAACGATCGCCGCCAGCTCGAGGCTGGAGGCGGTGGCGCGGATCGCCTTCCACGTCAGCACGATCACCGGGACGCTCACCATCAGGCAGATGCCGTTGGCGTTCAACGGAGGGGTCCCGCCGTACAGCCGACCGGTCTCGGCCAGTGACCCGAGACCGGTGAGTGCGCCGAAACCAGCCAGGACCAACATCGCGCTGCTGAGTGCCGTGATGACCTCGTACCAGCGATAGCTGACGGTGATGAGCACCAGCGAGAACGCCAGGAGCGACAGCCGGCCGGCCAGCACGATTGCCGGTAGGCCGTCGGCATGGATGATGCCGCCGACGACGGAGATGAGCAGGTAGCCGCCGAGCCAGAAGACGGGTGCGGCACGCATCCTGGCCCAAGAGCCGGGTGGCCGCCGCATCAGCAGCGCAAGCACGACGGCCAGCGTGGTCAGTGCGGCCTTGGCCACGACGACGACGTCGATGCCACCCGAGTAGTACTCGCCCTTTCGCCACGGCACCGAAGCGACGAGCAGCAGGAGGTAGGTGAAGAAGAGAGGGAACGGCTTGACGGTGAACGCGCGCACCATGGCCGCAGGTTCGACAGCGGTTCGCTCCAGCTGTTGTGCCTGCGTCATACCGCCACCTGGACCGGCGTGGTGGTCTCGTCGCGGACGCGTGGACGTAGCAGCAGCTGGCGGCACAGCAGGCCACCGACGAACGACCCGATCGAGAGCAGCCAGGGCGCGATCTCCGTCGCGGCGCCGAAGCCGATCAGCATGACGGCGGCCAGCGACAGCGCCAGGACCGAGTCGACTAGGCGGATCACCAAGACCCACTGCTGCCGTCCCTGCACGGCGGCGAGACTGCCGTAGGGCAGGACCGCCGCACATGACGCGGCGTAGCAGGCCCAGCCCAGTGTGGCCACCAGGCCTATCTCGAATCTGCCGGCGGTGAGCAGGGGCCCGACGTAGGGGAGCAGCAGGGCGGCGGCGCCCGCAACGATCACCGCGCCGGTCAGCATGACCGCCGCAGCACGGTCGGCGCGGCGCAGCAGTGTCCGGGAACCCTTGGCACGGTCGGCGGCGTACGAAGAGAAGAGGTATGAGCCGAAGCCCTGCACGAGCAACATTGCGGGCGACACGAACACACGCGCGACCTCGAGTTCGCCGACGGCTGCGACACCGCCGACGATGAGGACAACGGCGCGTGCCCCGTTCAGCATCGTCGGCCGTACGAACTGCTGCAGCGCTCTCCATGAGCCGTACGCCACCACCGCCCGGTAGTCTCCCCGTCCGCGCAGTCGCAACCGGCGCTCGGCGGCCGGCAGGCGGGTGACGGCGAGCACCGCCGCCACGATCTGGCCGGTGGCGAGAGCTGCGAGAAAGTGGGCGAGTGTCAGCGGCCCGGTCCGCCCGAAGACGACGACGACGCTGAGCATGGCCACGAATCCCGCCGAGTCGATGAGCACGAGAGACCAGAACCGCAGGTTCGCCATGAGCAGCCGACGGCCGAGATCCGCCGCGACGAAGGCGGCCAGGGCGATCGCGAAGAACGCCGCTGCGGCGGGCGAGATTGCCGTCCTCGCAAATCCGAAGCCTGTCAACGCCAGGACGACGACGAGAATCGCAGCGAGCCGGACCAACGCGACCCGGACCGCGGGATCGTGCCGGTCCAGGACCGTGAGCGAGTCACCCAGCAGACCGGTCGTCAGGGCGGTCGCCATCACAATCGCACCGAAGAGCAGCGCGTACGTCCCGAATCCGTCAGCCCCGAGCTCCCGACTCGCGATCACCTGAAGAGTGAAGCTGCTGAGGGCGAGGCTCACCTGGCCGGCGAGCGCGCCGAAAGCGCGGTGCGGGAGACGCGACAGCATCGGACGCAACGTGGGCGGCATCGTCACACCCTCTCGGCGTGGACCTGGGTAGTCGAAGGGTTGGTGACACGGTAGGCCGCATCCGGTGAATGCGGAGGCGCTCTGGGTCAGGAAAACAAGAGGTTCTGGGATCGTGCCCTCGTTCCGACATCTTGTCGACGCAGAAGGTCGTCGAAACGGTCTGACGAGCTGGCCGGTCGCCGACGCGAAAAGCAGGTCCGGACCGCGGTCCCACAGCTAGCATGAGGGCCCGTTCACCGCCGCGCGCACCGACGCGCACCGAAGGGGTAAGAGTGCGTCTCGCAGTCCGGCTCGATCGTCGCGAGCTGCGTCAGTGGCACCATGAGGTCGTCGTCGCGCTCGCGGAACGGTCGGATCTCGAGGTCGTCGTCCGGTGGTCCGTAGGCCCGTCCAGGTCTGTGGCTCGCGAGGTCGAGCGGCTCTTCGCGCTCGAGCGAACGCTGCACGGACTGCCACGTGGACGCTCGGCGACCGTGAGCGAAGGTCAGTTCGACCCCTACCTCGACGGCCAGCTGAGCGTTGATCTGGTGCTCGACCTCGCCGGCGACGCCGACGACGAGCTTCCCACGTGGCACGTGACGTTCGACGGTCGCGCGGGCGAAGACGCCCTGATCGCCGCTCTGCTGTCCGGACGGCCGCCGGTGGTCCGGGTGGTCGACCTCGCGGCCGGCCGTATTCTGGCCGTTGGCCGCCCGGGCACCGAGAACCCCGGTGTGAGCGTTGCTGCTTTCGAGGATGTTCTTGCGGGGTGCACACAACTCGTCCACGCTGCGCTCGATGGTGGGGCAGTGATCGACCTCGAGGCTGGCGAGTCCGCCCAGGTGCGACGTGGTGTGGCGCTGCGGCACGCGGGCAGGTCGGTCGCTCGTGCAGCGATTCGTCGGGTCTACCAGCTGCTCTATCGGGCCCCTCACTGGCGCGTGGGGTGGCGACACGTCGACGGACCCGATGTCGTCGACCTGGGAGCCCTTCCCTCAGCGGGGTGGCAAGAGCTCGAGGATGACGGACGGCATTTCTATGCCGATCCCTTCCCGATCGCCGTCGGAGGCGCGACATACCTGTTCCTCGAGGACTTCGAGCATCGGCTGGGCAAAGGAGTTATCTCGGTCGTCGAGTTCGACCGTGACGGGCCGAAGGGAATTCCGTGGCCGGTGCTGGAGCACTCGGCGCACCTGTCCTACCCCTTCGTGCTCGAGGACGAGGGCGAGTTCTGGATGATCCCTGAGACCTCCGGGGCCGGGACGCTTGAGCTGTACCGATCGACTGCGTTCCCGTCTGGCTGGGTCCGGGAGGAAGTCTTGCTCGAAGGCATGGAGGTCAGTGACGCGACCCCGTTCCGGCACGGCGGGCGATGGTGGCTCTCTGCCACGGTTCGCCACGGTGGTTCCTACTCCGACGCTCTCCACCTCTGGTCCGCCGACCGGCTCCGGGGTCCGTGGAGAGCCCACGTTCGCAACCCCGTGCTCGTCGACATAGCTGCGGCTCGTCCCGGCGGCCGGGTGGTGCACCGGGACGGCCGACTGATCCGACCCGTGCAGGACGGACGTCAGGGATATGGCGCCGCACTGGCTCTGGCCGAGATCACCCGCCTGGATGACGACGAGTTCGAGCAGCGGGTCGTCGCCAGGCTCACCCCAGGGGAGGGCTGGACGGGCAACCGTCTGCACACTCTCAACCGCGCTAACTGGCTGGAGGTCATCGACGGCTCCGCCTACTCGCCGCGGTACCGGTACCTGGCCTGGCCGGGACGACGTTGAGCGCTGCGAACGAGCCGCCACACCCGAGAGGTGGTTCGGCGCCGGAAGCCGTTGTGCGCCCGGGCCGTCTGGAGCAGCAGCGTCGCGATTCGAGAGCGGTACTGCTCGACCCCGAATCTGGTGGTGGCCTCCTCACGTCCGGTCGCGCCGAGGCGCGCCGCGAGAACCGGGTCGTCGCTCAAGCTGGCAACCGCGTCGGCAAGCCCCTCCACCGAACCCGGTTCGACGAGGATGCCTGAACGTCCGTCTTCGATCACCTCGGCCAGTCCCTGGACGTCGGACGCCACTACCGGGCGCGCCGCGAGCATGCCCTCCACGGCAACGTTGCCGAAGGACTCCCCGAACGACGGCACGAGCACGACATCGGCAGCTTCCAGCAGCGGCCGGGTGGGGGCAACGAACCCGTGGAAGGTCACGACGTCTGACAGATCCAGCTCCTGGACGCGAGTCTCCAGGTCCCGTTCGTACCACTCGTACCCCCGGAACGTGCTCCCGCAGATGTCGAGTGTCACCGAACGCCCTCGCTCCCGGAGCAGGGCGACGGCGTCCAGGGCGACGTGGATGCCTTTGCGCGGGGAGAGCCGGCTGACCAGGACGAGCCGAACCTGATCACCGGCGCGCCGAGGACGCGGCGGGGCGGGCCGTCCGGCGTCCGGAATCCCGTTGTGCACGACGACGATGCGGGCAGATAGCCGAGGGATCGTCGTGGTCAACACGGTCCTGGTGGCAACGCTGTTGGCGATCACGCGGTCAGCCAGCAGCAGCGGCGCGGCGAGTGCGAGCTGGAGAGGTCGCGCGACCAGTTCGGCCTCATGACTGTGGCAGACCACCGGGACGCCGGCGGACCGCGCGGCGAACACCCACAGCGGGATCGTCAGCGTGTTGACATAGATGGCGGCCGCGTCTGACCGGCGGAGGTCCGCCCGCAGGCGCCACAACGTGGCGGGGGACCGGAGCATAAAAAGCAGGAACGCGCGCGGTCGGAGCAGCGCCTTGCGCAGCACGGGGAAGTCGCTGACACGAACTCGTGCGCCCCGGTCCTCGAGCAGGGCCCGCAGGGGGCCTTCGGCGGGCAGCACGACCTCGGGCAACCAGCCGTGCCCCACCAGGCCCTCGACGCTCTCCGCGAGCTGGCGGTCCGAGCCGTACACGTCCGGCGACGGATGGACGACGACGATCCGGCGAGAGGCGTCTCCCTGGCCCCGTGGTCGAAGACTCAACATAGATCCTCCGCTTTTCGGCCCCGCCCCGAGAAGGACGACAAGCCGGGTCGTCCGCCATCATGACTCAAGTTGGGAACTATGTGCGGGCGTTCGCGACGACGTCCTGTCACACGTCGCACCCGACTGATAGAACCTGTCGACGGTGACTGACCACAAACCCGGTCCGCATTGGTCGCGCCACCGGCCGACCGCTCCACCTACCGGTCCGGCTCACCGACTCTGCTGTGCGCTGAAATGTTTGGTCCGGCCGGACACGGTGGGGGACGCTGACAGCGAGGTCGCGCGCCGGTGGAGCAGCGACATCGTCGGCGTGAGGGGGCTGGTCCAGGGCGATGAGCATGGGCGGCATGGGCACGATGGGTGGCGGCCGCGGCATCGGACGCAGCCTCCACCAGGACGCCACGGTGACCGACCACCGCCTGACGCGCGGCACCACCGGCCGGGTGATCGGCTACGCCCGCCCGTACCGGTTCCAGATCGCCTGGTTCCTGGTTCTGCTGGTCGCCGGTGCCCTGCTGGTCGTCGCCACGCCCCTGCTGCTGCAGCGCATCATCGACGACGGCGTCAACGACGGCGACCGCCGCCTCGTCATCATCCTCGCCTCGCTCGTCGCCGTCGTGGCGATCGGCGAGGCGGCGCTCACGCTGCTGCAGCGCTGGTTCTCCGCCCGCATCGGCGAGGGCCTCATCTACGACCTGCGCACGGACGTCTTCTCGCACGTGCAGCGCCAGTCGATGGCCTTCTTCACCCGCAGCCAGACCGGCTCCCTCGTCACGAGGCTGAACTCCGACGTCATCGGCGCGCAGCGCGCGTTCACCTCGACGCTGTCCGGCGTCGTCTCCAACGTCATCTCGGTCGTGGTGGTGCTGGCGACCATGGTGGTCCTGTCCTGGCAGATCACGCTCCTCGCGCTCGTCGTGGTGCCGTTCCTGCTCCTGCCCGCGCGGCGCGTGGGCAGGCGTCTGGCCGGCCTGAACCGCCAGGGCATGGAGCTCAACGCCGAGCTGGGCAACCGCATGACGGAGCGGTTCAACGTCGGCGGCGCACTGCTGGTCAAGCTGTTCGGTGCGCCGGGCCGCGAGGAGGAGGAGTTCGCGGGCAAGGCCGCCGCGGTCCGCGACATCGGCGTGAAGACCGCCATGAGCAGCCGCGTCTTCTTCGCCGCACTGGGCGCGATGGCCTCCCTGGCCACGGCATTGGTCTACGGCTTCGGAGGCATCCTCGCCATCGACGGCGCCGTCACGGTCGGCACACTGGTCGCCTTCGCCGGCCTGCTCGGGCGCCTCTACGGCCCGGTGACCGCGCTGAGCAACGTCCAGGTCGACGTGATGAGTGCCCTCGTCAGCTTCGAGCGCGTCTTCGAGGTCCTCGACCTGCGCCCGCTCCTGCGGGACGCGGACGACGCCGTCGCCTTACCCGACGGCCCGCTCTCCGTCGAGCTCGAGGACGTGCACTTCGCCTACCCGAGCGCCGAGCAGGTCTCCCTCGCCTCCCTCGAGGGCCTGCCCGACGGCGGATCGTCCCTCAACGGCACCCCGGCCCCGCGGCCGGCCACCGAGGACGACGGCGTGGACGACGACTCGCTGCGTCACCCCGACGAGGAGGTGCTTTCCGGCGTCTCCCTGCGTGCCGATCCGGGCTCGATGCTCGCCCTCGTCGGGCCTTCCGGTGCCGGGAAGACCACCCTGTCCACCCTGGTGGCGCGGCTGTACGACCCCACCTCCGGCACGGTCCGGATCGGGGGCGTGGAGCTGCGCGTCGCCCGCGAGGCCAGCGTGCACGAGGCGGTCGGCGTGGTCACCCAGGACGCGCACCTGTTCCACGACACCCTGCGCGCGAACCTGCTCTACGCACGTCCCGACGCGACCGAGGACGAGCTCATGGCAGCCCTGCGCGCCGCCCACGTCGAGCCCCTGGTGCGCCGGCTCCCGGACGGCCTCGAGACCGTGGTGGGGGACCGGGGCCACCGGCTCTCCGGGGGCGAGAAGCAGCGCGTCGCCATCGCGCGGCTGCTGCTGCGCTCGCCGCGCGTCGTCGTCCTCGACGAGGCGACGGCGCACCTGGACTCCGAGTCCGAGGCGGCGGTCCAGCTGGCGCTGGACTCCGCGATGGCGGGCCGGACCTCTATCGTCATCGCGCACCGGCTCTCCACCGTGCGGCGGGCCGACGAGATCGTCGTCCTCGACGCCGGTCGTGTCCGTGAGTGCGGGACCCATGCCGAGCTGCTCGCCGCCGGTGGACTGTACGCGGACCTCTACCGGACCCAGTTCGCCACCCAGGACGCCACTCGGGAAGCGACCCAGGACGCCACCCAGGGCGCCTGACCGCGCAGATGCTCACCGTCGGTGTCGAGGTCGGTCCGGAGCTGCGGTTCCTGCTCCGGCCCGACCGGCGCGACGGCCACGTCGAGGTGGCTGCCGCGGACACCGACACCGTGGGCCACGTCGTCCAGATGGTCGGCGTACCACTGACCGAGGTGGGAGCGCTGCGGGTGGGCGGCCGGACGGTCGGCAGCGACGACCCCCTGAGGTGGTACGCCGGTCTCGAGGCCGAGGCCGAGGCCGAGGCCGAGGCCGCAGGCGCTGCGGACCGGCGTCCCGTGATCGAGGTCCCGGCGCGCCCGCGACCGCAGCCGGTGCCGACCGAACCGCCTCGGTTCCTCCTCGACGTTCACCTGGGCTCGCTGGCCCGCCGGCTGCGGCTGGTGGGCGTGGACGCCGCCTACCAGACCGACGCCGCGGACGAGACGCTGGTGGCTCAGGCCGTCGCCGAGCAGCGCGTCCTGCTGACCCGGGACCGCGGGTTGCTCTTCCGTAGCGCGCTGCCGCACGGCGCACTGGTCCGGCACGACCGCGCGGCCGAGCAGCTGGCGGACGTCCTCGACAGGTTCGCGCCGCCGCTGGCTCCGTGGACGCGCTGCGGCCGGTGCAACGGCGTGCTGGTACCCGTCGCGCAGGAGGAGGTCGCGAACCGTCTCGAGCCCGGGACCCGGCGTACGTACGACGAGTTCGCGCGCTGCTCCGAGTGCCGGCAGGTGTACTGGCGTGGCGCGCACAGCGGGCCGCTCGAGCAGCTCGTCCGGCGTGCCGAGGAGATTGTCGCGAGGGCTACTCGGAACACCGAGGGCTACAGGCGCAACAGTGGCCCTCGGTGTTCTGAGTAGCCCTGGCGCGATCCGGACGTCATCAGCGCGGCATCGCGTCCGCGTCCGCGTGCTCGACGAGACCCGTCTGCTCCCGCTCGACCCGTTCCTTGCCCCACTGCCCGAGCGGCGCGAGCGCCTCGTTGAGCGAACGGCCGTGCTCCGTCAGCGAGTACTCCACGCGCGGCGGGACCTCCGCGTAGACCTTCCGGCGGACGAGGCCGTCCTCCTCCATCTCCCGCAGGTGCTGGGTCAGCATCTTCTCGCTCACCCCGGGCAGGCCGCGCCGCAGCTCGGCGAACCGCCGCTTCCCGTGGGCGTCGAGCTCCCACAGGATGAGTCCCTTCCACTTTCCGCTCACCACGTCCATCGCGGCGTCGATGCCGCAGACGTAGGGCCCCGACCGAGGTGTCTTGGCCATGTCTTCACTCCCTCGCCGCCCGGGCGCTTACCGAAAGGTAAGTACCGCAGAAAATAGTGCGTACTTCCCTGATCGTGCGTGGGTGACGAGCATGAAGGAGAACACCACCATGCACAAGGGAGCACAGCCGTGAATCAGAAACTGCCGCCGGTCACCGTCATCGGCCTCGGGCCGATGGGGCAGGCGATGGCCCGGACCCTGCTGGCCGCCGGGCACGCGGTGACCGTCTGGAACCGCAGCCCCGGCCGCGCCGATGCGCTCGTCGAAGACGGCGCCCACCGCGCCGAGCGCCCGGCCGACGCCGTCGCCGCCGCCGAGCTGATCGTCCTCAGCCTCACCGACTACCGAGCCATGTACGACATCCTCGACGGTGCGTCCGGGGCGCTCAGCGGCCGCACCGTGGTCAACCTCAGCTCGGACACCCCGGAGAAGACTCGTCAGGCGGCGACGTGGACCGCCGGGCACGGTGCCACCTTCTTGACCGGGGGAGTGATGACCCCGGCGCCGATGGTCGGCACCGACGACGCATTCGTCTACTACAGCGGTCCCGCCGCCGCCTTCGAGCAGTACCGCGAGACGCTGGCGCGGATCGGTGCTCCGCGCTACCTCGGCGAGGACCCGGGGCTTGCGCAGCTGATGTACCAGGCCCACCTCGACGTGTTCCTCACCGCGTTGTCCGGGCTCATGCACGCCACCGCCCTGATGAGGTCGGCCGGCATCCCGGCGAGCGAGTTCCTTCCCGAGGTGATGCCCACCCTGACAGAGATCCCCGCGATGCTCGGTGCCGGCGAGGACCCCGGTCGGCAGATCGACGCGGGCGAGCATCCGGGCGGCCTGAGCACCGTGACGATGATGGGCGCCACCGCCGACCACATCGTCGCCACCAGCGAGGCCGCGGCGATCGATCTTGGGCTGCCCCGGGCCGTCCGGGCCCACTACCACCGAGCGATCGCGGACGGTCACTGGCGGGACAACTGGACCCGCATCATCGACGGCATCGGGGACCCGCGATGAGTGGCGCGACGAGATCTCAGGTGACCGTGCTCGGTCTCGGCGCCATGGGCCGCGCACTCGCGGGGTCCTTGCTCGCCGAGCCCGCGAACACCGTGACGGTGTGGAACCGCACGCCTGGCCGCGACGCCGACCTCGTCGCCCGCGGCGCTCGTCCCGCGACAAGCGTCCGCGACGCCGTGACGGCCGGCCCGCTCGTCATCGTCTGCCTGTACGACCACGCCTCCGTGCACGCCACCCTCGACCCGGTGGCCGATCACCTTCGTGGCCGCACGGTCGTCAACCTCACCACCGGCACGCCGAACGAGGCGCGCGAGCTCGCGACGTGGGCCGAGCGGCACGGCATCGACTATCTCGACGGCGCCATCATGGCCATCCCGTCGATGATCGGAACCCCGGAGGCAGCGATCCTCTACAGCGGGTCGCAGCCGGCCTTCGAGGAGCACCGGCAGGTGCTCGACGCGTGGGCGACGAGCACCTACGAGGACGCGGACGCCGGCCGGGCTTCGTTGCTCGACCTGGCGATGCTGTCGGCCATGTACACCATGTTCGCGGGCTTCCTGCACGGCGCCGCCATGGTCACGGCCGACGGCGTGAGCGCCCGTGAGTTCGCGGCCCGTGCCACACCCTTCCTCGCGGCCATGACCTCGGCGTTCGAGGCCGACGCCGAGATCGTCGACAGCGGCAGCTATGCCACGGACGGCCAGACGCTCGACTGGTCCGACCTCAGCCACCTCGTCCGAGTAAGTGAGGAGCAAGGTGTCGACCCCGCACCGATTGCGATGGTCGAGCAGCTGCGGCGCCGTCAGGTCGACGCCGGGCACGGCGGGGACGCCTTCGCGCGGATCTACGAGAGCCTCCGCCGCACCTGAGGTCACGGGCTTGTCCGCGACCGCCGGTCGCCAAGGCTGCTCGTGAGGCCGAGCGGATCGGACCTACTCTACCGCGCGAGCAGCACGGGCGCCGTCGGCCCTGTCGGCCCCGACCGGCCCCGCGCGTGTGGGGCGCCGGACGTAGACTGGCTCGCCGGACCCCGCATCCTCGAAGGATTCGGGGCTCAGGTGCTGCCTGCCGTCGCCCCGCTCACCGGCACGGGCGCGCATCCGGCCGCCGAGCCCGCCGCCGACATCGCGAAGGACCCATGAAGCTCACCGGACTGCTCCCGCTGCTGCGGCGGGACCCCGCCGTCGCCGACGCCCTCCGGCAGGCGCGCGAGCCCGTGCTGGCGCCGATGCTGCACATCAACGCCGCGCTCGGGGTGCGCGCACCGCTCGCCGCGAGCATCACCGAGCACCGCCCGGTGCTCATCGTCACGGCCACCGGCCGCGAGGCCGACGAGGCCGTCGGTGTGCTGCGCAACTTCCTTCCCGAGCACGACGTCGCAGCCTTCCCGGCGTGGGAGACGCTCCCGCACGAGCGGCTCTCGCCGCGCAGCGACACGGTCGCCAAGCGCCTCGCCGTGCTCCGCCGGCTCGCGCACCCGGGCGCGGAGGGCACGCGTGCCGGACCGATCCGGGTCCTCGTCGTCCCGGTCCGTGCCCTCCTGCAGCCGGTCGTCACCGGCCTCGGCGACCTCGAGCCCGTCGCCCTGCGGGTGGGGGAGGAGCGCGACCTCGAACAGCTCGCCGCCGACCTCGTCGCGGCCGCCTACACCCGCGTCGACATGGTGGAGCGGCGCGGCGAGTTCGCCGTTCGCGGCGGCATCCTCGACGTCTTCCCGCCCACCGAGGACCACCCGCTGCGCCTGGAGTTCTTCGGTGACGAGGTCGAGGAGATCCGGTCCTTCGCCGTCGCCGACCAGCGCTCGCTGGACGCCGCCGAGGAGCTGTGGGCGCCGCCGTGCCGCGAGCTGCTGCTCAACGAGGACGTCCGCGCCCGCGCGGCCCGGCTCGTCGAGGACCTCCCGGGCGCCCGCGACATGCTGGAGAGGCTGAGCGAGGGCATCGCCGTCGAGGGCATGGAGTCCCTGGCCCCCGTGCTCGCACCGGGCATGGAGCCGGTCCTCGACCTCGTCCCGGACGGCACGCTCGTCGTCCTGTCCGACCCCGAGCGGGTCCGCCGCCGCGCGCACGACCTCGTCGCCACCACCGAGGAGTTCCTGTCCGCGGCCTGGGCGTCCGCCGCACAGGGCGGCAAGACGCCGCTGGACCTGCGTGCCGCCTCGTTCGCCGACCTCGCCGAGGCACGCGCGCTCGCCCTGACCCGCGGTCTGGGTTGGTGGTCCTTCTCGGCGCTGCCCAGCGACGCCGAGCTGGACATGGACGACGGCGGAGCGGTCCCGGACGGGGACGGCCGGGGCGGTTCTCTGGCCGTCGATGCGCGCGACGTCGAGCGGTACGCCGGCGACGTCGAGCGCGCCCTGAAGGACCTCACCGACCTCGTGCACCAGGGGTGGCGCCTCGTCGTGACCACCGAGGGTCCCGGACCGGCCCGTCGGATGACCGAGCAGCTCGCCGCCGCCGACGTCCCGGCCCGGCTGGTCGAGGAGATCGCCGACGAGCCGCCGGAGTCGGTCGTCCTCGTGACGACGGCGGCCACCGGCCGCAGCTTCGTCGCACCCGAGCTCCGCCTCGCACTCATCACGGAGTCCGACATCACCGGGCGCGCCGGCACCTCCACCCGCGACATGCGGCGCATGCCGTCACGGCGCCGCAACGTCGTCGGCCCGCTCGCCCTGCGCGCCGGCGACCACGTGGTCCACGAGCAGCACGGCGTCGGCCGGTTCGTCGATCTGGTCAAGCGCACGGTCGGGAAGGGGCCGGACGCGACCAGCCGCGAGTATCTCGTCATCGAGTACGCCGCCTCCAAACGCGGCCACCCCGGCGACCGGCTGTTCGTCCCGACCGACTCCCTCGACCAGGTCACCAAGTACACCGGCGGCGAGTCGCCGACGCTGTCGAAGATGGGCGGCGGCGACTGGGCGAAGACCAAGGCCTCGGCCCGCAAGGCGGTCCGCAAGATCGCCTCCGAGCTGATCCGGCTCTACGCCGCGCGCATGTCCACCAAGGGGCACGCCTTCGCCCCGGACACCCCGTGGCAACGCGAGCTCGAGGACGCCTTCCCGTACATGGAGACGCCGGACCAGGTGGTCACCATCGACGAGGTCAAGGCGGACATGGAGAAGCCCAACCCGATGGACCGCCTCATCAGCGGCGACGTCGGTTACGGCAAGACCGAGATCGCCATCCGGGCGGCGTTCAAGGCCGTGCAGGACGGCAAGCAGGTGGCCGTCCTGGTCCCGACGACGCTGCTCGTCCAGCAGCACCTCGACACGTTCTCCGAGCGGTACGCCGGCTTCCCCGTGTCGGTGAAGGCGCTGTCGCGGTTCCAGACCGATTCGGAGGCCCAGACCGTGCGCGAGGGCGTGCGCAAGGGCAGCGTCGACGTTCTCATCGGCACCCACCGCATCCTGACCGGCGAGGTCCGGTTCACGGACCTCGGGCTCGTGATCGTCGACGAGGAGCAGCGCTTCGGCGTCGAGCACAAGGAGACGCTCAAGCAGATGCGCGCAGAAGTCGACGTCCTCGCGATGTCCGCGACGCCGATCCCGCGCACCCTGGAGATGGCGATCACCGGCATCCGCGAGATGTCCACGCTCGCCACCCCGCCGGAGGAGCGACACCCCGTGCTGACCTACGTCGGGGCCTACGAGGAGAAGCAGGTCGCCGCCGCCATCCGCCGGGAGCTGCTCCGCGAGGGCCAGGTCTTCTACGTCCACAACCGGGTCTCCTCGATCAGCAAGGCCGCCTCGCACCTGCAGGAGCTGGTGCCCGAGGCGCGAATCGGCGTCGCGCACGGCCGGATGAACGAGCACCAGCTGGAGAAGGTCATCCAGGACTTCTGGAACAAGGAGTTCGACGTCCTGGTCTGCACCACGATCGTCGAGACGGGACTGGACATGTCCAACGCCAACACGCTCATCGTGGAGCGCGGCGACCAGCTCGGCCTGTCGCAGGCGCACCAGCTGCGCGGCCGGGTCGGACGCGGTCGCGAGCGCGCGTACGCGTACTTCTTCTACCCGCCCGAGCGGCCGCTGACCGAGACCGCCCACGACCGTCTCGCCACGATCGCCGCGCACACCGACCTCGGCGCCGGTATCCAGGTGGCCATGAAGGACCTCGAGATCCGTGGTGCCGGCAACCTCCTCGGCGGCGAGCAGTCGGGCCAGATCGCAGGCGTCGGTTTCGACCTGTACGTGCGAATGGTCTCCGACGCCGTCGCCGAGTTCCGCGGAGAGAAGGAGGAGGAGAAGGCGGACGTCCGGGTCGAGCTGCCGATCGACGCGCACGTGCCGCACGACTACATCTCCCACGAGCGGCTGCGCCTCGAGGCCTACGCCAAGATCGCCGCCGCCGGCGACGACGCGTCCGTGAAGGCCCTGCGCGAGGAGCTGGTCGACCGGTACGGCCCGGTGCCCGAGCCCGTGGAGCGACTCTTCGCGGTCTCCGCCCTCCGGGCGAAGGCCCGTGCGGTCGGTCTCACCGAGATCACCGGGCAGGGCAAGTACGTGCGGTTCGCCCCGGTGGACCTGCCCGAGTCCGCGCAGCTGCGGCTCAAGCGGCTCTACCCCTCGACGGTGCTCAAGCCGGCGGTGCGCGCGGTCCTCGTGCCGTTCCCCATGACGGCGAGGCTCGGCGGCAAGCCGCTGAACGACGCCGCGCTCCTCGAATGGGTGAACGAGCTCATCGACGCCGTGCTGACGTCCTCGGTCTCGGCGGCGGCGGCCGTGGGGGAGAAGGTCGGCGCGGGCAACGAGCAGCCGGGTCGGGCAGGTGGGTGACCAGGGGGTCAAGGGCGCGGACCACTGAGCGTGCGGTCCACGGCGATTGCCGACCAGCAGGTACCGTGGAGAGCGATGAGTGACATTTCGTCGGCCCTGGTCCGCGCCCCGCGGTCCACGCGACTCCCCGTCGAGCGGTAACCGGCGTCGAACCGGTGCCTGGCGCCTGCCACGGGCAGCGCTCACTCCTCTGCGCGGCCAGCCGAGACCGGCTGGCCCCACCCGTGCACGCCGTTCCCGAGCACGGCTGGCGTTCAGGTTCGCCTGACACGTTCCCTGACTACCGGCGCAGCCCGCATGCCTTGAAGCCGTATGCCGGCGCGCCGCCCGCCTGAGCTGCTGACAGCTCACCCCGACCCAGCAGCCGCAGGACTCGAAGGAGTATGACCATGAGAAGAAGGATCGCGCTGACCATCGGCGCCGCCCTCGCCGCGTTCGGCCTCGCCGCGTGCGGCGGGGACCAGGGCAACGACGGCGCTGCGTCGCCGTCTACCTCGCCCTCGACGGAGCAGGGCACCGGCGCACCGTCCGAGCAGGGCACCGCAGCCCAGGGCGACCAGGGCCAGATGCCCCAGCCCAACCTCGACGGCATCCCGCAGACCGTCGCCGAGGTCAACGGTGAGCAGATCACCAAGGAAGACTTCGTCGCCAGCTACCAGGCCCGGTTCCAGCAGGCGGCCATGCAGGCGCAGCAGTCGGGTCAGCCCGTCGACCAGCAGCAGCTCAAGCAGCAGACCGTGGAGAGCATGGTCGGCACCGAGCTCCTGACCCAGGAGGCGGACAACCGCGGCTACGAGGTCACGCAGCAGCAGCTGGACCAGGCCCTGAACGAGGTCGTGCAGGCCAGCGGGCTCGGCTCCCCGGACGAGCTCATGAAGGCGATGGAGGAGCAGGGCATGGGCGAGGACGAGGTGATGTCCCAGCTCGAGACCCAGGTCGAGGTCGACCGACTGGTCGGCGAAGAGGCTGGTGACACCGCTCCCAGCGAGCAGGAGATGCGGCAGCTGTACGACCAGATGGCAGCCCAGCAGCAGAGCAGCGGCCAGGGTCAGGGTCAGCAGATGCCGAGCTTCGAGGAGGCGAAGCCGCAGCTCGAACAGCAGATCCAGTCCCAGAAGGAGTCCGAGGCGGCGCGCGCGCTGGTGACGGAGCTCCGCGAGAGCGGCGACGTCACGGTCAACCTCTGATCGGTCGGTCCGCTCAGTCCTCCGCCGGCGCCCAGGCGGTCACGGAATTACCGACAGCCCCGCCATCACCACGGCCCGCAACGCAGGTGCGGTGAGCTGGCCGACGGGAACGGTCTTCGCAGCGACGAGGAACCAGGGAGATTATCCGTCCGGCACGCCCCGCGGGTGAGGGACGTGCGAGGACGCCGCGAGGGTACTGTGGCGGCGTCTCGGCCCACGACGGCGGACGTGCCGGCGAGGGGCGGAACCGAGCGTTGGACATCCCCGGACCGTCGCGGAAAACTCGGGCACTCTCAGGGAATCGGGCCACGGCGGCCCGGTACCGGACGAAGGAGCAGACATGGGCCTCGGTGCTTCGATCAGGCGTGACTTCACCCTCATGGCGATCCTGCTCATCCCGGTGGCCATCGCGATCAACGTGGCCGTCGGCGGCCTCGTGAAGGCGCTGAACCTGTGGATCTTCCTCGACTCGATCGGCACGTTCCTGATCGCGATGCTCGCGGGTCCGTGGATCGGCCTGGTCACCGGCGCGTTGAGCATCCTGCTCCTGTCGGTGACGCAGGACCCCACCTTGGCGCCGTGGTCGATCCTCGCCGCCGCGATGGGTTTCCTCGTCGGTTGGCTCGCGCGCAAGGGATACACGACCACCTGGGGCAAGGCAGCCATCACGGCTGCGCTCGTCACCATCTGCTCGGTGGCCGTGTCGGTCCTGCTCAGCTACTTCCTCTTCGGTGGTTTCAACACGTCCGGGGTCTCCGTCCTGACCGGCGTCATGGTGGACTACGGCGATCTGCCCCTCTTCCTCGCGGTCGTCGCGTCCCACGTCCCTGCGGAGCTCGTGGACAAGTTCCTGTCGGTCGGGATCGCGGTGCTCGTCGTGAAGTCGATCTCCGACCGCCAGATCCTCCGCTTCCCGCACGGCCAGATCTACGTCGACGCCCGCAAGAAGGCTCGCCGCGGGGCGTCTGCCAGGTGAGCGCGCCGGTGCTCCGGTGACCGCGGCGACGCGGCCGGCGGGCGTCGAGCTGGTCACCGAGCCGAACCCCGTCCGCAACCTCAACCCGACGACGGTCGGTGTCGGTGCGTTCGTGCTCGCCGTCGTCTCCCAGCTCTTCGGGCTGTGGTCGGTGGGCGCGGTGCTCCTCGCCTGCTTCGTCGTCGCTGTCGCCGCGGGCCGGCTCCGACGCTTCGTCAAGGCTTGGGCCCCGACAGTCCTGCTGCTGAGCGCGGTGATCGTCACGCTGCAGACCCTGTTCATCCCCGGGGAGACAATCCTCGTCCGGGTCTGGATCCTCGACGCCACGCTCGAGGGCTTCGAGCGGGGCGTCACCTTCGCGCAGCGAATCATGGGGGTCGCGACGCCGATCGTCCTGGCGACCCAGGTGAGCAGCCGTCGCCGTGTCATGATCGAGCTCGAGCGGCGCCGGCTCCCGCCCAAGGCGACCTACGTCGTCGTCGCGGCGCTGAACCTCATCCCGGAGATGGGCAAGCAGCTGAGCACCATCCTCGACGCGCAGCGCGCCCGCGGCGTCGAGACCGACGCGAACTGGTTCGTCCGGGTCCGCGCGTTCGTGCCCACGCTCATCCCCCTGATCCTGACCTCCGTGCTGTCCGTCGAGGAGAAGGCGCTCGCGCTGCAGTCCCGTGGCTTCATGGTCACGGGGAAGAAGACCGCGCTGTACGCGGTCGCCGACACCAGGACCGACCGGGTGCTTCGCGCGGCACTGCTCGTCCTGCTCGTGCTTGTCGTCGCCGGAAGGATCCTGCTGTGGGCGTGGTGAACCCGGCCGAGAACGCCGCCGAACCGGCCGCCGACGGCGCCGCCGTGGAGATCACCGGCCTGACGTACGCCTACCCCGTCGGTGACGCTCCGGCCCTCAGGCGAGTGGACCTGCGCGTCGAGCCCGGCTCGCTGTGCGCGATCATCGGCCCTAACGGCGCGGGCAAGACCACCCTGTGCCACGCCATCCGTGGTTTCGTCCCGCAGTTCTACAAGGGTGAGCTGACCGGCACGGTGCGGGTCGGCGACATCGACATCGCGGACGCCGACGAGAACAGCCTCGCCCGGCACGTCGGTTACCTGTTCGAGAACCCGTTCACGCAGATGAGCGGGATCACCGACACGGTCTTCGACGAGCTGGCCTTCGGGCTCGCCAACCTCGGAGTCCCGGCGCCCGAGATTCGCAGCCGGGTGTCCGAACGGCTGGACGAGGCCGGGCTGACCGACCTGGCCGTCCGGAACCCGTTCCACCTCTCCGGCGGGCAGCAGCAACGCGTCGCGCTCGCCTCCGTGCTGATCATGGACCAGCCCGTCCTCGTCATCGACGAGCCCACCAGCCAGCTCGACCCCCGCTCCACCGAAGAGGTCTTCGACATCATCGCGAGGGCACGCGACGCCGGTCGCACCGTCGTGCTGGTCGAGCACAAGCTCGGTCTGGTGGCGGAGCACGCCGACCAGGTGGTCGTCCTAGACGGCGGCGAGGTCGTCGTCGACGGGCCCCCCGCGGCGGTCTTCGGCGACGCCCGCACGACGGCGCACGGGGCGGACCTGCCGCCGGCCGCCCGCCTGGCAGCGGGGTTACGGGCCCGCGGGTTCGACGTCGGCACGCACCTGAGCGTCGAAGCGCTCGCGGACGCGCTGCGCGCCGCCGTCGGCCGCGATCCCGACCCGCGCGACCACGACGACCGACCCGAACATGCCGGCCCGCCGGAGGGCCCCCTCCCGCCGGTACCCGGGGCCCCGGACGCTCGTGGGGCCGGCGAACCGCTCATCGAGCTCGACGACGTCTCCTACACCTACCCGAGCGGCACCCGCGCGGTCGACGGTGTCTCCCTCGCCGTCGGCGCCGGAGAGTCCGTGGCCATCGTCGGGCTGAACGGTGCCGGCAAGACCACCACCGTGAAGACGATGAACGCGCTCGTGCGGCCGACCTCGGGGTCCGTGCGGATCGCGGGCGTCGACACCGCGGGCAGCACCACGGCGCAGGTCTCCCGCCGGATCGGGTACGTCTTCCAGAACCCGGACGACCAGATCTTCCACACCACCGTGCGCGCCGAGGTCGACTACGGGCTGAAGCGGATGAAGCTGCCGGAGGAGGAGCGCGCGCGCCGTGTGCAGGAGGCGGCCGAGCTCACCGGCCTCGCCGACGCGCTGGAGGAGAACCCGCACGACCTGCCCCTGTCGGTCCGCAAGTTCGTCACCATCGCCTGCGTGCTCGCCGCCGACCCGGACGCCGTCGTGCTCGACGAGCCGACGGCCGGGCAGGACCGCGCCGGCCTGGACCGGCTCGCGGACCTCCTCGCGCACCTGGCCGAACGCGGCCGCACGGTCGTCACGATCACCCACGACATGGAGTTCGTCGCCGAGCACGTCGACCGGGTCGTGGTGATGGCACGCGGGCGGATCGTCGCCGACGGCCAGGCGTCGGACATCTTCACCGACGACGAGGCGATGTCGGCCGCCCGGCTCGCGCCGCCGGCGATCGTCGAGCTCGCCGGCCGGCTGGGGCTGGGGCACGCCGCCGACCTGGGCACGTTCGTCGCTGCCCTCCGGCGACGAGCCGGGCGGCCGTAGGCCGGGCGCGTCCACGGAGCGCAGGCTCCAACCCGTACGATGGGTTGCGGTTCGCACGCACGAAGGGCAGCACCGCGAGCGCAGGTCTGCGCTCTGCCGGAGACGCTGTACCCGGAAAGACACGGAGGTTCACCGGTGGCCCCACCCCGCCGTACGCTGGTCCGCTCCACCGCCGCCCTCTTGGCCGCCGGCGCTGCAGTGGCGGGATGCTCCGCCCAGCCCGGCACGGCCGCGACCGTCAACGACACCAGGATCACCGAGAACGAGGTCGCCTCCGCCACGGCGCAGTGGATCGAGATCAGCGGCCAGCAGGTCACCCCCGGCCAGGTCGCCCACATCCTCGTCCAGGCCGAGCTGTTCGAGCCCATTGCCACCGAGGGCGGGTTCGGCTACTCCGACCAGCAGGTCGAGCAGCTCCTCAAGGACGCCGCCGCCGCACAGGGCCAGCCCGCGCCCGAGGAGATCTCCGAGCCCGCCGTCGACCTCGCGCGGTTCGTCCTGCAGCAGGGCGATGTCACCGAGGCCCAGAACGCCGGGGAGCTCCTCAGCCAGCTGGATGAGGCGACCGCCGAGGCCGATATCGAGGTCAACCCGCGCTACGGCACCCGGAACGACTCCGGACAGATCGTGCAGACGACCTACGAGTGGATCCACCAGGAGCAGCAGCCCACGCCTGCGCCCGCGGGCTGAGACGCGCCGCGCGCTGCCCGCGACCTGCCGGACGACCGCCTCGCCGCAGCACCTCCAGGACACGGGACGGCCGCGTTCGAGGGGCGCCTGCCGTACTACGGTGGGACCGTCTCTTCCGCCCGAACATCCCCTGACGTAAGGAGTCCCTGTGGCCAGCATCGAGGCCGTCGGCGCCCGCGAGATCCTCGACTCGCGCGGCAACCCCACCGTGGAGGTCGAGGTCGCGCTCGAGGACGGCACCGTCGCTCGCGCGGCCGTCCCCTCCGGCGCCTCCACCGGCGCCTTCGAGGCCGTCGAACGCCGCGACGGCGACGAGGACCGCTACCAGGGCAAGGGCGTCCAGGACGCCGTCGACTCCGTCATCGACACCATCGCTCCCGAGGTGCTCGGCATCGACGCCACCGAGCAGCGCATCATCGACCAGACGCTGATCGACCTCGACGGCTCCACCAACAAGGCCAAGCTCGGCGCGAACGCCATCCTCGGCGTCTCGCTCGCCGTGGCCAAGGGCGCCGCCGAGTCGGCCGGCCTGCCGCTCTTCCGCTACGTCGGCGGGCCGAACGCCTACCTGCTGCCGGTGCCGATGATGAACATCCTCAACGGCGGCTCCCACGCGGACTCCAACGTGGACATCCAGGAGTTCATGATCGTCCCGCTCGGCGCACCGACCTTCAAGGAGGCGCTGCGCTGGGGGACCGAGACCTACCACGCCCTGAAGTCGGTGCTCAAGTCCCGCGGCCTGGCCACCGGCCTGGGCGACGAGGGCGGCTTCGCACCGAACCTCGGTTCCAACCGGGAGGCGCTCGACCTCATCCTCGAGGCCATCGACAAGGCCGGATACAAGGCCGGTGAGGACATCGCCCTGGCTCTCGACGTCGCCGCCACGGAGTTCTTCTCCGGCGGCAGCTACAACTTCGAGGGCCAGTCCAAGACGCCCGAGGAGATGGTCGCGTACTACGAGCAGCTCGTCGCGGACTACCCGCTGGTGTCCCTCGAGGACCCGCTGAGCGAGGACGAGTGGGACTCCTGGTCGCAGCTGGTCGGCCGGATCGGCGACCGCACCCAGATCGTCGGCGACGACCTCTTCGTCACCAACCCCGAGCGCCTGACCCGTGGCATCGAGGAGGGCGCGGCGAACTCGCTGCTGGTCAAGCTCAACCAGATCGGTTCGCTGACCGAGACCCTCGACGCCGTGGCACTGGCCCAGCGCAACGGTTACACCGCGATGGTCTCGCACCGTTCCGGCGAGACCGAGGACACCACGATCGCGGACCTGTCCGTCGCGGTGAACGCCGGGCAGATCAAGACCGGCGCACCGGCCCGCGGCGAACGCATCAACAAGTACAACCAGCTGCTCCGCATCGAGGAGGAGCTCGACGACGCGTCCCTCTACGCCGGCCGCAGCGCCTTCCCGAGGGCTGCCAAACGGCGCTGACTGCCGACCCGACCGCCGCAGGCCCGCTCCCGTCTCGGGGCGGGCCTGCGGCGTACCGGGCTGCCGGCGGCCGCGCCGCGCTCCTGCCGCGACTCACGTGCCGTGGCTCCGCAGAATCGTGGCTCGCGTGGGAGACCATGACGTCATGACGTCCCGTCCGTCCACGCCCCGCCGGGCCGGCGCGCGCACGACGGCGTCACGCACCCGCGCCGCCCGCCAGACCTCCACGCACACCCGTCCGCCCGCCGGCGGAGCCAAGACGACCGGCCGCAAGAAGACGTCCCGGGTCGCCGGCACGGCCGAGCGGAGGCCCACCGCCACGGCGGGCAGCGACACGGGCAGCAACAAGGACCGCAGCGCCAGGTCGGGCAAGCGGATTGGCCGAGAGGAGGCGGGGCGCCGGGCCCTGACCTTCGGGACCCCGCACGGCGGACCCCGCCCGACGGTCAGCCTGCGAGCCCTTGCGCTGTTCATCGTGGTCCTCGTGGCCTTCGCCGTCGTGGCGCCCACCCTGCGCTACGCCGTGGCACAGCAGGAGGAGCTGCGGGAGCTCAACGCGGACGTGGCCGAGGCCGAGCAGCGCACCGCCGAGCTGCGCGACCAGCTCGAGCGCTGGCAGGACCCCGCGTACGTCAAGGCCCAGGCCCGGGACCGGCTCGGGTATGTGATGCCGGGGGAGCGGCCCTACGTCGTCGTCGATCCCGAGACGGTCACCGGCGGGCAGAACGAGGCCGAGGCGCGGGCCGCGGAACGGGAGGCGGAACGCGCCGCGGCGACGCCCTGGTACGTGCAGACGTGGCAGTCGGTGCAGGTGGCCGGCGAGTCCGTGGTCGGCGAGGAGGATCCCTCCGGCCTGACCGTGCCGACCGAGGAGCAGACGCCGTAGACCGTCCGCCTCGGCAGGCCGGGTCAGTTCCGTAGACAATGGCGCGGTGACCGAGCCTCAACGCACCGAGCCCCAGCACGCCGGCCCCGATCCGGCCGACGAGCCCGAACCCGCCGACCCGTCGGCCGTGACCGACGCCGACGTCGCCGTCCTCACCGCGCAGCTGGGACGGGTCCCGCGCGGTCTCGTCGCCGTCGCCGCCAGGTGCGTGTGCGGCCGGCCGCTGGTGGTGCGCACCGCGTCCCGCCTGGAGGACGGCACACCGTTCCCGACGACGTACTACCTCACGTGTCCGCCGGCGGTGAAGGCCGTCAGCACCCTCGAGGCCGAGCACGTCATGGAGGGCATGAACGCGCGCCTCGCCGAGGACCCCGACCTGGCCGCCCGGTATCGCGAGGCCCACGCCGACTACCTGCGCCGGCGGGACGAGCTCGGTGAGGTTCCCGAGATCACCGGCACCTCCGCCGGTGGCATGCCCACGCGGGTGAAGTGCCTGCACGCCCTGCTGGCTCACACGCTCGCCGTCGGGCCGGGCGTGAATCCCTTCGGCGACGAGACGCTGGACCTCCTCGAGGGCGTGTGGAGCCCCACCCGCTGCACCTGCTGATCCGCCTCGGAGCGCCCGTGACGACTCCCGTAAGGTGTGAGCCGGTGTGCCGGGAAGTCTGGTCGGCGGTCTGAGTCGTCATTTGACCCAACGAAAGGTGGCCCATGCCGCACCGCGAGCCGCACGTGCACCATCACATGCCGACGGAGAGCAACCGGAGCCGCAGGAAGCGCATCCGGATGAGCCTGGAGGACGAGACCTTCGCCGGCTCCCTGCTGCTCGCCGGTGCGGTGCTCGCACTGCTCTGGGCCAACTCCCCGTGGCGGGACGCGTACCACTCGCTCGCCGACTTCCACGTGGGGCCGGAGTCGCTGCACCTCGATCTCGCCCTCCACACCTGGGCGGCGGACGGCCTGCTCGCGATCTTCTTCTTCGTCGTCGGTCTCGAGCTCAAGACCGAGTTCGTCACCGGGTCGCTCAGGCGGATCAACGAGGCCCTGCTGCCCATGATCGCGGCGGTGCTGGGCATGGTGACACCGGCGGTGTTCTACACCGTCATCCAGCTGGCCAGCGGCTCCGGTGCGCTGCACGGCTGGGCCATCCCGACCGCCACCGACATCGCCTTCGCCGTGGCCCTGCTCGGCATCTTCGGCAAGGGCCTGCCGCCGGCGGCGCGCGTGTTCCTGCTGACGCTCGCCGTCGTCGACGATCTGCTCGCTATCATCGTGATCGCGATGTTCTACACCGCGGAGATCCAGTTCCTGCCCCTGCTCGGTGCGCTCGCGATCGTGGCGGTCTTCGGTGTGCTCGTCCAGCGCCGCATGCTGCAGTGGTGGCTGCTGGTCCCGCTCGGGATCCTCGCGTGGGGCCTCATGCACGCCTCCGGCGTGCACGCCACCGTCGCCGGGGTGCTGCTGGGCATGACCGTGCCGGCCAAGATGCGGCACGGCGACCACCACCAGGTCAGTCACCACTTCGTCGAGAAGGTCCAGCCGATCTCGGCCGGTTTCGCCCTGCCGGTCTTCGCGTTCTTCGCCGCCGGCGTCACCGTGATCGACACCGACGTGGCCGAGCTCGTCACGGACCCCGTGGTCCTCGGCGTCGTCGCCGGGCTCGTCCTCGGCAAGGTGCTCGGCATCTGGGGCGGCGTGGCGATCCTCGTGCGCACCACGCGGCTGCGGCTCGGCCACGGGGTCGATCTTCCCGACCTGCTCGGCGTCGCCATGCTGGCCGGCATCGGGTTCACGGTCTCGCTGCTGATCGCCGAGCTGTCCTTCGCGTCCGAGGAGTCCGGGAACGCCCGGTTCGCCGTGATCTTCGCCTCGGTGATCTCGGCGGCGCTCGCCGCGTTCACGCTCCGGGCACGGGCGAAGGTCCGGGTGCGCGGGCGCGGCTCCCGGGTGCGTTGGCTCGAGCCCGACAAGCGGCCCGACCGGCGCGGCACCATCCGGAGCATCGTCCGCAAGGGCCAGAACCGGCCGGGCACCGACCGGGGTGGCAACCGGCGCCGCTGAGCCCTCGCGGCCAGCGCAGACCGCCAGCTCCGGGGCCGACGAGACTACGCGGGCGTCAGTCCGGCTCGGTGACGTCGGCGACCTGCGCACCGAGCCGATCCACCAGCTCCGCGGCGTCCACGAGCGCCGCGACGCCGGGGGCGCCGGCGCCGATGGAGACCGTGCCGGTGACCGTGGCGTCGGCGACCACCGGCCACGTGGTCGTCGAGCCGAAGGGCGTGATGGTGCCGCGCTCGTACCCGGTCACCTCCCTGGCGGTCGCCGCGTCCGGCATCGAGATCCGGCTCACGCCGAGCAGCGCGCGCAGCTTCGGCCAGGAGATCGTCCGGCCGCCGGGGACCAGCACGAACAGGTAGTCCTCGGCCGCTCGGCGCACCACCAAGGTCTTGATGATCGCCGACGGGTCGACACCGCGGGCGGCGGCGGCCTCCTCCAGGCCGGCCACCGGGCCGTGCCGGGTGAGGGTGTAGGCGATGCCGGACTCCTCCAGGGCGGCGACCCCGCGCTCCTCGGTCATGTCCAGAGCGTAGAGAGTTCTCAGCTCGGGCGAGGTGGTCGAGACGTGGCAAGGTTGGCCCGTGACTCGCGTAGCCGCCATCGACTGTGGCACCAACTCCATCCGCCTCCTCGTGGCGGACCTGCACCGCGACGGCTCCGGCGACACCCGGCTGACCGACGTCGAACGCCGGATGGAGGTGGTCCGGCTCGGCCAGGACGTCGATCGCACCGGCCGCATCGACCCGGTGGCACTGGAACGCACCATCGCCGCGGCACGCGACTACGCCGAGCGCTGCCGTGCCCACGGCGTGGAGAGAGTGCGGTTCGTCGCCACCTCGGCCAGTCGCGACGCCGACAACCGGCAGGACTTCGTCGACGGGGTACGGGACGCCCTCGGCGTGGTGCCGGAGGTCATCACCGGCACCGAGGAGGCCGAACTGAGCTTTCGCGGCGCCCTGAGCGTCCTGGACCGGGCCGAAGGCGCAGGACCGCCGCACCTCGTGGTCGACATCGGTGGCGGGTCGACGGAGTTCGTCCTCGGCGACGGCGAGCAGCTCACCTCCCGCTCGGTCGACCTCGGCTGCGTCCGCCTGACGGAGCGCCACCTGCGCAGTGACCCGCCGACGCACGACGAGATCGCCGCCGCCCGGGTGGAGGTGCGTGCCCGGATCGACGAGGCGGCCGCCGTCGTCCCGCTGGAGCGGGTGCGCACGCTGGTGGGCGTGGCGGGCACGGTCACCACCGTCACGGCGCACGCCCTCGGTCTGGCCACGTACGACCCGGCGGCCATCGACGGCGCGTCGCTCGAGCCCGAGGTCGTCCACGGCTCCTGCGCGTCGCTGCTGGCCGCCACGCACGCCGAGCGTGCGGCCATGGGATTCATGCACCCCGGCCGGATCGACGTCATCGGGGCCGGCGCACTCATCTGGTCGGAGATCGTCTCCCGGGTCGAGACGGACGTGGGGCCCCGCGGCGTCGGCGGCTCCGGCGAGGACGGCTCAGGGGGCGCAGGGCTGGGACGCGTGCTGACGAGCGAGCACGACATCCTGGACGGGATCGCCCTCTCGTTGTCGTGAGCCGGGTGGACCCGGTGCCAGGATGAGTGCACCGCCCCCATAGCCCAACTGGCAGAGGCAGCCGGCTTAA
Source organism: Georgenia halophila (assembly GCF_039541595.1). Lineage (NCBI taxonomy): Bacteria > Bacillati > Actinomycetota > Actinomycetes > Allobogoriellales > Allobogoriellaceae > Georgenia > Georgenia halophila. Next base: position 158,615 of record NZ_BAABGN010000006.1, on the reverse strand, counting down.
ACCCGGTCCAGTACGGGTTCGAGTCCCGTTGGGGGCACGCTGCTCCGCCGGGTCGCCCTCGGCCGCCTCGCCGCCCGTCGAGCGGGGGCGACCCGGGGTGTCGCCTGGTGTCGACCCTCGAGGAGATCACGGACGGATGTCACGGATCGCCGGCGTCCCTAGCGTCGTCAGCATGACCTTCTCGCACTCTCCCACGCAGACCGACCGTTCGCTGCGCCGTCGCCTCGGCCTGCCCCTGACCTGGCTGATCGGCCTGGCACTGCTCGCGCTCCCGCGCGTCGTCCTCCATGATCTCGGCGCCATCGAGGAGGGCACCACGCTCAACGCGCTCTTCGTCCTCGTCCCGCCCCTGGTGTGGGTCGCCGTCGTGCTCTGGAAGCGGGTGCCCAACGCGTTCCTCACGCTCCTCGTGGTCGGCGTCTGCTACGGCGCCCTGCTGGCGCTCGGCCACCAGCTGATGTGGGACGCGACCTTCGGGGGCGAGCAGCCCCGGCTGGGAGGCAACCTGGCCGGCACCGACCCGGAGGCGCAGTCACTGATCCTGCGCACCTTTGCGGTGGGCTCGAGCCTCGTCACGGGAACCCTCGTCGGCGCGATCGCCGGCGCCGTCGCGTGGGTCCTCGGCGCGCTCACCGGGCGCTCCCCAGGCGGCCGTGGCAACGCGGACGAGTCGCGCCGTCGCAGCTGAGCAACCTCGTCACCCTCGGGTCAAACGTGGGTACGTGTCAGGTATCACGGAACCAAACTTGGCTCTCAACATTCGACGTCGGGCGATCGCTCATACGATGACCCCATGGCTTCCACCGTGCGCGCACTTGCTGTCTCGGCCGCCCTGGCGGGCGCCGGCCTCCTCGCCGCGAAGGCCGCGCAGGCCCGACGCGAAGACGCCGTGCGGCCCGTCCTGTCCGTCGAGGGGCGCACACCGCGCATCCTCATCGCGGGCGGCGGCTACATCGGCCTGTACACGGCGCTGGCGCTGCGCAAACGCATCGGGCGGCAGGACGCGGAGATCGCCGTCGTCGATCCGCACCCGTACATGACCTACCAGCCGTTCCTGCCGGAGGCGGCGGCCGGCTCGATCGAGCCGCGCCACGTCGTCACCTCGCTGCGCCGCGAGCTGAGCGGTGCCACGGTGCTGACCGGCTCCATCGCCGAGATCCGGCACGGCGAGCAGACGGCCGTGATCGCCCCGAGCAACGGTGACGACTCGTACGAGGTCACCTACGACCACCTCGTCGTCGGCCTCGGCTCGGTCGCCCGCGCGCTGCCCATCCCCGGTCTCGCCGAGCACGCCATCGGCTTCAAGCACATCGAGGAGGCGACGGCGCTGCGCAACCAGGTCCTGGGCAAGCTCGCCGAGGCCGCCTCCACCTGGGACCCGGAGAAGCGCCGGCGGATGCTCACCTTCGTCTTCGTCGGCGGCGGCTTCGCCGGCATCGAGGCGCTCGGCGAGATCGAGGACATGGCGCGCACCGCCACCCGCGAGTACGACTCCATCGAGGCCTCCGACCTGCGGTTCGTCGTCGTCGAGGGCATGGGTCGGATCCTGCCGGAGGTCGGCGAGGAGCTCGGCGGCTACGCCATCGAGCAGCTGCGCGAGCGTGGCGTCGAGATCCACCTCAACACGTTCCTCAACTCCTGCGTCGACAACAAGATCGAGCTGTCCTCGGGCGAGACGTTCGAGGCGGACACGATCGTGTGGACCGCCGGCGTCAAGGCCAACCCCGTCCTCGACAACACGGACCTGCCGCTCGACGACCGGGGACGGGTGCGCACCAACACCAAGCTCCAGGTGGTCACCGCCGAGGGCGACGTCGTCAAGAACGCCTGGGCGGCCGGCGACTGCGCCGCCGTCCCGGACATCGCCGGCAACCCCACCCCGGACGGCACCTGCGCCCCGACGGCGCAGCACGCCGTGCGTCAGGGCCGGCACCTGGGCGCGAACCTCGTCCGGGCGCTGTCCGACGAGCCCCTCGAGGACTACTGCCACGAGAACATGGGAACCGTGGCCTCCCTCGGCCTGTACAAGGGCGTCGCCCAGATCATGGGCCACAAGTTCCGCGGCCCGCTGGCCTGGTTCATGCACCGCAGCTACCACGTCCTGGCGATGCCCTCGATGGAGCGCAGGGTCCGCATCCTCCTGGACTGGACCTCCGCACTGTTCTTCCACCGCGAGCTCGTGCCGCTCGGCGCGCTGCAGAACCCGCGCGCCGCGTGGGAGCGGGTCACCGGGCAGACGCCGCCGAAGGGCGGGCCGTCCGGGGCCGGGCAGTCCGGCGCGACCGGGTCGCCCCAGCCCGCCGAGCCGGAGCCCTCGAAGGACTCGGAGGACTCTCAGGCCTCGGCGAAGAGGGACTCGTCTTCGAAGAGCAGCACGGGAAGCACGCAGGGCTAGCAACGCGCCGGCTGTTGCTGACAGCACAGGAACGGCCCCGCACGCCAGGAGTCCGCCTGGCGTGCGGGGCCGTTGTCGTCGGTGCTGGCTGTCGCTGCCCGGTCGCGGTGCCGGCTCAGGCGTCCCGACGGCGGAGCACGACGGCCGCTGCTACCAGCGCCGCCACCGACCAGGCCGCGACGACGGCGACCCCGGTCCAGGGCTCGAGCCTGTCCCCGCCGGCGAACGTGCCACTGACCGACAAGAAGCCCGTGGCGGCGTTCGAGGGGAGGTACTTCATCGCGTCCTGGATCCAGTCGACGTTCACGAAGCCGAGGACGATGGGCAGCAGCATCAGGACGCCGAGCACGGTCGTGATCGTGCCGGCCGTGCTGCGCATCAACGTGCCGATACCGAGTGCGAAGAGCGCCGACGCGACGAAGAAGAACGCCATGCCACCGTAGACCTGCCAGGTGTCCGGGTCGTCCAGCGCCGGGACGAGGTCGTAGGACGAGAGCATCGGGATGGCCACGAGGTGCGCCCCGACGAGGCTGACGGCCGCGGTCACCGTGCTGAGCACGACGAGCGCGATGGTTTTCGCCACGAGCACCGGCAGCCGGCTCGGTACGGCGGCGAACGTCGAGCGGATCATGCCGGTCGAGTACTCGCCGGTGATGGCCAGCGCCCCGAGGACCGCGATCGTCACCATGCCGAACTGGTAGCCGGAGGTCACCAGCTCGGCGCCGTGGAGGTTCGCGACCATTCCCGCCATCTCGGGTGACTCGGTCATGAACTGCACGGACGAGGCCTGCAGCAGGCTGAAGAGTGTCATCACGACGACCGTGATGCCCAGCGTCCACCATGTGGACCGCAGCGAGGCGAGCTTGATCCACTCGCCCTTCATGACGCCGGCAAAGGTCAGCCGGGCGTCGACCGCCGTACCGGCTCCGCTGTGCCGGCCGGAGGTGACTGTGCTCGTTGCGCTCATCGGTTCGCCTCCTGGTCGCCGGTGGGCTCGGACCGGAACTCGACCTCGTCTTGGGTCAGGGTCATGTAGGCCTCCTCGAGGCTGCCCCGCTGGGGCGTGAGCTCGTGCAGGACGATGCCGCGGGCCGCCGCGGTCTCGCCGACCTGCTCCGCCGTGACGTCGTGGACGTCGAGCACACCGTCACCGCCCGGCGTGATCGTGGCGCCGCCGCTGCTGCGGAGCAGCTCGGCGAGCTCCGACGCCTGTGGCGAGCGGACCCGTACGGTGGTGCGGCTCACGGAGTCGATGACGTCCTGGACAGGTCCGGAGGTGATGATCCTGCCGCGGCCGATGACCAGCAGTCGGTCCGCCGTCAGCGCCATCTCGCTCATCAGGTGCGAGGACAGGAAGATCGTGCGGCCCTCGCCGGCCAGGTACTTCACGAGCTGGCGCACCCACTGCACGCCCTCCGGGTCGAGGCCGTTGACCGGCTCGTCGAGGATCAGGGTCTTCGGGTCGCCGAGCATGGCCGAAGCGATGCCGAGGCGCTGCCCCATGCCGAGGGAGAAGCCACCGACCCGCTTGCGGGCGACGCCGGACAGTCCGGTCATGTCGATGACCTCGTCGACCCGCTTGGCGGGGATGCCGTGGGTGGCGGCCATGGTCCGCAGGTGCGAGCGGGCGGTGCGGCCGCTGTGCACGGCCTTGGCGTCCAGCAGGACGCCGACCTCGTTGAGCGGGGAATGGTGGTTGGCGTACCGCTTGCCGTTGACGCTGACACTGCCTGCGGTCGGCCGGTCCAGGCCCACGATCATGCGCATGGTCGTGGACTTTCCGGCTCCGTTGGGGCCGAGGAAGCCGGTGACGGTGCCCGGCTCGACGGTGAAGCTGACGGCGTCGACGGCCGTCTTGGAGCCGTATCGCTTGGTGAGGTCTTGCGCCTCGATCATCTTCGCCTCTCCGGGTCGGTTGGTGCTGCGGGACCACCGTAGGCGCGGACCGCGGCGTGAGGAATCGGCCGAAGGGATGATTCTTCGGCGGCGCCGAGCCGCGTCTCCGTCCCCGGAGGGAGGCGCGGAGGGGGAGCTGGCCGGCGCTCGGAACTCTGCGCGGCGCCCTGGCGTTTCACCTGGGGAGAAGTATCCCCGGCGCAGGCCCCCGGGCCCGTATCATGGGGGACAAGACCAGCGACTTCCCCGGGTACCGCACGGACCCGTTCGCCGCGAGCAGGAGGCACAGTGAGCAACCCCGTCTTCGAGAGAAGTCCGATGTTCGGCGATCCGTCGAAGCGGACTCGCCGGGGCAACGCGCCCGGCGGTCAGCGTGGCGGGCAGGCCACCGCCTACGCCCCCCAGGGGCAGTACGGGTACAGCCAGCCATACGGCCAGACGCAGGCGCCCGGCATGACTCCCGAGCAGCAGTTCGAGAACATCGAGCGCGCCTACCAGGGGCCGCCCGCCGCTCCGGCCGACACCGGCCGGATGACCTACGACGACGTCATCATGAAGACCGGCATGGTCCTCGGCGTCATCGTGCTCGCCGCGGCGGCCAACTGGCTGCTCTTCGACGCGAACATGATCCTGACGTTCGGCGGCCTCATCGTCGGCCTCGTGCTCGGACTGGTGAACGCCTTCAAGCGCGAGCCCTCGCCGGCGCTGATCATGGCCTACGCCGCCGCCGAGGGTCTGTTCCTCGGCGGCATCTCGGCGATGTTCGAGAACTTCGGGCCGAACTACGAAGGCATCGCGCTGCAGGCCGTGATCGGCACCATGGTGACGTTCGCGGTCTCCTTGTTCCTGTTCAAGTCCGGCGCCGTCCGAGTGACGCCGAAGTTCACCAAGTGGCTGATGATCGCCGTCATCTCCTACGCGGCGTTCTCGCTCGTCAACCTGGTCGTCATGTGGACCGGGGTGTCGGACAACCCGTGGGGCATGCGAGGAGCCGAGCTCCCGATCTTCGGCGGCATCCCGCTCGGCGTGGTCCTCGGCATCTTCGCCATCGGGCTCGCCGCCCTGGTCCTCATCATGGACTTCGACGCCATCAAGCGTGGCGTCGAGGGTGGTGCCCCGGCGCGCTACGCCTGGTCCGCGGCGTTCGGCCTCGCCGTGACGCTGGTGTGGCTCTACATCGAGTTCCTGCGCCTGCTGGCGATCCTGCGCGGCGGCGAGTAACCCGCGGAGAACCACAACCGTCAGGACCGCGAACGCAGACGACGGCGGCGCTCACCCGAGCGGCCGCCGTCGTCCTGTCTGAGTCGGCGCCGAGAGCGGCAAGTTGACTGGCCAGCCGCCGAGAGCGGCAAGTTGCACCAATAGCAGCTGTTTGAACAGCCGCTTTCGGTTCTATCGGCTGCCCTCGGCGGGGGGAGTGCCTACTCCACGCCGACCACGTCGACGACGAACACCAGGGTGTCGGTGCCCTTGATGCCGGCCTGCGGCACACCGCGCGGGCCGTAGCCGTGCTCCGGCGGAACCGAGAGCAGGACCCGGGAGCCGATCTGCTGACCCGTGAGTCCCTCGTCGAAGCCGCCGATGACCTGGCCCGTCCCGACGGGGAAGTTCAGCGTGTCGCCGCGGTCGTAGGAGTTGTCGAAGACCTGGCCGCCCCAGGTCTGGCCGAGGTAGTTGACGACGATGGTGTCGCCGGCCTGGACCGTGTCGCCGGAGCCCTGCTCGAGCACCTTGACCTGAAGGTCTTCGGGGGCGGCGGTGTCGGGGAAGGTCAGCTCCGGCTTGTCGCCGAAGCCGCCGGTCGCGGTGGGGAGCTGGGACATGGGTTCCTCTCGTTCGTGGGCAGCCGGCGCGGTGGCGGACGGGCGTACCAGCCTATGCGGTGGCCGGCCCTCCGTCCTCGGTCACGCGCAGCCGCCGGCCCGATGACCGTGCGGCCGGGAGCGCCATCGAGGCTCTGGCCACGCCCGTTGGACGTGCGAGCCGTAGGCCCGCGTGCTTGTGTGGGGAACGACCACAAGGTCCTACACGGGAGGTAGCCCACATGAGCCAGGTGAGCGAGTCCATCGACGTCAACGTGCCGATCCGCGCCGCGTACGACCAGTGGACTCAGTTCGAGTCCTTTCCGGAGTTCATGGAGGGCGTGGACTCGGTCTCGCAGGTCGACGACGTGCACAACCACTGGAAGGTCAGCACCGGGGGAGTGTCGCGCGAGTTCGACACGAAGATCACCGAGCAGCACCCGGAGGAGCGCATCGCCTGGACGACGGTCAGCGGTGAGGTCCAGCAGTCCGGCGTCGTGACGTTCCACAAGCTCGACGCGAGCTCGACCCGGGTCACCATCCAGATGGACTGGGAGCCCCAGGGCGTCGTGGAGAAGGCCGGGGACGCGGTGGGCGTCGACGAGCGCCGGGTCAAGGGCGATGCCCAGCGGTTCAAGGAGTTCATCGAGTCGCGTGGCGTCGAGACCGGCGCATGGCGCGGTGACGTCCCGCGCGAGTGATCCCGCGGCCGTCGTGAATCGGCCGCCCGCACAGCAAGAGCCCCGGCCCCTCGTGGGGAGCCGGGGCTCTGGGGGGTGGAGGCTAGCACCCCCCTACGGCTCAGCTTCGCCGCGCGTAGCCACGGGTCGCGCGCCCCGCCACCTAGTCCTGAGGCGGCGCGACGTCGATCTGTGCCGGCGCCTGATCCTGCGTCGGGACCAGCCCGACCGGGCACGTCAGACCGTTGGGGCCGTGGTTGCAGTATCCGCCCGGGTTCTTCTGTAGGTACTGCTGGTGGTAGTCCTCCGCGTAGTAGAACTCGCCGGACCACGGCAGCAGCTCGGTGGCGATGGTGCCGTGCCCGTGCTCGGTGAGCACCTCCTGGAACGCGTCGCGGGTGGAGCGCGCTGCCGCCTCCTGGCTCGGCGTCGTCCAGTAGATCCCGGACCGGTACTGGGTGCCGATGTCGTTGCCCTGGCGGTTCGCCGTCGTCGGGTCGTGGTTCTCCCAGAACGCCTTGAGGAGCAGCTCGGGGGAGGTCTGCTCGGGGTCGTAGACCACCTGCACCCCCTCGGTGTGGCCGGTCTGGCCGGTGCACACCTGCTCGTACGTGGGGAACGTGGTGAATCCACCGACGTAGCCGGCGGCCGTGGAGATCACGCCCGGCTGACGCCAGAAGATGCGCTCGGCCCCCCAGAAGCAGCCCATCGCGACGTACATGACCTCGGACCCCTCCGGCCACGGGCCCTGCAGCGGGGTGCCGAGGACCTCGTGCGTCTCGGGCACCGGGTAGGCGCTGACACCCCGACCGGGCAGTGCCTCCTCGGCCGTCACCATCGTGGTCTTGCGCTCCAGGCCGAACATGGCTCCTCCTCGGTTCACTACGCCTCGATCCACATACCTCAACAGCGTGGACGGGGGTGGATGTTCCACGCGCGGCTCCTGGCCGTCCACCTGGTCGTACACCGGGGCGTCGCTGCTCGCGGTCCCGGCGCAGGCCGTACGCTGTGCGGGGACCTGAAGGTTGCACGGCCGATCGCCGGGTCCATGACAGATCGTCGTCACAGGTGGCAGGGGTAGATGAGCGAGAGCAGCGGAAAGCGCGGCGGCCTGCTGGGCCGCGCACGCAAGCCCACCGCGTCTCCTGCCAGGCCGCCGACGTCGACGGGCTCGCTCCCCGCGGCCAACTCGTCTGTCGTCAACGGCGTGCCTCGGACGCTGGTCATCGCGGCCGGTTGGTCCTGGCGCATGCTGCTCGTCGCGGCCGCCCTCGCGCTGTTGATCTACCTGATCATCACGTTCAAGACGATCGTCGCGTCGGTCTTCATCGCGCTGCTGGTCGCCGTGCTCCTCGAGCCCGTGGCCGGCTGGCTCCGGCGCGTGCTCCACTTCCCGAGGACGCTCGCGGCGGGTGTGTCGATCCTGTTGCTGCTCGCTCTGGTGGCCGGACTCATCACTCTCGCCGCCGATTCGATCATCGATGGGTTCGCGGACCTGGCCGACCGCGTCGGCGCGGCCTTCCAGGAAGGCATCAACTGGCTCGCCAGCGGACCGCTCGGTGCCGATGAGGCCCAGGTCCGTCAGTGGCTCGACCAGGGCATGGAGCAGGTCCGGTCGAACTCCGACACGCTGGTCAGCGGTGTCATGGGCGCGACGAGCTCGGTGGCGTCCGTCGTCACCGGCGCCATCCTGATGGTGTTCTCCCTGTTCTTCTTCCTCAAGGACGGCAGGAAGATCTGGCACTGGTTCGTCCGGCTCGTGCCCGTCGGGGCCCGCGACAAGGTGAACGAGGCCGGGATCCGCGGCTGGACGACGCTCGGCGGGTACACCCGCACGCAGATCCTGGTCGCGTTCGTCGATGCCGTCGGGATCGCCACCGGAGCGGCCATTCTGGGCGTCCCGTTGGCGATCCCGATCGGCATCCTGGTCTTTCTCTTCTCCTTCATCCCGATCATCGGTGCGGTGCTCTCGGGCATCGTGGCGGTCGCCGTCGCGCTGGTCGACCAGGGGCTGGTGACGGCGCTGATCATGCTCGGCATCGTGCTGCTCGTGCAGCAGCTCGAGGGCAACGTGCTGCAGCCGTGGCTGCAGGGCAACGCGCTCGCGCTGCACCCGCTCGCGATCGTGCTGGCCGTGACCGCCGGGACCGGTATCGCCGGCCTGCTCGGTGCGCTGTTCGCGGTCCCCGTCGTCGCGACGATCAACACGGTGCTGCTCTACCTCTACGGCCACGACAAGTATCCGCGGCTCGCCGACGACCCGGATCGCTCCGGCGGTCCGCCGGGGTCCTACGTGCGTTCGGAGACCGTGCCGCCGCGTGGTGACGGGCCGGCTGAGGGATCCGGGCGTGCGGAGCCGGACGACGTGCCCGCCGGCACGGTGGCCGCCCCGATCGGGACAGGTGGTGACACCAGCACCCGGCAGCGCCGGGACGGCGGAGGTGGCGGCTCGAACGCACGGGGCGGCACGCGACGGTGACGCACGGCTTCGACCAAGCGACCTTCCGGGACGCTGCGGCGACGATCGACGGCGTCGTGCACCGCACCCCGGTCGAGCATTCCCCCGCCCTGGCCGAGCGGGTCGGCGCACCCGTCATGTTCAAGGCGGAGAACCTCCAGCACACCGGTTCGTTCAAGCTGCGCGGCGCCTACGTTCGTATGAGCAGGTTGGACGACGACGAGAAGGTACGTGGCGTCGTCGCCGCGTCTGCCGGCAACCACGCCCAGGGCGTCGCACTGGCCGCGAAGCTGCTGGGTATCTCCGCGCGCATCGTCATGCCGACCGACGCCGCGCTGCCCAAGGTCGAGGCCACCCGCCGGTACGGCGCCGAGATCGTCCTCGCCGGTGACGACGTCCACGCCGCGCTCGCCGCCGCCCGTGCCGAGGCCGAGTCGAGCGGGCGCGTCCTCATCCATCCCTACGACCATCCGGACATCGTCGCCGGCCAGGGCACGATCGGCCTGGAGATCCTCGAGCAGGTCCCGGACGTGCGGACCGTCGTGGTGCCCACCGGCGGCGGCGGGCTGATCGCCGGTGTCGCCGCCGCCCTGCACAGCGTCGATCCGACGATCGAGGTGGTCGGCGTGCAGGCCTCCGGAGCGGCGGCCTATCCGGGCTCGCTCGCTGCCGGGCACCCCGTGCTGCTGTCGGAGCCGAGCACGATGGCGGACGGTATCGCCGTCGGCCTGCCGGGTGACGTGCCGTTCCCGCTCGTTGCCGAGCACGTGCGCGAGGTCCGCACGGTCAGCGAGGACCTGCTCTCCCGAGCGGTGCTCCACATGGTCGAGCGCTCCAAGCTGGTGGTGGAGCCCTCCGGCGCGGCGGGGGTGGCCGCGGTGCTGGCCGACCCGAGCGCCTTCGCCGGGCCCGTGGTGGTGGTGCTGACCGGCGGAAACGTGGACCCGTTGGTGCTGCTGCGCATCATCCGGCACGGTATGGCGGCCGTCGGGCGGTACCTCCAGACGCACGTGATGGTCAAGGACGCACCGGGCACGCTCGCCCGCCTGCTGGCCGAGCTGGCGGAGGTCGAGGCGAACGTGCTCGACGTCTCGCACTCGCGCACGTCGGCGGGGCTGGCGGTCGATGAGGTCGACATCTCGGTCGAGCTGGAGACCAAGGGCCCCGAGCACTGCCAAGCCGTGCTGGCCAGGCTTCGCGAACGCGGGTACCGGGTGCAGGGGCCCTGAACCGAACGACGAAGGCAGCCGCAGATCGTTCTGCGGCTGCCCTCGTTCGTGGCCGTGGAGCCTCGGGCCGGTAGGTGGGAGAGGTCAGCCCTTGAAGGGCTTGACGTCCTTGATCTTGACGTCGATCTGCGCGCCGCTCGGCGTCTCGTAGGTGGCCGTGTCGCCGGTCTTCTTGCCCACCAGCGCGGAGCCGAGGGGGGAGGACTCCGAGTACACGTCGATCTCGAGGTCCGGCGCGCCCTCGCGCGAGCCGAGCAGGAACGTCCGGTCCTTGCCGGCGATGGTGCAGGTGACGACCATGCCGGACTCGACGACGCCGTCGTCCGGCGGCGCCTCACCGACGTGGGCGTTACGCAGCAGCTCGGTCAGGTGGTAGATCCGCGCCTCCTGCTTGGCCTGCTCCTCGCGAGCAGCGTGGTAGCCGCCGTTCTCCTTCAGGTCCCCCTCCTGGCGCGCGGCGTCGATCCGTTCCGCGATGTCCTGGCGCCCGGGGCCCGTCAGGTGCTCGAGCTCCGACTTGAGTCGGTTGTACGCTTCCTGGGTGAGCCAGGTGGTCGTGCTGGCCTGTGTCACGGCTCCTCCTCCACATACGTTCGATGCCCCGGCCAGCACATGTGCGGCCGAGGCATGAGACCTGATGACGCCCGGCTCCACGCGACCTGTGCGCTGATCCCGGGCGGTGTAAAACGTCGAGTCTATCAGCGGGGTGCTCAACCTGCGTCGATGATGGTGCACTCCTCGACGCCGCCCGTGGTGGCGAGCTCGGTCGTGGTCACGTCGACCTCGTGCGCGGTCCGCTGCTGCGCGACCGGCCCGATCTCCACCTCCCGGAAGCCGACCTGCGTGAAGGTCTCGTTCAGGGCGACGACGGAGCAGCGGACGGTCGTCCCGGGGTCCGTCCGTACGGAGAACCGCACGGTGGTGCGGGTCGCGTCCTGGACCGTGAAGCCGAGGGAATCGGTCATCACGGACGGGCGGCCGAGGTTGGACGCCTGGACGCCGATGCCGCCCCCGACGAGGAGGACGGCGACGACCGCCGCGACGACGATGCCTCGCCGGCCCGTCCGTGTCCGGCCGTACCGGGCCGCCATGATCGCGGGATCCCCGCTCGCGCCGCGGCTCGCCGCACCGCCGGTGGCGTCCGCGCTGCCGGCGCCCGGCTCGGGACCGCGGCGTCCCGGGGCGCCTGCCGGGTGGGTCACGGAGCGGCTCCTCGAGGTCGGGGATGAAACGGCGTGGCAACCATCCACGCGGATGCGAGACCATTGTGTCCTGGATTCGATCGACGCTGCTGCGCGACCGACGAGGTGGAGGACAAAGTGACCGACGAGGCGTTGCGGCTGATGGCCGTCCACGCACATCCCGATGACGAGTCGAGCAAGGGTGCGGGCATGATGGCGCGCTACGCCTCTGAGGGGCACCGGGTCCAGGTGGTGACCTGCACGGGCGGCGAGCGGGGCGACATCCTCAACCCCAAGCTTGCCGACGACCCGGAGATCCTGCGGGACATGCCGGGGTACCGCCGTCGGGAGATGGCCGCCGCGGCCGCCGCGCTGGGGATCGAGCACGTGTGGCTCGGGTTCGTGGACTCCGGCCTGCCCCAGGGCGACCCGCTCCCGCCGCTGCCCGAGGGCTCCTTCGCGGCCGAGCCGATGGAGGTCACCGTCGGTGCCCTCGTGCGCCAGGTGCGCACGTTCAAGCCGCACGTGATGACCTGCTACGACGAGAACGGCGGGTACCCGCACCCGGACCACATCCGCTCCCACCGGATCGCCGTCGCCGCGTACGAGGCCGCCGCGGACCCGGAGGCGTACCCGGAGGCCGGCGAGCCGTGGGCGGTGCAGAAGCTCTACTACGACGTGTCGTTCTCCGTCGACCGGATCATGGCGCTCCACGAGGCGATGCTGGGACGAGAGCTCGTCTCACCGTTCGCCGAGTGGATCGAGCGGCGCGGCGACTGGCCGCAGCGCAACCCGACGGCGCGGATCGTCTGCTCGGACTACTTCCCGCAGCGGGACGACGCGCTGCGGGCCCACGCGACGCAGATCGACCCTGACGGCTTCTTCTTCCAGATCCCGCGCGACCTCGAGGCTCAGGTGTGGCCGTTCGAGCAGTTCGAGCTGGCGAAGGCGCGGGTGCCCGTGGCGGACGGGATGGAGGACGACCTCTTCGCCGGCGTCGTGCCGGAAGGGCTCGCCCTCGACGAGGCCGCCCCATGATCCTGGCCGTGCTCCTGGCCGAGTCGCCCTCGCCCAGCCCCGAGCCGAGCGAGCTCCAGGCGTGGGAGGCCAGCCCCGGGCTCATGGGCTTCGTCTTCGGGTTCTTCCTGCTGGCCCTCGCGGTGATCCCGCTGTTCCGCTCGATGGTCAAGCACATGCGCCGCGTCGAGCACAACGCCGAGGTCCGGCGCCTCGAGGAGGAAGCGGCCGCCGAGGAGCAGGAGCAGGCGGACGGCGGCGAGACGTCGGACGGCGGGTGGGACGGCGAGAAGCCGGACGACGGCGAACCCAGCCCGGGCGGCGCCGGTCACCGCGAGCAGACGGGCTCGTCACCGGGGGCGTGAACCTGACCTCGGGACCGGGGTCGAGAATGTCGCGCCTGGCTACCCGGGTCGACCTACGCCGGCCGCGTCCCCACGGCCGAGTGCCCCCGGCTCCGGCGAGCTATCCGAGCTGGCTCCAGCGGGACGGAGGGTCAGGACTTCTTCTTCCCCTTCTTGTCCTTGTCCTTGTTGTTGTGCTTCTTGTGCTTCTTCTCGGCCGGCGCCTGCTTCGACCTCCGTGACGTGGCGGGCTCGTCCATGTGGTCGTCCGCCGCGGACTCCTCGGCTCGTACGGGTCCGTCGTCGTCGACCTCGTTGACGGTGGCCGCGTAGGCCTCCTCCTCCACCTGGAACTGCGCCGCCTTCTTCCGGGCCTTCTCGGCCGCCTCGGCGAGCGACTCCTCGCTCATCGTCTCCGCCAGCCGGCGCTTCTGAGTCGCCACCCGCCACCGCGGCCGCGGCCACCCGAGGCCGAGGTCGATCAGGGCCTGAGTGAGCAGCTCGGTGACCACCAGGCGCGTGTACCACTTCCGGTCGGCCGGGATCACGTGCCAGGGCGCCGCGTCGGTGTGCGTGTTCGCGAAGACGTCGGCGTAGGCGGCCTGGTAGTCGTCCCACCTCAGGCGGGTGTCGACGTCGCCCGGGTCGAACTTCCAGTGCTTCTCCGGGCGGTCGAGCCGTTCCATCAGGCGCAGGCCCTGCTCCTCGTAGGAGGGCATGAGCGCCACCTTGATGATCGTCGTGCCGGCCGCGGCGACCCGCTCCTCGAACCTGTTGATCTCCCGGTATCGCTTCTTCCAGACCTCCTCGTCGATCTCTCCCTGCACGCGCGGGACCAGCACGTCCTCGTAGTGCGAGCGGTCGAAGACGCCGATCATCCCCGGCTTCGGCAGGGCCCGGCGAACGCGCCACAGGTAGTGGTGGCGGCGCTCCTGGGCCGTCGGGACACCGAAGGCCCGCAGCGCCACGCCCTGCGGGTCGACCATCCCGATGACGTGGCGGACGACGCCGCCCTTGCCCGCGGTGTCGAGCCCCTGGATCACCAGCAGCACGGAGCGGTCCCCGCCCGTGCGGCCGTGGGCGAACAACCGCTCCTGGAGCTCCGAGAGCAGCGGTGCGCGGTCGGCGAGGAACGCCTTCGAATCCTTCTTGCCGCCGGACCACCCGGGTGCGTCGCCGCGGTCCATGTCGGCGAGGTCGAAACCGCCGCCCGGCCGCAGCAGCTCGGCCGGTGGTGTTGTCCAGAGATCGGTGCGGTCGTGCGCCATGCCTGCCCCTCGCGTGGAACGTGTCGCGCCGGAGCGCCTGGTGGACGAGCCTATCGACCGCTCAGGCGTGGTAGGACGCGACGGAGACTGCCGTGAAGTGGCAGGCCCAGCCGACGACGGTCCCGACGTGGAAGATCTCGTGGAAGCCGAACCGGCGCGGGCTGGGGTTCGGCCGCCTCATCCCGTATGCCAGCGCGCCCAACGTGTAGGCGAGCCCACCGAGCAGGATCAAGGACACGACGAGCGGACCACCGGTGCGCCAGAACGTCGGCAGAAACCAGAACGAGACCCAGCCCAGCGCCATGTAGATCGGCACGTACAGCCAGCGCGGCGCGTCGAGCCAGAGCAGGCGACCGGCGATCCCGAGCAGGGCGCCGGACCAGGCGATGACCAGCAGCAGCGTCGCCGTCGAGCTGTCCAGGAGCAGCACCGCCAGCGGCGTGTACGTACCGGCGATGAGCAGGAAGATGTTCGAGTGGTCCGCGCGGCGCAGGATGCCGTACCAGCGCGCGGACCAGGTCCCGCGGTGGTAGACGGCGGACGTGCCGAACAGCACGACGGCGGAGAGTGCGAATACCGCCGTGCTGATCCGGGCCTCCCGGGTGGGGGAGAGGGCCACAAGGGCCAGCCCGGCCACGAGCGCCAGCGGCGTGGTGCCCAGGTGGATCCAGCCGCGCATGGCCGGCTTCAGGCCACCCGTGAACGTCCTGGGGTCGCGGGTTTCGTCGTCGTCGCTGTGCATGGCGCTCACTGTGGTGGTCATGGGCTCTCCGCTCGAACGGCACGGACCTGCCCGTGGCTGGGTGCCCGTCGCGGGCACGCTACCTACGCTAACGTAGGTAGCACCGGTCACGAATCCCTCACACAAGCCTGACGTGCACGGCTGTAACCTCGCCACAGCGAGGGCCGCTGCGCCCGCGCAGCCGTGGCGGCGCGGGGTCGCCACACGCCGTGAAGGGAGCGATCAGGCGGCATGCGAGAGCCCGACCTGCTGTACAAGCTGTACGAGCGACGGTTGCTCGCTGCACTTGATTCTCGTCGGATTCCCCGCCACGTCGGCGTCATGCTGGACGGAAACCGCCGCTGGGCACGCGCCGTCGGCATGCCGGCCGCGCACGGTCACCGTCGGGGCGCCGACAAGATCACCGAGCTGCTCGAGTGGTCCGCGGAGGTCGGCGTCGAGGTCGTCACCCTGTGGATGCTATCCACCGACAACCTCAAGCGAGACCCCGACGAGGTCAGCGACCTCCTCGACATCATCGCGACCGCCGTCGAGACGGTCGCGGCGGACGGTCAGTGGCGCCTGAAGCACGTGGGCTCCTTCGAGCTGCTGCCCCAGGGGGTCGCGGACCGCCTCCGGGCCGCGGAGAGGCGCACGCAGGAGGCGTCCGGCATGCAGGTCAACGTCGCGATCGGCTACGGCGGACGCGACGAGATCGCCGACGCCGTGCGCTCGCTCCTGCGGGAGCGCGCCAGGGCGGACGAGTCGCTCGAGTCGGTCGCGGCCGGCCTGACCGTCGCCGACATCGCCGACCACCTCTACACCAAGGGTCAGCCCGATCCGGACCTGGTCATCCGCACCTCGGGCGAGCAGCGCATCGGCGGGTTCCTGCTGTGGCAGTCGGTGCACAGCGAGTACTACTTCTGCGAGGCCTACTGGCCCGACTTCCGACGCGTGGACTTCCTGCGCGCGCTGCGTGACTACGCCCAGCGAGAGCGTCGCCTCGGGCGCTGACCACGCCGTGTCCGGTGTGACTGGAGGGCCGAGTGTGAACGTTGGGTTTCCGGTGAGCGTGCATCGTGCGCCGAGCCCACCGTGTCGGGCGTGTCGCGGGCGGATGACGCTCACGCGGTCGTAGCGTCACCTGTGACGGACGGCACACCGGTCGTCCTCCGGGAGGTCAGCCCATGCAGCAGCCCGCTGCGGACGGGAGGGGCCGCCGGTCCCTCCAGGGCCGGACCACCGCCCCAACCACCGTGCCCGGGCAGCCGCACGTCACGTGCGGCCAGCAGGCGCAGCTGAGTCGGCGCCACGCGCGCCGGAGGGAGCCCTCGTGAGCATCGACCCCATCGTCAGCGCACCCCAGAACCTCGACGTACCCCCCCGTACGGACGTCGCCGAGGACTTCGGCGTCGCCGAGCCCACGGGTACCGCGCTGCGGACCTATGTGCTGGACACCTCCGTGCTCCTGTCGGATCCGCGGGCGATGCTCCGATTCGCGGAGCACGACGTCGTCCTGCCGGTGGTCGTCATCACCGAGCTGGAGGCGAAGCGTCACCACAGCGAGCTGGGCTACTTCGCCCGCAGCGCGCTCCGGCTCCTGGACGAGCTGCGCGTCCGCAACGGCAAGCTCGACCAGCCGGTATCGGTCGGTGACGACGGCGGTACCGTCCGTGTCGAGCTGAACCACTCCAGCGACCAGGTGCTGCCCTCGGGGCTTCGTCTGGGTGACAACGACACCCGCATCCTCGCCGTCGCCGCGAACCTGGCCGCCGAGGGCCACGACGTCACCGTGGTCTCCAAGGACCTGCCCATGCGGGTCAAGGCCTCCGCCGTCGGTCTGCATGCCGAGGAGTACCGCGCCCAGCAGGTCGTCGACTCCGGCTACACCGGCATGACGACGGGAGAGCTCACCGACTCCGAGATGAGTGGGCTGTGGGACGCCGGCAGGCTCACGATCGGCGATCTGGCGACGCCGGAGAAGCTCGAGGACGCTCCCCTGAACACCGGGACCGTCCTGCACTCCCCGGGAGGCTCGGCCCTCGGACGCGTTGCCGCGAACGGCACGCTCAAGCTCATCAAGGGAGATCGCGAGGTCTTCGGCCTCCGCGGGCGCAGCGCCGAGCAGCGCATCGCCCTCGACCACCTCACCAACCCCGACATCGGCATCGTCTCGCTGGGCGGCAGCGCCGGAACCGGCAAGTCGGCGATGGCGCTGTGCGCCGGCCTGGAGGCGGTCATGGAGCGTCGCGAGCACCGCAAGGTGATCGTGTTCCGGCCGCTGTACGCCGTCGGCGGGCAGGAGCTCGGGTACCTGCCCGGCGACCAGAACGAGAAGATGAACCCGTGGACCGAGGCCGTCTACGACACCCTCGGTGCGCTGGTGGCTCCGGAGGTGCTCGACGAGGTCATGAGCCGCGGCATGCTCGAGGTGCTGCCGCTGACCCACATCCGTGGCCGATCCCTGCACGACGCCTGGGTCATCGTCGACGAGGGGCAGTCGCTCGAGCGCAACGTGCTGCTGACCGTGCTGTCCCGGATCGGTCAGAACTCCAAGGTGGTTCTCACCCACGACATCGCCCAGCGCGACAACCTGCGGGTGGGCCGCCACGACGGTGTCGCCGCCGTGGTGGAGGCGCTCAAGGGCAAGGACCTCTTCGCGCACGTGACGCTCACCCGGTCCGAGCGATCGGCGATCTCGGCGCTGGTGACGCACATGCTGGAGGGCATCGAGATCTGACCGCGTCCTGACACGTCCGGCCGCCCCGGCGGCGAGGATGGGAGGCTCGGGCCGTGCCCGAGCTCGCCGGCCCCACGTGGGCGCTCCTCACCGTCGGGGCGTTGCTTGTGGGGCTCGCCAAGACGGCGCTCCCGGGCGGCGGGACGCTCGCCGTCGCCCTGTTCGCCGCCGCCCTGCCGGCGCGGGCCTCGACCGGCGCGCTGCTGGTCCTGCTGATCGTCGGCGACCTCTTCGCGGTCTGGATCTACCGCGCGCACGCCGACCTCGCCATGCTGCGTCGGCTCGCCCCACCGGTGATCGTCGGCGTGCTCGCCGGCACGGCGTTCCTGGCGGTCGCCGACAACGAGGGCGTGCGCCGCACGATCGGCATCGTGCTGCTGTCACTCATCGCGCTCAACCTGGTCCAGCGCTGGCGCCGGAGTCGTCGTGACCGCGTGGGTGCGACGGACGGCACGGCACCGGCCGACCCGGCGCACGGCACCGGCAAGGGCCGCCGGAGAGCCCTCACGCTCGGCTACGGGACGCTCGGCGGCTTCACCACGATGGTGGCCAACGCCGCCGGGCCGGTGATGTCGCTGTACTTCCTGACCGCCAGCACGTCCGTCAACCGGTTCCTCGGCACCGCAGCGTGGTTCTTCTTCGCGGTGAACCTCGCGAAGACGCCGTTCTCGATCTCCCTCGGACTGATCGACACCGCGACGCTGCGGCTGGACCTGTTCCTCGTGCCGGCCGTCGTCGTCGGTGCGCTGACCGGGCGGGTGATCGCACGCCGCCTGGACTTCCGGCTCTTCGACAAGCTCGTCATGGGACTGACCGTCGTCTCGGCGAGCTACCTCGTCGTCGCCTGAGTCGCGGAGGGTGGCTCGTCGAGCGTCAGCGGTCCGCCGGGTCGCCCAGCTCTCCGAGGTGGTCGACGAGGTGGGCCGTGCCGTCCGCGAGGGCATACTCCACGCCGACGACGGCGCACCGGCCGGCCGCCACCCCATCGGCGAGGACGGAGGAGTAGTCACGAAGCATCTGCACCGTCGCGCGGACGTGATTGCGTCGCAGCGTGTCGTCGTCGGGCAGGGTCAGCCGGCGCCCGCTGCGGTCCTCGGTAGCGGCCGCCTCGGGAGCCTCCGGCCGCAGCTCGGCGTGGGTGAGCAGCGACGGGATGACCCGGTCGACGACGGTGCGCACGAACCCGGACGGCATCCGGCCGGTCAGCAGGGCGTCCGCGGCCGCGGTGACGGCCCCGCAGCGGTCGTGGCCGAGGACCACGACAAGGGGAGCCCCGAGGATGTCGACGCCGTACTCCACCGAGCCGATGACCGAGGAGTCGAGCACGTGCCCGGCGGTCCGCACGACGAACAGGTCGCCGAGACCCTGGTCGAAGATGATCTCGGCCGCCGCCCGCGAGTCCGAGCACCCGAGGATGACGGCCCACGGGTGCTGCTGCCCGGCGACGGCGGCGCGCCGGTCGGCGCTCTGGGACGGGTGCTCCATCGCGTCGGCGACGAACCGGGCGTTGCCCTCCCGGAGTCGCTGCCACGCCTGGGTCGGGGTAGGGCCGGTGCTCGTGCTGGTCAGATCCACGGCTCCATCTTGGCACCGGCTCGCCTCCACCGTCTGCGGTGCCCGCCGAACGGACGGCCCGCGCACGAGCGGATGCGAAG
The DNA here is from genome assembly GCF_039541595.1 of Georgenia halophila. NCBI lineage: Bacteria > Bacillati > Actinomycetota > Actinomycetes > Allobogoriellales > Allobogoriellaceae > Georgenia > Georgenia halophila. Next base: position 139,229 of record NZ_BAABGN010000006.1, on the reverse strand, counting down.
TGCGGCGAACGGGTGTTTCCTTGAGCCGCCCGCTCCTCGCGGGCGGGCTGGACGAAGGAGGGCCCGTGCGACGTCGGATGGTGGCGACCGTGCTCGCGCTGGCCGTGGGGGCGAGCCTGGCGTCCTGCGCGCAGGACTCGGGCCCGCCCGTGCTCACGTGGTACATCAACCCCGACGCCGGCGGGCAGGCCGAGCTGGCACGTCGGTGCTCCGAGGAAGCCGACGGCGAGTACCGCATCGAGACGTCCCTGCTGCCGCGGGACGCCGCGTCCCAGCGCGAGCAGCTGGCGCGCCGGCTGGCGGCCGGCGACTCCTCGATCGACATCATGAGCCTCGACCCGCCCTACATCCCCGAGCTGGCCGAGCCGGGCTTCCTCGCTCCGGTCCCGGAGGACCTGCAGAGCACCGAAGGAGTCGTGCAGGGTGCGGTCGACAGCGCCACGTGGGACGACGAGCTCGTCGCCGTCCCGTTCTGGGCGAACACTCAGCTGCTCTGGTACCGCAAGTCGGTGGCCGAGGCCGCCGGGCTGGACATGACCGGGACGGTGACGTGGGAGCAGATCATGTCGGCGGCCGCGGAGCAGGACAAGGACCTCGGTGTTCAGGGCACCAAGGCGGAGTCCCTGACCGTGTGGATCAACGCGCTCGTCGCCTCCGCCGGCGGCGACATCATCGAGAATCCGGAGGCGCCCGCCGCCGAGATCCGGCTCGGGCTGGACAGCGACGCGGGCCGTGCCGCTGCGCAGATCATCGGCACCATCGGCGACGAGGGGCTCGGCGGGCCGGGCCTGCCCACCGCCAACGAGAACGCCTCGATGAACCTGTTCCAGGGCGAGCGCGGATCCTTCATGGTCAACTGGCCGTTCGTCTGGGCGGCCATCGGCGAGGCCGACCCCGACCTGCGTCAGGACATCGGGTGGGCCAGCTACCCTCGGGTCGACGAGGGCACCGAGGCGGCACCGCCGGTCGGTGGCATCAACCTCGGCGTCGGCGCGTTCGGCGAGCACCCCGACCTCGCCTACGACGCGATCTCCTGCATCGTCCGGCCCGAGCACCAGGCCTGGTACTTCGTCACCAACGGCAACCCGCCGTCGGCGGAGCAGGCCTACGACAACGCGGAGGTCCAGGAGCTCTACCCGATGGCCGACACCATCCGGGACTCGCTGGAGCAGGCCGTGCCGCGGCCGAAGACGCCGCGGTACAACGAGGTCTCGCTGGGGCTGCAAGAGACCTGGCACCCGCCGCGCGCCGTCAACCAGGACACCCCGGCCGAGGCGGAGCGGCTGATCACCGCAGTCCTGCGAGGGGAGAGTCTGCTGTGAGCACGACAACGGCACCACGTCCCGGCCGCGGCGGGCACGTCGCTGCTCGGCGGTCCGGCTCGCGCGGATCCGCCCGCACACGTTCCGAGCAACGCCTCGGCTGGATGCTCGCCGGACCGGCATTCGTGATCATGCTGGCCGTCACCCTGTACCCGATCCTGCAGGCGGTCTACGACTCGCTGTTCAACTACCGCCTCACCGCTCCGGGCGAGCGTGAGCTGGTCGGCCTGGGCAACTACGCCGTCGTGCTGTCCGACCCGGTCTTCTGGCAGTCGCTCGGGGTGACCGCGTTCATCACCGTGGTGACCGTCGTCGTCGAGCTCATCCTCGGGTTCGGCCTCGCCATGGTCATGCACCGCGCCATCACCAAGCTGCGGGGCCTGCTGCGCACCGCGATCCTCGTGCCCTACGGGATCATCACGGTCGTCTCGGCGTTCGCCTGGTTCTACGCCTTCGACATCAACTCCGGCGGCTACGTCAACAACTGGTTCAGCTGGCTGCCGGGCATCACCGAGAACCTGAACTGGTTCGCCTCCCAGGGCACCTCGTTGTTCGTCATCATCGCCTCCGAGGTGTGGAAGACGACGCCGTTCATCTCGTTGCTGCTGCTCTCCGGCCTGGCGCAGGTGCCGGGCGACCTCGAGGAGGCCGCGCGGGTCGACGGCGCCACGCCCTGGCAGGTGCTGCGCAAGGTGATCCTGCCGAACATGAAGGCGGCCATCATGGTGGCCGTCCTCTTCCGCGCGCTCGAGGCGTTCCGGATCTTCGACAACGTCTTCATCATGACGAACGGGGCCAACAACACCGAGGTGCTGTCCTTGCTGGCCTACGACGTCTCGATCAGCCGACTCGAGATCGGCCTGGGCTCGACGGTCTCCGTGCTCCTGTTCGCCTGCGTGCTGATCATCAGCTTCGTCGCGATCAAGGGTTTCAAGGTCGATCTGGCCAGCACGAGGGGAGACTGAGCGATGCGCGGGATGACCGGCAAGCAGAAGCTGGCCTGGGCGGCCATCACCGTCGTCGTGCTGGTGTGGTCGCTGCTGCCCGTGGCCTCGATCCTCATGACGTCCTTCAAAACCCAGGCGGGCCTCTTCGCGGGTACGTTCCTGCCGCCCGAGTGGACGTGGGAGAACTACGCGTCGATCCTCGCCCCGGGCGGCAGCGCCCAGGACCTGTTCCTGCCCGCGCTGCGCAACTCGATCGGGATCACCCTGATCGCGACCGTCATCGCCGTGGTGCTGTCCACCTTCGCCGCCTACGCGATCGCCCGCCTGGACTTCTCCGGCAAGAAGCTGATCCTGACCACTGCGCTCGCGGTGTCCGTATTCCCGGTGATCTCGATCGTCACGCCGCTGTTCAACCTGTGGCGGCTGATCGGCCTGTACGACACCTGGCTCGGCCTGATCATCCCGTACCTGTCGCTGACGCTCCCGATCTCGATCTGGACGCTGGCCGCGTTCTTCCGGCAGATCCCGTGGGAGCTCGAGCAGGCGGCCCAGGTCGACGGCGCCACCACCTGGCAGGCGTTCCGCAAGGCGGTCGTGCCGCTCGCCGCGCCGGGCGTCTTCACCACGGCGATCATCGCGTTCTTCATCGCCTGGAACGACTTCGTCTACGGCATCTCGCTGACCTCGACGACGGCGGCACGTCCGGTCCCGGCCGCGCTCGCCTTCTTCACCGGCGCATCCCAGTTCGAGCAGCCGACGGGCGCCATCTCCGCCGCAGCCGTCGTCGTCACGATCCCCGTGGTCGTCGTCGTGATGCTCTTCCAACGCCGGATCGTCTCCGGCCTGACCCAGGGCGCCGTCAAGGGCTGACCCGCTTTCGCACGACAGGAGGCCCCCATGGCGTCGATCACGCTGGACAACATCGTCAAGACCTACCCGGACGGGTACACGGCCGTGAAGGGTGTCGACCTGGACATCGCGGACGGTGAGTTCGTCATCCTCGTCGGGCCGTCCGGCTGCGGGAAGTCCACCATCCTGCGCATGATCGTCGGCCTCGAGGACATCAGCGACGGCGACCTGCGCATCGGCGAGGAGGTCGTCAACGACAAGGCGCCGCGCGACCGCGACCTGGCGATGGTGTTCCAGAACTACGCCCTCTACCCGCACCTGACGGTCTACGAGAACATCGCCTTCCCGCTGCGGCTGCAGCGCGGCGCCTTCTCGGAGGAGGAGATCGACGCGAAGGTGCGCAGGGCCTCGCGGCTGCTCGAGCTGGACGACCACCTGGAGCGCAAGCCCGCGAACCTCTCCGGCGGCCAGCGCCAGCGCGTCGCGATGGGGCGGGCGATCGTGCGCGAGGCCCAGGCCTTCCTGTTCGACGAGCCCCTGTCCAACCTCGACGCGAAGCTCCGCGGCCAGATGCGCACCGAGATCGCCCGGCTGCAGCGTGCGCTCGCGACGACCACCGTGTACGTCACCCACGACCAGACGGAGGCGATGACCCTGGGGGACCGGGTGGCAGTCCTGCGCCGGGGCGAGCTGCAGCAGGTGGCCAGCCCGCGCGGCCTCTACGACCAGCCGGTCAACCTGTTCGTGGCCGGGTTCATCGGCTCGCCGCCGATGAACTTCGTGCCCGGCGAGGTCCGCGGCGACGTGCTCGCCCTGCCCATGGTGGACGTACCGCTCGACGACCGGCTGCGGGCCGCCGTCGGCGACCGGGACCTCGTCATCGTCGGCATCCGCCCGGACGCCTTCGCCGAGACCGGGACGGGCGGCGAGCGCGAGGTGCGCTTCGACGCCGACGTCGACGTCACCGAGTGGATGGGCGAGGTGCTCTACGCCTACGTCCCGTTCCAGACCCACCAGGCCGTCAAGGAGCAGCTCGACGAGCTCGACCGCGAGCTCGACGGGGAGGGCATGCGCACCCAGATCGTCATCGCGCTCGACGCCCTGTCCCCGGTGCGCGAGGGGGAGGTGGCCGAGCTGTCGTTCGAGCGGTCGTCGCTGTACGTCTTCGACCCGGCCACCGGCGAGAACCTCACCCACGACGCCGAGCGGGCGGCGCGGCTCGACGAAGACGCGCGCGAGCAGCGCCGCCGGGCCATGGAGCGCGCCCGCAAGCGGGCCGAGCGGGAGGAGGCGCCGGCCACCGCCGAGAGCTGAGGACTCGCGTGCCGCTCACCCGCCTCGGTGACAGGGTCGTCGCCGCGGTGAGACGTCGTTTCCGCGCGGCGCCGGCGGGGTTCTTCAGTCGAGCGTCAGCTCGGCCCGGTTCGGAGGGTTGGCTCCCGCGCGGGCGACCGTGATCGCGGCGACGTGCGCGGCGTGGTCGAGCACCCGCCGCAGGACGGGCTCGTCGGCGGCCGCGAGGGCGATCCGGCGGCTGGCGCCCAGCAGCTTCGCCGACCAGAGTCCGTCCAGCAGGGCCGACATGTACGAGTCGCCTGCGCCCACGGTGTCGGCGACCTCGACGGGCCGGGGCGGTGCCACGAGCTCGAGACCCTGGGCGGTGCGCGCCCAGGAGCCCTCGGCGCCGCGCGTCACGCACACGAGCGCGGGCCCGTCGTCCGCCCATCGCCGTGCCGTGGCGAGCGGGTCCTCGTCCGGGTAGAGCCAAGCGAGGTCCTCGTCGGAGACCTTCACGACGTCCGCTCGCGCCACGAGGCGCTCGACCGCGCCGCAGGTCCTCGGGTGGTCGGTCATGATGTGCGGCCGGATGTTGGGGTCGTAGGTGATCGTCGCGCCACCGCGGTGCCGGTCGACCATCTCCGTGACCGCCTCGGCTCCCGGCTCGAGAACGGCGGCGATCGATCCGGTGTGCACCACCAGCGGCGTGCGGTCCGGCTCCTGAACCGGTGGTGACCAGTCGAGGTCGAAAACGTACGTGGCGGCGCCGGAGGCGTCGAGGTTGGCGCGAGCGGTCGAGGTGCGCGGTGCGCGGGAGCTCGCGGCGGAGAGCCGGATGTTCTCGCGCTCGAGGTGGCCGCGCAGCGTGGCGCCGTGTGCGTCCGTGCCGAACCAGGTCACGAGCTCGACGTCGCGGCCGAGGCGGGCGAGACCGAGCGCCACGTTGGCGGGGGAGCCGCCCGGGTGCTCGACCGGGTCCTCGCCGGCGCGTTCGACGATGTCGATGAGCGCCTCTCCGATGACCAGTGCGGAGTCGGGGTCCGGCCCGTCGTCGTGCCCGTACGCGGGTGTCGTGAGTGGCTTGGGCCCCTCGTCGAGCTCTGGATCGTGCTCCGGGCGCACCGGGTCGTGAACCGCGGGGGCCTTCTCGGACCGCTCGACCGGCTCGCCGCTGCCGCCCGGTGCCTGGCCGGCCTCCATGGGGGGCTCCGCCCCGTCGGGCGGCGTCGGGCCTTCCGGCGTCATGTTGCTCATCGGGCGTCGTCCTCCTCCGGGTCCAGGGCGGCGGCGGCATCGTCGAGGGCGGCCTCGCGGGCCGTGCCGGAACGGTGGTCCTCGGCGCTGCCGGTCTTCTCCGCGCGGGCGGTGTCGAGCCGCGAGCGAGCCCCGTCCAGCCACGTCTGGCAGCGCGTGGCGAGCGCCTCGCCGCGCTCCCACAGGGCGAGCGCGTCTTCGAGGGACGTGGAGCCGGCCTCCAGCCGTCGCACCACCTCGATCAGCTCGTCACGTGCCTGCTCGTAGCTGAGGTCTGCCACGTCGGCTCTCACGTCTGGGCTCACGTCTGGGCTCACGTCTGGGCTCACGTCTGGGCTCACGTCTGGGCTCACGTCTGGGCTCACGCTCACAGTGTTCCATCCGCTCCACCTGTGCTCACCACCCATCCACTCACCAACACGCCCGCGAGACGTCACGTCCGTGTGCAGCCGGCCTCTTCCGTGCGCAGTCGGCCCCTAGGGAAGGTGCGACGCCGGGCTCAGCCGTCCGGGTCGCCCTGGACCTCGACGACCAGTCGCCCCTCGGCGAGCAGCGCCTCTAGCTGGTCCCCGGGCTCCACGTCACCGGCCGTGCGGATCACGTCGCCGTCGTGCGACCGCAGCACGGAGTAGCCGCGCGCGAGCGTAGCGGCGGGGGAGAGCGCCCGGAGCCGGCCGCGGAGGGCATCGAGGTCGCCGGCGGCGCGCTCCAGCCGCCACGAGAAGGTTCGGGTCGCGGCCAGCCGTGCGGCCGCGACGTCCTCCTCACGACGGGAGACGACGGCGTACGGGTCCGCCAGCACCGGCCGGGAGCGCAGCGCCGCGAGCGTCTCCTCCTCGCGCCGCAGTCGTGCTCGAACGGCCTGTCGGATGCGGTCGCGCGACTGCGCGAGCCCGCGCCGCTGCTCGGCGACGTCGGGCACGATGCGCCGGGCCGCGTCGGTCGGGGTGGAGGCTCGGTAGTCCGCGACGAGGTCGAACAGGGGCGTGTCGGTCTCGTGACCGATCGCGGAGACCAGCGGGGTGCGGCACGCTGCCACCGCCCGCACGAGGCTCTCGTTCGAGAACGGCAGAAGGTCCTCGACGCCGCCGCCACCGCGGGCGACGACGATGACCTCGACCGCGGGATCGGCGTCGAGCTCGGACACGGCGGCGCTGACCTCTTCGACGGCGCGCGCTCCCTGGACGGCGACCTCACGGGTCTCGAACTGCAGCCCCGGCCAGCGTGCCCGGGCGTTGACGACGACGTCGTGCTCCGCCTTGGACTCGCGCCCGCACACCAGGCCCACGGTGCCCGGCAGGAACGGCAGGGGAACCTTGCGGTCGGCGTCGAAGAGCCCCTCGGCGGCAAGGACCCGCTTGAGGTGCTCGATCCGGGCCAACAGCTCGCCCACACCCACCGCGCGCAGCTCGTTGGCCTCCAGCTGCAGGCTCCCGCGCTTGGGCCAGAACGTCGGCTTGGCGTGCACGACGACGTGCGCGCCGTCGTCGAGCGGCGCGGTCACCGCGGCGAGGACGCGGGGGTGGACGGTCACCGACAGCGACATGTCGGCGGCGGTGTCCCGCAGGGTGAGGAACGCCAGGCCGGCGCCGGGGCGGCGGTTGAGCTGGACGACCTGGCCCTCGACCCATACCGGCGGCATCCGGTCGATGTACTGGCTCATCTTCGACGACAGCAGTCGCAGCGGCCACGGGTTCTCCGCCGTCGTGTCCAGGGCGCGCTCGGCCAGGCGCCGAGGCTGAGGGGTCTCCGCCACGGCTAGGACAGGCCGAGGACCTCGCGGGCCTGCGGGTCGGAGTCGTCGAGCAGTGCCAGGCAGCGGGCGTGCTCCTCCTCCTCGCCGATGGCGGCGGCGGCCTCGGCGAGGGCGTGCACCGACAGCAGAAAGCCCTGGTTGGGCACGTGCGAGGCGGGGACGGGACCGGCACCGCGCCACCCGGCCTTGCGCAACGCGTCCAGGCCGCGGTGGTAGCCGGTGCGGGCGAACGCGTATGCCGCGACGGCGTCGCCGGCGTCGAGCGCCTCGCGGGCGAGCCGGGCCCACGCGAGCGAGGTGGCGGGGTTCCGGGCGGCGACGGCCCGCGGGTCCTCGCCGTCGTCGAGGGCGGTGCGGGCGGGACTGTCCAGCTCCGCGGGCAGCAGGGTCGGTTCGGGCTCGAGCAGGTTGCGCGTCATGTCGGCATCGTCGCACGCATGTGCCACGCGCCACGTCTCCTCGCACCAGTTCGCGGCCCGCACGTACCCTTGCCGGGTGACATCGACGCAGGCAAACGAGACGACCGGGACGGCTGCCGCACCCGTGTCGCTGGCAGGCGCCTCCGCGTTCCCGGACGCGGTGGAGTCCACGCCGTCGCGGGACGGCAAGCGGATCCTTCTGGCCGCGCCGCGCGGGTACTGCGCCGGCGTGGACCGGGCCGTGGACGCCGTCGAGAAGGCGCTCGAGCTGTACGGGGCGCCGGTCTACGTCCGCAAGGAGATCGTCCACAACAAGTTCGTCGTCGAGACGCTCTCGAAGCGCGGCGCGATCTTCGTCTCCGAGGCCGACGAGGTGCCCGAGGGGGCCCGGGTCGTGTTCTCCGCCCACGGCGTCTCGCCGGCCGTCCACGCCCAGGCCGCCGCCCGGAACCTCGCCACCATCGACGCGACCTGCCCGCTGGTCACCAAGGTCCACAAGGAAGCGGTCCGCTTCGCCGGCGACGAGTACGACATCCTCCTCATCGGGCACGACGGCCACGAGGAGGTCGAGGGCACCCACGGCGAGGCGCCGGACCACATCCAGGTGGTCAATGGCCCGCACGAGGTGGACAAGGTCGAGGTCCGTGACCCCGACAAGGTCATCTGGCTCTCCCAGACCACCCTGTCGGTGGACGAGACCATGCAGACCGTGCGGCGGCTGCGCGAGCGGTTCCCGAACCTGCAGGACCCGCCCAGCGACGACATCTGCTACGCCACCCAGAACCGTCAGGTCGCCGTCAAGGAGTTCGCGCCGGACTCCGACGTCGTCATCGTGGTGGGGTCGGCGAACTCCTCGAACTCCGTCCGACTGGTCGAGGTCGCGCTCGACGCCGGTGCCGGGGCCTCGTACCGCGTGGACACGTCCGACGAGATCGACCCCGCCTGGCTCGAGGGCGCGACGACCGTGGGTCTCACCTCCGGTGCCTCCGTGCCGGAGATCCTGGTCCGCGAGGTGATCGACCGGCTCAAAGAGCTCGGCTTCACCGGCGTCGAGGAGGTCCGCACCGCCACGGAGGACATCCTGTTCTCGCTGCCGAAGAACCTGCGCGCGGACCTGAAGGCCGCGGGCCAGCAGGTCGACCACCCGCGTCGTCAGCGCGCCGCCAGGGCCTGAGCCTCGGCTGGCCGCCAGGGCCTGAGCCTCGTCTGCCGGACCGAGCTCGGGCGCCGGCGTCAGAGCCGGGACAGCTCGGTCTCCAGATCGTCGAGCCCCAGCGCGCCCAGCGACAGGGCGGCCATGTGCCAGGTCTTGAGGTCGAACGGCTCGCCCCGTTCCTCGTGCGCGGCCCTGGCCGCTGCGCGGCCGGCGAGCCACGCCCGCTCGCCGAGCTTGTAGCTGATCGCCTGACCGGGCCAACCGAGGTAGCGCACGATCTCCGACTCGAGGAAGTCCCGTGGGCGCCCGGAATGCGCGCGAAAGAACTCCAGGGCCAGCTCGGGGGTCCACGTCTGGCCCGGTGCCAGCGGTGAGTCGTCCGGAACGCTGAGGCCCAGGTGCATGCCGAGATCGATCACCACCCGGACGGCCCGCATCATCTGCCCGTCCAGGTAGCCCATCCGCTCCTCGGCGTCGAGATACCCGAGCTCGTCCATGAACCGCTCGGCATACAGGGCCCACCCCTCGGTGGCGCCGGCGGAGGAGCCGATCGTCGTCTGGTAGATCGAGAGCTGCGGGGCGACGTGCACCCACTGGGCCAGCTGGAGGTGATGACCCGGGACACCCTCGTGGTACCACGTGCTGACGAGGTCGTAGACCGGGAAGGTGGTCCGCCCCAGCGTGGGCAGCCACGTGCGGCCGGGCCGGGCGAAGTCGATGGAGGGCCGGGTGTAGTACGGGGCGGCCGCGCTGCCCGGTGGGGCGATCATGGCCTCGACCGTCTTGATCGGCTCGGCGATGTCGAAATGCGTGCCGTCGAGCTCACCGATGGCGCGGTCCATCATGTCCTGCAGCCAGGCTCGGACCTCGTCCACGCCCTCGACGCGACGGCCCGACTCGTCGAGGTGACGCATCGCCTCGACCGGGGTGGCACCGGGCAGCAGCTGCTCGGCGAGCCCACGCATCTCGGCGTCGATCCGGCGGTACTCGGCCCAGCCCCAGGCATAGATCTCTTCCGGATCGATCGAGGCACCCATCCAGCGTCGGGCGTTGAGGAGGTAGCGGTCGGCACCCACCGCCTCCGGGGTGCCCTCGGCGGCCGGCAGGTAGGTGGCGCGCAGATACTCCCGAAGGTCCGCGACGGCGCTCGCGGCGGTGTCGGCGGCGTCGGTGAGCTCGGCCCGCAGGTCCTCAGGACCGGCGCTGACGAAGTCGTGGAACCAGGTGCTGCCCGCTCCGGCGTCGACCCACTCGTCGAGCTGGTCGACGAGGGTCTCCACCTGGCGGGGCGCGGCGAAGAGGCTGCGCCGTCGCCCCTCCTCGAGCGAGTCGACGTAGGAGGTGTACGCGTCGGGGAACCGGGCCATCCGGCGCGCGATGCAGGCCCAGTCGTCGTGGGTCGAGGTAGGCATGAGGAGGAACAGTGAGCGGGCGCCGTGCGCGGGGGAGCCGATGTTCCGCACGGCGCGCAGGTGCTCCCCGGCCGCCGATGCCTCGAGCTCGATGCCGAGCCGATCCCGCAGCAGGGCTGCGCACCGGCGCTCCGTCTCGTCGAGACCCTGCGGTCCGGCCGCCGCCTCGAGGCCGTCGAGATCGGTCAGGACGCGGCGCGCGAGGTCGTCGTGCGCCTGCTGCGCCACGGGGGAGTTGTCCGGCATCCGGTCGTCGTGCGGGCGAAGCCCGAGCGCGGTGGCGATGCCGGGATCGAGGTCGGCGAGGTCGTGGACGTAGGCGTCGGCGAGCTGGCGGGGCGTCGAGGCATGGGGCATACACCCATGCTCGCGCAGGAAGACGCTGTCTGTGGGTGGGTGTCCGCGGTGGGACTCACCAGCCGGCGACCGCTGGGCGCGACCGGTCCGTTGCGCTCAGCTCTCAGTTGTCGGTGTCAGCGCGTGCCAGCCGGTCCCAGTACTTCCGCTCCGCCTCCACGAGCTCACGGGCCGCCGCCCGCTCCGCCGTGCGGTGCCCGGCCATGGTTGTGTCTGCGACTGCTTCGTTCTCGACGACACACAAGGTCGCCGTGTCGTGCTCCGGCATGCCACCACCCTTCGTCTACACAGGACAACGACCATCGGTCCCTGCGTGTTTCATCCGATCGCAGAACGGGTGCCCGAAGGTCGCTCGCAGCGGCATATGACCCGCCGTTCGCGCCGCCGGCCCCGGCCCGGTGACGGCCGCCTACCCCGCGCGTTCGCGCAGCAACCCGTCCGACGGGCCGTCCCTGGTGACGAGCTCGGGCGCCGTGAAGGTGCGCACTTGGGCGTCGTCAGAAGACACGGGCTCGACGGCGATGTCGGACCCGCCGAGCGACTCCAGATCGCGGGCGGTCACGAGAAGGCGCTGCTCCATCGAGGCCACCGTCTTGTTGTAATGCTGGACGCTCGACCGCAAGGACCGTCCGAGCGAACCGAGGTGGCCTGCGACCACGCCGAGCCGGTCGTGCAGGGTGCGCCCGAGCTCGAGGAGCTCGTCCGCCTCGGCAGTGATCCGGTCGGTGGACCACACCGACGCGACCGTGCGCAGCAGCGCGAGCAGAGAGGCCGGCGCGGTCGGCGCGACCCCTTGGCGCAGGGCGTGCTCGAGGAGCGTCGGGTCAGCCTCCAGCGCGGCGGAGAGCAGACCTTCCGAAGGCACGAACATGATGACGAGCTCCGGCGCGCCCGGCAGCTGCTCGTGGTACGAGCGTTTCGCGAGCGCGTCCACGTGGCCGCGCAGCGCCTTCGCGTGGGCGGCGAGCAGCCGCTCACGACGTTCGGCGTCCTCACCGGCGGCCCGGTCACCGAGCGCGGCGGCCTCGAGGTAGGCGTCCATCGGCACCTTCGCGTCCACCGCGAGGAACCGTTCGCCGGGAAGGTGGACGACGACGTCGGGCCGGCCACCGGTGCCGCCAGAGCCGCCGGCACCGAGCGAACGCTGCTCCGTGAAGTCGATGTGCCGCATCATCCCCGACGCCTCCAGGACGCGCCGGAGCTCGACCTCGCCCCACTGGCCCCTCGCGGAGGTCGACCGCAGCGCCGACTCCAGCTGCGTCGTCGCCCGCTGGAGCTCCGCGTCCGTGCGGCGGGCGTGATGGAGCTGCTCCGTCAGGACGGCGAACTGCTGACCGCGCTCCTTCTCCAGCTCCGCGACGTGCTCGCCCACCTGGCTGAGCGCGGCCTGCACCGGCGCGAGCGCGCGCAGGACGTCCTGGTCCTGGCGTGCGCGGTCCTGGAGCTGGTCCACCTCCTCCGCGAGCCGTTCGGCGCGGGCCTGCGCCCCAGCGACGTCCGCCCGCAGCCGGGCGGCGCCGGCGCCTCCGCGCACGAGCGCGACGGTGTACCCCAGCGTTGCCCCCACGAGCAGGGCCACCACGAGGGCCAGGACTGTTGTCGTCTCCATGCCTCGTACCGTGCCAGCGGCCACCCACACCGCCCTTCCGACACGGCGACGACCCCGCAGGTCGGCCGAGGCGTCACGTCGGCGTCCTGGGAGCAACAACCACAGCGCGACGTCACCGCCGCCCGATGGAGCTCACCGGACCGGCGGACAGCCGGCGCGAGGCCGACTTCGCCGTCGGACAGCCGTAGACTCCCCCCACGTGGCACTTACTATCGGGATCGTCGGCCTGCCCAACGTCGGCAAGTCCACCCTCTTCAACGCCCTGACCCGCGCGACCGTCGTCGCCGAGAACTATCCGTTCGCGACGATCGAGCCCAACGTGGGCGTCGTGCCGTTGCCGGACCCCCGGCTGGGGACGCTCACCGAGATGTTCGACGCGGAGAAGACCATCCCCGCAACGGTCTCGTTCGTCGACATCGCCGGCATCGTCAAGGGCGCCTCGGAGGGGGAGGGGCTGGGCAACCAGTTCCTCGCCAACATCCGCGAGGCCGACGCCATCTGCCAGGTCACGCGCGCCTTCGCCGACCCCGACGTCGTCCACGTCAACGGCGCCGTCGACCCCAAGGACGACATCGAGACGGTCGCCACCGAGCTCGTGCTGGCCGACCTCCAGACGCTCGAGAAGGCCATCCCGCGCCTGGAGAAGGAGGTGCGGGGCAAGAAGACGGAGCCGCAGGTCCTGGAGACCGCCAAGGGCGCGCTCGCCGTGCTCGAGCAGGGGACACTGCTGACCGTCGGAGCCAAGAAGGCCGGGCTCGACCCGGAGATCGTCGCCTCCTTCCAGCTCATGACGTCCAAGCCGTTCATCTACGTCTTCAACGTCGACGACGCCGGGCTGGCGGACGAGACGATGCAGGCCGAGCTGCGTGAGCTCGTCGCGCCGGCCGAGGCGATCTTCCTCGACGCGAAGTTCGAGTCCGAGCTCGTCGAGCTCGAGCCGGACGAGGCCGCCGAGATGCTCGCCGAGTCCGGCCAGCCTGAGTCCGGCCTCGACCAGCTCGCCACGGTCGGGTTCCGCACCCTGGGGCTGCAGACCTTCCTGACCGCCGGCCCCAAGGAGGCCCGCGCCTGGACCATCGGTCAGGGCTGGACGGCGCCGCAGGCCGCCGGCGTGATCCACACGGACTTCCAGAAGGGCTTCATCAAGGCGGAGATCATCTCCTTCGACGACCTGGTCGAGCTGGGATCGATCCAGGAGGCCCGCGGCAAGGGCAAGATGCGCATGGAGGGCAAGGACTACGTCATGCGCGACGGCGACGTGGTCGAGTTCCGTAGCGGATTAACCGCAGGGGGTAAGAAGTGAGTGAGTTTGGTCCTCTTGATGACGGCGACTCCGTTGGCCCTACTACGTTGACCGATCAGACAGCACCCGCCCCCCTTGAAGAGAGAATACTCAGCCTCCTTCCTAACGACGGCAAAACCCGCCCGAACCAAGAGTTGATGGCTACTCTCGACCTGATCGGGGATGAAGGCAAGGAACTCTTCTGGCAGGCACGCGACCGGCTCGTAGAGGACGGGAAGGCTGTACGAGGACGTGGTCGGGGCGGCTCCACTGGCAGAGTCATTGTCGACGATTCCGACCTGCCAGAGGCTGGGGCGGGGGACAACGCTCAGGAGCTCGGGCGGCAGTCCGAAGAAGACCTCTACGAGCCGCTTCTCAAGGTTCTCGTCGGCGACTGGCAGTCCGACAAAGGCTTCGAATATCTCGCTGTTGAAGACACGTCCCGCGCTGGCAGACGCCACACGGGTGGCAAATGGACCCGTCCGGATTTGGTGGGCGTCGAGGTCCAGGTGTTCACCTACTTGCCAGTGAAGACGCTGTCAGTGCATACGTTCGAAGTGAAGCCGGCTGACATGATTGACGTGACGGCTGTGTACGAAGCGCTTGCCCATCGTCGCGCTGCAACCCATTCATACGTCCTTCTACACGTTCCCGACAGCGAGAGCCCACCAGCTGCGCTTGAAGCGGTGATCCATGAGGCGCGCCGTCACGGCATCGGCGTAGTCGTGTTTTCGGAACCATCCGACTACGCAACGTGGGACGAACGCGTTGTGGCGGATCGTGTTGAGCCTGAGCCGTCGGCACTTAATGAGTTCATGCGAGTTCAGTTGCCTGACTCTGCGCAGGGCCGAATTGAGAAGGCTGTCAGATGATCTACTGCATCGTCGTCGAATTCCGTAGCGAATTGACCTCAGGCGGCAGAAGTGATCATCGCTCGTTCGCGTGTTGAAGGTATGGGCCGGGTGGAGCATGGTGCTATTGGCAGAGGGGGCCAGGTTGCGGCGAGTCGCGCCCCCCGAGCCGTCAAGTTGACTTGTGATGTGAGCCCGTTGGAGCGGAAGGGCCTCGACTCTAGTGACACTCATGGCAGGATCAGATCAGCGGCACCTACCTGTGCGTAGTGTCCGCGTTCTGTCCCCGGTTTCCTCACTTGCCGGTCAACGATTCGAACCGCGCGCCGAGCTCTCGCTGCACGGTCTCGCCGAGCTTGCCGCGTCGACGCTGCCCGGTGTTCCTGAGGACGTCCTCCTTATCCCCGAAATGCCGAGTCCTCTCGGGCTACCTGACTTCGTCGCACTGGCGGGCGGTCAGACCTGGTTGCGGGAACGGCGCGAGACGGGGATCCCGCCAATCCTCGCAGAAGCCGACTGCACGGTGCTGGCCGCACTGCATGCTGCTCGGCCCTTTTCCTCGGCGACTATCGCACAGCGGATCGGATGGACGTGCGCAGAGGTCGATGTGGTGATCGCACGCCTCGGGAAAGTTGACGCGGTACTGACCACCGCCCGTGGGGCGCATCGGATTAATTCTGCGATGGTTCCCAGCGGGTCTCTCATCGCCCTAGAGGCGAAGGTGAAGGACTGGCAGAAGGCGATTCTCCAGGGGCGGGCCTACCGCACCTGGGCTAATAACTACGTTGTTATTCTCGGCCAAGTGGGCGATCTTGCGGCTAAGCGCGCACGTGAAGGCGTGGTCTCCGACGGGGCGGGCCTCTACTCGGCTTCGGGCTGGGTGGTGCGCCCGCGCGCGCGCAGGCCAGCACCGGCCAAACGACTTCGTGGCTTCGAGTACGCGTTTGCTGCCGTTGTTTCGTCAGCGCCAGCCTTCTGAAGCGGCGAACTGGTCGAGCCCTTCAAGGAAAGGTCGGATCCAGCGCTTCCGCCCGATCTTCACTCCGGTGACCTGCGCGACCTCCGGCCACTCCGATGCCGCATCGACATAGTGTTTTCTGAGTACTTTGACACGGTCCTCACCCGACAGCAGGTTCAATTCGGTGACCAGCGACGTCAGCACCGTTGCATGGTGCCTGAACGCATGCTCCGGTTTGGAGCCGATAGTCCCGGGCGTGAGGCGAGAGGCCAGCGATTGTCGCTCGGACGCGAGCACGCCGTGCTGCTTCTGCGTAAGCCCGCCCAAGAGACCCCTGAGCGTTGGGCGCTGGTACCAGCCGCCTCCATCGTTCTCGCTGGTGTCTTCGCGCTCCTCGAAGTCCTGATACGCACAAATCCGCTGACGCATGTCCCAACCGGTGCCGATCGCCTCGGCGCCGGCGGCCACCGCGGGCAGCGCGGCCAGATCGCCGAATGCCACTCGCACAGGCTTGTCCTGGCTGAGCGCGAACGTAGTCCGCATGAGTCCGGCTACTTCCTCAGGCGTCGATGTAGGAGGCATCGAGTTGTCCTGGCGGGTGACGACCAGGAGCCAGCCGGCGGGCTCGAGCTGGTCCAGCGCGCCGATGTGCGCGTCCAGTTCTGCTCCGGAACTCCAGAACTGCGGGTCACCCGCCACCGTGAGCCACGTCGACGAGTCCGCCGAGACTGCCTCCTGGCTAAGTTCGAGAGCTCTCTGGCTCGCCATCGAGTCGGGGTTTGACACGAGCTTCGTCGGCGCAAGGAGCGGGCTCGAAAGACTCGTCTGGATCTCGTACACGCGATCGACATGGGCTCGCATCGCCTCACGAGTGGAGAGATCGCCGCGTCCTCGTTCCTTGTCCCATAGTCCCCAGGCGTCGTAGTAGCGAAAGTCTCCCGCACGAGGCATGTCGAGCGCATAGGTCATCGGATCGAACCAGAACTCGCCACCTGCCTCACGGATAAGCTTGGACGTGTCCAATGCGGACCGCTTGTATCCGTTGCCGAGCAATGGTGACGTGAAAGGGGAGAGGTACGCGCCAGTCGCGTAACCATCCCGGATTGCTGTACTCGTCCACTTACTCAGTGTGTTGCGCGCCGTGTCGTTCACGAAGATGCCCATCATGCCCCCTCAAATGCGCGCTGAAGAGCGCTTCCATTGCGATACCTCCGCGCTGGCTGCGGGTGAAGGCCTCGCTCCACCACCGCGACGAATCCCTCCGGGAGATCAGGTCGGACATCCTGCAGAGCGGCGTGCTCTGCCGCGCGCAGTCGCCTCAAGTACTCGAAGTCGTCGCCCTTGTGGGGTATAGGTGGCTGCCCGGTGGCCGCCAAGTAGACCAGCGCGCAGCACCCGAATACGTCGGAGGCCGCCGTGGGCGCGCCCGAGAAGGCCTGGACGTGCTCAGGGGTCATGAATCCCGGCGTGCCAGGCTGCCCGCCGATGGTCAAGCCGCTCCGGAGGGTGTGCTTTGCGAACCCGGGATCCATCACGACGAACTTTCCGGAGGCGAGTCGCTGGACGTTTCCAGGGCTGAGGTCGCGGTGGATGACCTTTTGCGCGTGTAGAGCACCCAGTCCTGCGGCAACGTCGGTCCCCAGCGCGAGCAGGTGCTCGAGGGGCCAGCCGAAAGTGCTGTACCGAAGGTCCTGCCCGTCGAGGTAGTCTTCGAGCCAGAATACCGCCGCAGGCGGATCTCCCAAGAGCTCCAACTCGGAGCTGACCGAGACGACATTGGGGTGCTCGACGCTCTTAAGTAGGTCCACTTCCCGGCGCGCCCGTTCGAGCGCAGCTGGATCCGCGGCCAGGCCGAGGTCGATGAGCTTGAGCACGCTCTCGGCACCGTCTGGGTGCGTGACGACGTGGACCTGCTTCTGTCCGCCCTCTACGAGGGGGCGCAGGAGCTTGACGCCGAGGCGAACGCAGGCTTCATACGGGAGGTCGGTCATGTAGCAACCTTGACACGGTTTCCCTCGTTTACGAGGCACCTCTGTGAATGTGCATCGTCGACGGGCTGCAGGCGGGATGCGCTGGGGATGAGTGCTGTGCCCCTTCATCAACGGGAGTTCCGGTTCATCCTTTCGTAGAACTCCTTGCTGACCTGCGGTAACGCCTGTATCCGATGAGTTCTTTGGCCGTAATGTGACACTTGGGCAAAACCGTGGAGTAGAGGTTTGCGCTATATCCCTTGCGTACTGGATGGGAGCTCTGGAGGCTGCGAGAGTCTGTGGAGAGGTGCCGCCGCCAAGCATGTGGGCGAGGAAGTTTCGCCACGCCAGCCTGTGACTAATCCACACGCCATACCAGCGCAATGCGGCTACGCTGATCGCCAGAGCCGAGGAGGTGCGCGATGGCCGGCTACAAGATCGATCGCCAGATCACGGACTTCGGCGAGCACGTGCGCGGTTGGCGCATGGTGCTTGGCTTGACGGCGCAGCAGGTGGCCGAGCGCGCCGACATTACGCGCGACACCCTGCGCAAGATCGAGACCGGGTCCCCGAGCGTTAACTTCCGTAACGTCGCCCAGGTGCTCCGTGCACTCGGCGTGCTCGACCAGACCGTCGACGCGATCGACCCGCTCAACAGCGACATCGGCAGGTTGCGTGCCGGCAGCCTCACGAAAAAGCGCGCGCGATGACCGCCGTCGAGGTCTTCGTCGACGAGGCGGGCTCTGCTCGTCTGGTCGGTCAGTCGCACTTCACCCGGACGCGCAGCGAAATCTCCACGACGTTCCTCTACGAGCCTGGCTACCTCGCCGATGGCGGCATGAGCATCGACCCCGTGCTTCTCCTGGTGTCCGGCTCGGAGCACCAGCCTGGGCTCGTCAGAGCCTTCGCGAGGGAGGTGGAAATCAGCCTCTTGCCGGTTCGAGAAGTAGGGAAGAGGTCTCGCCGTGGAGAAGGTATAGGAGTCTGTTCCCATGCTGAATGACGACGAGCTCGCCGCGCTCATCGAAGTCGGTGTGGAGTCGCGAAGTATCGAGTTCAAGGGCCCGGGCTCTACTTCTTCGTCCGAGTTCGTCGCGCTAGTAGCCAGAGCGTGCATAGCACTGGCCAACCAGCGGGATGGTGGTCACCTTGTCATCGGAGTAGTGGACGACGATCCCGGCGGAGCGCGGGGCGGGCTCAACGCGGCTCAGGTGGCTGAATGGCTAGACCACGACACTGTGGTCGCGAAGGTGAACAAGTACGCGGATCCGCCGCTTCAGCTTCAGCTCGCTCAACGGCACCTTCCGAACGAACTGCCAGCGGTCGTGATCGAGGTTGCGGAGTTCGCTGAGATCCCGATTCTGAGCGCCAAGGATTTCAGCGGCAAGATCGTGCGCGGGCAGCTCTATACGCGTTCCATGGCGAAGCCGGAGAGCTCGGCCAGCAATACCCAGAACGAGTTACGCGAAGTGCTAGCAATTGCCGCAGAAAAGCAGCTCCAGGCGTTCCTCAGAACCGCCCGCCACGCAGGGTTGGCGGTGGAGGCCCTCGGACAGAATGACAAAGACCAATTCAGTGCTGAGCGTACGGCCTTCCTACAAGAGCCCGTCACGTCGGCCGTCGCGGGCCAGCCTCGGATATTGGTGGCGATTCATCCAGAGTTCTATCAGGCCGACCGATTGGAATACGAAGGTCTGCCTAGTCTCGTGGGGAGCAACGCGGTGCGGCTTCGGGGCTGGCCGTTCCCGTTCGTTCAAAGAGTGGTGTTCGGTGATCGCTGGGTGGGCGAGGCGCAGACGGGAACGCATGCCGAGGCGTGGGGGCTGTATCAGTCGGGGCAGTTCATCGACATCCGCCCATTCCCGAGTGGCTATGGTCCCGATTGGGACGGGTTCGCAAACACGGATTCAGGAGGACCGTACCTGCCCGTGTGGTTCCCGGTCATGTTCATACTTGAGGCGATGGTGTTCGCTGCTCGGTTGCAGAAGGCCACGACGGGGACCGAGTCGCTCGTGGTGGAGTTCGCCGTCGAGGGAGCCCAGGGGTGGGAGCTGGTTGTGGCGGATCAACGGCGGAGTGGCTTCCATGACTCTTATCGGATGAGTGGGCGTAGGTGGGCGCGGCAAATCGCGCTTGCGCCAGACTTGATCGACGACGATATAAAGAACCTAGCGGCGGAAGCCTCGCGCGATCTGCTTCTCCGGTTCGGCTGGATGGGCGTGACAACCGATCTCATCCATGGGGTACAGAACGACGTATTCCGGAGCTAGCTAGCCACCCAGGGGTGGCCCTCGATCAACGGGTATCGTGCCGCGACGAGACGCTGTTCAAGCCCCTCGCGTCCGCCGGGCGAATCACGATCGTCCGGAAGCTCGTCGGGCGCGGCAGGAAGATCCGGATCCTTGTGTGAGACCGGGACGAAGGAGCGCAGGCATGGTGACGAATGACCCGCTGATCCTCGATGAGGTTGGCGAATGGGCTGGCCTGTGGTGGCTGCCGGATGACCCTGACGAGCACGTCCCGGGAGTCCTCCGATACGACCCGGAGGGTGGCCTCTCGCTCTCATTGATCGGCGCGTTCGAAGACCGCATCACGTCCCACCCCGCGCCTGGCGTGACCGCGTTCCACGAGGGGAGTCGTGAATGGGATGTGATCCATGGGGCAGCCGAGCGGCGCGAGATCACTCTGCTCGGCTGCATCCCGAAAAGCAGCAAGAGGACACGCGGTGCGCGGGTGAAGAGCCCAGACAAGCAGATCGTGGCGGCGACGACCGCGATCATTGGCGCGCACGTCAGCGGGGAGGAGGACGCGGCGTTCTCCGCGGCCGAGGTCTCGGTCGAGGACCTCGGGTTCTGGGCGGCATCTTCCGTGTTCGAAGGCTTGCTCGGCGCTAAGGACGGAAAGTTCGACGGGACCGGGCACATCTCGGTGAAGCCGGTCGAGGCGCAGTCGGTCGTGGCCGATGGCACCGAGTACCGCCTCGCGCACACGCACACGCTGCCGTTCTTTGATCGCCGCAAGGGCGGGACCGCTGGACGCATGAGGGATACGGTCTCCATCCGAGTCGCCCCGCCCGAACCGTTCGCTCTGAGCGCCGCGCTGAAGGCGGCGAGCCTGATGCAGGACCTAATCGCACTGGCGACGCACCGCGCGGCAGGCGTGATCTGGCTCCGGTTGGAGGTGGCCGGAACCGAGTCGCTCCTGCCGAATGGTCAACCCCGGCCGCGCCGGCGCGCCGACGTGCTCTACTCGCCCGCCGCGCGCGGCAAGCCCGACGCGAAGGCCGTCGACCACCACCGCATGTTCTTCACCTGCGACTCACTACCGTTTGAGGAAGTCGTGCCCCGTTGGTGCGAGGCGCACGACCGCATGCAGGCAGCGACCAACATGATCCTCGGCCTGCGCTACGCGCCGGCGCGCTTCGTCGAGAACAATCTGCTGACGGCGGTGGGCGCTGCCGAAGTGCTGCACCGCGGCCTTGGAATCGACGCGAAGCCGTTCCCCAAGGCGAAGTTCAAGGCGATGCGTGAAGCGATGCTCGCGCAAGTCCCCGAGGAGCACCGAGACCGCTTCAAGAGGGAGATTCGCAACGACCCGACGCTCCGAGACCGCCTCCACGCCCTCGCCGCGCGCCCCGACCAGGAAGCGATCGCGCTGGTCATGCCCAACGTGGGCCACTGGGCGAGCAGGGCGACGAAGGCCCGCAACGACCTTGCGCACGAGGGCAGGACACCGAACCATTCCTTCGAGGAGCTAATTGCCATCGTCGAGGTGACCACGGCAGTCGTGATCCTCAACGTGCTGCACGAGCTCGGCCTGCCGGCTGAGCGGCAGCGAGAGATCGTGCAGGAGCACCCGCAGCTCAGAACGACGGCACGGACGGCCCACGAGTGGCTGGTGGCCCCCGATATAGGTCCTTGAGCGTACTCGAGTTCCGGTTCAACCTTTCGAAGAACTCACCGCTGGCCTGCCGAAACGCTCGAACGCGAGGAAAACCTTGTTGACATGCTGACAACCTGGGCAAACGGTGGATTTCAGATTCAATGTGTGATCCCAGAGATCACCAGCCTGGCACTGCCGCACTGGATCAGTGTGCGCGCCGGTAATGCATGGCGACTGCGCCGTTGTTCAGCGGTTCTGCGGAGACCAGCTCGAGCCGTCGCGTGCTGGGCAACCCCTTCTGGTACAGCGTCGGGCCGTGCCCGGCGATCCTCGGGTGGACCAGGAGCTTGTATTCGTCGATCAGGTCCAGACGATCCAGCTCAACCGCGAGGTTGCCGCTGCCGAGAAGCACGCCTTCCGGTGTCGCGTCCTTCAGGCGCTGCACGCTGGTGCGTAGGTCGCCCGCGAGATGGTGACTGTTGGTCCACGGGAAGTCCTTACGCGTGGACGACACGACGTACTTCGGCTTCACCTCCAACTTGGTTGCCCACTCGCGCATCGACGGCGGTGCGGCCTGCTCGCCGCTGGCAACGGCGGGCCAGTAACTCTCCATCATCTCGTAGGTGAGACGGCCCCACAGCATCGCCCCGCACGCGTCTATGAGCCGGGTGAAGGAAGCGTGCGTCTCATCATCGGCGATTCCCTCCTCGTGATCGACGCAGCCGTCCAAGGTGAGGTTGATGCTAAAAGTCAAGAGCCCCATACGGTGAGCGTACGGTCCCGAGCAGGTCCTGCATCAGGATTTCTCATACGCTCCAGCACGTTCCCGGATGGCCTCGATGGGCAGGCCCGCACCGAGCAGGCGACGCCTCAGGCAGTCCGCGCGTGCGGATGGGCCGGCTCGCGGTCTTGGAAGCTCAAAATGCTCTGGTTCTGGATCACGCCGTCGTCGATCTCGATCGCGCGGGAGAGGGTGAGATCCTTCGCCCACGCGGCCGGTCCTTCCATGACCGTGCGCAGGAACGGCAGGAGTGCCTGGCTGATCTCCCACGTTGCCGAGTTCCACAGGTACGACGGGCTGTGGCCGACGGCGTAGTAGTCCACCCCTTGACCGACCGTGAACATGGGCTCGTCGAACGTGGTGGGCCTCGCCCATTCGAAGCCCATCCCCTGGTCGCACGAGACGTCGATGATCAGGCTCCCGGGAGCGAAACGGTCCAGATCCTCGGTCCGCAGGTAAGTCAACGGTGCGGCCACGTCCTGAAGCGTGCAGTTGACGACGATGTCGTGCGATGCCAGGAACTCGGGGAGCAGTACGTCGCCGGCCGGGGTGGGGACCTTGCTGAGGTGGGCCGCGCCCTCGACGGTGTCGAGCTGGGTGATGTGTGCGGTGTGGATCGGCGAGCCGACTGCCGCGACACCACGTTGCGTGAGGACCTGGATGTCGTGGATCCCGAGCGCCTTGAGGGCGGTCACGGCACCCCGCGCCGTCGCGCCGAAGCCGATGACGACCGCGCTGAGTCGTGGCCCGTAGTCACCGGTCGAGCCGACCAGGCGCAATGCGTGCAGTACGGAGGAGTAGCCGGCCAGCTCGTTGTTCTTGTGGAACACGTGCAGGCTGAAGTCTCCGCGCTGGGTCCAGTGGTTCATCGCCTCGAAGGCGATCAGCGTGAGCCGACTGTCGATCGCCGTCTGCGTCATTGCCGCGTCCTGCACGCAGTGCGGCCACCCCCACAGCACGCGGCCCTCGGGAATCGCTGCCACGTCAGCCGCCTGCGGCTTGGGTAGCAGCAGCACGTCGGCGGCTTCGAGCACCTCGGAGCGTTCCGCGACCCGACCCACGCGCGATTCGAGGTAACCAGGTTCCAGCTGGAAGTCACGGCCATAACCACGCTCGATGATCATCCGTGCGCGCACATCGGGGTCGATCCGATCCAGGTGACGAGGATGTATCGGAAGTCGCCGTTCGTTCTCCATCGAAGAGCCGGCAAGCAGCCCGAGGGAGAGTAGATCGGCGCTCGGCAAGGAGCCGTTCGGCGGCACGGTCGGGACAGCAGCGGTGATGTGAGTGGCGTCGGACATCCAGATTCCCTTCGGGGAACCATGGTCAGCTCCTGCCGCGACTGTACGCTGCTCTCCCGCGAGACATGACCGAGGGCCTCGTCGCTGCGCGCATCCTCCCGCTCGATCGGTGCCTGACATGGGTCGCGGCGGTCATTCCCGCATCGTTGCGAGCGCTCTCCCCGTCGCGGTCGTAGCCGTGAGCTCCTCGACGGGGCCGGTGTAGAGGATCATGCCGCCGTGGCGACCGGGACCGGGGCCCATGTCGACGATCCAGTCTGCGCGTCGGATCACGTCGAGGTTGTGCTCGATCACGACGACGCTGTGTCCGTGGTCGATGAGGTCGTCGATCACAGCAAGGAGCGTGTCGATGTCACGCAGATGCAGCCCCGTCGTGGGTTCGTCGAGCACGTAGATGCTCGGCTCGTCGGCGTCTCGCAGCTCCTTGGCAATCTTCACTCGCTGGGCTTCGCCACCGGAGAGGGTGTTCAGAGGCTGCCCGAGGCGGAGATATCCGAGCCCCACCCGGTCGAGGTGGCGTAGCCGTCCCCGAATGGCGGCGTCGTCGAGTCGGACGAGTGCCTCGGCAATGGTGAGGTGCTCGACGTCGGCGATGGTGAGTCCGTCCACCGTGTGCGAGAGCGCCTCAGCGGTGAACTTCGTGCCCTGACATGTCGGGCAGATCGTCTCCTGCCCGTCCATGAAGGCCAAGTCCATGTAGAGAATGCCGAGGCCCTGGCAATCCGGGCAACCGCCTTGGGAGTTCGCGCTGAACAGGCTCTCCGAGGCCCCGGTCTGTCGGGCGAACAGCTTGCGCAGTGCGGTCGCGATGCCCGTGTAGGTGATCGGCGTGGAGCGACGATTTGCCGAGACCGGCCGTTGATCGACCACGATCGCGGGATGTTGCGCGGTGAGCTCGGTGACCAGACTCGACTTGCCCGATCCCGCCACCCCCGTCAGGACCGTCATCACCCCGAGGGGGAGCCGGACGGTCACGTTCTGAAGGTTGTTCCGTCGGGCGTCGGTCACCGAGACCCAGGTTCGGGGCGTGCGCGGCTCTCCAGCGGCGGGTCCGTGAGCGGTGAGCGCGCGGCCAGTGGGCGTGTCAGCGGCGAGGAGGTCGCCGTAGCCGCCCTGGAAGACGAGTCGACCGCCGTTCTCGCCGGCATCCGGACCGATCTCGATGATCTCGTCGGCCATCGCCATCAACGCCGGGTCGTGCTCGACGACCAGGACGGTGTTCCCCCGGTCGCGGAGCTGTTGCAGCAGGGCGACCATGGAGTCGACGTCATGCGCGTGCAGGCCGACGGTGGGCTCGTCGAAGACATACAGCATCTCGATGAGGCTGGATCCCAGGTGCTTGACCGCCTTGACGCGCTGGGACTCCCCGCCGGAGAGCGTCGTGGTGGCGCGGGCGAGGTGCAGGTAGCCGAGCCCGATCGTGATCATCGCATCCAGCCGTTCGCGCAGCGCGGCGACCACGGAGCCGATCTCGGCCCGGTCGGTTTTATCGATGACCTCCCGGAGCTCCGGAAGCTCCAGGCGACTCATCTGCCCGATGGTGTGCCCGCTGACCGTGGCGGTGCGAGACGCCTCGTTCAGCCTGTCACCCCGGCAGTCCGGGCACACCGATACGCGGGTGAACTCCTCGATCGTCCGGCGCTTGCGATCGGACAGGTCGTCAGAGGTGCGCAGGTAGATGCGCTCGAAACGCTCGACCACGCCCTCGTAGTCCGACGGCGGCTTGGTGCCGAGAACCGCGGCACGCTCACCGCCGTACAGGAGGGCGTCGCGCTCCTGCGCGGACCACTCGCGCAGCGGGGTGTCGGCATCGAAGGTGCCGATGTCGGCGTACTTGGAGTACCAGTAGCCGCCGTTGCCGAACCCGGGCAGCAGGATCGCGCCCTCAGCGAGGCTCCGGTCCGGGTCGAGGAACCTGTCGACCGCGGAGGTCACCACCTCCCCCAAGCCGGAGCACGCGGGGCACATCCCGGCTTGGTCGTTGAAGGAGAAGCAGTTGGACTCGCCGACGTGCGGCGTGCTCAGTCGCGAGAACAGCAGGCGCAGGTAGGTCCAGGTGTCGGTGATCGTGCCGACCGTGGAACGGGCGTTGCCGCCGAGACGGCGTTGGTCGGTCACGATCACCGGAGACAGGCCGTCGACGGAGCCGACGTCCGGTCGTGTCCACCTCGGCAGTCGGTTGCGGGTGAACGGCGGGAACGTCTCGTTCAGCTCGTGGCCTGCCTCGGCCGCGATCGTGTCGAAGACGAGGGAGGACTTCCCGGATCCGGAGACACCGGCGAACACCACAAGCTGATTGCGTCGGATGCTCAGGTCGAGGTGATCGAGGTTGTTCGTGCGCGCGTCCCGGATCTGGATCGTCTGCTCGGTCATGAAGTAGACGCTACGAGGCGATCGGGCCAGATCCTGGCCGTGATACTTCACCGGTCGATGCCGCCCCCCGGATGCGTTTCGAGCTCGGCTGACAGACGGCACGTGGTCGTCTGCGTCGTGCCCTCCTAGGCTCGCCGCCATGACGGAGCGGAACCGAGGCGGTCGAGCACCTCGCGGCCGGGGATGGCAGATCGACGAGCTGGCGTCCATCGGCCGGGAGAATCTCGACCCCGAGCACGTCGCGCGTTACGACGACAAGGAGGACGCCGGGGCCTTCCAGGAGATCGCGCTGCTGAGGTCGCTGGGTCATGGCGGCGATTCTGTGGTGGTGGACATCGGAGCCGGGACGGGGCAGTTCGCCCTGGCTGCCGCCGAGGTCTTCGGCCGCGTCGTCGCCGTCGACCCTTCGCCGGTGATGCTGGCCCGCCTCCGTGACTCGGTCCGTCGCCGGGGCTCCGCGCTCGAGGTTGTCGAGGCGGGGTTCCTCACCTACGACCATGGCGGTCAGGCTCCGGACGTCGCCTACAGCCGGTTGGCACTTCATCATCTGCCTGACTTCTGGAAGTCGGTCGCACTACGTCGGGTTCGGGAGCTGCTGCACCCGGGCGCGCTGTTCCGGCTGTCCGACGTGGTGTTCTCGTTCGACGTCGGTGAGGCCGAGGAGCGCGTCGAGGCCTGGTGCGAGGGCGTCGGAGCGGACGACAGCGAGTGGACCCGCCAGGATGCCGAGGAGCATGTGCGCGACGAGCACTCGACGTACTCCTGGTTGCTGGAGCCGATGATCGAGCGGGCGGGCTTTCAGATTCGAGACGCGTCGTACAGCGGCGATGGCTTCACGGCGGACTATCTGCTGGCCGCAATGTAAGCGGTGGCTTCCGACGTCAGCCGGCCGTCGTCGAGGCTGCGATCCCGGCCACCACCACGTCGATCACCCGGGCGAGGTCGACGTCGTCGAGCGGCTCGTCGGTCACGAAGATCGTGAAGAACAGCGCGCCCCCGAGCAGGCGGTGGGTCGTGCGGACGTCGGGTGGGCGGAGAAGCTCGCCGCGCGCCACGGCCCGGTCGAGGATAGTCTCGACCTCGCCGCGCTCGTGGGCGACGAACACCTCGCGCAGCCGCTGCGACACCTCGGGTGACCGGCCGATCTCCGCGATGATTTGTGGTGCGACCTCACGTGCCGTGGGCGCGGACATGTCGGCACGAATGCGGCGCCCGAGCGCGAGAAGGTCGCCGCGCAGCGATCCCGTGTCGGCCGGCGGCTCGGTGTCGGTGCTGTGCACGGCCGCGGCGAACATCATCTCGGCCTTGGAGCGGAACCTGCGGTAGATCGCGGCCTTGGAGGTGCCCGCCCGGGCAGCCGTCGCGTCCATCGTCACCCGTGCGTACCCGACCTCGCCGAGCAGCTCCCGCGCGGCGGAGAGCAGCGAGGCGTCGATCTCCGTGTCGCGCGGACGTCCGAGGCGTTGACGCGTCGTCACCATCGTGCCAGCATACAAAACCACAGTATCGAGACTATGGTCTCGTAAAAGCGGGTGGCCACGACATGCGAACCATCGTGATGACCGGAGGGACCTCGGGCCTCGGCGCCGTCGCCGCCGAGCGCATCGAGGCGAGACCGGGGACCCGTCTGCTGCTGGGCGTGCGCGGGCCAGCGCCGGACGGGCACGAGTCCCTGCCGCTGGACCTGACCAGCCTGGCCGCCGTCCGTGGCTTCGCGGCCGCCGTCGTCGAGCGACTCCGCGGCGACCGGATCGACGCACTGGTCCTCAACGCGGGGATGCTCCGCCGCGACGTCGACGGCCGCACGCCCGACGGGTTCGAGACCACCTTCGCCGTCAACCACCTCGCGCACCACCTGCTCCTACCGCTGCTGCTCGGGCATCTGGCACCTGGCGCCGTCGTCGTGCTGACCACGAGCGGGACGCACGACCCCGCCGAGAAGGCCGGGCTGCCGGCGCCGCGGCACGCGGACGCCCGCCTGCTCGCGCACCCCGAGAATGAAACCCGGCGCGAGAAGCCCTCCGTCGCCGGCCGCCGCGCCTACACGGCTTCGAAGCTCTGCGCGGTGCTGACCGCTCGGGCACTGGAGCACCTGCCGGGGGCGCGCGTCCGGAGGATCAGGGGCGTCGCCTACTGCCCCGGCCAGACTCCGGGGACGGGGCTCACCCGGTCGATGCGCCTTCCGTTGCGGCTGGCGTGGCGCCTGCTCGGCGGGCGGCTCCGGGGCCTGGTGCCGGACCTGAACAGTCGCGAGGGCGCGGGGCAGGCCTTGGCCGATCTTGCGCTCGCGGTGGTCCGGCCGCCGGACGGCGAGTGCTACGCCGCGCTGCGGCGCGGCCGCCTCACCTGGAAGCAGCCGTCCGAGCTGGCTCGGCGCGACGGCGTCATGCACGCCCTCTGGCACGACAGCGCCGAGCTCGCAGGAGCCGCCTACGGCGACGCCTCGACGACGACCTTGCCGAGGGCATTTCCCTCGCCGACGTAGGCCAGTGCCTCTGGCACCTCGTCGAGGGTGAAGGTGCGGTCGATGCGGATGCTGACCTCGCCGGCGACGCACTTGTCGGCCAAGGGCTGGAAGTGATCTGGGCCCTCCTGCACGGCGAGCATCCCGAGCCGACGGCCGGTGAGGGCTCCGGCGGCAGCGCCGATCGTGAGGACACGCAGCAGCGCGCGCACCGAACCGCCCACGCACCGGTACCGGCCGCCCGGGGCGAGCGCCCGGCGATAGTCGAACACCGAACGGTGGGCCACCAGGTCCAGGACGAGGTCGTACCGGGCGCGGCCACGGGTGAAGTCCTCGCGGCGGTAGTCGATCACCTCGTCGGCACCCATGGAGCGCAAGTGGTCGAGCTTGGCGCCGTTGTCGACACCGGTGACATGGGCACCGAGCCGCTTCGCCAGCTGGATCGCGAACATCCCGGAACCGCCGCCTGCCCCGTTGATCAGCACCCGTCGTCCCTCAGCAGCGCCCTGTGTGCCCTGCAGCGCGATCGCACCCGCCTGCGGGATCGTCGACGCCTCGGCGAACGTCAGGCCGGCGGGTTTGTGTGCGAGCGCCGCCTCGGGCGCGACGGCGTACTCGGCGAAACCGCCCTTGAGCCCCAGGTTGTCGCCGTACACCTCGTCACCCGGCTGGACACGCGTGACGCCGGGGCCGACCGCGGCGACCCGGCCGGCGATGTCCGAGCCGAGCGTCGGCCGCCGTGGCGTGCGCAGGCCCCACACGCGGGCGTAGAGCGGGGACCCGCGCAGCGTCTCCCAGTCGCTGAGGTTGATCGAGGTCGCCTCGACCTCGACGAGCACCTGGCCGGCTGCGGGCGCTGGCCTCGGGACATGCGCGACCCGGAGGACCTCAGGAGGTCCGTAGCGGTCGTAGAGAACGGCCTTCACGAGATGAGCACCCCGATCGTCGAGACGCGCCGGATCGATGTCAGGTGTGAGTGCCCACGTTGACCACCCGGCCGGAGGCGTCCCGGTAGAAGAACCGGGTCACGCCCCATTCCTCGGTGGTCAGCGGGTGCACGATCTCGACGCCGGCGGAGGCCGCCGCCGCGTACGCCTCGGCGATGTCGTCGACGAAGACGGAGACGTCCGGGTTGACCGGGGCCGTCGCATCAGCGGTGATCAGGCCCAGCTGGTGACCGGCGCCGTCGCTCATGAACGCCACCCAGCCGTTGTCCATCACCACCTGCAGGCCGAGCACGCGGGTGTGCTCGCGGATCGCCTCGGCGAGGTCGGTGACGGTCAGGACGGGAACGATGCGCTCGACATTCATCGGCTCATTCGAGCAGTCGGCGGCTGCCCGGTCCAGGCCCCGCACCGGGCACGCCGCGCCGGTCGCGTCTCCGGCGACGTCAGGGACTCACTCCAACGGTTCGACGACGGCTCGCTCGCCCGGAATCCCGCGCTCGACGGCGCGAGTGCTCGCCGACCGGCGTACCCGTTCCCGGTACCGCTCGAACGTGATCGGCACGCCCCGAGCCACGGAGAAGTCTGCCGTGTCGTTGACCTGCACGTGCACGTGCGGCTGGGTGGAGTTGCCGGAGTTGCCGCAGTCGGCGATCTGCTGCCCGGCCGCCACCTCGTCGCCCACGCGGACGAGCAGGGAGCTGTTGCGCAGGTGGGCGACGCTGACGAATGTTCCGCTCGCCCGGTCCCTGACCGTCACGTAGTTGCCCGCGACGGCCGCGACCCCCTGCCGCAACCGTGACGCCTGTCCGAGGGCGTACGGCACCAGCGTCGGCTGCGAGCGGCGTGCCTCGTGGTCGACCTCGCCGTCGTGGCTGGCGACGACGACACCGCTGACGGGCGCCAGGATCGGCCGGCCGAAGGCGACGAAACGTTCTGGCGGCTCGGTCGCGAGGACCGTCCGCCAGTCACGCACCGTCGCGGTGCGGTGCCGGTCGTCGACGCCGGTGAAGTCGATCGCGTACCGCAGGCCCATGAGGTCGGTGCCGTGGCTCGGCACCCGGCGGGCCGGGCTGTTCTCCACACGCCAGCGGCCCGTGAACGGCAGGCGCAGGGCGACGTCGGGCCTCACGCGTACGTCCCTGGACCCTCCACGCCGCAGACGCTACCCGGTGCCGCCTCGGCAGCGTCGCGCTTCTCGCTGCGGCCCGCCGACGGTCCTGCTGAATGCCCTCTCTGCTTGGATGACCCTATGGACAGCAACGACGACGTCACCCGGGTCGTACGGGCGAGCCGCGAGATCGCCGCCCCGGCCGACCAGCTCTTCGAGCTCATCGCAGACCCGTCCCAGCAGCCGCGGTGGGACGGCAACGACAACCTCGGCGAGGCCGCCCCCGGTCAGCGAGTCCGCGCCGTCGGCGACGTGTTCTCGATGACGCTCACCGGCGGCCCGGTCCGGGAGAACCACGTGGTGGAGTACGTCGAGGGCCGGCGCATCGCCTGGCGGCCCGCGGAACCGGGCAAGGAGCCACCGGGCCACCTCTGGCGCTGGGAGCTCGAACCGCTCGAGGACGGGCGGACCCGCGTCACCCACACCTACGACTGGTCGCAGCTGACCGAGGAGAAGCGTCTGGTGCGGGCACGCAGCACGACGCCCGAGATGCTGCGGGCCTCGCTGGAACGGCTCGCCGGACTGGCACAGCGCTGAACGGCCGCGATGTCACGGGCGCTGTTGACGTTCAGCGACCACGGAACCGGAACGGGATCGGGATGCCGCCGCAGCAACAGACGCCGCGGACGTCCTGCTGAGCGAGCAGCATCGCGGCGCGATAGCAGGCGACGAACCTGACGATCGTCGGGGACAAGGCTCCGAGCACGCCCCGGGTCGCCACGAGCCTGCGAACCGCTGCCGAGCAGGACTGTCCCCCGTGCGCGACGAGGTGAGCGCACGTCCAACCCTTGCCGGGGGAGAGGTGTCGCTGGTACAGGCCAATGGCCGTGTCCGTCGCGCGCGCGGCTGCTCCCATGTCCCCATGTTCCGCGACGGCGATCCGGCTCGCCACACGGGACGACTCCCGCCCGGAACATCCGCGCGACCGCGCAGCCGGCCGACGGCGCGACCGGCCGGCGTCGCGGCGGTCGGTATCGGGCCGATCGGCCGGCGCCCTGTACGAGCCGCACCCGGGCAGGTAGGAAGGAACGATGAACCGCGACGACGTGACCGCCTTCTGCTCCGGGCTGCTGTGCGCGAACAGCCTTCCCCACCTCGCCACGGCGGCAGCCGGGCACCAGCACCTCACCCCGCTGGGCGGGAAGACCTCGAACCGGTGGGTCAATCTCGGCTGGGGCGCCCTAAACCTCGCCGGAGGGCTCGCGCTCGCCGCCCGGCCGCAGGGCGGCGGCAGGCGCTGGAGCGGGCGCATCGTGGCGTTCGACGCCGGCGCCGCCACCTTCGCGCTGTGGATGGCGGTCAGCGAGGTGGTCATGAAGGTCAATCACGACGTCGACGGGCGCTGAGGGCAGCGATCACCGCGTGACAGCTGGCGGGGTCATCGCCCGCTCGAGAGTGCGGAGCCGGCGACGAGGTCCACCACCACCCGGCTCAGCGCAGGCCGGCGAGTCAGCGCAGGTCGGCGAGTGCCTCGATGAGCGGACGCGGGTCCGGTGCGTCGTCGTCGGCGGAGAACAGCGCGACGGTGTCCGCGCCGGCGTCACGCAGCGCGCCCACCTCGTCGGCGACACGTGACGACAGGCCGGAGTGATCCTGCTGAACCTCGACGGCCGCGTTGACCACGAGGCGCGACCGACCGTCCCGTCCCGCGGCCGCCCGGGCCTCGTCGAGCCAGGAGCGCACCTCGCGGACCTTGTCCAGGTCCGCGACGTCGAGCACGGCGCCGTCGGCGACCTCGCCCGCCAGGGCCACGGTCCTCGGGCCCCGGGCGCCGAGGATCAGCTCGGGTGGCTGCTGCGGCGGCCAGTCGAGCGTGACGTCGTCGAGGTGGACGTAACGGCCCTGCACGTCGACGGTCCGGCCGGCGAGCAGGTCCCGCACGACGCTCACGTGCTCGCGCAGCAGCGTCATGGGTGAGTCGACACCGGCGCCGACCTGCCGCATCCACGGCAGGACACCGTGTCCCAGGCCCGGCACGAAACGACCCGGGAACAGGCGGCTCAAGGTGGCGATCTCCATCGCCGTCAGTGCCGGGTTGCGCAGCGGGACAGGCAGGATGCCGATCCCGACCCGCAGCCGGTCGGACCAGGAAAGGGCGGCCGTCGCCGTCGTGAGGCCGCCCTCGAAGAAGCAGTCCTCCCACAGCCACAGCTCGGCCACGCCGGCCTGATCGGCGGCCTCGACGGTGCTGCGCAGGTCCTCGGGCGATGACTGGGGGCGGAAGATCACGCCGGTCGTGGGAGTCATGCCGCCATGCTGCCACTCCGTCAACTACCCGGCGACGGTTCACTCCTCCGTCGTCGGGCCACTGGCGGCGGCCTCCGCCGCACCGTCCGCCAGGGCGATCCCCGCGCTGCCGTAGAGATGGAAGACCACGTGCGCGCCGCGCTCGCGGAGCTCGTCGACGTCGTCGTCGTACCGAGCGATCGCGGCGACGTGCCCGCGGAATCCGGACTGGCGCAGCTCCTGCAGCGCGGCGAGGTTCGAGCCGTGGAACGGCATCGCCAGGACCGCGATGCTGACCTCCCGCGCCCGGTTCACGCGTTTCCAGAAGTCGACGTCCGTGGCGTCGGCGACCTCGACGTCGTAGCCCGCGGCCCGCAGCTTCGTCGCCCGGCTCGAGTCGTGCTCCACCCCGACCACGGTCAGGCCGTAGGCATCGGTGAGCTGCTCGTAGGTCGCGCGTCCGACGCGGCCCATGCCGAGCACGACGGCCTCCGCCCGGCCGACGTCGATGGGACGGTCGTCCGGGTGGAGGCGTTCCGGCGCGCGTTCGGGCAGGCGCGCGGCCAGCTCGTCGAGCGGCTCGTAGCCGAACCTGTTCGCGATCGCGGAGACCACCAGGCCGAGCGCGACGGCCATCGCGATCGCGGCGAGCCAACGCTCGTCCAGGAGCCCCACCGAGGTGCCGACGGCGCCGACGATGAGGCCGAACTCCGAATAGTTGCCGAGGGCCAGGCCGGCGAGCAACGACGTTCGGTACCGCAGCCCCATCATCCGCAGGAGTGCCGTGAAGGCCAACGCCTCGAGCGGCAGCAGCACGACGAGCAGGAGGGCGAGCACGGCGGCGTCCGGCGTGAGGGCGGCCGCCATGCCGATGGAGACGAAGAAGGCGACCAGCAGCAGGTCCTTGAGACTGAGCAGCGACTTCGCCACCTCCCCGGCGGCCGGGTGGGATGCGAGCAGCATCCCCACGACGAGGGCGCCGAGGTCGCCCTTGAGCCCGACGGCTTCGAAGAGCGCGTACCCGGGCAGCAGTGCCATCGCCAGACCGAAGAGCGCCTGCAGCTCACCGTGCCCGACGAAGTTCCAGACCCGTCGGAAGACCCACGCCGCCGGGACCAGCAGGACGATGGAGAACGCCCAGGCGCTGGGCGGGTCCCCTTCGGCGACGGCGAGGAAGATGACGGCCGCGAGGTCTTGGACCACGAGGATGCCGACGGCGATGCGGCCGTAGAGGGCGAGCGAGTCACTGCGTTCCTCCAGGACCTTGATGGCGAGAACCGTGGAGGAGAAGGAGAGGGCGAACGCGACCAGCGCCAGCGTGCCGAACGACTCACCGGCGAGGAGCCGGAGCCCGACGGCGCCCAGCAGTGCGAGGAAGCCGATACCGAGCGCCACGCTGAACAGCATGTGCACGCCCGCGGTGAGCCAGACCTCGCGCCGCAGCAGGAACCGGACGTCGAGCCTGAGCCCGATGCCGAAGAGCAGCAGCGTGACCCCGAGGTCGGCCAGTGTCTCCAGGCCGGTCGGTTCCTGGAACCCGATGGCGTGGAGGCCGAACCCGGCCGCGAGGAAGCCCACGAGCGGCGGCAGGTGGATCACGCGCGCCAGCAGCCCGGCGACGAAGGTCGTCGCCAGCACGATGAGAAGGTCGGCCATGGCGGGCTCCGGGTCCGGGAGGCGGCCAGGCTATCGCCCGAGCACCGTCTCCCCGGACGAGGGTTCCGGACCGTAGGCTCGGGCCATGCGTATGGCCGTGGCTCAGCTCGACGTCACCACCGACAAGGCCCAGAACCTCGCGACCGCTGCGGACCTGGTCCGGCAGGCGGCCGACCAGGACGCGGTGCTGGTGCTGCTGCCCGAGTACACGATGTCATGGGACCCGCGGCCCACCGCCGAAGGGCTCCGCCGGGAGGCCGAGCCGCTGGACGGGCCGTTCGTCACCGGCCTCGCAGAGGCGGCCCGGGACGGGTCCGTCACGGTCGTGGCGGGCATGACCGAGGACACCGGCACCGGCCGGCCGGCCAACACCGTCGTCGCCCTCGGGCCCGACGGCACGCTGCTGGGCGCCTACCGCAAGGTCCACCTCTACGACGCGTTCGGGGACAAGGAGTCCGACCGGCTCTCCGCCGCCGATCCCGAGGCGCTCGTGCTGCCGATCGGTGACCTGCACGTGGGGGTGATGACCTGCTACGACCTCCGCTTCCCGGAGATGGCCCGGTTCCTGGTCGACGCCGGAGCCGACGTCCTGCTCGTGCCCGCCACCTGGATGGCCGGGCCGGGCAAGGGCTCGCACTGGGAGGTGCTGGTCCGCGCCCGGGCCGTGGAGAACACCGCGTACGTCCTCGCCGCCGGTCAGTGCGGGCGTTACCGCACCGGGCGGTCCCTCGCCGTGGACCCGGCGGGTGTGGTGACCGCGGACCTCGGTGACGAGCCGGACGTCGCCGTCGTCGACGTGGATCCGGGAACGCTTGCCGCCGTGCGGGAGCGGAACCCGTCGCTGGCGAACCGGCGCTTCGCCGTCGTCCCGCGCTGACCGGCCGGGACGGGTCGCCGGGTCGGGCTGAGCTCGCCAGGTCGCCCTGAGCTCGCCAGGTCGCCCTGAACGCGAACAAGCCCCAGCCGATCGTCCGGATCTCCGGACGATCGGGCCAGGGCTTGTTCGGCAGGGGATCGAGCCGCTGCCGACAAGTTGTGGGGGAAGGAGGCTGGCGGCGAGACCGGCGGGTCAGGCCTGCGGCGTCTCCTCCGCGCTCTCCTCGGTGCCCTCCTCCTCCTGGGGCTTGAGGCTGAATCCGATGCCGTCGGACGTCTGGCCGGCGTCGAGCGTGTGCTGGGAAAGGATCGGGGAGGTCTCGGGGGAGACGAAGACCTTCGCGTCCTCGGTCTCGATGACCTCGTCGTTGTCCTCGGGCTCGGTCACCAGGCTCATCTCGAGCTGGCTCTGGTCGTCGGTGAGGGCGATGCGGACGCCCCCGCTGTCGGGCAGTCCGGCCTCGCTGGTGAGGCCCTTCACGGCTGCCTGGGCGTTGTCGGTGAGGCTGAGCACGATGGGCTCCTGTCGTCGGTGCGGTGCTTGCCGGCTGTCGCGCCGGGTGACGCCTACGCCCACCATCGGCAGTACGCACGCGCCTCGGACAAGACCACGGTTGTAGGTCCGTCCCGCCGGTGCAACCCCGACCCGGCGAGCCGGTGATCGCGATCGGGGGCCCGACGCCGTGGTTCGGCTGACGCGATCCGCATGCTCGTGCGGATCGCTCGATATCGGGCGGAAGGCGTCCGCGCGTGCTTCCTGTGGCGCGAGTCTCACTATGCGGTCACGATGTTGTAACGATCGGCCTCCGTGCTCATTCGGGACTGACCTCGCACGTATCGTTCCGTGAAATCCCGCTCACGGGAGCGCGGTCCCGCGTCCAGGTGCCGCGGCTGACGAGCACTCTGCTCACTCATCAGGAGGAACATTGAAGACCAGGCGAATGGCGGGCGTTGCTGCGTCCGTCCTGGCCGGATCCCTCGTCCTCGCCGCCTGTGGCGGCGGCTCGGGCGACGGCGGCGACGGCGGGAACCAGGAGGGCGGCGGCGCCTCGAGCAGCGCCGTCATCCGCGCGAACGGCACCGAGCCCCAGAACCCGCTCATCCCCACGAGCACGAACGAGACCGGCGGTGGCAAGGTCATCGACCAGCTCTTCGCGGGCCTCGTGTACTACGACGCCGAGGGCGCCGTGCACAACGAGGTGGCCGAGTCCATCGAGACCGAGGACAACCAGAACTACACGATCACGCTCGAGGAGGGCTGGACCTTCTCCAACGGCGAGCCGGTCACCGCCAACAGCTTCGTGGACGCGTGGAACTACGGCGCCCTGCTGTCCAACGCCCAGAACAGCAGCTACTTCTTCGAGAGCATCAAGGGCTTCTCCTACGATGAGGACAGCGAGCTCACCGGTCTCAAGGTCGTCGACGACCACACCTTCACGGTGGAGCTGAAGCAGCCGGAGTCCGACTTCCCGCTGCGCCTCGGCTACAGCGCGTTCGCGCCGCTGCCCGAGGTGGCCTTCGAGGACATGGAAGCCTTCGGTCAGAACCCGGTCGGCAACGGCCCGTACATGATGGACGGCGAGGGCGCGTGGGCGCACGGTCAGAGCATCAGCCTCGTGCCGAACCCCGAGTACTCCGGTGACCGCGTGCCCCAGAACGGTGGCATCGAGTTCGTCATCTACAACAACGAGGACACGGCCTACAACGACCTCCTGTCGGACAACCTCGACATCATCGACAACATCCCGGCGTCCGCGTTCGAGGTGTTCGAGGAGGAGCTGGGTGACCGGGCGACCAACCAGCCGGCCGCCGTCATCCAGGTCCTGAACGTCCCGGAGTACCTCCCGCAGTTCCAGGGCGAGGCCGGGAACCTGCGGCGTCAGGCCATCTCGAAGGCCATCAACCGTGAGCAGATCACGGAGTCCATCTTCAGCGGCAGCCGGACCCCGGCCGTCGACTTCACCTCCCCGGTCATCGACGGGTGGACCGAGGACGTGCCCGGCAACGACGTCCTGGTGTACGACGAGCAGGCGGCCGCGGACCTGTGGGCCCAGGCCGAGGAGATGGAGCCGTGGGGCGACCAGCCGCTGTACATCGCCACGAACACGGACAGCGACCACCAGGCGTGGGTCGAGGCGGCCTGCAACTCCATCCGCAACGCGCTCGGGGTCGAGTGCCAGATGGACGGGTACCCGACCTTCCAGGAGTTCCTGGACGACCGTGACGCCGGCGAGATCCGTGGTGTGTTCCGCGGTGGCTGGCAGGCCGACTACCCGGCGCTGAGCAACTTCCTCGCACCGATCTACTACACGAACGCCGGCTCGAACGACATGCAGTACTCGAGCGAGGAGTTCGACGGCCTGATCAACCAGGCCAACGGTGCCGAGACGCAGGAAGAGGCCAACGAGCTGCTCATCGAGGCTCAGGGTGTCCTCATGGAGGACCTCCCGGGCATCCCGCTGTGGTACCAGAACGTGACCGGCGGTCACTCGACGCTCGTCGACAACGTCGAGTTCAGCTGGCGCAGCGTGCCGCTGTACTACCAGGTGACCAAGTCCGAGTGACCTGGTTCGCAGCTCACCGTCGCTGACGCAGAGGGGCGGGATCTTCGGGTCCCGCCCCTCGTGCGTGCCCCTGTGAGGGGCCGATCGCCCTCGACCCGCTCGACGGCGTATCGTGCACGCGATCGCGTCCTCGGCAACGGCCGGGAGAAGGAGACCCACGCGCATGCTCCGGTACATCGGGCGCAGAGTGCTGCAGCTGATCCCCGTATTCATCGGGGCGACGCTCCTCATCTACTTCATGGTGTTCGCCATGCCGGGCGACCCCATCGCCGCCCTCGGGGGCGAGCGAGGCCTGCCTCCGGCCGTCGCTGAGCAGCTCCGGGAGCAGTACAACCTCGACGAGCCCTTCCTCGTGCAGTACCTGATCTACCTCAAGGGCGTCGTCACCCTCGACTTCGGGACGACCTTCTCCGGGCGAGAGGTGATCGACGTCGTCGCGCAGGCCATGCCGATCACCTTCCGGCTCGGCGTCATGGCACTCGTCTTCGAGGCCGTGCTCGGCATCGGTTTCGGCCTCCTCGCGGGCCTGCGCCGCGGTGGCGTCTTCGACGCCACCGTCCTGGTGATCAGCCTGTTCGTCATCGCCGTCCCGACCTTCGTCATCGGCTTCACGCTGCAGTTCTTCGTCGGCGTCCAGCTCGAGTGGCTGCCCGTGACGGCCGGGAGCGATCCGGACTTCGTCAGTCTGCTGATGCCCGCCGTCGTGCTCGGCGCCGTCTCCTTCGCCTACGTGCTGAGGCTGACCCGCACGTCGGTGTCCGAGAACCGGGGCGCCGACTACGTGCGCACCGCGACGGCGAAGGGCCTGAGCCGCACCCGAGTGATCAACGTGCACGTGCTGCGCAACTCGCTCATCCCCGTGGTGACCTTCCTCGGTGCCGACCTGGGCCAGCTCATGGCCGGCGCGATCATCACCGAGGGCATCTTCAACATCAACGGCGTCGGCGGAACGCTCTACCGCGCGATCCAGGGCGGGGAGTCCGCGACCGTCGTGTCCCTGACCACCGTCCTGGTGATCGTTTACATCATCGCGAACCTTGTCGTGGACCTGCTCTACGCCGCCCTGGACCCGAGGATCCGATATGCCTGACAGCACTCCGCCCGGCCCCGGGCGCGGGCCCGTCGCGGCCCGGCGCCACCAGGAGCACTTCTTCGCCCAGACGGACGAGAGCGGCCTCGGTGCCGTCGACGCCGTCGACGACTCCGGCGCCCCGTCCTCGATGTGGTCGGAGGCGTGGCGGAAGCTGCGCCGTCGTCCGTTGTTCTGGGTCTCCGCCGCGATCATCACGCTCGTGTGCGCCATGGCGGTCTTCCCGCAGCTGTTCACGTCCGTCGACCCCCGCAACTGCGACCTGGCCAACTCGTACGGAGAGCCGTCGGCCGGACACCCCTTCGGGTTCGACCGCCAGGGCTGCGACATCTACGCCCGGACGATCTACGGCGCCCGGGCGTCGGTGACGGTGGGCGTGCTGGCCACCGCGGCGGTGGTGGTCTTCGGGACGGTGATCGGCGCGGTCGCCGGCTACTTCGGCGGCTGGTTCGACACCATCCTGTCGCGCATCACCGACATCTTCTTCGCCATCCCGATCGTGCTCGCTGCCATCGTCATCATGCAGGTCTTCACCGACGGCAGCGCGCTGATGGTTGCGGCCGTCCTGGCCTCCTTCGGCTGGACGAACATCGCCCGCATCACGCGCGGCTCGGTGATGACCGTGAAGAACAACGACTACGTCACGGCGGCGCAGTCGCTGGGTGTGGGCCGTCTCGGGATCCTGGCTCGGCACGTCATGCCGAACGCGGCGGCGCCGATCATCGTCTACGCGACCGTGGCGCTGGGCATCTTCATCGTGGCGGAGGCCACCCTGTCCTTCCTCGGCCTCGGGCTCCCCACGACCGTCGTGTCCTGGGGCGGCGACATCTCCGACGCGCAGAACTCCATCCGCACGAATGCCGAGATCCTGTTCTACCCGGCCGCCGGTCTCGCCCTGACCGTGCTCGGTTTCATCATGATGGGAGACGCCGTGCGCGACGCCCTCGACCCGAAGCAGCGTGACCGATGACCACCACCTCCACCGAGCCGCGATTCGCCGGCGACGTCGACACGAACGCCCCGCTCCTCGAGATCCGCGATCTCGAGGTCGCCTTCCAGTCCTCGACGGGCATGGTGCCCGCCGTGCGCGGTGCCCACCTCACCGTCTACCCCGGCCAGTCCGTGGCCATCGTGGGGGAGTCGGGCTCGGGCAAGTCGACGACGGCGCACGCCGTGATCGACCTGCTCCCGGGCACCGGGAAGGTCGTCGGCGGCTCCGTCAAGTACCTGGGCCGGGAGCTCGTCGGCGCTTCCCGCGCCGAGATGGAGGAGCTGCGCGGCAAGGAGATCGGCCTGGTCCCGCAGGACCCGATGTCGAACCTCAACCCGGTGTGGAAGATCGGCTTCCAGGTTCGCGAGGCGCTGGCGGCCAACGGCATCGCCAAGGGCCGCGCCGCAGACGCCCAGGTCGCCGAGGTGCTGGAGACGGCGGGTCTGCCCGACGCCGCAGAGCGCGCCAAGCAGTACCCGCACGAGTTCTCCGGCGGCATGCGCCAGCGGGCGCTGATCGGCATCGGGCTGGCGGGACAGCCGCGGCTGCTCATCGCTGACGAGCCGACGTCGGCGCTGGACGTCACCGTCCAGCGGCACATCCTCGACCACCTGGAGCGGCTCACCCAGGAACGCAACGTCGCCGTGCTGTTCATCACGCACGACCTGGGCCTCGCGGCCGAGCGCGCCGAGCATCTGGTCGTCATGCACCGCGGACGCGTCGTCGAGTCCGGTCCGGCGCGCCAGATCCTCAACGACCCGCGCCACCCGTACACCCAGCGGCTGGTCGCCTCCGCGCCGTCCCTGGCCTCGCGGCGGATCCAGAGCGCCAAGGAGCGGGGCGTGGACGCCGCCGAGCTGCTCGGGCACGAGGGGCCGGACCTCGCGGCGGCGAAGGACATCGTCGAGGTCAGGAACCTCACGAAGGTCTTCCACCTCCGCGGCGCGCTCCCGGGCACCGGCCACGACTTCAAGGCCGTCGACGACGTCTCCTTCAGCGTTCCGCGCGGGTCCACCACGGCGCTGGTGGGGGAGTCCGGCTCCGGCAAGTCCACGGTCGCGAACATCCTGCTCAACCTGCTGCCGCCGACGTCCGGGTCGGTGATCTTCGAGGGCAGGGAGGTCGGCAAGCTCGACAAGGGGCAGCTCTTCGACTTCCGCGGCCGGGTCCAGCCGATCTTCCAGAACCCGTACGGCTCCCTGGACCCGATGTACTCGATCTTCCGCACGATCGAGGAGCCGCTGCGGGTGCACCGGGTCGGCACGAAGCAGGAACGGACGAAGCGGGTCGCGGAGCTGCTCGAGATGGTCTCCCTGCCCCGCTCGACCATGCGTCGTTACCCCAACGAGCTCTCGGGCGGGCAGCGCCAGCGCGTCGCCATCGCCCGGGCGCTCGCCCTCGAGCCGGCGCTGGTGGTGTGCGACGAGGCGGTGTCGGCTCTCGACGTGCTCGTCCAGGACCAGGTGCTCACGCTGCTGAACGACCTGCAGAAGGAGCTCGGCCTCACGTACCTGTTCATCACCCACGACCTGGCGGTCGTCCGGCAGATCGCCGACGAGGTGGCCGTGATGGAGAAGGGGCGGATCGTCGAGCACGCCACGACCGACGAGGTCTTCGACAACCCGCGCCAGCCCTACACGCGCGAGCTCCTCGCCGCGATCCCGGGCGCGCGGCTGCAGCTCGACCCCGAGGTCCCGGAGGTCGACGAGGGACCCGGAACGGCGTCGGGCACGACGACGGAGTGAACGGAGTGAGGGGGGCGAGGACGCCCTGGCGGCGGCCGGTCAGCGGCACTGAGACGCAGATCCGCCAGGTACAGTGGGCGGACGCCGGAGTGCTGCAGGTCCCGTTCCTGCTTGCCGGCGCAGTCCGTCCGGCGTGGCACGGCGACGCACCGTCCCGACGGTGCGGCGGTGACCGCGGCCCGTCCGTCACGAAGGCGTGAATATGCTGCTGTTCATCTCACGCAGGTTTCTCAACTACCTGATCCTGCTCTTCATCGCAGTCTCGCTCGTGTACCTCCTCGCAGCCACCCAGCTGGACCCGCGCTCGCTCTACGAGCATCGCAACCCCCCGCTGGACCCGCAGGCGATCGAGAACGCGCTCCGGTCGTACAACCTCAGCGACGAGGTGCCGGTGCTGGAGCGCTACTGGATCTGGCTGACCAACGTCCTGACCGACTGGAACTGGGGCCGTGCCCCGTTCGGCGAGAGCGTCAACGAGCAGATCGGGACGCGCGTGTGGGTCTCGCTCCGGCTGGTGACGCTCGGCTCCGTCATCGGGATCCTGGTGGGCGTCGCGCTTGGGGCCTGGACGGCCGTTCGGCAGTACCGCGCGAGCGACCGGATCACCACGCTGATCTCCCTGATCCTCATCTCGACGCCGA
The DNA here is from genome assembly GCF_039541595.1 of Georgenia halophila. Classification (NCBI taxonomy): domain Bacteria; kingdom Bacillati; phylum Actinomycetota; class Actinomycetes; order Allobogoriellales; family Allobogoriellaceae; genus Georgenia; species Georgenia halophila. The sequence continues at coordinate 97,104 of NZ_BAABGN010000006.1, read as the reverse complement.
TCATCGTGGTCGCCGTGGTGCTGCAGATTCTCGCGATCCGGGCCAACAACGCCCTGGGGTACACGTTCTTGGAGTTCGTCGGCGAGGCAGGTCAGGTCGGTGACTACCCGGGCGCCTGGCTGGCCGACCGCCTCCAGCACCTGTTCCTACCCACGCTGACCTTGGCGCTGAACGGGCTCGCCTTCTACAGCCGCATCCAGCGCAACCTCATGCTCGACACCCTCGGCAACGACTACGTGCGCACCGCACGCGCGAAGGGGTTGCGCGAGGGCGTGGCGCTGCGCCGGCACGCGCTGCGCACGGCGCTCATCCCGACCGGCACTTACTTCGCGTTCACCATGGCTCAGCTGGTCCTCGGAGCCACGTTCGTCGAGCTCGTCTTCAGCTGGCACGGCATGGGCATCTACGGGGTCGAGGCCATTCAGCAGATGGACATCCATGGCACCGTGGCGTTCGCTGCGTTCGCGGGCGTGTGCGTCCTGGTGGGGGCGACGCTCTCGGACATCCTGGTCGCCGCCCTCGATCCGCGAGTGAGAGTGAGCTGACATGGCCACGACCAACACCGGTCTCGGCGGCGACGCCAGCGTGCCGGGGGAGAGGGTCCATACCGGGCCGGAAGGGCCCGACCAGGACGAAGGCCAACGACCGGGCGAGGCCAAGAGGCTCTCGCGCGGTCGCATCGTCGCGCGTCGGTTCGCCCGGAACAAGACCGCCCTCGCGGGGCTCGTCGGCTACGCCCTCCTGGTGCTCGTCGCGCTGGTCGGGCCGCTGCTGCTGCCGTGGGGCTACAAGGACATCGACCAGGAGGCGTTCCTCAGGCCACCGAGCGACTCCCACCCCCTCGGGACGACCCAGGCCGGCAAGGACGTGTTGGCCCTGACCATCGAGGGTCTGCGCAAATCCATGATGATCGGCCTCGGCGTCGCGGTGCTGCAGACCGTCGTGGCCGCGACCATCGGCTCCTTCGCCGCCTACTTCGGCCGGTGGTTCGAGCGGATCGCCCTCTGGGTGATCGACCTGCTCCTAGTCGTGCCCGCGTTCCTGTTCATCGCGATCATCATGACCCAGTCCGGCGGCGGCGGAAGCTCCGTGCCGAGGCTGATCTTCCTCCTGGTCCTGTTCGGCTGGATGCTCTCCGCCCGCGTGGTGCGCTCCATGACGCTCGGGATCAAGAACCTGGAGTACGTCACCGCGGCGCGTTACATGGGCGTCCGGGCACCGGTGATCGTGTTCCGGCACATCATCCCGAACATCTCGTCGCTGCTGATCATCGACGCCACTCTCGCGGTCGCCTCCGCGGTGCTCGGCGAGACGTCGCTGTCCTTTTTCGGGTTCGGGGTCCAGGCACCGGAGACCTCCCTCGGCACGCTGATCGCCGAGGGGCAGAGCGTGGCGTCCACGTACCCGTGGATCTTCCTCGCGCCGGCCACCGCGCTCACTCTCATGCTCGTGTTCATCAACTTCGTCGGCGACGGCCTGCGTGACGCCCTCGACCCCTCGTCCAAGTCCGGAGGCACCGCGTGAACTTCCTGGCAAGGCCCCGGAGCCAGAGCGAACCGACACCGAACCTCACCCCCCGGGGGCCCGACGAGCCGGTGCTCGACGTCGAGGACCTCGACGTCAGCTTCCCGTCGGAGGACGGGGTCGTCCACGCCGTGCGCGGTGTCAGCTTCTCGGTCCGCGAGGGCGAGGTCCTGGCCGTCGTCGGGGAGTCCGGCTCCGGCAAGTCGGTGACGTCGATGGCCATCATGGGGCTGCTGCCGGAGAACGCCCGGGTGACCGGATCCGTTGAGCTGCACGGCGAGCAGATGCTCGGGCGTTCCGACGCCTACATGTCCAAGATCCGCGGCAACCAGATGGGCATGATCTTCCAGGATCCCCTGTCGGCGCTCACGCCCGTGTACACCGTGGGCGGCCAGATCGTCGAGGCGCTCCAGACCCATCGGGGCATGGGCGAGCGGGCCGCTCGCGAGCGCGCGGTGGAGCTGCTCGACCTCGTCGGCATCCCCAGCCCGAAGGTGCGTGCCCGGTCCTTCCCCCACGAGTTCTCCGGTGGCATGCGGCAACGGGCGATGATCGCGATGGCGATCGCGAACGATCCGGACCTCATCATCGCCGACGAGCCCACCACCGCCCTGGACGTGACGATCCAGGCGCAGATCCTCGAGGTGCTGAAGACGGCGCAGCGGGAGACGGGCGCCGCCGTCGTCATGATCACCCACGACCTCGGGGTCGTGGCGGGCGTGGCCGACCGTGTCGCCGTCATGTATGCCGGCCGGGTCGTGGAGGAGGGCGACGTCGACGACATCTACTGCCGCTCGACGATGCCGTACACGATCGGCCTGCTCGGCTCGCTACCCAGGCCGGACGAGGAGGAGAAGAGCGCGCTCGCCCCCGTGGAAGGCAACCCTCCGTCGCTGCTCGACCTCCCGCCAGGCTGCCCGTTCAACCCGCGCTGCCCGATGGCGGTCGACACCTGCCTCGAGGTTGAACCGGCGCTGACGCCGACCCGCGGCGCACAGCACACGGCCGCCTGCCACCGCTCGGGCGAGATTGCCCAGGGGGACCTGGACTACCGGGACATCTATCCCGTCCCGCGGGTCATCGAGCCGGACCTCACCCGCCGTCCACGTGAGCAGCGGGAAGAGGTGCTGCAGATCACGGATCTCAAGCGGCACTTTCCCCTGACTAAGGGCGCCGTGTTCCGCCGTCGTATCGGCACCGTCCAGGCCGTCGACGGCATCAGCCTCGACGTCCGGGCCGGTGAGACGCTCGCGCTGGTGGGGGAGTCCGGGTCGGGCAAGACGACGACGCTGCTGGAGGTGCTCGACCTCAAGGCGCCGCAGGAGGGGAAGATCGTCGTGCTCGGCAACGATGTGGGAGACATCAAGAAGGGGGCGGAACGGCGCGAGCTCCGCAGAGACCTGCAGGTCGTCTTCCAGGACCCGATGGCCTCGCTCGACCCCCGCATGCCGGTCTTCGACATCATCGCCGAGCCGATGACGGCCAACCGCGTACCCAAGGACAAGATCGAGAGCCGAGTCCGCGAGCTTCTCCGGCTGGTGGGGTTGGAGTCCTCGCACGCCAACAGGTACCCGCAGCACTTCTCGGGCGGCCAACGCCAGCGCATCGCCATCGCACGCGCCCTCGCGCTGGAACCGAAGCTCCTGGTTCTCGACGAGCCCGTCAGTGCCCTCGACGTCTCTATCCAGGCGGGCGTCATCAATCTGCTGGACGAGCTGCGCGCCAAGCTCGGCCTGTCCTACCTGTTCGTGGCCCACGACCTGTCGGTGGTGCGCCACATCGCGGACCGGGTGGCCGTGATGTACCTCGGCAGGATCGTCGAGGTGGGCGAGGTGGACCGGGTGTTCGAGTACCCCACGCACCCCTACACCCAGGCCCTGCTCTCCGCGATCCCGATCCCGGACCCGGAGAAGGAACGCCGGCGCGAGCGGATCATCCTGCGTGGCGACCTGCCGTCGCCCGCGGATCCACCGTCGGGCTGCCGGTTCCGTACCCGCTGCCAGAAGTTCCTCACGCTCTCCGACGACGAGCGCGAGCTGTGCATCAACGACGACCCCGCGCTGCGCCGGACGGCCGAGGACCAACGGTCCGCGTGCCACTACGCCGAGGCGGTCGAGGTCTTCTGAAGCGGTTCTGCCGCGCGGTTTCGCTGGTGTCACCGCGTGGTCTCAATTGGGTCACAAACAGGCCTGTCAGGGGCTCGGCGTGCCGGACCTCACAGCCACGCATGGTTCAGTAAATGTCATGTGACGTGTCGCAGCCCTGTCTGCGCCCTGGCGGAACGATCCGCGCACGTCTGTCCGTAGATCGACGGAGGGTTCACACAGTGCGCACGAAGAAGGGTGCCGCGATTCTCGCGGCCAGCGCCGCCATGGCGCTCGCGCTTGGCGCGTGCGGTCCCGGTGGAGACGGCGGCGGCAACGATGACAGCGGGGAGGGAGACGGCTCCTCCGGCGGCGGCAGTGGCGCGATCGAGGTGAACGCCCACCCCCGTGAAGATCTCCAAGACGGCGGGACCCTGCGACTCGCGGGCGGCGAGGCATTGCCCTCGCAGTGGAACCCACTGCACGTCAACGGCAACCAGGCCGATTGGACGGACATCCGCGACCTCATGTCGGTCCGGCCCTGGAACTACGACGCGAAGGGCCTCCCGACTCCGAACGAGAGCTTCCTCGAGGACTTCAACGAGGAGATCGTCGACGGCCAGCACGTCATCACGCTGACGTTGAACCCGGATGCCGTCTGGAACACCGGCGACCCGATCACGTGGGAGGACTACCAGGCGACGCTGACCGTCTGCGACGGGTCCAACCAAGACATCAGCTGCGTCCAGACAGGCCCGTACGAGCAGATCGAGTCGGTCGACCAGGGCGAGGATGAGTTCCAGGTCGTCATCACCTTCAAGAGCACCTTCCCCGACTGGGAGTCGCTGCTGGACGACATCGTCCCGGCCGAGTCGGTCGCGGACACGACGACGTTCGAGGAAGGCTGGCTGGAGTACAACGCGGACTACTTCACCGGCCCGTTCAAGATCGAGGAGATCAACCAGGCGCAGCAGATCATCACGTTGGTGCCCAACAGCGACATCTGGTGGGGCCCGGAGCCGATGCTCGACGAGGTCCAGTTCCACATGATCCCGGCCGAGGCGGTCGCGCAGGCGTTCCAGAACGGTGAGATCGACGCGTTCGAGGTCGGCCCGAACCCGAACAACTACCAAGTCGCCTCGAAGGTGGCGAACGCCGACATCCGGCAGGCGAACGGTCCCGACTGGCGCCATATCACCTTCAACTCGAAGGCCGGCCTGATCCAGGAGCTCGACGTTCGTCAGGCGATCGTCAAGGGCCTCAACCGCGAGGCGATCGCGGCCTCCGACCTCGCCGGTCTGCCCGAGGAGTTCATCGTCGCGCTTGGCAACCACGTCTTCGTGAACGGGCAGGAGGGCTACCAGGACAACACCGGTGAGTTCGCGTACGACCCCGAGGCCGCGAGGAAGCAGCTCGAGGAGGCCGGGTGGGTCCTCAACGAGGAGACGGGCATCCGTGAGCGCGACGGTGAGCCGCTGCAGGTCAGCTTCAGCGTCCTCACCGGCATCGCGGTGTCGGAGAACGAGGGCCAGCTGGTTCAGCAGCAGCTCGGCGAGATCGGCATCGACGTCCAGCTCAAGCAGCAGGACACCGCAACGTGGGGCCAGGCCCTGTCGAACGGTGACTTCCAGATGATCGCCTTCTCCTGGATCGGGACGCCGTACCCGATGTACGGCATCTCCCAGATCTACGGCAACCCGGAGACCAACGACTCCAACTACGCCAATCTCAACAATCCGGAGCTCAACGAGCTCATCGCCCAGATCGACGTCGAGACCGACGAAGAGAAGCGGATCGAGATGGCCAACCAGGCCGACCAGATGATCTGGGAAGAGGTGCACACGCTGCCCCTCTACCAGCGCCCGGAGATCTACGCGACGGACAACAACCTCGCCAACTACGGCGCGGAGGGCTTCAGCACCACGCGCCCGGAGAACTGGGGCTTCGTGGCGGAGTGATCCCCGCAAACCCTGGACGGTGATCGCCGTCCGGACTGACGGAGGGCCGGTGGACGATCCACCGGCCCTTCGTCGTGCCGGGCGCGGTTGGTCTCGGGGTCGGGGGCGCCGTCGTGAGGCCCGCCCGGTGCGTTCCCGGTTGTGGTTGGACTTTGGCAGGGATGGCCTTCGGATCTCGCGCCGCAGAGCCGCGGGATCGATGGCCCGGCCGTGCCCGGGCGCCCAGTACACGGCCTCCGTGAGCGCGCCCGTCGCGGTCAGCCGAACAGGGTGACGGTCAGGACGGCGAGGGCGACGGCGGCGAGCACGACGGCGACGGAACGGGTGTTGAGCGTCGCCCGGACCTGTTCGGGGTCCGGACCCGAACCGGCGCCCGCGAGCAGGCGGGTCTCGATGACCCGGCCGATCTGCTCGGAGTCCGCGGAGACGGTCCGCTCGGCGCCGTCGGGAAGCTCCAGCAGACTCGACGACGGCTGCTGGTCCTGATTCCCGCTCTTGCGGTACCGGCTCCGTGCGGGCACCGCCCACGACGAGTACCGCTTGCGCTTCGTGTGCAGCCGCAGGCCCCACCTGGTGTCCACCGACTCCAGCGCCGACCACGGCACCCGCACCGTTCGCCACACGTTGGCGAGCGTCACTCCCTCGTCGTCCACCCGGACGTGAGGCTGCCAGAACACCGCCCACGCCAGGGCGGCTGCGGCGAGCGGCACCCCGCCGTACGCGGCCAGCTCCGCGAGGCCGCCGTTCATCCCCATCGTCACCAGCACGACGGCGCACGCCACCCATGAGACGACGGCGAGCGCCTTGCTGGAGCCGGCGCGCACGGTGATCGTCGATCGCATGTCTCTCATCATCGCGCGCCTGCCGCGTCCAGGTGTCACGCACCGGGCCCGCGCCACGGTCACCAGCGATGACACGTCACGTTCACACCGAGATGTCACCCTCTCGGTGAGACCTCACTCACGCCGTCGGCTGTTGGCGGCCATCCACCGGTAGGATGGAGCCTTGGCGCCCGTCTCGGGCGCCCCTCAGCCGGCCGACGCCCCCATTGGCGGGCAACGACCTGGCCCCCATCCGGAAAGAGAGTCACCACCGCATGCCTGTGCGCTCCGACCTGCGCAACGTCGCCATCGTCGCCCACGTGGATCATGGCAAGACCACCCTCGTGGACGCGATGCTGTGGCAGACCGGCACCTTCGGCGGTCACCAGACCGTCGAGAACACCGGCGAGCGCATCATGGATTCCGGCGACCTCGAGCGCGAGAAGGGCATCACCATTCTCGCGAAGAACACCGCCATCCACTACTCCGGTCCCGCGGCACGGGCTGCCGGGGCGGCCAACGACAGCGTCGTCATCAACGTGATCGACACTCCCGGCCACGCCGACTTCGGCGGCGAGGTCGAGCGCGGGCTGAGCATGGTCGACGGCGTCGTCCTGCTCGTCGACGCCTCCGAGGGGCCGTTGCCGCAGACCCGGTTCGTGCTGCGCAAGGCCCTCGCGGCCAAGCTGCCGGTCGTGCTCGTCGTCAACAAGGTCGACCGTCCGGACTCACGCATCTCCGAGGTCGTCTCCGAGTCCCAGGACCTCCTGCTCTCGCTGGCCTCGGACCTGGCCGAAGAGGTCGACGACCTCGACCTGGACACCATCCTCGACGTGCCGGTCGTCTACGCCTCCGCGAAGGCCGGCCGGGCCAGCACCGTTCAGCCCGCCGACGGCGAGCTGCCGGAGAACGAGGACCTCGAGCCGCTCTTCGCCACCCTCCTCGACTCCGTGCCGGCGCCGGCGTACGAGGAGGGCGCGCCCCTGCAGGCGCACGTGACCAACCTCGACGCCTCACCGTTCCTGGGCCGCCTCGCGCTGCTGAGGATCCGCGCCGGAGAGCTGCGCAAGGGCCAGAACGTGCTCTGGGCACGTGCCGACGGCACGTCCCGCACGGTGCGGGTCTCCGAGCTCCTGCGCACCGAGGGTCTGGACCGGGTGCCGGCCGATCGTGCGTTCGCCGGCGACATCGTCGCCGTCGCGGGCATCGAGGACATCACCATCGGTGAGTCCCTCGTCGACCCCGACGACCCCCGCCCGCTGCCGCTCATCACCGTGGACGAGCCCGCGATCTCGATGACCGTCGGCATCAACACCTCCCCGCTCGCCGGGCGCGTCAAGGGCGCGAAGGTCACGGCTCGGCAGGTCAAGGATCGCCTCGACCGCGAGCTCATCGGCAACGTCTCCCTTCGAGTCCTGCCCACCGAGCGACCCGATGCGTGGGAGGTCCAGGGCCGCGGTGAGCTGGCTTTGGCGATCCTCGTCGAGCAGATGCGCCGCGAGGGCTTCGAGCTGACCGTCGGCAAGCCGCAGGTCGTCACCCGCGAGATCGACGGGGCGGTCCACGAGCCGATGGAGCGCATGACCATCGACGTGCCCGAGGAGTACCTCGGTACCGTGACCCAGCTCATGGCCGGCCGCAAGGGCCGCATGGAGACCATGGCGAACCACGGCACCGGCTGGGTCCGCATGGAGTTCATGGTGCCCGCTCGCGGCCTCATCGGGTTCCGCACCCGGTTCCTCACGGAGACCCGCGGCACGGGCATCGCCTTCTCGTTCTCGGACGGCTTCGAGCGCTGGCACGGGCCGATCGAGATGCGGAGCAGCGGATCGCTCGTCGCCGACCGGGCCGGCGCCGTGACTCCGTTCGCGATGATCAACCTGCAGGAGCGTGGGTCGTTCTTCGTCGAGCCGACCTCCGAGGTGTACGAGGGTCAAGTCGTCGGGGAGAACTCCCGCAACGAGGACATGGACGTCAACATCACCAAGGAGAAGAAGCTGACGAACATGCGCTCCTCGACCGCGGACTCGTTCGAGAACCTCGTCCCGCCGCGGCGCCTGACGCTCGAGGAGTCGCTCGAGTTCGCCGCCGAGGACGAGTGCGTCGAGGTCACCCCGGAGGCTGTGCGCATCCGCAAGGTCGTCCTCAACACCCAGGACCGGTACCGCTCGGCCGCTCGCGCCAAGCGCGCCGCCGCCAACGCTTGACCCCCGCCACGGACGAGGCGCTCGCCCGAGGTCGTTGCCGCAGCAACGGCCACGGAGGCCGGCGGCCACGATCGGCTGGCGTCCGTCGTCGGGCGTGCCTCCGGACGACGACGCGTCGGCTCGTGTGCTGATCGTCGCGACTCGGGCCATGATGGGGGTGTGACGGATCCGCACGCGATCTCACGGGCGCCCCTCGCGACGAGCGGGCTGCTCGGGGTCTTCGCACACCCTGACGACGAGACGCTCGGCGCCGGAGGCCTCCTCGCGGCCGCCGCGGCGGCGGGAGTCGCGGTCGACGTCGTCACCGCCACCCGCGGCGAGCGGGGTGAGGTCATCCCGCCCGAGCTGGCTCATCTCGCGGGCGACCCGCAGTCGCTGGCGCACGAGCGGGAGCACGAGGTCGCCCGTGCCCTGGAAGCGCTCGGGGTCAGCGCCCACCGGTTCCTCGACACCGAGCCCGGCCTCGCCGCCAGGCGCCCCGCCCGGTTCACCGACTCCGGCATGGCCTGGGTGCGTCCCGGCGTCGCCGGGCCCGGGAGCGAGTCCCAGGGAGACGCCTTCACGGCGGTCCCGGTCGACGTCGCGGCCCGGCTGCTCGCCGCGATCATTCGGCGGGCGCGTCCTCAGGTCATCGTCACCGAGGAGCCCGACGGCGGATACGGGCACCCGGACCACGTCCACGTTCACCAGGTCACCATGCGCGCCGTCGAGCTCGCCGCCGACGCCCGGCCCGTCGAGGACGACGACGACCCGCTCACCGACCTCGCCCCTTGGTTCGTCCCCGTGGTCGGCTGGATCGTGGAACCGGAGGACCGGTATCGGGCGGCGTTGCGTTGGCTCGAGACGATGGTCGACCACGATCCCCAGTTCGGCGCTCGCGGCGACGTCCTGGGCACCGCGTCCCCGGACCGCGAGCTGCCCTCTCTCGTGGCCCCGGACCACCTCGTGGACCTGACGATCGACGTCAAGCCCGTGATGGCCCCCGTCCTCGCGGCATTGCGTGCACACCGCACGCAGGTGCAGTCGGTACGCACCCTCGACCGCTCACGGCCCGAGAACCGCGGTCTGCCGGTGTGCGGCTGGCTGGCCGTCAGCAACGGGGTCCTGCTGCCCTGGCTCGGCACGGCCAGCCTCCGGCTCGCGCCCGGACGCGACCTCGTCATCGAGCTGACCGACCCGCGCACCGTCGACGGCCTCACCCGTGACCGGCTCGCCGGCACCCAGGGCATCGACCGGCTGGCCGCCTTCCTCGGGGGATCGATCGCATGACCGCCTACGACACGAGCGCCCCGAACGCGGGTGGCCCGAGCACGGGTGGCGAGAGCACGGGCAACGCCTACACCGGCTCTCCCGGCACGGCCGGTGGCCGCCGACCCGACACCGGCGCGACGACGTCGGGAGGGAGCGTCGTGCCGACGGTCTCCGCCGTCGTCGTCGGCGTGCTGGTGGGGCTGGCCGGCACGTTCGTGCACCGGTTGTCGCACGAGGCCCTGCCGGAGGGGCTGGCCGGCGCCCTCGTGCTGGTCGTGCTCGGGGGGGTCTTCGCGCGCGCCGCCGCGGACCGTGTCGGTGTCCTGCTCTACGCGCTGGCGGCGCTCCTGACAGCCCTGGCGCTGACCTACCTGTCGCCGAACCAGGACGTCCTGGTCACGAACGACCTGGCGAGCCGTCTGTGGCTGCTCGGTCTGCCGATCGCCGGACTGATCGCCGCCGCGACCCCGAGCGTGTGGTACTCCGACCACCCGCGCCGGCCGAACGCCGCGCAGGCCGGCCGTTGATCGGCGCGACGGACCCCGACCTCGTCGACCGGTTCCGTTCGACGATGGCGCGCCTGCCGGGCGGAATCACGGTCGTGGCTCTCCGGCACGGTCGCCTGGACGTCGCGATGACGGCGACGGCGGTCGCGTCCGTGTCGCTTCGCCCACCGATGGTGCTGTTCTGCGTGCATTCGGACGCCCGGGTACGCGACTCCCTCGACGAGGTGGACACGTGGGCAGTCAGCATCCTCGACGCCGGCGGGACGCTCGCCGCCGAGCGGCTGGCCGAGCCCGGGCGGCCCGCGTTCGGGCAGCTCCTCGGCATCGATCACCACCGTGGCGCGCGCACCGGCGCCGCCCTGATGGACGCCGCCCAGGGATGGCTGGAGTGCCGGACATCGTGGATCAAGACCGCCGGTGACCACGACGTCGTGGTCGGCGAGGTGCTCGACGCGTGGACCGGTTCCACGGGCACCGGCGGCCTCGTCCACCACCTCGGGCGTGTCCGACCCCTGACCTGATCAGTCACGACTCGGGCGGACCGCGTAACGATGTGGTGACGGTGGCGGTGGTCACCGTATGTCCGAGCAGTGCCTTGACTACCATGCACAGGGACCCGTTCTGGGTCCCGGGGGAAAAAGAGGAAGCGCTGAGTGACTGACGACCGCACGCCCGGAGAAGAGCCGGACACCGCGACGCCGGAGACGGGCGACCCCGCAGCGGGCACCGGTATGTCGGACCTGGACACCGTCCTCGACCGACGCCAGCGCGGTCTGGAAGAGCCACCGCCACCGCCGCCGGCCTCCGACGGCAACGGCCGCGCAGTCCCCTCCGGTGACCGGGGCGGACAGACCCCGCACGACGGTGCCGACGATGGCGCTGCCCAGCACGAGGCGGAGCGAGACGTGACCACAGACCCCGACGCGACCGCCGTCGTCCCCGCGGTCGGCGACGAGCCGCACTGGAGCGATCCGGCGAGCGATCCGGCGACCACCGCAGCGGCCTCGCCGTTCGCGGGTTTCGAGGAGGAGAAGCCGCGTCGCGGCCGCCGGCGGGCGCTGATCGCCCTCGTGGTCCTCATCGTCCTCGCCGCCGCGTACGGGGGCGCAGCGATGTTCCTGGGCGAGCGGGTACCCAACGGCACCACGGTCGCGGGCGTGCCGGTCGGTGGCATGACGCACGACGCCGCCCGCGAGCGGCTGGAGCAGGAGCTCGGCCCGGTGGCCGCCGAGCAGGTTCCCGTCGCGGTCGGTGAAGAGGTGGCGGGCATCGATCCCGGCGAGACCGGGATGACCTTCGACGCCGAGGCGACGGTCGACGACCTCGTCGGCTTCACGCTCGACCCTCAGGCGCTGTGGGGGCATCTCTTCGGCCTCGGCGCGGTCGAGCCGGCGACCACGGTCGACGAGCCGGCGCTCCGCGAGGCTCTGCAGGGCGTCGCCGACGAGCTCGACGTCGCTCCGGTCCAGGGTGCCATCGCGTTCTCCGGCACCACGATCGACGTGACGCAGCCGGAGCCCGGCACCGCCGTCGACGTCGACGCCGCCGTCGAGGCCGTCGAGGAGGGTTGGCTCACCGAGGAGCGGCCGCTCCAGCTCCCCACCGAGGAGGTGGCGCCGGAGATCGGCGCCGATGCGGTCGAGGAGGCGCGCACGTCGCTCGCTGAACCGCTGGTGTCTGCGCCGGTCACCGTCAAGGTAGGCGACAAGCTTGCCGAGCTGAGCCCCGAGCAGCTTGCCACCCACGCCACGTTCGTCGCCGAAGGCTCCTCGCTGGAGCTGCAGCTCGACGGTGAAGGACTGGCCGACACGGTCGTCGAGGTCAATCCCGAGATCGAGGTCACGGGTGAGGACGCACAGATCATCCTCGGCAACGACGGACCCGAGATCGTGCCGTCCACGACCGGCAAGGGTCTGGACCCGGAGCAGCTCGCCGAGTCCGTGCTGGCCGCCGGCACGTCCGGTGAACGGACCGCCGAGGTGGAGCTGGTCGCGTCCGAGCCGGACTTCACGACCGAGGACGCCGAGGCGCTCGGCGTGGACGAGGTGATCTCCGAGTTCTCCACACCCATGCCGTACAACCCTGTGCGCACCGAGAACCTTCAGGTGGGTGCCGCCAAGGCCAGCGGCACGCTGCTCAGGCCCGGTGAGGAGTTCTCCCTGCTGAAGGCCATCGGGCCCATCACGGCGTCGAACGGATACGTCTCCTCCGGCGTCGTCGAGGACGGGTTCGTCTCCGAGGCCCTCGGCGGAGGCCTCTCCCAGCTGTCGACCACGTTGTACAACGTCGGCTACCTCGCCGGTATGGACGACGTCGCCCACACGCCGCACAGCCGCTGGTTCGACCGGTACCCGATGGGTCGCGAGGCGACGCTGTGGGAGCCGAGCACCGACATGATCTGGCGGAACAACACGGACTACGGTGTGCTCGTTCAAGCCTGGGTGACCGACGACCGCGTGCACGCGCGGCTGTGGGGCACCGACGTGTGGGATGTGGAGTCCCGAACCTCGGACCCCTACAACATCGTCCAGCCGGAGACCGTGTACAACCCCTCCGACCAGTGCGAGCCGGAGTCCGGCGGGCAGAACGGGTTCACGGTGACCGTCACGCGGCAGCGCTTCCGCGACGGCAGCCTCTTCGACGAGGAGACCTGGACCTGGACCTACTCGCCGTGGAACCACGTCGTCTGCGGGGCCCCGCCCTCCGACCGCTCGTCCGGCGACGGGTCTTCCGGGGACTCCTCGGGCGGCGGGGACTGACGACGCGACGACGGGCCTCGCCGCGCCGGAGGCGGCGGAACCCGTTTCCCGGTCAGCATGGTGCCGGCCGCGACGGGCACGTCACCGCGGCGGGTACGGACCACGACCCCGTCGGCGCCGACCTCGACCAGATAGCCCAGCGCGTCGTGCAGCCCGTCCTCGGCGCGGTAGCGCACGACGATGCGCTCACCGGGACGCCACTCGTTCCACGGCGGGGGAGGATGTGGTGAGCTCACACACCCATCGTGCCCGGTCAGGGCCGCGCGGTCGTGCTGAGGCGCGCGTCTGCGTGATACTAGATGGACGGCGTCCGGGGCGCCGTGCAGCGACGGAAAGGAAGTTCTCGTGACTTACGTCATCGCCCAGCCGTGTGTGGACGTCAAGGATCTGGCGTGCATCGACGAATGCCCCGTCGACTGCATCTACGAGGGCAAGCGGATGCTCTACATCCACCCTGACGAGTGCGTCGACTGCGGTGCGTGCGAGCCGGTGTGCCCGGTCGAGGCCATCTACTACGAGGACGACACCCCCACCGTCTGGGCCGACTACTACAAGGCCAACGTCGAGTTCTTCGACGACGTCGGCTCGCCCGGTGGCGCGGCCAAGATGGGCATGATCGACAAGGACCACCCGATCGTCGCGGCCCTGCCCCCGCAGGCCTGACGTGCCGCTCCACGGGGCGGCGCTGCCCGACTTTCCCTGGGACTCGCTCGCCCCCGCCAAGGCGCGGGCGCGGGCGCATCCCGGCGGGATCGTGGACCTGTCCGTCGGGACGCCGGTCGATCCCACTCCAGCGGTCGCGCGGGATGCGCTGGTCGCCTCGGCCGACGCACCCGGATACCCCGAGACGATCGGCACGCCCGCGCTGCGCTCCGCCGTCGTCGACTGGTTCGCGCGCCGGCGAGGCGTGCACGACCTCGACGCCACGGGCGTGCTGCCCACCATCGGCTCGAAGGAGACGGTGGCGCTGCTGCCCGCGCTGCTCGGCCTCGGGCCGGGCGACACGGTCCTGCACCCCCGGACCGCGTACCCGACCTACGACGTCGGGGCTCGCCTGGCGGGGGCCGAGCCCGTCCCGGTCGACGCCGATCCTTCGGCATGGCCCGACGCACGCCTGATCTGGTTGAACTCGCCGGCCAACCCCGACGGGCACGTCCTCGGCGTCGACCAGCTCGCCGCCGTCGCGGCATGGGCCCGCGAGCGGGGCGCCGTCGTTGCCGCCGACGAGTGCTACGCCGAGCTCGGCTGGATCGAGCCCTGGTCCTCCGACGGCGTGCCGAGCCTGCTCGACCCACGGGTCACGGGCGGTGACCACACCGGTCTGCTGGTGCTGTACTCGTTGTCCAAGCAGTCCAACATGGCCGGGTACCGGGCAGCGCTGATCGCCGGCGACCCGGCGCTGGTCGCGCCGTTGCGCGAGGTGCGCCGGCACGCCGGCATGATCATGCCGGCTCCGGTCCAGGCTGCGATGGCCGCGACCCTGTCGGACGACGAGCACGTCGCGCAGCAGAAGGACCGCTACCGCGCCCGGCGCGAGGCGCTGCTGGGCGCGCTCGAGCCCGCCGGTCTCGAGCGGGACCCGGAGTCCGTCGCGGGCCTGTATCTCTGGCTAGGGTCGGGCGGGCGGCAGGCGTCGTCGTGGGAGATCGTCGACGCACTGGCCGGCAGGGGCATCCTCGTCGCGCCGGGCAGCTTCTACGGCGCGGCCGGCCACGACCGGGTCAGGATGGCGCTCACGGCCACGGATGAGCGGGTGGACGAGGCGGTGCGCCGCCTGACGGAGGGCGGCCCGCTCTTCTGACGCGGACCGCGCGACGATCCGCCGGGGAGCGGTCTGCGCCGGTGGTCGGCGCCGTCGGGGCTGGGTTCTTCTTTGCTCCGCCGATGGCTTATGTTGGTAGCCGGATCGCGCGTGATGTCGGCGACCCAGGCAGCGTGGCGCAGCAGGCGTCGATCGAGGAGGAACCACACATGTCGCAGACGGAAGTCACCCCGGCGACGGCCGAGAAGGCCGCCCCGGCGACGTTCGAGGTGGACGGGAAGACCGTCCAGTTCGACCGCGTGCCCGCTGCCCAGGGCAACGACGGCGTCAACATCTCCTCGCTGCTGAAGGAGACCGGCCTCGTCACCCTCGACACCGGCTTCATGAACACGGCGTCGACCACCTCGGCCATCACCTACATCGACGGCGGCGCCGGCATCCTGCGCTACCGGGGCTATCCCATCGATCAGCTCGCGAAGCAGTCGGACTTCCTCGAGACCGCCTACCTCCTCATCTACGGCGAGCTGCCGGACAGCGACACGCTGGAGGCGGTGAACCGTCGGATCAAGCGGCACACGATCCTCCACGAGGACTTCAAGGCGTTCTTCACCGCCTTCCCGGCCAACGGCCACCCGATGGCGATCCTCCAGGCGGGCATCGCGGCGCTGGCGACGTACTACCAGCACACGCTCGACCCGCACGACGAGTACCAGCGCGAGCTGTCCACCGTGCTGCTCATGGCGAAGGTGCCGACGATGATCGCGGCCATCGCCAAGCGCTCCACGGGTCTCCCGCTGCTCTACCCGGATGCCTCGAAGGGGTACGTCGAGGACTTCATCCGCATGACGTTCGGCCTGCCCTACGAGCGGCACGACATCGACCCGGCCGTCGTCAAGGCCCTCGACATGCTGCTGATCCTGCACGCGGACCACGAGCAGAACTGCTCGACGGCGACGGTGCGCATGGTGGGCTCCGCGCACGCCAACATCTACGCCTCCGTGGCTGCCGGCGTCGGCGCTCTCTCCGGGCCGTTGCACGGCGGTGCGAACGAGGCCGTCCTGTCGATGCTCACGCAGATCCAGCAGGACGGCGGTGACGCCTCCGAGTTCATGCGCAAGGTCAAGAACAAGGAGGGCGGGGTCCGGCTCATGGGATTCGGCCACCGGGTCTACAAGAACTACGACCCGCGCGCCGCGATCGTGAAGGACGCCGCGCACGACGTCCTGCAGAAGCTCGGCAAGAACGACGAGCTCCTTGAGATCGCCATGGGCCTCGAGGACATCGCGCTCAACGACGACTACTTCATCGAGCGCAAGCTCTACCCGAACGTCGACTTCTACACGGGCCTGATCTACAAGGCCATGGGCTTCCCGACGCAGATGTTCACGCCCCTGTTCGCGATGGGCCGCCTGCCGGGCTGGATCGCCCAGTACCGTGAGATGATCGCGGACCCGACCACGAAGATCGGCCGTCCGCGCCAGGTCTACACGGGCGAGGTCGAGCGGGCCTACGTGCCCGTCGACGAGCGCTGACGACTTCTCGCCTAGAGCGGCAACCTGCGCCGGCCTCTCGCCGAGAGCGGAGACCTGCGCCGGCCTCTCGCCGAGAGCGGAGACCTGCGCCGGCCTCTCGCCGAGAGCGGAGACCTGCGCCAGTAGCGGACGCTTGAACGTCCGCTATCGGTCCAAGCTTCCGCTCTCGGCGTCAGCGGCGGCGTCGGCGCCTGGGTCAGCATCACTGTCGACGCGGTCGTGGCGCGCCGAGGAGATCCGGGACCGGGGCGAGCGTGCCGCGGAGCCTGGGTGGGAAGGCCGAGGCCAGGCGTCGGACCACCGCCTGCTCGTCCGAGAGGTCCGCGGTGCCGAACCGGCGGAATACGTCGCCACGCTCGCGGATCAGATCCTCGCGAGGCTTCTCGTCGGCCAGCGCCCGGGTGCCGCGGTCGCCCCCGTACTTCACCAGACCGTCGAACTCGGCGTGCACCAACCTCGTGACGTTGCCTTCCTCGAACTTCCACGTCAGGTCCGTGAAGAACGTCCTGTCACCGACGTCGATCCGGAACTGGGCGACCGGAGGCGGGTAGCCGTGTGCTGTGACTGTCCATCGGAGGACGGACTCCGAGGGCGACTCGGCGTACGGATCGGCGTGCGTGATCACGGCCCGTGCACGACGCACCCCGCGGCATCCCCTGAGCGCCTCGAGTCGTGAGAGCAGCCGACGCCGGACCGCCGTGACCCGCGCATCCGATGAGACGCGGTTCCACTTGTCCGGTGCCGCGAGGATCCGGATCCCGGAGTCGACGACGACCGTGGCGTCGCGTGGGTGCAGGAAGCGGGCGCAGTCGACGAGTGTGCGTTCGAGCGAGGTGACCCGCAGGCCCGCGACCTCTGTGATGTCCTGCTCGGTTACCGGGAAGCGATGTCGTCTGAGGTCCTTCGAGCGCGAGCGGTCCGCGGTGGACCGTTGGGCGACGTCGGAGCCGGGCCGCAGCCGCCAGATGCGGCAGCCGTGCAACAGGGCCGCTGTGGTGAGGCAGAAGACATGCGGTGACCGCAGCTGCCTGTCGAGCGCATGGCAACGAGCGATCTCCGTTCGTCTGCGAGTCTCCCACCAGGGTTCGTCGGCGAGAGGTGGTGCGGTCCAAGCTCCAGGTCGGAGCTGCACGATGTCGCCGGCGCGACGCGCGGAACGGATCGAGCCGCTTCCGTAGTCGCGTGTCAGGAAGAGGCTCGGGGCGGGTGGTGAGGGCTCGGCGTGATCCGACATGGAAGGACGATGCGTCGTGGGGGAGTCGTCGTGGACGCGCGGAGACGCCTGCCGTGGACGCGATGGCCGCCCGTGCAGACCTGTGGATGTGCTGACCGCCGCCGAGAGCGGAAACCTGCGCCAGTAGCGGACGCTTGAACGTCCGCTATCGGTGCAGGTTTCCGCTCTCGGCGGCTGGCGGAGATCCGTCAGGCGATGACGACGGCGCCCGGTCCCGCTGCGGCGGCAGCCTCGGCGACGGCGGCCGGCAGCTCGGCGTCCGCGAGCGGCACCCAGGCGGCGTCGCCGTCGCCGCGGATCCAGGCCTCACTGTCCGTGACGACCGTGCTGATCCCCGTCGCCCCTGCCGTCGCGACCGCCCACTGCGCGACCGCCCAGCCGCGCCGCTCCGGCGCCGCGTCCCGGCCCGCCGGCAGCGTCGTCGCGTCCACCACCAGCAGCTCGCCACGCTCCTGGAAGCCGATCTCGACGAAGTCCCGAACGAGCCGGTCCCGGACCGCTCCCAGAGCGCCGGGCGCCGAGGCCGTGCCGGACGCTTCCCCACCCTCGGCGGGGTCCAGCTCGCACACCAGCGCGCTCGAGGAGTAGCCGGTCAGCGCCGAGGCGAAGGCACGCCCGCGGTTCTCGTGCTGGGCGTACGCGTCCGGGAACGCGGAACGCTGGACATCCTGCGCAGCCTCGGTCACCGGCCGGTCCTCCCACCCCTGGACGGTGACGAGGACGTCGTAGAAGGCGTTGGTCGAGTAGATCGGGTCCATGATCTCGGCGACCGTGCCCCAGCCCTGCGAGGGACGCTGCTGGAAGAGGCCGACGGAGTCGCGGTCGCCGTAGTCGATGTTACGCAGCCGGGACTCCTGCATCGCCGTCGCGATCGCCACCGTCACGGCGTGCGCGGGCAGCTCACGGCGCATGGCGACGGCAGCCATCAGCGCCGCGTTGTCCGCCTGCTCCGCGTCGAGCACCATCACGTCCTCGCCGATCGGCGCGACGCAGGAGTTCGACGGCGGATCCTCGCCACCCAGGACCTGCAGCGCCACCACGACCGCGCCCACGGCGAGCCCGAGGACGACCAGCGCGACCAGCAGGCCGCTCAGGCAGCCGCGGCGACGAGCGCGGCCGCTCACGGTTCTAGGCATGCAGCGCGGCGTTGAGCTCCACGCCGGTGCCGCTGCGGGGCAGGGCCTCGACCGCGCCGGAGACGGAGTTGCGTCGGAAGAGCAGGTTGTCGATGCCGGAGAGCTCACGCGCGGCGACCACCCGAGGGCTCTCGAGGCGGCCGCCCTCCGGCCTGATGCCCTCGCCGGTCATGACGGAGACCTTCGTGCCCGCGGTGAGGTAGAGGCCGGCCTCGACCACGCAGTCCGCGCCGAGGGAGATCCCCAGGCCGGCGTTGGCGCCGAGCAGCGAGCGCGGGCCGACCTCGATGCGTGCCTTCCCACCGCCGGAGAGGGTGCCCATGATGGAGGCGCCGCCGCCGATGTCAGCGCCGTCGTGGACGACGACGCCCTGGGAGATCCGGCCCTCGACCATGGAGCGTCCGAGCGTGCCGGCGTTGTAGTTGACGAAGCCCTCGTGCATCACCACCGTGCCCTCCGCGAGGTGGGCGCCGAGGCGGACACGGTCGGCGTCGGCGATCCGCACGCCGGAGGGGACGACGTAGTCGACCATGCGGGGGAACTTGTCGGTCCCGTACACGCTCACGGCGCCGTGGCGCGCGCGCAGCCGTGCCCTGGTGGCCTCGAAACCCTCGACGGCGCACGGCCCGGCGGAGGTCCAGACCACGATGGTCAGCGCCCCGAAGATGCCATCGACGTTGATGCTGTTCGGCGTGACCTGGCGGTGCGAAAGCAGGTGGAGGCGCAGGTAGCCGTCCGCGGCGGAGGCGGGCGGGGCATCGAGGTCGATCTCCGTGGAGACCACCTCGGTGCGGACCTCGCGCGCGGCGTCGGTGTCCTCGAGCCCGACGAGGTCCGCCGGTGCGGCGGCGTTCGGCGGCGCCGTGCCGAGTGCGGGGGAGGGGTACCAGACGTCGAGCGTCTCGCCGGTGGTCGTGACGGTGGCAAGGCCGAAGGCCCAGGCGGTGCGGTCGGTCATGGGTCAACTCTATGTGGCGAGCAGCGCCCGGTGGCGGACGGCTCGGTGGCGGACCGTCAGTGGCGCACGAGGCGCGGTCCGAGGGTCCGTGCACCGAGTGCGCCCACGCGGGCGATCAGGCCCCGGTCCGCCGTCGTCACGGCGACGTCGTTGACCGGGTCCAACACGAGGCGGCGTACCTCGTCGACGATCGCGTCGTCTCCGCTGCGGGCGGCCGCGACGACGTCGACCCCACCGGCGGCGGGCACGCCCCGGGCAGCGCCCTCGGTGACGAGCAGGACCTCCGGGTACCAGCGGTCGCCGGGCAGCTCGACGTCGCTCGCGGGCAGTCCGTCGGTGATCAGCGCGCCCAGGTGGTCGCGCAGCGCCGTCGTCGCGCCGGCCCGGTCCGTCCACCAGCCGTCGGGTCGGGAGCCGACGACGTTCGCGGCGTCGACGACGAGCACCAGCCGGCGCACCATGGCCCGCAAGAGCGGCAGCGACTCGCCGAACGCGGGCAGGAGCTCTCGGCCGTCCAGGCCATCCATCGGCACCCACGACACCTCGAGACTCTCGGGGTCGCTGACGCTGGGCTCCTGGGGACCGACGGACTCGGCGACGACGGTCGTGTAGGACCAGTCGGGGTGTACGAGCGAGCGCTCGGCCCACACGCGCATCCCCGCGGCATCCAGGCCGGCCTCCTCCACGGCCTCGCGCACGGCGCCGTCGCCGGCATCCTCGCCGTCGGTGATCGCGCCGCCCGGCAGGCCCCAGGTGCCGCCGTGGTGCGACCACAGGGCGCGGTGCTGCAGGACGACCTCCACCCCGTCGGCGCCGACGCGCCACAGCATCAGGCCGGCGGCGCCGTTGAGGCCCCAGTGCCGCGAGCCGCAGCCGCACTCGACCCACCCGTCGCCGGGTTGTCGGTGCACGCGCGCATCCGGTGGCGGGCGCTGGCCGGGCGTTCGGCCGTGGTCGGGCTGGGACATCGCCCAAGCGTGGCACAGGCGGTGCCTCAGCTCTCCAGCAGCCTCCGGACGGAGCGCACGGTGAGTGTGCTGTGCACGCTCATCCCCGCCATCAACCCGACACCCATCGAGAGCGTCGCGTGCGGTGAGTCGATCTCGGGCATCAGCACCACGAAGAGCACCACAGCGATCGCGACGAACGCCGCAGCCAGCAGCAACTGCCCCCACGAACGCCTCAGCCGACGGTCCCGCAGGGCGGGCGGGTAGCGGCTGAGCACCCGTGCGAACCAGAGCTCGCCGGCGAACGACAAGGCGGGCAGCAACAGGGTCAACGGCGACAGCTCGGTGAAGGTGCTCCCCGCGCTCCCGGCTCCGACGAGCCACCCCGCTGCAACGAAGATCGGTATGTAGCCCAGCCCCAGGGCCGGAAGCAGCCCGGACGGCACGCGCGCAGACGGCCCGGTCGAATCGGACCGATCATCGACCCATGCGGTCATCGTTCGCCCCCTCGAGCTCGTAACGCGCGACGTCTGACGAGGGTACGTACCGTCACAACAACGGCACTGTGGCGAGAGCGAAGGTCACCTATCGTGCAGGCCGTCTCGGTCGATCTCGGCCCACCGCACGAATCGGCGCACGTTGTCGAGCATGCCGTACGCGAGGGCGGCCGCGCCCACGGCGAGCAGCCCGCCCACGAGCACGAGCCCGCCCGGATGGTCGCGCAGCACAATGATGGGGAAGATGACGAGGAAGTTGCATGCGAGCGAGACCGCACCGGCGCGCCCCGCGGCCGTGAACCGGACCTCCCGCCCGCCGGGACAGCGCTCGAGGACACGGCGCCCCGCCAACCAGCCCGCAGCCGAGACGAGCATGAGGGCGCACGGCACGAACCACTGCGCGAGCGGGATGTCCGTCATCGCGTGACCCGCCGCGCCGGCAGCCACCGACAGGATCACGAGGACGAGCAACGGGACGAGCCGCACGGACATCGCCACCACGAGTGCACGGGGCAGCGCGGCCGGGCGCTTCGGCACGGTGTGCTGGCTGGTCGACATCTCGCCTCCGCGATGGGTACCTCGCACGCTATCGCCGAGGACGGCGCGCGTCGCGCACGGCGGACGGCGGCCGTGCCCAAGGCGGGCGCGAAGACTATCGTCCCCCGGCCGATTCGTTCTCAGGCGTCGACCGGCTCGATCTGGCAGATGACCGCACCGGTCGCGACATTCTGCCCGACCGCGGCGCTGATGCCCTGCACCCGGCCACCCCGGTGCGCGAGCAGCGGCTGCTCCATCTTCATCGCTTCCAGGACGACGACGAGGTCGCCCGGCTCGACGAGGTCGCCCTCCCCGACGGCGACCTTGACGATGGTGCCCTGCATCGGGGAGGAGAGCGCCGCGCCGTTGCTGCCGGCCGCCGCGGCCGACCGACCCGCGGATCTACGGACCGGGCGGCGCATGCCGCCCCGCAGGCCCCCGCTGATGCCCAGCCCGGCCGGGAGGACCACCTCGAGCCGCTTGCCGCCGACCTCGACGACGACCCGCTCGGTGGCCTCGGACTCGCCCGCGGGCTCCGGGGAGGGGGCACCGGCCTCCGGGGGCCGGGTGGTCGGCAGCGCCCGCAGCCGCTCGGCGTAGTCCGACTCGATCCAGGTGGTGTGGACCCGGAAGGAGGCTGCGCCGTCGGGCGCCGCGAAGTCGGGCTCGGCAAGCACCGAGGCGTGGAAGGGCAGTACGGTCGGCAGCCCGACCACCTCGGTCTCCTTGAGCGCGCGGCGGGCGCGCTCGACGGCCTGGGCGCGAGTGGCGCCGGTGACGATGATCTTGGCGAGCATCGAGTCGAACGCCCCGGAGATCACGTCGCCGGCGACGACGCCGGAGTCGACGCGGACACCGGGTCCGGACGGCCAGATCAGCGACGTGATGGTGCCGGGCGCCGGCATGAATCCCGAGGCCGGGTCCTCCCCGTTGATCCGCAGCTCGATGGCGTGCCCGCGCGTCGGCACCTCGTCGTAGCCGAGGTCCTCCCCGACGGCGAGGCGCAGCTGCTCGCGCACCAGGTCGACGCCGGTGATCTCCTCGGTGACCGGGTGCTCGACCTGGAGCCGGGTGTTGACCTCGAGGAACGACAGCGTGCCGTCGGCGCCGACGAGGAACTCGCACGTCCCGGCACCGACGTACCCGGCGGCCCGCAGGATCGCCTGGGAGGACGCGACGAGCTCCGCCTCCTGCTCGGGGGTGAGGAACGGCGCGGGCGCCTCCTCGACGAGCTTCTGATGGCGGCGCTGCAGCGAGCAGTCCCGGGTGGACAGGACCACGACGTTGCCAGCGGCGTCCGCCAGGCACTGGGTCTCGACGTGCCGGGGTCGGTCGAGGAAGCGTTCGACGAAGCACTCGCCGCGCCCGAAGGCGGCGGTGGCTTCCCGGACGGCGGAGTCGAAGAGCTCCGGCACCTCCTCGCGGGTGCGGGCGACCTTCAGGCCCCGCCCGCCGCCGCCGAACGCGGCCTTGATGGCGACCGGCAGGCCGTGGGTGTCGGCGAACGCCAGGACGGCGTCGGCGTCGCTGACCGGGTCCGGAGTGCCGGGCACCAGCGGCGCGCCGACCTGTTGTGCGATCTGCCGTGCGGTGACCTTGTCGCCGAGAGCGTCGATGGCCGCGGCCGGGGGACCGACCCACACCAGGCCGGCGTCGACGACGGCGCGGGCGAAGTCGGCGTTCTCGGAGAGGAACCCGTAGCCGGGGTGAACGGCGTCCGCGCCGGAGCGGCGGGCGACGTCCAGGATCTTCGCGCCGTCCAGGTACGTCTCGACCGCCCGCATGCCCCCGAGGGCGTAGGCCTCGTCGCAGAGCTTGACGTGCAGGCTGTCACGGTCGGGATCGGCGTAGACGCCGACGGTCGCGATGCCCTCGTCCGCGCACGCGCGGGCCACGCGGACCGCGATCTCACCACGGTTCGCGATCAGCACCTTCCGGAGCCGGTGCGAGGTGCCCGGCGGGGCGGAGGTGCTGGGCATGGGGAAGCTCCCGGAGGTCGGTCGGCGCGGTGGTGACCGACCGAGACTATCCGCGTGACGGCCCGAGATCACAGCCCGACGGCGCCGTGCTCGCAAGTCTGTTCCACCTGCCAACGAGACCGAACCGCTCTTGTGGGATAACCACAACCGAAGGGCACGTTCTGCTGGTTACGTAGCCGTAGGTTGTAGCAGTGGCACAAATCACGTGCCCGCCCGGCCCGTCGTGGAAGATGGAGGGATGATCGAGCCGACGGCGACCGTCGCCCTGCCGCATCCCGTCACCCGGGAGTCCTTCGTCTCGCCCGTGCCGCCGGGCACCGGGTGGCCCGGCGACCCGGCCGATGCCGAGACCCCGGTCGCGACCGACGCGGGGGAGGTCGCCACGCTCGCCGCCGGCGCCCGAGACGTGACCGAGGTGGACGCGCGGGTCTCCGTCTGCAGGGCATGCCCACGGCTGGTCGAGTGGCGGGAGTCGGTCGCGGTCTCGGGTCGCCGCGCGAGCTTCGCCGACCAGCCGTACTGGGGGCGTCCTGGTCCCGGGTTCGGAGACCCGCGGGCGCGGCTCCTCGTCGTCGGGCTGGCGCCGGCCGCGAACGGCACGAACCGGACCGGGCGCATGTTCACGGGGGACCGCAGCGGAGACTGGATCTACGCCGCCCTGCACCGAGCGGGCTACGCCAACCAGGCGACCTCCGTCGCCGCCGGTGACGGCCTGGAGCTGACGGGCGCGCGGATCGTGGCGGCCGTGCGGTGCGCGCCGCCCCGCAACAAGCCGACGCCGCAGGAGCGCGCCACGTGCGGGCAGTGGCTCGACAGAGACCTCGAGCTGGTGACGCCGCACCTGCGCTCGATCCTGGCGCTCGGCGCGATCGGCTGGGACGCGGCTCTCGCCGCTGCGCGCCGCCAGGGCTGGAAGGTTCCGCGGCCCAAGCCGCGGTTCGGGCACGGCGCCGAGGTCGTGCTCCCGACGCCGGAGGGACGGCGGATACGCCTGCTCGGCAGCTACCACGTGAGCCAGCAGAACACCTTCACCGGCCGGCTCACCGAGGACATGCTCGACGCCGTCCTCGAACGCGCGAAGGAAGTCACCGGGAACGGCTGAGCGCGAGAACGCCGGCTCCGCCGCGGCGACCATGCCCAACTGCTGTCCGAGCGCTGCGCTGTTCAGAGTCGCCGCCCAAACCAGCTTGGATTTCAGGCCTCCTGGATTAACGTATATAGCGTACGCGGGGGTCCATATTTGTGCTCTGTGTCACACCGGCGTCATCGCGAGCCTCGTTCTGCGTGATGACGAACGAGAGGTGTGTCCAGATGAAGGCATCGGGTCGCACCGTGACGGTTGCTGAGGAACACGATGGGAGGCGGTGTCGGATGACTGCTGCACTAGATTCAGCGTCCGACGACGTCCTGGTACGGATGGTCCGCGACGGTGATGCGCAGGCCTTCTCGTTGCTGTATCAGCGCCACTATGACGACGCCATGAGGGTCGCGCGCCGGTTCGCGAGCGCGCACGAGGCGCAGGACGCCGTGCAGGAGGCGTTCCTGCGCGTGCTGCGTGCCATCCAAGGTGGCGGCGGGCCGGCCGACGGCTTCGCCGGGTACCTCGTGCGCACGGTTCGGAACCTGTTGACCGACAAGTCCCGCCGCACCCAGGAACTTCCTGTCGAGGATCTCGAGAAGGCCGCTCACGCGGTGCCCGCAGTACCGGACGGGGTCGACGCGCTCATCGACCGTGATCTGCTGACGTCTGCCTTCACCACCTTGCCCGAGCAGTGGCAAGAGGTGTTGTGGCTGACGGTCGTCGAGGGCCGGACGCCGTCATCGCTCGCGAGTCACTACCGGCAGACTCCGGGTGCGGTCGCCCAGCTGTCTCGTCGCGCCCGTGACGGTTTGAAGTCCGCCTGGTTGCAGGCGCACGTGGGTGAGGTCGAGGCGAAGTGCCGGCCGATCACCCTCATGCTGGCCGATTACGAGCGTGAACGCCTGGGCGCCGGCCGGACGGCGCGGGTCGAGGCCCACTTGACGGAGTGCGAGAGCTGCACCGAGGCCCTGGCCGAGCTGCGTCAGGTTTCGACGCGCATGCGGGGCCTGCTGCTCCCCGTGGTGCTCGCCAACCCCGTGCTCCTCGCGCGTTTGGATGCGGTGTCCTTCGAGGTCGGTGCAGCGGGCGGTGCTTCGGTCACCGGCGATCTCGATGCCGGGTCGGGCGACGCCGGGTCGGGAGACACGGGTGGTACGGGCGCAGCACGCGCGGTGACGGGCGGTGCGTCGGCGGTCGGCGCTGCCGTGGCCGTCGGCGCAGGCAGCGCGTTCGCAGCGCGAGCGGATGTCGCAGCGCCCGAACGTGCTGGGGGAGTCGCGGAGCCGCAGTCGGCTCTCGGGCCCGGAACGGGAGCCGGTGCGGGCTTCGCGGCCGCGGGCGGTGCCGGGACTGCGGCCGGAGCGGTGGGCGCGGGCGCGAGCTCGTCGCTCCTGCAGGTGTTGCGGGCGGCAGGCCCTTGGGGCGCTCGCGCCTGGCTGACGATGGCCACTGCGGTGCTGGTCGTTGCTCTGGTTGCCGCCCTTGCGAACTCTGTGCGATCGCAGACAGACCCTCCGCCGGCTGGGGCTCCCGGTCCGGAGGTCCAGACGTCGACCGAGCCCGGGGCAGACGTGGACGGGAGCGAGGACCCCAAGGACGACACGGACGAGCACGACCACGGCGTCACAGAGGTGGAGTCCGTCGAAACTTCCGGCCCGACGGCGGAGATCGAGTCCGTTGACGTCTCGCGACCAACGTCGGAGCCGCCGGAGCAACCACGGCCTTCGACCACTCTGCCACCTGCGCCGAAGCCGTCGACCGAGCCACCGCCCGAGCGGGAGCCGTCGACCGAACCGGAGCCGGTTCCGGAACCCGAGCCGGAACCCGAGCCCGAGCCGGAACCCGAGCCCGAACCGGAACCCGAACCGGAGCCCGAACCCGAACCCGAACCGTTGCCGAGCGCCCCGGTGATCGCCGAAGCATCGCCAGCTCCTGGCGACGTCCAGCTCCCGGTCACCCTGCGCGGTGAGAGCGCCGAACCAGGTGCCGTGGTACGGGTGCTCGACCAGGCCGGGACAGAGGTTGCCACAACGACGGCGGACGGGAACGGGAGGTGGGTCGCAACGCCTCCGCCCAGTGCGCTGGACCTCAAGACGTCGTACGCCGTCGTACAGGTCGTCGACGGCGCGGTGTCGCCGGCCAGCGCGCTCGTCGGGCCGTACACCTTCACCGCCCCCGTGATCGACGAACCTCATAACGGCACGACGCCGCCGGTTTGCGAGTACGTCGACGCCGATGGCGTCCTGCAACGCACCATCGAGTTCGTCTTCACTGCTCAGCCCGGCAGCGAGATCGAGCTCGACATCGACGGCACCCGGACGCACTACTTCGGCCCCGTCACGTCCACGACCACTTTCGAGGAGCTGGTCGGCCAGATGGAGCCCGGGCCGCACTACATCACGATGCGCTATGTCGACCGGCAAGCGGGGACGTACGGCGCCTCACGCACCGTCAACTTCACGACCGAACCGGCCGATCCAGACGCGGACTTCTGTCCTGTGATGTAGGTCACATCTGGTACCGCGTCATTCTTTCGGGTGCGGGACGTGTTGAGGGTCAGAGCGCAATGGCCGAAGAACCGGCCAGGGCGCCGAGCCGGATCCCTCCCCGTCTCGAAAGGACGACCGAGCTATGTCTAAAGTACGGGCCCTCCCCGTGCGTCTCACGGCACTCTTGGCGATCGCGCTACTGGGCGCGTGCGCCGCATCCGAGAGTTCTCCCGATGCCGTGGAGACTGCGGCAGAGCGCGACGTCACGACGGACGAGACCTCGTCCACCGTGTCTCTCCAAGGCACCGTGGACGGGGCCGTCCGCTCCGTCACCGTCACCGACGCCGCCCTCAGCCTCTGGAGCAAGTTCCCGGTGGAGATCGCGTGGTCCGTCGACCAGGCGGCACCCGGTGACACCGTCACCGTCCGGCTACCTCCCGAGGTCCGGCCGCTCACGGACGGGTTCGATCTGCGGACCGACGACGACGAGCTCGTCGCGACCGCCGACGTTGCCGACCAGACGCTCAGCTTCACGTACACCGACTACGTCGCGACGCACCGCGACCTGACCGGCACCGCGACGATCCCGCTGCGGTTCGACGCCACAGAGGTGTCGGCGGACACCGACCTCGACCTCGTCTTCCGCTCGGGCGACGCAGCGTTCACTGTGCCGGTCACCGTGCTCCCCGAGCAGCGTGACCCTGGCACGGCGCGGTTCTACGGCTACTGGACGGACGCTGTCCACGAAGATCGCGTCGAGCCCGACGGCGCGCTGCAGTGGCGCGTCGTCACCCCGGTCGGCCCGGCCGCGGACGCGGTCGTGCACGGCACCGCTGCGGGCGGGCACGCCGTCGACTGCGACAGCTTCCAGGTCCGCCGACTCACCGAGTTCGCTGCCAACGGTGACGTCACCGAGGCCCACATGGCCCCCGCGGACGCCCTCGAAGTGCGGAGCTGCGATGCCGCCGGCTTCACGGTGGCACTGGGCAGTGTCGCGCCGGGCGACGCCACGATGGTGCTATACACCTCGACCGTCACGGACGCGGGCGTTGCGGGCTATGACAGCCGAGCGAGGCTGTTGATCGACGGTGAGTCCGCCGACCTCGACAGCCAGGTCGGACGCTCACTCAGTGGCGGTAGCGGACAAGGCACCAGCGTCACCACCGTCACCACCGTCGGGACGACAGGCTCCGCCGTGTCGGGGGAGACCCAGGCGTCCGAGCAACGCCTCACGGCGCAGACGGCCGCGCTGTGGATCGGCGCTGTGGCAGTGGCGGTCGTCGCGGCGGCCCTCCTGAGCTGGGCCAGACGCAGAAACAGCTGAACCCCCCAAGCTGGGTCAGGCGGAAAGAGTCCTGACCCCGGGCGGTGCACACGGATCCCCCCCGTTCCGTGTGCGCCGCACCCCCAAGCTGGGTCAGGCGGAAAGAGTCCTGACCCCGGGCGGTGCACACGGATCCCCCCGTTCCGTGTGCGCCGCACCCCCCAAGCTGGGTCAGGCGGAAAGAGTCCTGACCCGGGGCGGCGCACACGGTCCTCCCCCGTTCCGTGTGCGCCGCACCCTCCCCCGTGGGCGCCACCGTGACCGGCGCGCCCGGAACCATCGAGAGAAGACCATGACATCGCTGCCGCACGCCCTCATGCTTGCGTTGTTCCTCCCCGCACTTTACGCCGTTCTCGCCCGTGGCGACTGGTTCGCCCGCCACGTGCGGCACGCGACGGCGGTCCGCTTGTCTACGATCGCGGCCGCCGCCGTGCTCGTGCCCGCCAACGTCTATGCCATGTCGTTGGCAGTGGGTTCCACGGTCGCGTTCGGAGTGGCTTCCACCTCGCTCACCGCGCTGATCGCTCTCGTCGGTGCCGTGGCGCTCCTGCGGATCACCGACGCCAAGGCGGCACACCCGCGCCGTGTCCTGGCGATCGGAGCCCATCCGGACGACTTGGAGCTGGCCTGCGGCGGGACGCTGGCCAAGCTTGTCGACAACGGTCACGAGGTCCACGCCATGGTGATGAGTCGCGGCAACATCGGCGGCGACCAGCTGGAGCGGATGAGCGAGGCTCGTCGGGCCGCGAGCTTCATCGGCGCGACCAGCGTCACCGTGCACGACTTTCCCGACACCGCCCTGCAAGAGGCGAGCCAGGGGATGGTGGCTGCGATGGAGATCGCCATCTCCCGGGTCGAGCCCGACATCATCCTGACGCACTCCGCCCACGACCAGCACCAGGACCACGCGGCGGTGCACACGGCGGCTCTCCGGGCGGCGCGGCAGCACTCGAGCATCCTGTGCTTCGAGTCCCCGTCGGTCACCCGTGAGTTCAACCCGAGCGTCTTCGTCGACATTGCCGACCACATCGGCATCAAGGTCGAGGCCGTGAAGCTGCACCGCGACCAGACCGGCAAGGGAAAGGCGTACATGAGTCCGCAGCGACTTCGGGGCCTCGCCACCTTTCGTGGGGCGCAGGCGAAGCGCCAGTTCGCGGAAGGGTACGAGGCGGTGCGCCTGCTCGGCTCCGCCGTCGGCGACATGTGAACCGACCGTCACGCAGGACGGCGCCTGACCCGGGCGGAGGCACGGCTCGCTGATCGCGTCAGCGGATCGAGTGCCTCCGTCCGGAGCCGTGCTCGGGCGGAACTCAGCCGGAGCCCGCGCTCCACAGCTCCGGAACGGTTGTGCCGAGCTCGCCCAGCAGGTCTCGCAGCAGCGGCAGGCTCAGCCCGACGACGCCGTGGTGGTCGCCCTCCAGCCTGGTGACGAAAGGACCGCCGAGCCCGTCGATGGTGAACGCGCCGGCCACCCGCAACGGTTCCCCGGTCGCAACGTACGCCGCGATCTCGGTGTCGCTCAGGTCCGCGAAGTGCACTGTCGTGGACGACGTACCGCCAACGGACTCGCCGTCGCGCCGGACCAGCCAGTGGCCGCTGTGCAGCACACCGGACCGGCCACGCATCGCGCGCCAGCGGGAGACCGCCTCGTCGGCGTCGGCCGGCTTGCCGACGACGGTCGGCCCGTCCGGCCCGGTCAGCTCGAGCATGGAGTCACAGCCGAGCACGAGGTCCGCGTCCCCGGCGGCGGGCGCCTCGGCGCGCACGTCCTCCGCCTTGGCGCGGGCCAGGAGCAGCACCTGCTCGGCAGCCGGGACAGCGCCCCGGCCGGTAGCCGCTGCCTCCGCAGCGGCGGTGGCGAGCAGCGCAGGCTCGTCCACGCCGGAGACGGCCACGGCCGGGTCGATACCGGCGGCACGCAGGGTGGCCAGACGCGCCGGCGAGGCGGAGGCGAGAAGCAGGCGCGTCACGTCAGGGTCCGGCGCAGGACGTCCAGGCCGACCGACCCGACGTCGAGCGCCCGCCGGTGGAAAGCCTTGAGGTCGAAGGCCTCCCCCCGGGCCTCGGCCGCCACGCGGGCGTCGTCGCGGATCTCCTCCCAGAGCCGCTGGCCGATCTTGTAGCTGGGAGCCTGCCCCGGCCAGCCGAGGTAGCGGTCGAGCTCGAAGGCAAGGAACCCTTCTGCCATGTTCGCGTTGGCCTTGAGGAACGGCCACGCCTTGCTCGCGTCCCACGTGCCGCCGCCCCACCGCTCGGGCGCCGGCTTGCCCAGGTGCACCCCGATGTCCAGGACCACCCTCGCCGCTCGCAGCCGCTGGCCGTCCAGCATGCCCATCCGGTCGCCCGGGTCGTCGAGGAACCCGAGGTCGGCCATCAGTCGTTCCGCGTACAGCGCCCAGCCCTCGCCGTGCCCGCTGATCCAGGACGCCATCCGGCGCCACAGGTTGAGCAGCTCGGACCGGTACACCGTCTGGCCCACCTGCAGGTGATGGCCGGGCACGCCCTCGTGGTACACGGTCGTCTTCTCGCGCCAGGTGGCGAACTCGGTGACGCCCTCGGGCACCGACCACCACATGCGCCCCGGCCGGGAGAAGTCTGCGCTCGGGCCGGTGTAGTAGATGCCGCCGGTGTGCGTCGGGGCGATGAGGCACTCCAGGCGGCGGACGGGTTCCGGGACGTCGAACTGGGCGTCGGTGAGCGCCGCGACGGCCTCGTCGGCGGTGGCCTGCATCCAGTCGCGCAGGGCGGCGGTACCCTTGAGCTTCCGGGCCGGGTCGCGGTCCAGCCGCTCCATCGCCTCGGTGATGTCGGTGCCGGGCCCGTAGAGGGCGTCGGCGACCTCCTGCTGCTCGGCGACGATGCGGTCCAGCTCGGTGAGGCCCCACTCGTACGTCTCGTCGAGGTCGACCTCCGCGCCCAGGAAGTACCTCGACCACAGGGCGTACCGGTCGCGGCCGGCCGCGTCCTCGTCCGGTGCGTCGGGCGCGAGCTCGTCGACGAGGACGCGGGCGAGCTCGGCGTAGGCCTGGCGGGCGTCGGCGGCACCGCGGGCGAGGTCCGCGGCGAGCACGGTGGGCACCTGCTCGCCGTCGGGTCGGGCCCCGGCGACGAAGGAGGTGAAGAAGGAGGCGTCGACGTCGGCGAGCTCCTGCGCCTCCCGCATGCACGCGCGGATCTGGCGGATCGGCGCCACCTTGCCGTCGCGCCGCGCGGAGCGCAGCGACTCGGTGTAGCCCTCCAGCGCGCCCGGCACGGCGCGCAGGCGGTCGGCGATCGTCTGCCAGTCCTCGACGCTCGCGGTCGGCATGAGGTCGAAGATCTCGCGGACCGACTGGACGGGGGATGCGATGACGTTGAGGTCACGCTCGAGCTCGCCGGCGTCGGCGAGCTCGACCATCAGGCCGAGGCGCTCACGCATCGCCGCGTGGGTGACCCGGTCGACGTCGTCGACCGGCTCGAGCGAGGCGAGCTCGGCGAGCGTCGCGCGGTGCAGCATCGTCCGCTCGGCGATGCCCTCCGGGGACAGGTCCGGCATCTCGTGATCGTGCCCGGGCAGACCGAGCTCGGTCGCCGTCATGGGATCGAGAGCGGCCAGCCGGTGTACGTAGGCGTCCGCGACGGCGTCGGTCGGGGTGGTGGCGCGCGGCGAGGAATCGGTCACACTCCGAGCGTATCGCTGGTGATCTGCTCGTCGAGCCCGACGAACTGGTCGTTGCCACCACCAGTTCGTCGGGCTCACCACGCGGGCTCACCACGGTCGGGCGGCGCCGCTCTCCATGGGCCCCGGTCATGGTCGCCGAGTCGCGCTGAACGCACCGCCGAGTGGCAGTCGAGCGGAAGCGGGGCGAGACTGGCAGAGGCTCAGACACCGAGGGAGATGCCGATGAACACGAGCGACAGCCCGATCAGCGACGTCCGCGAGGACATGAACGTTCTCGACTCCGCCGGCGAGGAGGTCGGCACGATTGCCGAGGTCCAGATGTCCGACCCCGACGCCGTGACGCCCGCCGGGCAGGGCCAGAACGAGAGCCTGGTCGGCAGGATCGCGGACGCGCTCCGGCCGAGCGGCCTGCCGGACCAGGCGCAGGAGAACCTGGCGCGGAAGGGCTACGTCCGGATCGACGCGAAGGGGCCCTTCGCCGGCAGCCGCTACGCCGCCGCGGACGAGATTGCGTCCGTCAAGGAGCAGACCGTGGCCCTCACCATTCCCGAGGAGAAGCTGCTCCGGTAACGGCGCCCCCAGGAGCCACGAGCCGGCCGGCCCGGGCTGCACCTACTTGCCCCCCGGGGCTGCGTCTACTTGATGGCGCCCATGGACAGGCCGCGGACCAGCTGCTTCTGAGCGATCCAGCCGGCGAGGATCACCGGCAGCGAGGCCAGCAGTGCCGCCGCGCACAACCGTGCCAGGAACAGGCCCTCGCTGGTCATCGTGGAGACGATGAAGATGGGCACGGTGGCCGCCTGGGACGCCGTGAGGTTGAGGGCGAAGAAGAACTCGTTCCACGCGAAGATCACGCAGATCAGCGCCGTCGCGGCGATCCCGGGCGCCACCATCGGCAGGAGCACCGATCGCAGCGTCCGCATGAGGCCGGCGCCGTCCACGGACGCGGCCTCGAGCACCTCGCCGGGGATCTCCTGGAAGAACGACCGCATCATCCACACGGCGATCGGCAGGTTCATCGCCGTGTACAGCACGACGAGCGTCCAGATGTTGTCGAGGACCCGCAGCTGCCCGGCGATGACGTAGATCGGGACGATGACCGCGACGACCGGCAGCATCTTCGTGGAGATGAAGAAGAACAGGACGTCGTTGACCCGCTTCACCGGCTGGATCGAGAGCGCGTACGCGGCCGGGACGCCCAGGATCAGCACCAGCACCGTCGACACGCCCGTGGCGATCGCGGAGTTGCCCACGTAGATGGCCGAACCGGCGTCGAGGACCGCGCGGAACTGGTCGAGCGTAGGAGTGAAGAAGAAGGTCGGCGGGCTCGAGGCGGCCTCGTTCTCCCGCTTGAACGCCGTCATCGCCATCCAGAGCACCGGGAAGAAGAATCCCAGCGCGAAGAGCCACGTCACGGCCGTCAGCCCGACCGAGATGCCGCGGCGACGCGGACCGGTGTACGTCGTTGCGGACATGCTCACTCCTTGACGTCGAAGCTGCGGAAGATCAGGCGCAGCGCCAGCATCGCGACGATGATGGTCGCGATCACGACGACGACGCCCATCGCCGCGGCCTGACCGATGTCGAAGCCGAGGAAGGCGCGCTGGTAGATGTAGAAGGGCAGGTTGGCGCTCTCCGTGCCCGGGCCCCCTGCGGTCATGATGTAGATGTGGTCGAAGGTGTTGACCACGTAGATGATCCCCAGCAGCACGCCCAGCTCGATGTAGCGCCGCAGCTGGGGGAGCGTGATCGAGGCGAAGGTCCGCCACCAGCCGGCACCGTCCATTGCGGCCGCCTCGAGGACGTCACGCGGCTGGGCCTGCAGCCCGGCGAGGACCAGCAGCATCATGAACGGTGTCCACTGCCAGACCAGCGCCATGAGGATGGAGATCACGGGATAGGCGGACGTCCAGTCGATCGACTGGAGCCCGAAGACCTCGAGCAGCCAGTTGAGGAGGCCGTAGGTCGGGTTGAGGATCGCCACCGACCACAGCACCGCGTTGGCGACCGGCATGAGCAGGAACGGGGTGATGAGCATCGTGCGGGCCACGCTCCGGCCGGGGAACGGCCGGTCGAGCAGGATCGCGAGGACGATGCCCAGGACCATGGCCACCAGGACGCAGCCGAGGGTGATGATCACCGAGTTGGCCGCAGCCTGCCGGAAGGTGGCGTCCTGCGCGATCCGCACGTAGTTCTCGAACCCCACGAACAGGTCGGAGTCCGGTCGCAGCAGGTTGCGCGAGCGCAGCGAGTACCAGATCGTCACCAGGAACGGCACCTGGGTCACGACGATGGTGAAGATCAGGGCGGGCAGCAGCGGGGCCCGGCGGCGCCAGCCCTCCGCGCGCGCCGTCCGGGCCCGCTCCTCGGAGGTGGGGCTCCGCCCTGCGCCCGCAGGTCGGCGATCGTCCGTGCGGCCGTTGCGCCGATCGGCAGGACCATCCGTCGTCACTGCGGTCATCACGATCCTCCTGTCTCGGCCCGGTACGTCTCGGCGACCGTCTCCGCGTACAGCTGGGACTGCGCCAGCGCATCGTCGAGGCTGCGCTGGTCGGCGATGGCGGCGGACATCTGCTGGCCGACCCGCGTGCCGAGGTCCTGGAACTCGGGGATGCCGACGAACTGGATCCCCGGATAGGGGACCGGTTGCGTCATCGTGTTCTCCTGCGTCGCCTCCTCCATGGCCTGCAGCGTCTCGTCGGCGTAGGCGGAGGAGACCTCGGCGTACTCG
Organism: Georgenia halophila; assembly: GCF_039541595.1. Classification (NCBI taxonomy): domain Bacteria; kingdom Bacillati; phylum Actinomycetota; class Actinomycetes; order Allobogoriellales; family Allobogoriellaceae; genus Georgenia; species Georgenia halophila. The sequence continues at coordinate 62,126 of NZ_BAABGN010000006.1, read as the reverse complement.
GGGATCTCGTAGGTCGACAGCCGGCTGCCGGGCGGCACCCGTTCCCAGCCGAGCTCCTCGCCGACGAGTCGCATGTAGTCGGGATGCGTCATCCAGGACACGAACTCCCAGGCGGCGTCCTTGTGCTGCGAGGTCGTCGGGATCGCCAGCGACCAGCTGTACAGCCACCCCGCCGCCTCGGTCTCGGCGACGGGTGCCGGCGCGTAGCCGACGTCGCCGGCGACCGTCGAGGCGTTCGGGTCCTCGACCGAGGAGACCATCGAGGTGGCGTCGTACCACATGGCAGCCTGGCCCTGGGAGAACCGGGTGAGGCAGTCGCCGAAGCCGGACGTGGCGGCTCCCGGCTCGCCGTACCGCTGGACGGTGTCGATGTACATCTCGACGGCCTCGCGGACCTCGGGGGAGTCGAGCGTGGCGTTCCAGTCCATGTCGAACCAGCGCCCGCCGAAGGTGTTGATCACCGTCGACATCGGGGCCATGTTCTCGCCCCAGCCGGCCAGGCCGCGCAGGCAGATGCCGGAGAAGTCGTCGGCGGGGTCGTGCAGCTCGGCGGCGAGCTCGCGCACCTGCTCCCAGGTGGGGCGCTCGGGCATCTCCAGCCCTTCCTCGGCGAACACGTCCTCGCGGTAGGCCAGGAACGAGGACTCGCCGTAGAAGGGCACCGAGTACAGTTCGCCCTCGTAGGACAGCGCCTCGCGCACGCTGGGGACGAAGTCGTCCGGCGCGTAGCCCTCGGTGGAGTCGGCGTACGGCTGCAGGTTCTCGATCCAACCGTTCTCCGCCCACATCTGGGTCTCGTAGTTGGAGATCATGACGACGTCGAACTCGCCGCCGCCGGTGGCGACCGAGGCGGTGATCTTCGCCCGCGCCTCGTTCTCCGGGAGGGAGACGAACTGGACGTCGATGCCCGGGTGGTCCTCGCGGAAGTGCTCCTCCAGCGAGATCGCGTCCTGCATCTGAGGGTTCGAGACGATCGCGACGACGATCTGCTCCCCGTCGCCGCCACCGGCGATGGCGCCGGCGCCGGCGCAACCGGCCAGCGCGGTGGCGCCCGCCGCCGCGAGCCCGACGGCGGCGCGGACGCTTCTCTTCGTCGAGCTCTCCCCGGACGCTCGTCGGGGTGGCGGGCCGCCTGGTTCGTGCCGCCGTCGGCCGGGTACTGCGGGCATGCGGACCCCTCTCGGGAAGGCTGCCCAGACACCGTCCGGTGCAGCCGCCGTTCGCGACGCTGCCCGGCAGGAGGAATGCCGGTCCGCGGAGAGTAGCGCTGCCCGCGGATTCCGGCAAGGATGCCGCTCCTGTCAGGAGCGGCCGCCGTCGACGTCGACGAGCGCGTCCACGGTGGCGTGCGCCCCGGCGGTGTGCAGCGCGTCCAGCGCCGCTCGGTAGACGTCGGTGAAGGCGCGCTCGTCCACGAGGTCGCCGAAGACCTCCCGGTCGCGCAGAAAGGCGAGCGGGTCCTCACCCTGACGCAGCGCGGCCGCGTGCAGGCGCTCGGCGAGCCGGTCGACGATCTCGATGGGCTCGCCCTGCTCGTCCACGCCCTCGTCGTAGCGCGCCCAGCCGGCCACCACCGTGGCGGAGCGGGCGATCTCCCCGCCGTGTGCGAGGTTGTGCCGCACGACCGGGAGCAGCCACTTGGGGATCCGGTCGGAGGACTCGGCGCACAGGCGGGCGAGGGTGTCGCGCACGTGCGGGTTCGAGAAGCGCTCGATGAGCGTGCGCTTGTAGTCGGCGAGATCGATGCCGGGGACCGGAGCCAGCGTGGGCGTGGCCTCGCGGTCCATGTAGTCGAGGAGGAAGCGGGCGAAGACCTCGTCCTGCGCGACCTCGTGTGCGTACCGGTAGCCGCTCAGGCGGCCGAGGTAGCACAGCGCCTGGTGGCTGGCGTTGAGCAGCCGCAGCTTCATGAGCTCGTACGGCTCGACGTCCTCGACCATCTGGACGCCGACGTCCTCGTACGGGGGCCGGCCGGCGGCGAAGCGGTCCTCCAGGACCCACTGCGTGAACGGCTCGGCGACGACGGGCCAGGCGTCGTCGATGCCGAACCTCTCGGCGACCATGTTGCGGTCCTCGTCGCTGGTCACCGGCGTGATGCGGTCGACCATGCAGTTCGGGAACGGGACGTTCTCCTCGACCCAGGTCGCGAGCTCCGGATCCTTGAGCCGCGCGAACGCCGTGAACACCTGCCGGGCGACGTCGCCGTTGCCCTGGATGTTGTCGCAGCTCATGACGGTCACCGGGCCGACGCCACGGTCGCGCCGGCGCCGCAACGCCTCGGTCACGAGCCCGAAGGTCGTCGTCGGGACCGCTCCCTCGGCGAGATCGGCGACGACGGCCGGAGACTCGGCGTCGAACTCGCCCGTGACGTGGTGGATGTTGTACCCGCCCTCGGTCACCGTGAGCGAGACGATCCGCACCTCGGGGGAGGCCATCTTCTCGATCACGGCCTCGGGCTCGTCGGGGGCGAGCAGGTACTCGGCGATCGAGCCGATGACGCGCGGCTCGAGGGTGCCGTCGGGGTGCTTGAGGACCAGCGTGTACAGGCCGTCCTGGGCGTGGAGCGCGTCGCGCATCCGCGCGTCGGCCGGCAGGATCCCGACGCCGCAGATCGCCCAGTCCAGCGCCGCGCCCTCGTTCATCAGCCGGTCGAGGTACATCGCCTGGTGCGCGCGGTGGAAGCCACCGACGCCGAGGTGCACGATGCCGGTCTTCAGCTTCGTCCGGTCGTATCCGGGCACGGCGACGGCATGCTCGCCCGTGCCGCCGAGAGCGCCGACGGTCTCGTCGTTGAGAGTGGTCATAGCGTCGTCCTGTCCGTGCGGATGCGTGACGACCAGGACGGTATCAGCGCCGGATCGCCCGCTGCGGAGCGCTCGGGGGCCCGCGGTCAGGGGTGGAGCGACCAGCGCCAGGAGCCCGCGCCAGGCGTGGCGGGCTGTCCCAGCCGGCGGCGGTGGTCGGTCCACCGGCTGCGTATCCCCGGTGCGTCGTCGTCCGGGACACCGCCCAGCTCGTCGCTGCGGCCGCGGGCCGCGACGATGCCGGCGACCAGGGCCGCGAGCTCGATCTCGTCCGGCCGGCCGTGGACGACCCGGACCGCGGGCGAGGTCGTCGGCGCCGCTGCGCCGTCGTCGCGCTGCGGCAGCCCGTCGAGCGCGGCGGCGACGGCGTCGTCGCCGCCACCGCCGGACCACTCGGCCGGCGAGGCGGCCGACGGGTGGTTGTCGAGGTCCCGGTCGAGCTCGGTCACAGTGCGCACACCCACCCTCACAGCGGGATGTTCCCGTGCTTCTTGGCGGGCAGGGAGGCGCGCTTGTTCCGCAGGGCACGCAGGGCCTTGACGATCTGGACCCGGGTGTCGGACGGGGCGATGACGCCGTCGACGTAGCCGCGCTCGGCGGCGTCCCACGGGTTGACGAGTGCTTCCTCGTACTCGTCCACGAGCCGGGCGCGCTCCGCCTCGACGTCCCCGCCCTCGTCGGCGACCTTGCGCAACGCCGAGCGCTGCAGGATGTTCACCGCACCCGAGGAGCCCATGACGGCGATCTGCGCGGTCGGCCAGGCGAGGTTGACGTCCGCGCCGAGCTGCTTGGAACCCATCACGATGTACGCGCCGCCGTAGGCCTTGCGGGTGATGACCGTGACGAGCGGGACGGTGGCCTCCGCGTAGGCGAAGATCAGCTTGGCGCCGCGGCGGATGATGCCGTTCCACTCCTGGTCGGTGCCGGGCAGGAACCCGGGGACGTCCACGAACGTCAGGACGGGCACGTTGAACGCGTCGCAGGTGCGCACGAACCGGGCCGCCTTCTCCGAGGCGCCGATGTCCAGCGTGCCGGCCATCTGCAGCGGCTGGTTCGCGATGATGCCCACCGGGCGGCCCTCGACATGAGCGAAGGCCGTGATGATGTTCGCTGCGTAGCCGGGCTGGACCTCGAGGATCTCGCCGTCGTCGACGACGTGCTCGACGACGGTGCGCATGTCGTAGGGCTGGTTGTCCGAGTCGGGCACGAGGGCGTCGAGCTCCTGGTCGGCGGCCGTGACCTCGAGCGGCACGTCGTGCGGCCAGGTCGGCGGGTCCGAGAGGTTGTTCGACGGCAGGTAGGACAGCAGGGCGCGCACGTAGTCGATGGCGTCGTCCTCGTCGGCCGCCTGGTAGTGGGCGACGCCGGAGCGCTGGTTGTGCGTCGCGGCTCCGCCCAGCTCCTCCAGGCCGACGTCCTCCCCGGTGACCGACTTGATGACGTCCGGGCCGGTGATGAACATGTTCGACGTGCCCTCGGCCATGACGATGAAGTCCGTCAGGGCGGGGGAGTAGACCGCGCCGCCGGCGCTCGGGCCGAGGATCAGCGAGACCTGCGGGATCACTCCGGAGGCCGCGACGTTGCGGCGGAAGATCTCCGCGAACTGCGTCAGCGCGGCCACGCCCTCCTGGATGCGTGCCCCGCCGCCGTCGGAGATGCCGATGAGCGGTGCCCCGATGCGCAGGGCGAGGTCCATCACCTTGGTGATCTTGCGTCCGTGCGTCTCGCCGAGGGAGCCGCCGAAGACAGTGAAGTCCTGGGAGTAGACGCACACCTGGCGGCCGTCGACGGTGCCGTGCCCGGTGACGACGCCGTCGCCCGGTATCCGCTTCTTCTCGAGCCCGAAGTTCGTCGAGTGGTGCGTGGCGAAGGCGTCCAGCTCGGTGAACGATCCCGGGTCGAGCAGGGCCTCGATGCGCTCGCGGGCGGTCATCTTGCCGCGCTTGTGCTGCTTCTCCTTGGCCGCCTCCGCCGGTTCGGTGATGCCGCGCTCGACGCGGTCACCGAGGTCGGCGAGCTTGGCGGCGGTGGTCGACGTCGGGGCCGCGGTGGTCGATGCGGCGGGGATGGGGTCTGTCACGAAGGTCAGCGTAGTTGTCGTAACCCCACCGTTTCGCTGCAGGAGCCGGTGTGTTCTCGGGGCTGGTGTTGTGAGCGTTCCACAAACACCGGCTCGTTCCCGTCGCCGGCGGGCGCTGTCACGCGAAACCACCTCGTCGCCGATTCGTCATCGGCGTGCCGATTGGTCATGTCTTGACGTCGAGGGGTGACAAGTCGGTACGTCAGTGACGACTCGCCGGGATGGGTGGGTGGGGCCGTGGTTGGGTGGGCCCGTGGACACACCGTTCTCCCGTGTGGTGCGCGTGGACCGCGCCGGCTCGACCAACGCCGACCTGCGCGCCGCCGCGCTCGCGGACCCGGCAGCCTGGCCGCACGGCTCCGTCCTCGTCGCCGACCACCAGGACGCCGGACGCGGACGTTCCGGCCGCAGCTGGGTCACCCCGCCCGGAACCGCCCTGACGGCGTCGGTGCTGGTGCGTTCCCGCGTGCGCGCCCAGCAGCTCGGCTGGCTGCCGCTGCTGACCGGGCTCGCCGTGCAGCGAGGCTGTGCGGGCCTGCTCCCCGGCGTCGCGCCCGTGAGCGTCCGGCTCAAGTGGCCCAACGACGTCCTCGCCGTCGGCGCCGGCGAGACCGACGTCGACGGCTGGGGGCGTGACCGCAAGCTCGCCGGGATCCTCGTCGAGGCCCTCCCGCCGCGCCCGGGCCGCGACACCGGCGAGACCACCGGCGCTACCCACACCGCCGACGCCGTCTCGGCCGTCGTCGGTATCGGCGTCAACGTCGCGCAGGAGCCGGCCGACCTGCCGGTGCCCTGGGCGACGTCGCTGCGTGCCCTGGGCTGCGATGCCGGGCCCGCGCAGGTGCTGTCCGCCGTCGGGGGGGAGCTGTTCCCGCTGCTCGAACGGTGGGAGGCGGCGGACGGGGACGCCGACGCGTCCGAGCTGCGCGGCGACGTCTCCGCCGCCTGCGTCACCCTCGGCGCCGAGGTGCGCACCGAGCTCCCGGCCGGTCCCGGACCGGCCGGACGCGCGATCGGGCTGGACGCCGACGGTCGACTCCTGGTCGAGCAGGAGGACGAGGTGGCCGCCGTCGCCGCGGGCGACGTGCTCCGCGTGCGCCGGTGAACCCATCCTGCTCGGTCGGCACGGGGGCGGTTAGGCTCGATTCCGTGAGCGAGACCCCGAGGCCGCATGTGTGGAGCGGCGACGTGGCCGCCCGCGCGCACGCCGACGACCGCAGTGTCGACGACATCGGCGAGACGTCCGGGGAGGCCGAGGACGCCTCGTCCGTCCGCGACTCCGTCGAGCAGCTGCTCGGCGGATCCCGCCGCTACACGATCGTCGAGCTGGCGGACAAGGCCGGTGTGAGCGTCGACTTCGCCCGCACCTTCTGGAAGGCGATGGGATTTCCCAACGTCAAGGACGATGCCCGCATCTTCGGCGACATCGACGTCAATGCGCTGCGCGTCATGGGGTCGCTCATCGACGACGGCCGCATCGACACCACGACGGCCATCTCGTTGCTCCGGGCCCAGTCGCACACCACCGACCGGCTGGTGCTGTGGCAGACGGAGGCGCTGGTCGACGGCATCGCCCGCAAGCTCGACCTCGACGACGTCTCCGCCCGGCTGGTCGCGCTCGACCGGCTGCCCGAGATCGTCGACGTGCTGCAGTCGCAGCTGACCTACTCCTGGCGCCGTCAGCTGGGGGCGCTGATGGTCCGCACGGAGGCGGAGGTCACGGACAGCGGGCGCCCGGAGCTCGACCCGTTGCACATGCCGCTCGCCCGCGCCGTCGGGTTCGTCGACATGGTGGCCTACACGCGCCGTTCGACCGAGCTCGGTTCCCAGGCGCTCGCCGATCTCGTGCAGACCTTCGAGTACGCCTCGCGTGACGTCATCACGACCCACGGCGCCCGCGTCGTGAAGACGATCGGTGACGCGATCCTGTTCGTCGCCGACGACCTGGACACGGCGGCGCAGGTGGCCAGCGAGCTCCTCAAGGCTCTGCAGGCGAAGGAGAACATGCTGCCGGTACGTGCCTCGGTGGTGTGGGGCGGGGTGCTCTCGCGCCACGGCGACGTCTTCGGACCGACCGTGAACCTGGCCTCCCGCCTGGTCGACGTCGCACCCGCCGGGTCGATCCTCATGGACCAGGCGTCCGCTCAGGTGCTCGCCCGGACGCCGGCCGCGGGCAAGTACACGATGGTGCCGCGAGAGGTGGCCGAGCTGCACGGCCTGGGCCAGGTGTCGCCGATCGAGCTGCGGCGCCTGCCTGCCTGATCGTCGGGCTGATCGCCCGACTGCCGACTCCGGCCCGGCGAGTGCCGGGCGAGCCACCGGGGGCCCGCGGTGCAGGTGTCGGGGCGTTAGGCGTGTTTGACCTGCTCTTGAGATTCTGGCCTAGACTCACCGCGTGACCAACGTGCTGCTCGTCGAGGACGATCCCGCCATCGCCGAACCGCTGGCTCGCGCCCTGGGGCGGGAAGGTTACGAGGTCCGCGCGCACGGCACCGGGCAGGGTGCCGTCGACGATCTCGGCAACGGCGTCGACCTTGTCGTGCTCGACCTGGGGCTGCCCGACATGGACGGCCTGGACGTCGCCCGGCACATCCGCAGCCAGGGCCTGACGGTGCCCATCCTGGTGCTCACCGCACGTGCGGACGAGGTCGATCTCGTCGTCGGGCTGGATGCCGGCGCCGACGACTACGTGACCAAGCCCTTCCGGCTGGCCGAGCTGCTCGCCCGCGTGCGCGCGCTCCTGCGCCGCGCCGGCGGGGACGTCACCGAGGAGGACGAGCTGACCGCCAAGGACGTGCGGGTCGACGTCGCCGCGCACCGCGCGTTCCGCGGGAACCGGGAGATGCACCTGACGGCCAAGGAGTTCGACCTGCTGCGGGTGCTCGTGCGCGACGGCGGGTCCGTCGTCAGCCGCGAGACCCTCATGCGCGAGGTCTGGGGCACCGACCCGACCGGTTCGACCAAGACGCTCGACATGCACGTGTCGTGGCTGCGCCGCAAGCTCGGCGACGACGCCAACGACCCGAAGTACATCACCACCGTGCGCGGGATGGGTTTCCGCTTCGAGACCGCGGGGTAGGTAGCCGTGCGCCGCCGCGCCGTCCAGATGATCGTCGTGGCCGTCACCGTGGCCGTTCTCATCCTCGGTGTCCCGACGGCGATCTTCGGCGGCATCTTCGTCTGGGAGGCCGAGCGCGACACCCTCGACCTGCGCGCCTCCTCGCTCGGCCGGTCCGTCGAGCGGCGCATCAACAACGGCGAGCAGCTCGACGACACGATGCTCGAGCCATGGGTCGGTGGCGACAGCCAGCACGCCGCCTCGATCCTCGTACGTGGCCCCGGCGGGGAGGAGTTCCGTGCCGGGCCCGAGATCGAGGGACGGGTGATCCGATCACAGCAGAGCACGCCGTCGGGCGCGGCCATCCGCATGTACATCGCCGCCTCCGACGTGCAGTGGCAGGTCGCTCGGGTGGTGGCGCTCATCGCGCTGGGGGCGGCGGCGGCCCTCGTGGTGGGGGTGGTCGTGGCCCGCCGGCAGGCACGCAACCTGTCCGCGCCGCTGATCTATCTGGCCGCGTCCGCCGAGCAGCTGGGCTCGGGACAGGTGCGGCCCCGCATGAAGCCCTCCGGCATCGAGGAGATCGACCTGGTCGCCGCCGAGCTCGTGCGCACCGCGGACCGGATGGCGGGCCGGCTGGCCGCCGAGCGGCAGTTCGCCGCCGACGCCTCCCACCAGCTGCGCACCCCGTTGACCGCCCTGTCGATGCGGCTGGAGGAGATCCTCGTGCTGGCCGACAACGACGAGGTGCGGGAGGAGGCGCGAGTCTCGCTCGAACAGCTGGAGCGGCTCACCGGGGTCGTGGAGGACCTGCTCAAGTCCTCGCGCTCGTCCTCCGGAGGGACCACCGAGGCCGTGCACCTCGACGAGGTGTTCGCCCAGCAGGAGGAAGAGTGGGCGGGAGCGTTCACGCGGGCCGGTCGCAGGCTCGTGCTCGACGACGCCGCGGGCGTCTCCGTCCTGGCCACCCCCGGCTCGCTGGCGCAGGTGCTCGCGACGCTGATCGAGAACTCCCTCAAGTACGGCGCCGGGACGACGACGGTGCGCACCCGCGCCTCCGGCAAGGGCAAGAACACGGGCGTGTTCATCGACGTCAGCGACGAGGGGGAGGGCGTCAGCGACGAGACCGCCCCCGACATCTTCACCAAGCACATCTCCGGCGGGGTGGGCACCGGCCTCGGTCTCGCCCTCGCCAAGGATCTCGTCACGGCCGACGGCGGCCGCCTCGAGCTCAGCCAGCGTCGCCCGCCGATCTTCACGGTCTTCCTCAACGCCCTGCCCGCCAGCCTCGACCCGGACGTCGTGCTGCCGCAGGGCGGGCTGGTCACCGTCGGTCGGCGTCGCCGCCGCCGGTGAAGACGAGGTACCGGTAGCAGACGTACCGGAACGCGGTGCCGAGTACGAGGCCGACGCCGTTGGCGGCGATGTTGTCGGCCAAGGGCGAGGTGAGCCCGAGCACGTAGTGGCTCACGGCCAGGCAGCCGACGGCGATCGCCATGCCGCCGAGGTTCACGCCGACGAACAGGGCCAGCTCCCGCCGTCGTTCCCGACGCCTCGTGCGGGCGAACGTCCAGCGCCGGTTGCCGAGCCAGGCGACCAGCACCGACACGGACACCGAGAGGACCTTGGCGACCAGCGGCCACTCGCCCAGCAGCTCGCCGGGCCCGAAGCGCACGAGATTGAACAGGCCGACGTCGACCACGAACGCCATCCCGCCCACCGTGCAGAAGCGCGCCACCTCGTGCAGCCACGCCCCGACGCTCTGCCCGTGCAGCAGGCGCCGCAGGAGGGGCTGCTGCACGAACGGCCGGCCGGCCGGCTCGGTCGCGGAGGCTTCTGCGGGCACCGCTGGCACGGTGTCCGTTCTGGACGTGGTCACCGTGCCAGCGTAACGAAACGCTAGGCTCGGCCCTCGTGGACGCACCAGTGATCGCCGTCGTCGGTGGGGGCCAGCTGGCCCGGATGATGCAGCAGCAAGCCATCGCTCTCGGCGTCCACCTGCGGGTGCTCGTCGAGTCGCCGACCGTCGCCACGGCGCAGGTGGTCTCGGACGCGCCCGTCGGCGCCGCGTCCGACGCCGACGCGGTCCGCGGCATCGTCTCGGGCGCCGAGGTCCTCACGTTCGAACACGAGCACGTGCCCACCGAGCTGCTCCGCGCGCTCGACGCCGAGGGTGTGGCCGTCCGTCCCGGTCCGGACGCGCTGATGCACGCCCAGGACAAGATCGTGATGCGCACCCGGCTGAGTGAGCTGGGTGTCCCGTGCCCGGCGTGGGCGCCCGTCTCCGACGGGGCCGAACTCACCGCCTTCGGGGAGTCCGCCGGCTGGCCGGTGGTCGTCAAGACCGCCCGCGGCGGCTACGACGGCAAGGGGGTGCGCGTGGTGTCCTCGTCGGCCGAGGCCGCCGACTGGCTCGACGCTCTCCAGGGCCGGCAGCTGCTCGCGGAGGAGAAGGTCGCGTTCACCCGTGAGCTCGCCGTCCTGGTCGCGCGCCGCCCGAGCGGCGAGGTCCGTACCTGGCCGGTGGTCCAGACGGTCCAGCAGGATGGGGTCTGCTTCGAGGTGCTCGCACCCGCACCGGGGCTCGACGCCGCGACGGCCGCGCGCGCCGAGGAGATCGGCGAGCGGATCGCCATCGGGCTCGGCGTCACCGGCGTGCTCGCCGTCGAGATGTTCGAGGTGGCCGACGACGGAACGAGCGACGGCGAGAGCCGGCTGGTGGTCAACGAGCTCGCCATGCGACCGCACAACTCCGGCCACTGGACCATCGACGGGGCCGTGACGAGCCAGTTCGAGCAGCATCTCCGCGCGGTGCTCGACTGGCCGCTGGGCGCCGCCGAGGCGACCGCCCCGCACGCCGTCATGGTGAACCTCCTCGGGTCCGCGCTCGAGGATCCGCACACCGCGTACCCCGAGCTCATGGCGCGCTACCCCGAGGCGAAGGTGCACCTGTACGGCAAGGACGTCCGCCCCGGCCGCAAGCTCGGCCACGTCACGGTGACCGGCGCGGACCTGGGGCGCGCCCGCAGCACAGCCCATGCCGCCGTCGCCCTGCTGCGCGGCGACTGACCCCTCGACCGACTCGCCGCGGCTGCGCCCGGACCGCACCACCGATGCGACACTGACGCGGAACACGGATGCCGAGCACGGACGAAGGAGCAGCCATGGGTGCAGCGGTCGGGATCGTCATGGGGTCGGACTCGGACTGGCCGGTGATGAAGGACGCCGCGGACGCGCTCGCTGACCTCGACGTCGAGACGGAGGTCGACGTCGTCTCGGCGCACCGTATGCCGCAGCAGATGCTCGCCTACGGCAGCGAGGCCGCCGGCCGCGGGCTCCAGGTCATCATCGCCGGCGCCGGGGGTGCGGCACACCTGCCCGGCATGCTCGCCGCGGTCACCCCGCTGCCAGTGATCGGCGTCCCGGTCCCGCTGCAGCACCTCGACGGCATGGACTCGCTCCTCTCGATCGTGCAGATGCCGTCCGGCGTGCCGGTGGCCACGGTCTCGGTGGGGGGCGCGCGCAACGCCGGCCTGCTGGCCGCCCGCATCCTGGGCTCCGGCACCGACGAGGCGTCCCTGCAGCTGCGCGAACGTATGGTCGGTTTCCAGGAGAGCCTGCGGCAGCAGGCGGAGGAGAAGGGAACCCGGCTGCGCTCCCAGCGAGCGAGCCGCATCGGTTTCGGGTCCTGATCGCACCCCGGCCGGTGCACGGAAGCAGCGGTTGCGCCGCAACTCTCTGGCTATCCTTGGCCGGTGCTCGCCACAGCCCAGTTCCGTGACCCGTTGCCGTTGAGCAACAGGGTGCAGCGGTACGACTGGGGTTCGGTCGACGCCATCCCGGGTTTCGTGGGCAAGGAGCCGGATGGCGGCCCACAGGCGGAGCTGTGGCTGGGAGCACACACGAGCGCACCGTCGACGGTCCGGCTCCCGGACGTGAACGTCTCCCTCGACGAGCTGGTGCGGTCGTTGCCCGAGGACGCGCTCGGTCACCGTGTCGCCGAGCGTTTCGGTCCACGGCTGCCTTACCTCCTCAAGGTTCTCGCCGCCGGCCGGGCCTTGTCGCTGCAGGTCCATCCCTCGTCCAGCCGAGCGCGCGACGGTTTCGAGCGCGAGAACAACGAGGGCGTGCCGTTCGGGCCCAAGCGTTCCTTCCGGGACGACCAGCACAAGCCCGAGATGCTCCTGGCCCTGACGCAGTTCGAGGGCCTGGCCGGGTTCCGCAACCCTCGAACGATCCTCGAGCTTCTCGACGGGCTCAGCGGCACGCTCGTCGACGGCGTCCGCGGCATCCTGATGCGCGACCGCAGTCACGCGGGCATGCGTGCCGCATTCCAGCTTCTGCTCAGTGGTCGCCTCGAGCCGAGCTGCGCCGCGGACATCGATGCGACGTTGGTGGTGGTGCGTGAACGTCTCCGTGCTGGGTCACCCTTCAGCCGCGCGGACCGGACGGTGGCGGACCTGGCCGATCAGCACCCGGGAGATCCGGGGGCCATCGCCTCGCTCATGCTCAACCGCATATCGCTCGAGCCGGGCGAGGCGATATTCACGCCGGCCGGAGAGGTGCACGCCTACCTGTCCGGGCTGGGCGTGGAGATCATGGCCAACTCGGACAACGTGCTGAGGGCCGGCCTGACGAGCAAGCACGTCGACGAGGCCGCACTCATGGCCTGCGCCTCCTTCGTTCCCCGTCGGCCGGCCTCCCCGGAGGTGACGACGTCGGGGAGCCGTGGTCAGGTGCACACGTACCGGGTTCCGGTCGCCGAGTTCGCCCTGACGACCGCCGACGTCGACCTCTCCGAGGCCGTCACCATGCCGCCCGCCGGCCCCCGGATCGTGCTGGGCCTGAGCGGGCGAGTCGAGCTGGCGACGGAACGTAGCGACGGTGGACGGGTGACCTTGCAGCGGGGAGAGTCGGCATTCGTGCCCCACGGCGCCGGCGGCCTCCAGGTCGCCGGTTCTGGCTACGTCCTCTGTGCTTGGGTCCCCGATCCGGGCTGATCCGCCGCCGACGGAGCCAGTCGCTGTGCGGTCGCATGGCCGGCGCCGGGCGGTGCGACCTGCTCATCCCCACGCAGGTGCATCGCCGCTACCGGCAAGGGGCGGGCCTTAAGGTTGGTGCCATGAGCATCATGGTCGTCGGCGGGGCCGGCTACATCGGGGCGCACGTGGTCCGGCTCCTCGCCGACCGTGGCGATGACGTCGTCGTGGTCGACGACCTCTCCACCGGCGTGGGCGAGCGGGTGGGGGATGCCACGCTCGTCGAGCTCGAGGTAGCTGGAGAGTCCGCACAGGAACGGCTCGAGCTCCTCATGAAGGAGAGAGCCGTCACGGCCGTCATCCATTTCGCCGCGAAGAAGCAGGTGGGGGAGTCGGTCGAGCGGCCTACCTGGTACTTCCGGCAGAACGTCGGGGGACTGGTCAACCTTCTCGCCGCCATGGAGAACACCGGTGTGGGGACGATGATCTTCTCGTCCTCGGCCGCCGTCTACGGCAATCCCGACGTGGACATCGTTACCGAGGACACCGGGGCAAGCCCGATCAACGCCTACGGCGAGACCAAGCTGGTCGGGGAGTGGTTGATGGCCGACTGCGCCCGCGCCTGGGGTCTGCGGTGGTCGGCGCTGCGCTACTTCAACGTCGCCGGCGCCGGCTGGCCCGAGCTCGGTGATCCCGCAGTCCTCAACCTTGTCCCGATGGTGCTTGACCGGCTGGCGAAGGGGGAGCGCCCGAAGATCTTCGGCGACGACTACGAGACCCCGGACGGAACCTGCATCCGGGACTACATCCACGTCCTCGACCTCGCCCACGCGCACCTTGCGGCGCTCGACCACCTCGGGGGCGGCGAGACGAGCGACGCGGGCGAGCACGTCTTCAACGTCGGCACCGGCACGGGTGCCTCGGTCCGCGAGGTCATCGAGGAGATCGGTCGGGCCACAGGTATGGACGTCTCCCCGGACGTCGAGCCGCGCCGTCCGGGCGACCCGCCGCGGCTCGTAGCATCCCCGGACCGCATCACCGAGGCCCTCGGCTGGAAGGCCGAGCACGGCCTGAGCGACATCATCCGCAGCGCCTGGGAAGCATGGCAGGCGGGGCCGCGCCGCATCGAGCGAGTGGCCGGCACCTCGGCGAGAGCCGGAGCCGACCAGGCCGGTCCCGTCGATACCTGAGATCTCACTCGCCCGCTCGCCCGACTTCACCAGGCGGGTGCGGCGGTCGATGCGGGCGAGGCGCTACGTCCCGGATACGATGCTCGACGGAAGTGCGAGCGGTTGGAGCCCACGCTAGGGAGTGGATGTGCGGATCTCGGTCATCGGTTGTGGCTACCTCGGTGCGGTGCATGCGGCGTCGATGGCGAAGCTCGGGCACGAGGTGGTGGGCGTCGACACCGACGCCACGAAGGTCGAGGCGCTCGCGCAGGGCGATGCGCCGTTCTTCGAACCGGATCTGCCGGAGCTCCTTCGGGAGCAGGTGGCCTCGGGCCGTCTGTCGTTCACCACGGACATCGCCGACGCCGCGGGCGCGATGGTGCATTTCGTGTGCGTGGGCACTCCCCAGCGGAAGAACTCCTATGCGGCGGACATGACCTACGTCGATGCGGCGGTGGAGGCACTGGTGCCGCACCTGGCCCCCGGGAGCCTGGTGGCGGGGAAGTCCACGGTCCCGGTCGGTACGGCGCACCGCTTGGCGGAGCTGGTCACCGAGGCCCAGCCCGACGCTGCGTTGGCGTGGAACCCGGAGTTCCTGCGCGAGGGGCTCGCGGTGCGGGACACGCTCCACCCCGACCGGATCGTCTACGGGCTGCCCGATGAGGGCGGGGTCAGCAACGGCGTGGGCGGCGACCCCCGGCGTGCCGAGGCGCTTCTGGACGAGGTGTACGCCACCCCGCTTGCGGAAGGCGTGACCAAGCTGGTCACGGACCATGCGACGGCGGAGCTGGTGAAGGTGGCGGCGAACTCGTTCCTCGCGACGAAGATCTCCTTCATCAACGCGATGTCCGAGGTGTGCGAGGCCACGGGGGCGGACGTGACCGCGCTCGCCGACGCGATCGGGATGGACGTCCGGATCGGACGGAAGTTCCTCAACGCCGGACTCGGCTTCGGTGGCGGCTGCCTGCCGAAGGACATCCGGGCCTTCATGTCACGCGCCGGCGAGCTCGGGGCAGATCAGGCTTTGAGCTTCTTGGCGGAGGTCGATTCGATCAACATGCGCCGCAGGGTCCGGATGGTGGATCTGGCGCGGGAGGAGTGCGGCGGCTCGGTGGTCGGGCACCGTATCGCCGTGCTCGGCGCGGCGTTCAAACCGAACTCGGACGACGTCCGCGACTCTCCGGCGCTGAACGTGGCGGCGCAGCTGCAGCTCCAGGGCGCGGACGTCGTGATCACCGACCCGCAGGCCAACGGCAACGCGGCGAAGGCCTGGCCGACCCTGAACTTCGCCGAGACGCCCGAGGAGGCGGCCGAGGGCGCGGAGCTGGTGCTGCTGCTGACCGAGTGGCAGGTCTTCCGCGAGCTCGACCCCGCCACCTTCGGTCAGATCGTCAAGACCCGCCGAATCATCGACGGCCGCAACGTCCTCGACCCGGTGACCTGGCGAGACGCTGGTTGGACCTACCGCGCCCTCGGACGCCCCTGAGGGAGCCGCTCGGGGAGCCGGTCCCTCAGCCCTCGGGGGTCTCGACGTCGGCAGGCGTCAGCTCGCCGTCGCGCAGCCGCTCGAAGAACACCGGCGCCTGCTCCTCGTCGAGGAGCACCGTCGAGCCGACGCCGGGCGGCCGGTAGTCGTAGTCGGCGATCGGTGGAGCGCCCATGACGCCGCCCTCACCGGTAGCCTCTCGGAACGCCAGCGCCATCCGGCCCAGGTCGATGATGCCGCTGTCGCGGTCGCTGGTGACTGCGCTGGTCGCGGCATCGACCACCTCCACCTGGACGAACGGGTTGAGCATGTTCGCCGGTCGGGTCACCTCGTCCATGACCGCTCCGACCACTTGGCGCTGACGCTCGGCCCGCCCGATATCACCGCGCGGATCGGCGTAGCGCATGCGGGCAAACGCCAGCGCGGTCGGCCCGTCCACGTGGTGGCAGCCCGACGTCCACTGCAGCCCGGAGAGCTCGTCGTCGACGTCGTAGTCAAGGCACAGCTCTACGCCTCCCACGGCGTCCACGACGCCCTGCACCCCGCCCATGCCGATCTCGACGTAGTGGTCGACGGTCAGTCCGGTCAGCTGCTCGACCGTCTGGGTGAGCAGCGGCGGGCCGCCGACCGAGTAGGCGGCGTTGAGCTTGCTCGGCCCGACGCCGGGAACCTCCACGTAGGTGTCTCGCGGGAGGGAGATCAACGCCGTCGTCCCGCCGGCCACCTGCATGACCATGATGGTGTCCGCACGCTGACCGGCGGTGTCGTCTTCGACGGCACCGTCTGCGCGGGAGTCCGAACCCGCCAGGAGGTAGGTGGTGCCAGGCGTTCCCTCCGCGCCGGTCAGCGCGTCGGTGTGCTCGATCTTGCCGTTCGCGTAGATGAGCAATCCCACCGGCCATGCGATCAGGAGGACGAGGAGGACCAGGAGGACGAGAAGTGCGCGACGGCCGCGGCGGCGGGGCCTCGTCGGGGCCGGTCGCGACGGCGCCGTCGGCGGGGGAGGGCTCGCGGGCCGCCTGGCCTTCCCACCGCCGGCGGGGGCGTATGCGGGTGGGGCGGCCTGTCGCGCGCCGGCTGCCTCGCGGTCACCGGCCTGCGCGGGGCGCCGCTGAGGGGCTTCCCGTGCGGGAAGCGATTCTGCGCGCGGTCGGCGACGCGGCCGAGGGGATCGACCGGCTCGGTCGGCGCCGCCGTGACTCGGTCTCTGCTCGGGCGTGGGCCCGATCGGTCTCGTGCCGGACTCTTCGGCCGGCCGGCCGCCGACCGGACGCGCGGTGCGCGCGTCCGGACGCTTGCCGCCGGACGCGGGTCGGAAGCTGGGTGGGAGCCGATCGTCGCCGCTCATCGAGCCCTCCCGTCCGACTCGCCGTTGCCGTGGCCGTCGGTATGCCTGTTCCGCGGCACCGGCAGCCTAACCCTGTCTCGCCGCTGCGCCGGGAGCCCGGGCGGGCGTGCCTGGATTCACCCGGTGCACACCGGTGTGGTCTCCTCGGCCGACGGCGTCTCGGTCGGCTGCTGGGTCGTCGGCTCCTCCGTTGTCGGCTCCTCCGTCGTGGGTTCCTCGGTGGTCGCTTCCTCGGTCGGCTCCTCGCCGGTCCCCGTGATGTCGGCGTCGATCGGGCGGTCGTTGCGCAGGTTCTCCCAGACGGTCTCCGCCTCGGCGGTGGGCACCACCGCCGGACCAGCCCACTCGAACGGCATCGTGGCGAAGCGGATGCCCTCCGGGTCGATGCCACGCAGGGAGTTCGCCAGTCCCGCCATGTTGGGCAGCTGCCCGATCCAGTCGCCCGTGGTGAGGGTCTTGGTGCTGGCGTCCAGGAACCGGTAGAGCGCCGGCATCTCGGTCAGCAGGTTCTTGCTCAGGGCCTCTCGGACGATGGCGGCGACGAGCTCCTGCTGCCGACCGATCCGGGAGATGTCGGAGCCATCCTTGAACGAGTAGCGAGCACGGGCGTAACCCAGGGCCTCATCCCCGTCGAGCACCTGGCAGCCCTGCTCGAGCACGACGTGCGCGCGTTCGTCGTCGACCGGCTCGGGGATGTACATCGGCACACCGCCCAGGGCGTCGACCATGGCCTCGAAGCCTGCGAAATCCACGACGACGAAATCGTCGATGTACACGCCGGTCAGCGACTCGACGGTCTTGAGCGTGCACGCCGCGGCGTGGGCGACGTCGCCCGTGCTCCCGCCGATCGCGAACGCCGAGTTGAACCGCTGGTCGAAGCGCTTCCCGGTCTCGGTGCCGTCCGGGAGCGTGCACGAGGGGATGTCCACCAGGGTGTCACGTGGGATGGAGACGACCTCCACACGTGAACGGTCCGCGCTGACGTGCGCGATCATCGTCGCGTCACCGCGCATGCCGGTGACGCCCTGCTCGGCCGCGTCTTCTTCGGTCCGTACGTCGCTGCCGATGACCAGGATGTTCAGCGCCTGCCCGGCCTGGGGATCCTCGGGCGTCTCCTCGCCCTCGTCGGGACGGGTGGGCCGCTCCGTTCCCACGAGCTCGTCGATGTCGTGCCGCCCGACGTTGCCCTGGAGGTTCGAGTAGGCGAACCCCACCGAGCTCACCAGGAACACCACGATGCCCACCGCCGAGGTCAGCAGCCGACGGCGAAGCTCATGGTGCCGCAGCGACCGGGCGTGCCGTGCCGAGAGCAGCCGACCGCTCGCCGCGTGGGCGAAGCGCGGCAGCGTCAGGGCATGTCTGGGCATGTCTCGATCCTACGTTTCGGGTGGAAGGCGTAGGTGTCAGCGTCACCCGCTCGCGGTGGGCGCGGCGGTGGGACCGTGGTGGCTGCCACGGTGGGTGCGGTGGACGGGTCGGCGCGGCCCCTCGCCCCGGTGCTTGATGACGGAGCGGTAGACGGGCTTGCGCACCGCCTCCGGGACCAGGCGGTAGACCCCGCGAACGAGAAGGTTGCGGGCGAGGCGCCGCCCTCCGATGAACCGCTCGCGGTGCAGGTATCGCTGCAGGTGCCACTCGGAGCGCAGCAGGCGCAGCCCGCCGCGACGGGAGTACGCACCGCCACCCACCCGGTAGAGCACCAGCGAGTGCGGCACGTTGGCGACCTTGGCTCCCGAGATGATCATGCGCACGAAGAGCCAGTAGTCCTCCATGAGGTCGAGGTTCCGGTAGCCACCCGCGCGTACCACCGCACTGCGCCGGTAGACGACCGAGGGGTGGTTGAACGGGTCGCGGAACCGTGCGACGGCGGCGATCTCCTCGGGCTCGGTGGGCAGCCGCCGGGTCAGGCCCAGCGGCCCGCCCTCCTCCTCGAACTCCGTGATGGCCGAGCCCACGAGGTCCGCGCCCGCGCGGACGAGCGGGACCTGGACCGAGAACCGCTCGGGGACGTTGATGTCGTCGGCGTCGGCGCGGGCAACGATGTCGTGCCAGCAAGCCCGGAGCCCTGCCTCGAGTGCGTGCGACAGGCCCCGGTTCTTGGCCAGGTGGACCACGGTGGCAGGAACGGGGCCCGCGGCGGAGCCGGCGCCTCCCGCGGCCAGCTCGTCGATGACGCGCGCGAGCGATGCCGGTACCGGCCCGTCCCGCACGACGACGAGCTGGTCCGGCCGGAGCGTCTGCTCGAGCGTCGCCGAGCGCACCGCCCGTCGGAAGTGCTCCGGGTCGTCACCCGCGTAGACGGGCATCAGCACCGAGAACTTCTCCGGTGTGCCGGAACCTGACGTGCCGAGCGTGCCGTGCGTGTCGTGCGTCACGAACGGCGTCAGCGACATCGACGAGGCAGCGGCCTCGACGTGCGCGATGTGACTAGCCACGGGTGGCTCCCTTCGCCACGGCTCGTACCTCGTCGCTGACCGGCCCGAGGCCGGCGAGAACGGACGAGGTGGTCTCCGGCGTCGTGCGCAGTCCGGCCACCAGACCACGGCGCCCGGCGTCGAGGAGGGTGCGCCGGTCGGTGGACCGCAGCACGGTCCTCGCCCAGCGGACCAGCGTCGAGGCGCCGTACAAGGCGAGGTCGACCGGGCCCAGCGCAGGGGAGGTGCGCAGCATCCACAGCTTGTTGCGGACCTCGAAGAAGAAGCGGTCGCCGGGGTCGGCGTCGGTGGACCCGAACGTGCGGGTCCGGTGTTCCACCACGGAGTCCGGGATCCACAGTCCGACCCGTCGCCGCAGGATCCGGGAGGTGTACTCGAAGTCGTCGTTCCAGAGGAAGTAGGCGGCCTCGGGCAGGCCTACGCGCCGCACCACGCCGGCATCGAGGAGCACCGAGACGAAAGAGGCCGAGCGGACCGGCACGGCGCCGGCGGCTGCGGCACGGGAGACGAGTGGGCCGGCGAGGCCGAACCGGCGTCGCGGCGTGTTCATGGGGTGGTCGCGGCCGTCGTGCCATACGGCGCGGGAGGCCAGGAGGGCGGGGCGGCCGGTGTAGGCGTCTCGGGCCCGCAGCAGCTCGGCGAGCGCGGACGCGGTGGGGACGGTGTCGTCGTCCATGAGCCACACCAGGTCCGCATGGTGGGCCTGGACGGCGTGCGCGATGCCGGCTGCGAACCCCCCTGCCCCTCCGGTGTTGCGGGTGAGCGTGAGGACATCGGGCGCCAGCGGGTGGTCCGCCGCCACCACGCCCGAGTCGTCGGTCGAGGCGTTGTCCACGACGACCACGCGGTCGCACGGACGGTCCTGCCCCAGCAGCCCGTCGAGGGTGTGCGCCAGCAGCTCGTGGCGGTCGTGCGCCACCACGACCGCCACGACGACTGGGGTAGCGTCGGCGGCGGCGGACGACCCTCGTTGCCGGACATGCGGCGTCACCGGCTCTACCGCATGCTGGTGAGCCGGCGCACCGATACCCGATAACAAGGTCATAACGATCCAGCCTAAGTGAACTTCCTGAGAACTGCAGTGGACGGCAATGTGAACTGTGACCTGGTCGTCGTGGGGTCGGGCTTCTTCGGACTCACGATCGCCGAGCGGTGCGCGCGAGAGCTGGGTCTCAAGGTCCTCGTCATCGACCGTCGCGACCACATCGGTGGCAACGCGTTCTCGGAGGAGGAGCCGACCACAGGGATCGAGACCCACCGCTACGGGGCGCACCTGTTCCACACCTCCGTCGAGCGGGTGTGGGAGTACGCGAACCGGTTCACCGACTTCACGGACTACCAGCACCGCGTGTACACCACGGTTCGCGGCGAGGTGTACCCGATGCCGATCAACCTCGGCACGATCAACCAGTTCTTCCGGGCCGCCTACAGCCCGGACGAGGCCCGTGCGCTCATCCAGGAGCAGGCCGGGGAGCTGGCCGGCACGGACCCGCAGAACCTGAACGACAAGGGCATCCAGCTGATCGGGCGGCCCCTGTACGAGGCGTTCATCAAGGGCTACACGGCCAAGCAGTGGCAGACCGACCCCAAGGACCTGCCCGCTGGGATCGTCTCGCGGCTGCCCGTCCGGTACACCTATGACAACAGGTACTTCAGCGACACCTACGAGGGCCTGCCCGTCGACGGCTACACGGCCTGGCACGAGCGCATGGCCGACCACCCGAACATCGAGGTGCGGCTGAGCACCGACTTCTTCGACACCAGCCAGCCGGTGAACAAGGCAGCGGTCGTCGGACAGGTGCCCGTCGTCTACACCGGACCGGTGGACAAGTACTTCGACTACGCCGAGGGCGAGCTGCGCTGGCGCACGCTCGACTTCGATCAGGAAGTCCTCGACGTCGGCGACTTCCAGGGCACGCCGGTGATGAACTACGGCGACGAGGACGTGCCGTACACCAGGATCCACGAGTTCCGACACTTCCACCCGGAGCGCGACTACCCGACCGACCGCACGGTCGTGGTCCGGGAGTACTCACGGTTCGCCGAGCGTGGCGACGAACCGTACTACCCGATCAACACCGAGGCCGACCGGCAGGCGCTGCTGCGCTACCGCGCGCAGGGCAACGCGGAGAAGGGCGTCATCTTCGGGGGCCGGCTCGGCACCTACAAGTACCTCGACATGCACATGGCGATCGGTGCGGCCCTGTCGACCTACGACAACGCGCTGCCGGACATCCTTCGCTGACGGCTCCCGGCCGACGTGCCGAGCGCTGCTGCGGGGCGGGCGAGCGGCGCCTAGTTTATCGGGCACATCACGTACGAAGCCGCCGAAGGAGGTCGCCTGCGGATGTCGCGGAGGAGGCGGAAGCCAGCACGCCCGGGCGTGGCCAAGATCAGCGATCTCGCGGCTCGGGCGAGGGTCGCCGCACCTGGCTCGGGACGACGGGGCGTTCGGCCGCGAATCTTCGGGTTCACCCGCTTCAGCGTGTACATGCCGGGCAGCGGGGCGTGGCGGGTGACGAACGGCAGCCTGTTCTCCTCGGAAGCGGAGTATGTCGAGCACCTGTACTCCGACGAGCGTCTGAGTGTCCGCTTCGACATCTTTGCCCGGCTCGCCGCCCCGATCTACCAGGACATGGCGGAGGCCGCGCCCCCCGTGGGGTACCGGCACGTCGTCCACCACTCGCCGCAGATGCCTGAGAAGTGGCGCGAGGAGCTGTTCACGTTGGCGGAGCGGTACCCGGTGCTGCTGCTCAACGAGACGTCGGGCCAGATCGACGACCAGGGTTTTGTGCGTGAGCGACTCTGTGCCGACGGCGCGCCTCCTGGACCGGTCGCATGGTTCCGGGTGGACGACGACGACCTGCTGTCCGTGGACTACGTCGCGGACCTTGCCGGCTACCTCAACGAGGGTGACGTCGGCAGGGCGGTGTCGTTCGCATCCGGCGCGACCGCCGTGTACGCGGCGGGACGGGTGAGTGACCTTCGTCTGCAGCACTATCCGATGGTCTCGTGCGGCCTGGCCTCCATCGCCAGGTTCGACCACCTCGGACGGCTGTGGGGACGCCCGCAGAACGTGGCGCACAACAAGACCGACACCGTCTGCCCGGTCGTCGTCGACTCCCGGAAGCTCTCGTTTCTCCGGCTCGTGCACGACTTGCAGGACACCAGGCTCGGCCGGAACGACAAGGAGAAGCAGCGGGCGGTCGCTCGTCGCGCCAAGCAACCAGCGGCCGGGGACCCGCACAGCGTGATCGCGAAGTTCCCGACGTTGCGCGAGGCGGTGGCCTGACCGACCCCGGCCGCCCGCTTCAGGCTCTTCGTGAGGGGAGCCGGTCCTTGGCCGAGCGGGCCCTGCGCAGCATCCCGTCGAGCACCCGATCCGTCGCGCCGGGCGACCGGGTCGACGCGATGGTCTCGGCGAGCGCCAGCCTGCGGCGCAGGTCTTCGATCGTCCGGTCGCGCTCGGCAACCTGGGACTGCAGCCTGGAGCGCTGTGACTGACGCCAGGTCTCGAGGGATGTGACGCGCCGGCGCACCCGAGCGTCGCGCACGGCCGGCGCCGCGGCGTCCTCACCAAGAGTCTCCGTGACGGTCGCACGGACGCTTCGATCGGCCATTCGCGCCAGATCCGCACCGACCGTGCCGGCCCGTGCCGCTACGGCGGGCGAGAGCGCCTCGGCCACGGCGTCGTCGAGGCCCTCGGTGGTGACGCCGTACGGCATCTCCGGGTCCCACGTCTGCGCGTACGCGTCGAGCTTGCGCTTCGCCAGACTCATCCGCGGCACGCCGTAGGCGGCGGCGACGATCCTGCCGTGCAGCGACAGGCCGATCCACAGTGCGGCGCGCGCGATCTCGTCGGCGAGGTCGAGCGGGCGCCGCGCCGTCGAGATGTCGATGTCGCGCCCGGGAGAGATGCGGTGGACGTGCGCGATGATGCGTTCGTAGGACTCGACCGAGTCGTGGCCGCGAGCGGTGCCGGCCAGGAACAGCCGGATCCGGAACGGGGCCAGGTGGGCGCTGCGCGCGAGCGCCTCGGCAAAGGCCTCGTGGCCCGTCTGCCGCAGGTGAGCGTCGGAGACCTGGACCAGGGCCACGTCCGGTTCGGCGGGGCGCTCGCGCGGCCGGGTCAACGCCATCGAGTGGACGAGGTCCGGGGCGAGGGTGTGGCTCACGCCGTGGGCCGTGAGCAGATCGGCGGACAGCTGGTCACGCACGGCGATGCGGTCGGCCTCCCGGATGGTTGCCAGCCGCGCCTCCTGCTGGTCGGTCGGTAGCCCGGTGATGCCGGCGAAGCCGACGGAGTTGAGCACCATGGCGGCGGAGGCGTTGCGGGGGTACGCGGTTGGCCGCGGTATGTACGGGTTCTCGATCGGGGTATTGCCGCAGGTGCGCCGGATCATCTCCTCCCGGACCTGGGGCGAGGCCGCCTCGTAGGCGCGGACGACGCCGGGCGGCATGGACATCCGATAGGCACCCAGAAAGCTCGTCGCTCCCACCTCACCGCCCACCGTCCAGAGGCAGTCGTACTCCTGCTCCTCGAGCAGCGGCCCGTACGCCGGGATCCTTCGGTCCAGGAGCTCGGTCATGTCGCCCGGGAACGGCGCCGCCGCGGTCACCTCGGCGTTGCGGAGGTACTCCTCGCTCTGGAGCAGGAACAGCAGGTCACCGAAGTTGTCGCGCTCGTAGGCGCCGACCAGCAGAACGCGTGGCTGGTCGTTGCTGACCATCGATGTCCCTCCTGCGTCGACACGGGTGCGGACGGGCCCGTCCGGGAGGCCCACGGTAGGCCGATCCCGCACCGTCGGACACTCGGGACGGCGGGACATGTCGAGCCAATAATGCGGAGCGGGGTGCCGGCCAGGCGCACCGAGCCACGGCCAGGCTGGGCGCTCAACCCTCGGGCCGGCCCTTCTTCTGCCGCTTCTCTCGTTCGGCACGCACGTGCTGGCGGTACGCCTCGGTGACCTCTTCGGGTTCGCCGTCGGCGACCAGCTTGCCCTTGTCGAGCCACAGCACACGCGTGCACATCCTCCTGACCGTCTCCAGCGAGTGGCTGACGAGGAAAATGGTCCCGGCGTGCTCCCGGATCTCCTCGATCCGGGCCTTGCTCCGCTGCTTGAAGTCGGCGTCGCCGGTGGCCAACGCCTCGTCGATCATGAGGATGTCGGGCGTGGCGACCGAGGAGATCGCGAACCGCAGGCGGGCAGCCATCCCCGAGGAGTATGTCTTCATGGGCAGATAGACGAAGTCGCCGATGTCGGCGAAGTCAACGATCTCATCGAAGCGTTCGCGGACCTCCTTCACGCTCAGCCCGAGCGCGAGGCCGCCGATCATGATGTTGCGCTCGCCCGTCAGCTGACGCATGAGCACCGCGTTGACACCGAGCAGCGAGGGCTCGTTGTCGACGTAGACGGCGCCCTTGTTCGGTGGGATGAGGCCGGCCGCAGCCCGCAGCAGGCTCGACTTGCCGGAGCCGTTCGTGCCCACGATCCCGATCGCCTCACCGTGGTGGGCGACGAAGGTGACGCCACGGACCGCCTTGACCTCCGACGTCGCGCCGACGTTGCCCTGGAGACGCCACCGGAGGCGATTGAACAGGGAAGGCTTGCCGCCGGTGACGGCGCCGCCCCGCTTCGCCCCGAACACCCGGTAGGAGACGTGCAGGTCGTCGACGATGAGTGACGGTGGTCCGAGGTCGGCCGGGCCGTGCCGGTCCGGCATGTCCTCTCGATCGAACTCGAAATCGAGGTCGTCGTCGTCAGTCGCGGCCATAGGTCTCCTCGCCCTGCCAGAAGTAGATGAACCCGCCGGCCAGGAACAGTGCGCCCCATCCCAGCATCCACAGCCACTTTCCCGGGTCCAGCGGGATCGATGCCTCCTGCGTCAACGCCTGCCGGCCCAGGTCCAGGGCGAGCGCGACCGGCTGGTACTCCATGACGGCAGCGATCGTCGGCCAAGCGCGCAGGTAGTGCTCGATGCTGAACAGCACGCCCGAGCCGTACATGACGAACCGCATGACGAACTGGATGACGTTGAGGATGTCCGGGGCGGCCGCGACGATGCGGGCGGCGATCATGGCGCAGCCGATGTTGAACATCCCGAAGAGGATCACGACCACGGGCAGCAGCAGCCACTCCCAGGTGACCGGAACGACGGAGTAGTCGGGGAACAGTCCGGAGAGCAGCGTGATGACGCACATGACCCCGAGCGCCGGGAGCAGCGTGGTCAGCTCGGTCAGCACCGCGGCCAGTGGCAGCACGGCGCGCGGAAAGTGCAGCGACCGGACCAGCTGGAGCTTCTCCGAGATCGACTTGCCGCCTGCGACGACCGACCGCTCGAAGAACCTGAAGAGGAAGACACCGATGACGATGAAGGCGATGACGTTCTCCACGCCGCGATCCGTGCGCAGCATGAAGCCGAAGATGATCACGTAGACCGTGGCGTTGAGGATCGGCGTGAGGATCGCCCAGAGCTGTCCCAGGTAGGAGTTCTGGTTCTGCGAGTACGCCCTCGATGCCGCGAGGTAGCCGGTGAACTGGCGGAAGCGCCACAGCTGCTGCAAGTAGGCAGGCACGGCGGGGCGGACCCCGATCTGCCGCAGACCGTGCCGTTCGGCAAGGGCCCGCAGATCCCCGGTCTCGTCCTCACGGGGCGTCCCTGCGCTCACTGCGCCCACTGTGCTCCCAACCAGTCGATCTGATGTGCGCCACGTGGGCGCGGGTGCGGGCCACCGAGGCCGCCCGAGTCTACAAGGGCCTACGCGGGGTGGCGCCGTGGCCCTTCGTCGCGTTCACGCCGCGGGTCGGCAGCACGCCCGGTCGTCCGGGCCCATGTGGGCGGGTCGGTCAGGTCCGGCATGGCGGCCCGGTACCTTGCGGACAGCTCCGTCCAGCGACGAGCAGTCACCCAGGTCAGCCAGAGGCTCTCGAACCACAGGTGGCTGAAGGTCCTGGGCTCCCGGCGGTACCAGTTCACTCCGGTGTGGTCGGCCTTCTCCACGAGCACCGAGTCATAGAAGGGCACGTGCCACCACGTCGCCTCGCCCTTGGCGAGCACGCGCTGGGGCCGCGAGGCCCGGACCGGTACGGCGAGGTGCCGGATGGTCGCCCGTAGCGTGAAGAGGGCGAGCGCGAGCCCCTTGGGTCCGGGACGGGGCTCACACGAGGCCCGCGTCACCGGAGGGCCCGGGGGGATGGGCCTGCTGCGGGTCTCCGGGAACACCTCCGCCAACGCACGCGCCTCCGGCAGCGCGGTCGCAAGGGAGGCATGCATACCGGCCGGTCCGGCCAGTACGTCCCGCAGGGCACGGTGACGTAGCGCGACCGCGTAGTACTGCATGCACAGCAGCTGTTTGAGGTGCAGGCGGCGATAGTCCCGCAGCAGCTTCCCACCGCGCGGCCGTTCGGCGTGCAGCAGCGCAGCGACCAGTCGGTTTCGCTCGTGGAAGTAGGCCTGCCAGTCGATAGTGTCGTCCTTGTCGAGCCAGCTGATGTGCCACAGCGCGACGCCCGGCAGCGAGACGGTCGGGATACCCCGCTCGGCGGCCCGCAGCCCGTACTCGGCGTCGTCCCACTTGATGAAGAAGGGGGCGGCGAGGCCGATACGCCTCAGCACCTCGGCGGGGATGAGGCACATCCACCAGCCGTTGTAGTCCGCGCGGCCGACGCGGTGCATCCACTCGGCGTCTCGCAGCCCGCTGTCCGCCAGGTCGTGGCGCTCGGCGGCCTTCGCCGCGGCCCCCCACATGAAGTTGGACTGCTCGACGGTTTCCGACCACGAGTGCAGCACAGTCGGGTGCTGGAGGTCGAACATGTGGCCGCCCACGATGGTCGGCTGGCGACAGGCGGCGGCGAACCGCACGGCGCGCAGCACCGACTCCGGCTCGATCTCCACGTCATCGTCCATGATCAGGACCGACGCGGATCCGCCTTCGAGTGCCTCCAGCATGGCGCGGGAGAAACCCCCGGAGCCACCCAGGTTGGGCTGGTCGACGACGACGAGCTTCCCCCCGAGCGCAGCCGCAACCTCCCCGAACCCTTGCTCGGCATCGACCTTCGCCGTGCCCTGGTCGACCACGACGATCTGGTCGATGACGGAGATGGCCTCGGGGCTGTGGGCCA
Source organism: Georgenia halophila (assembly GCF_039541595.1). NCBI lineage: Bacteria > Bacillati > Actinomycetota > Actinomycetes > Allobogoriellales > Allobogoriellaceae > Georgenia > Georgenia halophila. The sequence continues at coordinate 34,644 of NZ_BAABGN010000006.1, read as the reverse complement.
GGGCACGCAGCGTTCGTACGCAGTAGTCCGGCTTGTCCAGCGTGGTGATACCGATGGTGGTCCGAGCATCAGCTGCCTCCGGGCGCCCCGGTGCCTGGTCCTCGGTCACGTCCCAGCTCCCGTGCACCAGCTCGACGTCGTTGGTCGCCTCGAGGTCGAACCAGTACCAGCCGCCGTCCTCGAAGCCGTCCAGGCTGAGAGCCACGGCGATGTCGACCGCGGTTTCGGCGACGGCTTCGGAGGAGACATCCTGTCCGGCGAGAGCTCCGGTGGCACCGAACATGCGCTCGGCGACGAGGGTGGCGGCACCGGTGGCGTCCGACCGGTACACCGTCACTCGGCCGCTGCCGGTGAGCCGAAGCCGGAGCGTGACGTCCCTCACGGCAGTGAGCCGACACCAGAAGGTCGCCGGAAAGCCGTTGAAGTAGGTGGCGAACGAGAAGCGGTGGCCGCCCTGCAGCGTTGCGGCGTGCCGCGAGCGGACGTCGATGCCAGGAACGCAGCTCGGTGTCGCACCTGTCCGGGCGGGTGACTCGACGTACAGCGGCAGACGAACGTCGTCGTGCGGCAGGACGACGTTCTGCACGATGGTCACGGCTCCTGGCTCCCGTTCCGATGCTTGTGGCGCCCGAGGTTCCGGCGTCGAACCAGTGAACCAGACCGATCCTGACCCGGCGCTCCGGCGCGTCTGATGCCGCGCGGCACCATCTCGGCTCCGGTCGCACCCCCAGACGGCCTGGTTAGACTCGCAGGATCCGCCGACCGTGACCGATCCGTGACCTGTCCGAGCCCGTCGAAGGAGTGTTGGTGCCAACACTGTTCGCCACGAAGCGGCTGCTGCTGGTCCAGCTGCCGGGCACGGAGGTCCCTTCCGGCACGCTCGACGTGAACTTCGACGGGCATCGGGTCTGGTCGACGCCGGTGCGGTGGGCCGCCGGTCCGGGGATCGGTGTGGCCTGGCCGCGCGCGCTTCGCCCCTACCTGCGGGGACGCACGCACCTGAGCGTGACGTCCTCCTCGACCGGCGAGGAGATCGCCTCGGGAGAGGTGAAGTTCGGAGGGCACGGACGTGTCAGCGTGACGGACGCCCGCGGGCGCTGGCTCTCTGTGAACAAATGGGACCGCCTGGGTCACACGCTCGACAGCGACGACAGCGGCGGCGTGCAGGAGCGGCTGCTGGACAACGGTGCCGCGCTGGCCGCACAGCTGCAGGAGTGGGGGTATCCCGTCTACGCCGTCGGCGGCACCCTGCTCGGCGCGCTGCGCACCGGCGAGCTCATGCCGCACGACGACGACATCGACTTCGCGTGGCTGTGCGAGGAGACATCCATGGCGGACGTCTCCCTCGCCAGCTACGAGATGGAACGGCGGCTGACGGCGCTCGGGCACGTCGTCGTCCGGCACTCGCTCGCCCACCTGCAGGTCACCTACTTCACCGACGACGGACGTACCGACCACTACATCGACATCTTCACCGGCTTCCACACCGACGACGGCCTCTACAACCAGCCGTTCGCGCTGCGCGGCGAGCTCGCCAAGGAGACCTTGGTCCCGACCTCGACCATCGAGATCGGCGGCCGCACGTTGCCCGCCCCGGCCGAGCCGGAAGCGTGGCTCGAGTTCGCCTACGGGCCAAGCTGGCTGGTTCCCGACCCGTCGTTCAAGTTCGTCACCCCGCAGAGCACCCTGCGCCTCTTCGAGACCCATCTCGGTGTCTACAACCGGCAGCGGGTGTGGTGGGAAAAGCACTACGAGGAGATCGACGTCCGTGACCCGTCCGTGCCGTCCGAGGCGGACGCCGCCGACGTCGACCGGTTCCTCGAGCGGGTCCCCGCCGGCGCGCCCGTGACCGAGCTGGGCTGCGGCGACGGCCGGCTGACCGAGCGCATCGCCGCCGCCGGCCACCCCGTTCGGGCCTACGACTACAGCCACGAGGGGCTGCGGATCGCGAGAACAGCACTGCAGACCCGTCCTGGGCTGCGCAGCAGGATCGAGTACGACTACCTCAACACCAACGACCGGCACGGGGTCATCACCCTGGCCCTCGACCTGCTCGACAAGGGCGAGGAGGTGTGGTTCTTCGCCGGCTCGATGCTGCACGACGTACCCCAGAACGGTCGGGAGAGCATCTACCTGCTGCTCCGTGCGGTACTGAACGACCACACGTGCGGCTACTTCACCTTCTACGCCGACCCGCACCCGCATCGCGACCCGCAGGTGCCCGAGACCTGGCACCTACCGTTGAGCGCGCTGCACGAGGAGACCCGACGGTTCGGCCTGTCGTTCCACTCCCTCGGATCGACGAAGGTCCGCACGCCGTACGGCACGAGGGCCAAGCAGACCGTCATCATGTGGCGATGAGAGGGGTCAACCCATGAAGGACATTGTCGGCAACGTCGTGCGGCGCATCGCCCCACGCACGATGCAGAACCTCGAGACCATCAACCGGTGGGACGCCGAGTACGAGGATCACGGTCCACGCATCCTGATGTACGAGCGCGAGCTCCGAGAGATGCGGCGGGAGATCGACGCGATGCGTCGCGAGCAGCGGCGCGTCACCGAGCTCTACGACGCCGTCTTCGAGCACGCCCGTCGTTCCGGCACGGCGGGCGAGGAGCCGGAGCCAGAGCCGGAGCACAAGGCGGACCGGTGAAGAAGGTCTCCGTCGTCGTCCCCGCATACAAACCGGGGGACGGCATCAACCGGGTGGTGACGTCCATCGAGACGCAGACGCTGCCCCAGGACGAGTTCGAGCTCATCGTCGTCGACGACGGTTCCCCGGACGACACCTGGGAGCGCCTGCAAGAGATCCGCGACGCCCACGACAACGTCCGCATCGAGCGGATCGAGAACTCCGGGTGGCCGTCCCGACCTCGCAACATCGGCATCGACATGGCCGAGGGCGAGTACGTCCTCTTCATGGACCACGACGACGCCCTCTTCCCCGACGGCCTGCGCGCCTCCTACGAGTTCGCCAAGGCCAACGACGCCGACATCCTCAGCCCCAAGGAGTCCAAGACCTCCGACGTCGGCTGGGGCATCGGCAACTACACCGGCGACATCGGCAACGCCCTGCCCAAGCGCGGCATCAACGCGCTGTTCCCCATGATGCCGCACAAGTTCTACAAGACGTCCCTCCTGCGCGAGCACCACATCCGCTTCCCCGAGGGCCGGCGCATGCTGTGGGAGGACGTCTACTTCAACATCTCGGCGTACAAGCACGCCAAGGTCATCTCGATCCTCTCGGACACCCCGGTCTACCTGTGGGTGGAGACCTCCCGGAACAGCTCGGCGACCTACACGCCACGCGAGGAGGACTACTGGACCAAGCTGGACCGCCTCTTCGACTTCATCCATGCCGAGCTGCCCGGCGAGGAGCACGAGGCCGCCCGCGGCTCCATGATCCGACACCAGTACAACACCCGCGTGGTGAACCGCGTCTGGAGCGAGCTCGGACAGCCTGGCGACGAGTGGATCGACATGGCCCTCGAACGCTTCCGTGACCTGGTCGAGCGGTACGTGCCCGCTGATGTCGATGCGAGGATGCCGCCGCTCACCCGCCCGCGTGCGCATCTGCTCCGCCTCGGCCGCATCGACCTGGCGCGCAGGCTGCGCGCCTACGAGGCCGGCCTCTCGGGCGTCAGCACCACCACCGACGTCGCCTGGGACGGCGACGTTCTGCGGGTGAGTGCCACCGCCCGGTGGACCACATCGAGAGGCCCGCTCGTCCTGCTCCGGCGGGGCGACCGGCTCGTGCGAGCGGTGCCCGACGAGGTCCTGGCCGCGGTGCCCGAGGAGTACCTCGACGTCACCGACCACGTCCGCAAGGGCTCCTCGCTGATCACGGTCCGCGACCGGGCCAAGAACGTGACCTGGGAGCTACCGACGAAGGCCGAGCTCGCCATCGAGCCGATCAGCTCCGAGGACGCCGCCGGGCGCGCGGCCCGCCCGGAGGCTGTGACCGCCACCGTGCGGGCCAGTGCCGCCGTGGACATCCGGTCGGCGGCCGCCGGCGCTCCGCTGGCCGGTCCGCTGTGGGACTTCCACGTGAAGAACACCCTGCTCGGGACGAGCCAGCACAAGAACCTCAAGACACGCACCCCGGTCCGTGCCGCCCTGCTGCGCGGTCGGAGCGCGATCGCCTACACCAACCGCGACGGCAACCTCAGCCTCGACCTCGCCCAGAAGGTTCGTGACATCGTCGGCTACGCCCGGCCGCTCGTCGAGGACGCCACGCTCGCCCGGGTGGGCCGCAAGGGTCTCGTCCGGTTCGACCTGCCGATCGCCGACGTCGCCACCGCCGGCTACACCGAGCTCAGGGGCACCATGTCGCTCAGCTCCGCCGGGTCGCTGCCGGCGAGAGTCGCGCTCAGCGGCCGGCTGCACTCGCTGCCCAAGGTCGGCCCCGTGCTTCGCCGTGCGCTGGGCGCCCAGCCGGCCCGGCTGGTCGGGGACACCGACGGCGCACACGTCGAGGGCTTCTTCCGGGCCGCGCCCGGCACCTACAAGATGGCGTTCCGCTTCCAGGGCCGCACCGTCGTCTCGCCGCTGGTGGTGCGGGTGCCGCTGCACGGCACACCGCAGTTCGAGCGGGCAGGCACCGCCAAGTCGGCCGCATCGACGACCTCGGCCTCGACAGGGGGAGAACGATGACCAGCGCCCTCATCGGCCACACGGGCTTCGTCGGATCGAACTTCGCCCTCCAGCACGAATTCGACGACCTGTACAACACCTCGAACATCGACTCGATCGCGGGCCGCCGGTACGACCTCGTCGTCAGCGCCGCCAACCGCGCCGACTCCCACCGCATCAACCAGGCCGGTGCCGAGGACCGGGCCGAGATCCAGGCCTACGTCGACCTGCTCGGTCGGGTCGACATCCGCAAGCTGGTGCTCGTGTCCACCGTGTCGCTCTACCCGCCGCTGACCTCCCCGGACGAGGACACTCCCGTCACCGAGGAGGGCCTGCTGCCCTACGGCGCCAACCGTGCCTACCAGGAGCACGCGCTGGCCTCCCGGTTCGACACCCTGATCCTGCGGCTGCCGCAGCTGTACGGGGCGAACCTCAAGAAGGGGATCGTCTACGACCTGCTCAACGACTACCGCGTCGAGCACATCCGGCCGCGGCTCGAGTTCCAGCACTACGACCTCGGCCGGGTCTGGGCGGACACCGCGACGGCGCTCGAGCAGGGGCTCGGCGCGCTCAACGTGGCGCCGCCGCCGGTACCCAGCGAGACCGTCGCGCGTGAGGTGTTCGGTCGGGACATCTCCGGCCAGCACGCCGACGTCGTCGAGACGCCCGAGACGCTCGGCTACACACGCGACATGCGCACCAAGCATGCCGCGCTCTTCGGCGGGCCCGACGGTTACCTCATGACCGTCGAGCAGGAGCTGGACGCCATCAAGGAGTTCGTGGCGCAGCGGCGCCGAGCAACCGGCTGACCGGCCGAGTGACTGAATCAGGAAGGACTCCTAGCGATGTTCAACGGCAAGAAGGCCTCGGCGATCGTCACGTGCGCCGGGAAGGGCACCCGCTTCGGCAGTAACAAGCTGCTGGTCGAGATCAGCGGCAGAACGATCCTCGAGAAGACCGTCCGTGAATTCGTGCACCCGGCGATCGACGAGATCATCGTGACGATCAGTCCCGAGAACCGGGACATCTACCACGAGATCCTCATCGAGAAGGCGGGCCTGCCCGTCACCCTGGTCGAAGGCGGCGCCGAACGGTTCATCTCCGCGATGCTCGGCCTCGAGGCCACCACCGGTGAGCTGATCCTCGTGCACGACGGCGTGCGGCCGTTCGTCAACGCCGACCTGATCGACCGAGCGCTCGCCGCCGGCGACGAGCACGGTGCCGCCATGCTCGGCACCCCGACCGTCGTCCAGCTCAAGCTCGTCGACGACGACGAGTACGTCTCCGGATCGCTCGACCGCAGTCACAGCTGGCTCGGTCAGACCCCGCAGGTCTTCCGCCGCGAGCTGCTCGAGGAGGCCTACCGCAAGGCGATGGAGGAGCAGTACTCCCGGGTGAGTGACGACGCCGACCTCGTCGCCGAGTACACCGGCCACAAGGTCAAGATCGTGCGCGGGGAGGACTGGAACATCAAGATCACCACCCGCACGGATCTCGTCGTCGCCGACCAGATCTTGGCGCACCAGGCGGAGCTGTGAAGGTCAGCGTCGTCGTCCCGACCTACCGGCCCGACCATCTCGACCGGGTGCTGGACTCGCTCGACGCGCAGACCATGGCATCCGGTGAGTACGAGCTGGTCCTCGCCGACGACGGCTCGGGCGAGGAGCATGTGGCCCGCCTGCGCGGGATCGCCGGAGCACGCGAGAACACCCGGCTGCTCGAGCTCGAGCACACCGGCTGGCCCGGCCACCCCCGCAACGCCGGCCTCGAGGCGGCGCGCGGCGAGTACGTGCTCTTCATGGACCACGACGACGAGCTGTACCCGGAAGGGCTCGCCGCGGCCTACGCGTACGCCCGCGAGCACGATGCGGACGTCCTCGCCGGCAAGGAGACCCGTACCGACCAGACCAAGTGGGGTCTGGACGTCTACGACCGGAACTACCCCGACGCCTCCGTCCGCGACGACCTCCACCCGCTGCTGCCCACGAACCCCCACAAGCTGTACCGCCGCGACTTCCTGCTCGAGCACGGCGTCCGTTTCCCCGAGGGGCGGCGGGTGCTGTGGGAGGACGTCTTCTTCAACGTCGACGTCGCCGCCCACGGCCCGAGGGTCGCCGTCCTCGCGGACGTGCCCTTCTACCACTGGGTCCGTGGCGGCCGGACCGCCTCCACCAGCTACGGCGAAGACCTCGAGGAGTTCTGGACGTGGCTGGAGCGCATCTTCGTCCACGTCGACGCCCGGCTGGCCCGCGACCCGCGCCAGCACGAGCAGATGCGTCGCTACCAGTACTCCCGCCGGATGATGCCGAGCCTCGGTGCCGGATTCTTCGCGCAACCGCCACGTCGGCGGACCGCCGCCCAGGAGACGGTGGGCCGGATCCTGACGAACCATGTCCCGGCCGAGCTCGACGACGCACTGCCCGTGCGGCTGCGGGCCCGCGCTCACCTGGCCCGCGCGGGCGAGTGGGAGCTGCTGGCCGAGCTGTGCGCCCTCGACGCCGAGCTGGCCGGCGTCTCCACCGTCGACGACGTCTCCTGGGACTCCTCCGGCCACCTCCGGATCGTGGCGACCGCGAGGTGGACGGTGCGAGGCGGTGGCCCGTTACCCCTCCTGCTCACCGATGACGGCCGTGTCGAGCTCGACCTGCCGCCCTACCTTCGTGAGGTGCTGCCTCCCGAGCTGCACGACGTCACCGACGACGTCCGAGCCGCGGCCTCGTCCCTGGCGGTGCGATCACGTCAGACAGGCGTCACCTGGGAGCTGCCCACCACCAGCGAGGTCTCGGTCGACGGCGAGGCCGGGGGGCCCGCCGAGGTGACCGTCCGCGCCGTCGCCACGCTCGACCCGGCGACGGCGGCCCTCGGGCGCCCGCTCACGGACCCCGTGTGGGAGCTCAGTGCCCGGAACGAGATCTTCGGCGTCCTCAACCAGCGCGGGCTGCGCACCTCGCGGCCCGCGAGGGTCGCCCTGGTAGAGGGCGAGACCCGGGTGGCGTACAAGACCGGCTCGGGGATGCTCGCCGTCGACCTGGGCCAGTCCACCCGAAGCCTGGTGGGCTCGGCGGGCCTGCGGCCGAAGCAGGCCAGCACCCGGCACCGTCGCCTCGGGGCGGACGCGTACGAGATCCCGCTCGGCGAGGTCGCCGTCGTCGGCCGGGCGCGCCTGGACGGAGGCGTGGTGCTGCAGCCGCTGGAGACCGCGCCGGCCACCATCACGGCCGAGCCCGGCGGGGGAGCGGTGCTGCGCGGGAGGCTCGCCGCCCGGCCCGGCCGGTACCGCATGCTGGCGAGGTTCGGCGGCCGCGACGTCGACACCAAGGCCATCGTTACCGTCGGCAGGGACGGCCGCCTCACGTTCGACCACGCCTGAGGGCCGCCGAGCGGATTCGACCGACCGGCGGGAGGTTTCGTCAGGCTTAACCTGACGGAACTTCCCGGCCACGGTTCCGGGGGCCTCGCCGGTGCCCTGCTGTCCACAGATCCAGCGCCGGCGGAGACGCCAGCGTGCCGGACCGCTGCAGGCTACGGACATGCCGCGTTCCCCGAACGTCGATCTCCGGAGGGTCCGCAATCTCGCCGGCAAGCAGGACGGTGTCCTGACCCGGGGTGAACTGCTTGGTCTCGGCGCCACACCGGACTGGATGGCGCGCCAGGTGCGGCTGCGCCGGTGGTGCCGCCTGTACCCGGGCGTCTACCTGGCTCGACCAGGGCCACCGAGCTGGCGCGCGCGGGCGCGTGCCGCCCTGCTGTATGCCGGCGACGGCGCCGTGCTCAGCCATCGCAGCGCGGCGTACCGGCGGGAGCTGACCGACCGCCACACCGGCCCGATCGAGGTGCTCGTCCCGCATGCCCGTCGGGTGACATCCCGCCCGGGTCTCGTTGTCCGACGGCGTGAAAAGGTGCCCGACTCCTGGGGAAACCTGCGCACGACGAACCCAGCGGACACCATCCTCGACATCGCTGACCTCCCCGACGCAGGAGAGGACGAGATACTGGGACTGCTCGGCCGCTACGTGCGGTCGCGGGAGGATGCCGACGACGTACTGGCAACGCTCCGCCGTCGCCGGCGGCACCGCAGGCGTGCTCTGGTCGAGGAGCTGTGCGCCGAGGTCGGCGAGGGCGTTGAGTCTCCGCTCGAGCTCAGGTACCACCGGGGCGCGCGACGGCACGGCCTACCCCGAGCGTCTTTGCAGGTGCGTGAGGTCCTCGACGGGCTCTACGTGCGCGCCGACGCTCGCTACGAGAAGTTCGGCGTGCGGATCGAGCTGGACGGGCGCCGGTACCACGACGCCAAGACCGACGATGACATCTGGCGCGACAACGCGGCCGGCGTCGCGGTCGGTGACCTCACATTGCGCTACCGCTGGCTGCATCTGGTCCGCGAGGAGTGCGCCGTGACACTTCAGGTGGCCCGGGCACTGCGCCTACGCGGCTGGACGGGACTGCCCACGCCGTGCGGGCCGGCCTGCCCGGTGGCCCGGATCGACTGGCGCGGTCGCGGCTCGGTCGCGGACCGTGGCACCCCCGGCGGGAACATCGGTCAGGCTTAGCCGGACGGAACCTCCCGGGAAGCCTCCAGGCGCAGAGCGGCCGTGCCAGAACTGCCGCGCCAGAACTACTGACCCTGTGCGGCGTACTTCGCCTCGACCTCGGCCTTCTGCCGCCGCCACCAGTCCTGGTTCTCCCGGTACCAGGCGATCGTGTCGGTCAGACCGGACCGGAAGTCCGGGAACTCCGGCTCCCAACCGAGCTCGTCCCGCAGCCGGGCGTTGTCGATGGCGTAGCGCATGTCGTGACCCGGTCGGTCGGCGACGTGGTCGTAGTCGTCGGGGGAGTGGCCCATCAGCTCGAGGATGAGCTCGACGACCTCCTTGTTGTTCTTCTCCCCGTTCGCACCGATGAGGTACGTCTCGCCGATTTTCCCGTGCTCGATGATCCGCCAGACGGCGGAGTTGTGGTCGCGGACGTGGATCCAGTCCCGCACGTTCTGACCGGCGCCGTACAGCTTCGGCCGGACGCCGTCGATCAGGTTGGTGATCTGCCGCGGGATGAACTTCTCGATGTGCTGGTACGGGCCGTAGTTGTTCGAGCAGTTCGAGATCGTCGCCGCCACGCCGAAGGAGCGCACCCAGGCCCGCACCAGCAGGTCGGAGCCGGCCTTCGTCGAGGAGTAGGGCGAAGAGGGGTTGTACGGCGTCGCCTCGGTGAACTTCGCCGGGTCGTCCAGCTGCAGGTCGCCGTAGACCTCGTCGGTGGAGATGTGGTGGTAGCGCACGCCGTGCCGGCGCACCGCCTCGAGCAGGGTGAACGTGCCGACGAGATTGGTGGTGACGAACGGCGAGGGGTCGTTGAGCGAGTTGTCGTTGTGTGACTCGGCGGCGAAGTGGACGACGAGGTCGGCGTCGGAGACCAACGGGTCCACCACGTCCGCGTCGGCGATGTCGCCCTCGACGAGGGTGGCTCGCTCGAGGTCGGTGATCGAGGCGGGATTGCCGGCATAGGTGAGCTTGTCCAGGACCGTGACCTGGGCGTTCGGATATGCCTCTGTCGTCTGGTGGACGAAGTTGGCGCCGATGAAACCGGCACCGCCGGTGACGAGGACCTTCACGAATGCTCCTTGATACTCGGTGCGCCCTGGACTCAGTGCGCGGCGTGGGCGGTGCGCTTGGTCTCGAGGAAGGACCGCACGTCGTCGTAGGTCGGGAGCAGTCCTTGGTCGCGAGCCTCTGCCAGGCCTGGGGCTGCGGTGTCCTTCTCGGACAGCAGCAGCTCGAGGGGCGAGCCGTCGCGCGCCGTCGTCGGCCAGGCGATCCCGACCTCCTCGCTGGTCGGGTTGATCCCGTGCTCGTGGCCCGGGGCGTACGGCGCGGAGCACAGGTAGACGACTGTCGAGTCGTCCTCGAGGGAGCAGAACGCGTGGCCCAGCCCCTCTGAGACGAAGATGGCACGCCGGTCGGTGTCGTCGAGCAGCACGCTGTCCCACTGGCCGAACGTCGGCGAGCCGACGCGGATGTCGACGACGACGTCGAGCACCGCCCCGCTCGGGCACATGACGTACTTGGCCTGGGACGGCGGGACATCCGCGAAGTGGATGCCACGTACGACTCCGGCGGCGCTCACGGAGGTGTTGGCCTGCTTGAGATCGAGCGGGTGACCGACCGCCTCGACGAACGCCTCCTCCTTGAACGCCTCGAGGAAGACGCCGCGGGGATCGCCGAACTGCTTGGGCGTGATCTCCCACGCGCCGGGAACCGTCAGCTCGCGAAGCTCCACGCTCGTCTCTCTCCGTCGACGTTGTCTGTCACTGGCGGCATGCACTGCCCGTGCGCGCCGTTGTCCCACACTAACCGCTCCGCCTGTGCGGTTCCGAGCGGCACGGTCATGCTCCCGGACTCAGGGCTACACTCGGTGGCAGGCCGACCTGCGGCGGACACGCCCGCGCCGGGACGGCGGCCCAGTGACGAGAGAGAGACCACGCCCGAATGCCGGTGTTCACCAAGGATGACGAGTCGGTGCTCTTCGTCCACGTCCCCAAGGCAGGCGGCTCGTCGCTGGAGAACCTCTTCGTCTCCAACGGCTGGACGATGACCTATCGGGACGGCAAGACCGGCAAGTACTCGCAGAACTGGTACCGGCACTGCTCTCCCCAGCACATGCACGCGGCGCCGCTTCGCGAGACCTTTCGCCTTCACCGTTTCACCGCGATCGTCATGGTGGTCCGTGAGCCGCTGGCGCGCTTCCGGTCGGAGTACGCCATGCGCAGCGCGCGCCGGGGGCTGGCGGGCGACCCGGCCTCGGTCGACGCCTGGGCCAGGGAGCACTTCCGCCTCTACGGCTTGAACCCCTACGTCCTGGACAACCACCTACGCCCGCAGGCCGAGTTCCTGCTCGCCGGCAGCCACGTCTACCGCCTGGAGGACGGGCTCGACGCCGTCGCGCAGGACCTCAACCGCCAGTACGAGCTGGGCCTGCCGACCGAAGTGCCGCGGGTGCGCGAGTCGGGCCAGGTCCGCGGCCTGACCAGCCGCGAGGTCGAGCTCTCGGACGAACTGACCACGCGGCTGCGCGCGTTCTACGCCCAGGACATGGTCTCGTTCGGATACGCGTGAGCGACGGCCACAGCACGAGCACAGGAGGAGCACGTATGCGCTGGTTGGTGACCGGTGCCGGCGGCATGCTGGGCACGGATCTCGTCGCGCGGCTGCGCGAGGCGGGCCACGAGGTGCGTGCCGCGAGGCGCGCAGATCTCGACGTGACGGAGCCGGCCGCCGTCGCGGCAGCCGTGCGTGACGTGGACGTGGTCGCGAACTGCGCGGCCTGGACCGCCGTCGACGACGCCGAGAGCGAGGAGGCCGCGGCCTTCACGCTCAACGCCACTGCGCCGCAGCTCCTCGCCCGGGCGGCCCGATCTTCGGGAGCACGGCTGGTCCAGGTCTCCACGGACTACGTCTTCGACGGCGCCGCCACCGTGCCGTACGAGGAGGACAGCGCCCTGGCGCCCAGGTCGGCGTACGGCCGCACGAAGGCCGCGGGCGAGTGGGCGGTGCGGGCCGAGACGGACGACCATCTGATCGTCCGGACCGCCTGGCTCTACGGCGCCCACGGCGGCTGCTTCCCCAAGACGATGGCGCGCCTGGCGGGCGAGCGCGACGCGCTCTCCGTGGTGGCCGACCAGATCGGGCAGCCCACCTGGACGGCCGACCTGGCGGACCTCATCGTCCGTCTCACCGAGGCCGGCGCGCCCGCCGGCACTTACCACGGCACCTCGTCCGGGCAGGTGTCCTGGCACGGCTTCACCGGCGAGATCGTCGCAGGGCTCGGCAAGGACCCGGCAATGGTGGGAGAAACGACGTCGGACGCCTTCCCACGGCCCGCGGTCCGCCCGGCGTTCTCCGTCTTGGGGCACGACGCGCTCGAACGGGTCGGCGTAGCGCCGATCGGCGACTGGGCGGAGCGGTGGCGTGCCGCGGCCCCGGCGGTCATCGGCTGATGCCTGCGTGCATGGCCCCACTTCTGGCGTTCCGTTGACCTCCTACTAGACTCACAGCCGTGGAGTTGTCGGCAGTTCGGGTGGTCACCGTCGCCTTCAACCCTGGATCCGAGCTCGAGGAGTTCGCCGGCAGCCTCGCCGACGCGACGCGGGCACCCACAACCTTGGTCATCGTCGACAACGGGACCGAGCACGACATCGTCGACGACATCGCCGGACGTTACGGCGCCCGCGTGATCCGGCCTGGTGCCAATCTCGGCTACGGTGCTGCCGCGAACCTTGGAGCCGCGGAGGCCGACGAACCCTGGCTGGTGGTGGCCAACCCGGACATCGCCTGGACGCCTGGATCGCTCGATGTCCTGCTCGAGGCGGGTGGCCGGCACCCGGGGGCCGGCTCGCTCGGGCCGATGGTCCTCAACACCGACGGCACCGTCTACCCCTCCGCACGAGCGATCCCGTCGCTCCTGCACGGTCTCGGACACGCGGTGTTCGTACGCTGGTGGCCCCGGAACCCGTGGACGCAGTCGTACCACCGTCAGCAGGAGCGGGTCTTGTTCGCCGAGCACCCGGCAGGCTGGCTCTCCGGCTCCTGCCTGCTGCTGCGACGCGAGGCCTTCGACCAGGTCGGCGGGTTCGACACCGACTACTTCATGTTCTTCGAGGACGTCGACCTTGGCGATCGTCTCGGCAAGGCCGGCTGGCAGAACGTCTTCGTGCCCTCCGCCGAGGTCGTGCACGACCAGGGCGCGAGCTGGCGACAGCGGCCGGCCGCCATGATCAGGGCCCATCACCGCAGCGCGGAGCGGTATCTGCACCGCCGGTACGACGGCTGGCACCATACGCCCCTGCGGCGCGCGATCTCGGCCGGCCTGCGGGCGCGATTATGGTGGGAGACGCGGGAGTACGCCGGGCACCAGGGCTCAGTACCGCCATAGGTAGGGTGATCTTCGATCCAGGGATCGGCACAGATGTCGACGACGCCCTCGTTGTGGCTGTGCCGCTCGGCAGCCCCGGCGTCGAGCCGACCGTCTCCGGCGACGGTCCGCTCGGTGACGCATCGTCGGGGAGATCGAGGTCTTTCGGAAGCTATTCGGCCGCCACTGGTACAACCCGTACGAGGCGGTCGCGACCCGGACTCTCCTCGAGCTGTCACCGGCCAGCACCGTCGGCGCGGCGGTTGACGAGTGGATCCGGAGCTCGGAGGAGTGGTGAGGCGGCCGCGTGCTACGGATCCTGCGCGATTGCTTCTGCGGCTGCAACTCAATCCCGGTTCTCGCGATACCAGGTGATCGTGTCCGCTCGGCGGGAGTATGGATCTCCTACGACGCGCCTGCTCGGACGAGCTGGCTCCATAAGATCTAGGGTCCGACGGATGCCGGTGTAGTCGACTACGGCGGCGCGCGGCTCTGAGAATCCGGGACGAACGACACCCGAATGGCCGCGGCGAATGACGGGGATCTGCACGGAGGCACGGTACCGTCGCCCGCGGACGCTCGACGCCGCCCTCCCGTCACGTCCCACTTCCCACAACAAACACCAAGGGGCATCGTGGCAGTAGGACGACGCACGGCCGTGGCATGCCTTGCCGCCGCCGTCATGATCACCGCAACCACCGCGGCGGGAGCTGCCGCCGACGACAAGGCTCCCAACGCGCCGTCGGTCCAGGCGTCCGGCGGCGCGGTCGACCAGCCACTCATCGACGCACCCGTAGACGTGCCCGGCACGGCCGAGCCGGTGACGAGCATCCCGCTCACCGACGCTGCGGGCGACCCCACGGACGTGGCCGTCGAGGGCATCGAGACCCTGACCGATGCAGACGGGGCGGGCAGCACAGAGGGCGCAGGCTCGTCCTCGACCGCTGCGGGCGTCGCCGCCACGATGACGACGGTGGCGGCCACCGATTCCGTCAAGGACGGTGCGAGCGAGGAGCCGAGCACCACGCCGGGACCGACCGAGCAGGCGAGCCCGACGGAAGGGCCCTCCGAGACGCCGACAGCCGAGCCGACGACCACCCCCGAGCCGACGACCGAGCCGGCCCAGCCGACGCCGTCGGACGAGCCCGAGAGCGCCGAGCCGGAGTCGCCGGCGCCTTCCGACGAACCGACCGAGGACCCCACGCCGACCGAGGTGCCCACGGACCAGCCGGACGGCTCGGCGGACGAGGGCGCCGAGCTGGACGACGTCGCCGTGCTCACCGACCCGATGCGGACCGACGAGTTCATGGTTGCGGCCATCACCTGGAACGCCGCGACAAGCCTTCCCGAGGACTCCCGGATCTTCCTGCGCGTGCTCGAGGCCGGCCGGTGGTCCGAGTGGCTCGAGACCGGTGTGGAGGAAGGCGCCGACGACACGGGCGCCAAAGCCGGCACCGACCCGTTCGTCACCGGAGGCGCCGAGGCGGTGCAGGTCCAGATCGCCGGTGAGGCAGCCGAGCTGCCCGCGGACCTGCAGGTCGTCCTGGTGCCGTCCAACCCCAGCGAGGCCGAGCAGGAGGTCACCGAGCCGGACGCTCCGGACACCATGCCGCAGGAGGAGCCGACGGCGGACGTCGACGACGTCGCGCTCGACCCCTCGGGATCTTCGGAGACGTCCAGGAACTCGGACACATCGACAGCGACATTCTCGACGGCGGCGTACACCTCCGGCGACGGCCCGGAGGTCACCGCGGCCGCGACGACCGCGGCCTCCGTGTCCCGGCCGCAGATCATCACCCGCTCGGGCTGGGGCGTCAACGAGTCCACCTCGACGTGGGTCCCCCAGTACGCAGAGCTGCGAGCCGCGGTCGTGCATCACACGGCCGGGACGAACAGCTACACGCGTGAGCAGTCGGCCTCCATCGTCCGGGGCATCCATCACTACCACGCCGTCACCCGTGACTGGGGCGACATCGGCTACAACGTCCTCGTTGACAAGTACGGGCAGATCTTCGAGGGCCGCAAGGGCACTCTGGCCTCCCGTGACGGGCACATGGTCATCGGCGGGCACGCCCGCCCGATGAACACCCACACGCTCGGCATCTCCGCCATGGGGGACTTCACGAGGGTGACGGCGCCGCAGCTCATCCTGGACCGGATGGCCGACGTCGTCGCTTGGCAGTTCGCGAAGGGCGGCATCAACGCCGCGGGCAGCAGCGGCTTGATCTCGCCCGGGTCGGCCACCCGCCCGGCGGGCCAGAACCTGCCCAGGATCTTCGGCCACCGGGAGGTGGCCGACACCGCCTGCCCCGGCGACAACATCCAGGGTCGGCTCCCCGCGATGATCCGGGACGTGTACGCGGCGGCCACCCGACCGCCGGTCGGTAACGTCGATGGAGTGACCCCGTCCACCGACGCGGTCGCGGTCCGTGGGTGGGCGTTCGATCACGATGTTGGTACGGCACCGATCGAGGTCCATGTACGGGTTGGCACCACGGTACGCAAGGTCACGGCGAACCGCCTCCGTGCGGACGTCGATCGTGTCTACGGCACGGGCTCGCACCACGGCTTCAAGGTCTCGGTGCCCACACGACCGGGTACCCACGAGGTGTGTGTGCGCGCGATCGATCCAGCTACGGGTACCGGACCGCGACTGGAGTGCCGCGACGTGACGGTCTATCCACCAAATCGGCAGGCACCGATCGGCCACGTGGACAACGTCTGGCCTTCGGTCGAATCGGTCGCCGTCCGTGGGTGGGCGTTCGACCCCGATCTCGGTCCGGCACCGATCGAGGTCCATGTGCGGGTCGGCACCACGGTGCGCAAGGTCACGGCGAAGCGCCTCCGTGCCGATGTCGATCGTGCGTACGGCACGGGCTCGCACCACGGCTTCGAGGTCTCGGTGCCCGTCCGCGCCGGCACGCACGAGATGTGCGTGCGCGCGATCGATCCCGTCACGGGGACTGGTCCGCGCCTCGGCTGCCGAGAAGTGACGGTCTATCCACCGAACGAGCAGACACCGATCGGTCACCTGGATTCCGTGCGAGCCTCCGGTCAGGCGGTCGCGGTCCGAGGGTGGGCGTTCGACCCGGACCTCGGAACGTCACCGATCGACGTTCATGTCCGGGTCGCGAGCGCGGTCAGCACTGTCTCCGCGAACCGGCTTCGTGCCGACGTCGATCGTGTTCACGGCACGGGGACGCACCATGGGTTTGAGGCCGCTGTGCCCGCGCGCGCAGGGACACACGAGGTGTGTGTCCGTGCGATCGACCCCGTGACCGGTACCGGGCCGCGGCTGGGCTGCCGGGACGTGACCATAGCCCGGCGGTAGGCGATCAGGTGCTAGGGCGAAGGCGGGGAACCGTCAGGAGCGCACTGTGATCTCTGGGGCGGTGTGGATGTAACCCACCGTGTGGCCCCGCGTCTCGACGCTGAACCGGGCCACCCGGGCCGCACGGTCGACGTCCCTGCCGCTCGAGTCGCGAACCGCGACGTTCACGGCGTAGTCACCGGCGGCGATCTCCAGCCGCGGGAGCGTGATCGCGAACGGTACGGTGCCGCTCACTGGCGGCAGGTGCTGGCCGAGGAGGCGTGTGTCCGTGCCGAAGACGAGCTGACTCAACGGCGTCTCGATGCTCGCGGCGAGGGCCCAGTCCTCCAGCGGGTCGGTGAGCTCCAGCATCCCCTCGATGCGTAGGTCCTCGCCTGGCCGCATGATCCGGCCGTCACTGTCGTGCGAGAGCCGCACCTCCGTGATGCGGCCCCGACGGGCAGGAGCCATGGTCGTCGCCACGTGCGACGCCTCGCTCGCCTCCTGCTCTTGGATGTCCTCCTGGATGCGGACCTCGTAGTCCTGGCGCAGCCGCCGGAATGCCTCCTGCGGCGTGCCGTCCGCAACTAGGCGACCGTGCTCGAGGACGACGGCTCGCTGGCACACCTCGCTCACCTGCTCCGCGGAGTGGCTGACGAGCACGATGGTCCGACCCTCGTGCTGGAACTGCCGGATCTTCTCCATGCACTTGCGCTGGAACGGCTCGTCGCCCACCGCGAGCACCTCGTCGACGAGAAGAATGTCGGGGTCGACATGCACGGCGATGCCGAACGCGAGGCGCACGTACATGCCGGAGGAGTAGAACTTTACCTGCGTGTCGATGAACTTCTCGATGCCCGAAAAGGTCACGATCTCGTCGAAATGGCGATCCGTCTCAGCCTGCGTCAGGCCCAGGATCGACGCGTTGAGGTAGACGTTCTCCCGGCCGGTCAGGTCCGGGTGGAACCCCGCACCGAGCTCGAGAAGCGCCGCGACACGGCCACGGACCCTCACCTGGCCGCTGGTCGGCTGGACGATGCCGCCGATCGCCTTGAGCAGGGTGCTCTTACCGGAGCCGTTCGCACCGACGAGGCCCACGCTGATCCCTGAGTCGATGGCGAGCGAGACGTCCCCCAACGCCCAGAACTCCTCCTTGTGCGCGTGCGAGCGCCGCGCGTTGACGACCCGCTCTTTCAGCGACTTGTCCTTGCGGATGACGAAGCGCTTCCAGACGTTCTCGACCGAGACGACCGTGGTGTCCACTCAGAGCTCCTGCGCGAAGTTGCGTTGCATGATGGCGAAGGCCCGTTGGGCCAGTGCCACGGCGACCAGGCCGGCGCCGAGGGCCGCCGCCAGCCGCAAATCCAGGTTGCTCGGCAAAGGCGCGTCGGCGCCTGCCGTCCAGACGCCGCGTTGCAGCCCGAGAACGGCCAGCGTCACGGGATTGAGCAGGTAGAGGTTCTCCAGAGCACTGCTGATCTCACCGGAGACCATCTCCCACGAGTACACGATCGGGGAGGCCCAGAAGCCAACCATGAGCGCCACCTCGACCAGGTACTGCACGTCGCGGAGGTACACGTTGACCGCCGACAGCAGTAGTGCCAGGGCCGTACCCCACACGATGATCACCAGGACGGACAGCGGGATGAAGAGCAGTCGCCGGTCGACGATCAGTCCACGGATGACCAGGGCCGCGACGATGAGGATGGTGAACTGGACAGCGAAGTTGACCAGCGCCGAACCCACCGAGGCGAGCGGGAAGATCTCTCGGGGCAGGTAGGTTTTCTTGATGATCCCGCCGTTGGCGATGATTGAGCCGGTCCCGCTCGAGACGATCTCCAGGAAGAGCTGCCACACGGTGAGCCCGGTGAAGACGTAGATCGCGAAGTCGGGGATCAACCGCCAGGCACCGAGGAACTGGCCGATGGCGACGTAGTAGATCGCCAGCTGGACCAGCGGCCGGATCAGTGACCAGATGAACCCGAGCGAGGAGTCCTTGTACCTGGCACGAAGCTCTCGGCGCACCAGCATGCCGAGGAGCTCTCGCCGGGCCCAGATGTCCTTCAACGACTGCGTCGCTCCGCGGGTGAAGCTCGTCGCCGGCACGGCCAGCCGCATCGGTGTTTCCGACAGCCGAGCGGCCCGTGCCTGTGCTTCCTCGCTCATCCGCGACCTCCCCGGTCCGTACGAGCGCGCCCTCGGAGCCCGGCGGCTCGAGACCTCAGGCGGGCGTCGAAGGTCCTCGCAAGCTGGTCACGGATTCTGGCGAGCTCGTCCCGGGTCTCGGCGAGGTCTCGCTCCATCGCGTCGCTGCGAGACCGCTCGGCTGCCACGGCGCGGCGCCCACTTTCGATCATCTCATCGAGCTCGGCGGTCTTGGCGAAGAGCCGGCTGGACCGACGGCTGGCGCTGGCGAGCACGCCGTCGCGGCCCAGGATGACCTGCTCCCGCTGCCGTGCGATGAGGTCTAGCGTCTCCACGGACGGGGCACGTCCCGGTTGGACGATCTCGGGCTCGACTGGCGCGCGGTCCGCGGGCGGTGAGACCAGGCTCGCGACGCGGCCGAACCATGTGTGGACCGCCTCCTTGTCGCGCGCGACGGCGGCCGCCATGTCGGGGGGGTCCTCCTGGACCCTGTGGAGCACCTCGGTGAGGGAGTGTGTGTCCGAGAACACCATGTCCGCCAGGTCGCGGTCACGCAGGTAGTTCACGACCTTGAGTTGGTCGACCGTGGCGAACGGCACGCCCTGTGCGAAGGCGAAGATCGTCGCGTGGAGCGATGACACGAGGACGTACGTCATCTGGCCGATCACGCTGTGCAGTTCCGGGGGCGTGAGTCTCGGCAGGTCGATCGCGTTGCTGCGGTCGAACGGGAGCGCGGCCATGAACGAGTCGTCGTGGTTGTAGTGCGTGAACGGGATGAACACCTTCCGGTGCTCGATGGCGTTGACCGCCTCCACGATCTCCGGGACCTGCTCCATCGTGTGCGGGACGACGTGGATGCCGACGACCGGTTCGCCGTCGTCGGGCAGGCCGGGGATGCGGTAGGGCTCGCTGACGAGCGTCGTGGTCGTACAGGGCACCAGTTCGGCCTCGGGGACGGAGGCCCGCAGGATGTCGACCTCACGGCTCGAGCGTGCGCTGACCAGGCGGTAGTCGCGAAGGTGGTCCAAGTCGTCGGCGGTGTCCCACACGCCGACGGAGTTGAGCACGTGCGGACCGCGCGGTCGGAAGCGGTCGTAGTACGGGTCGCCGGACGGGCGGATCAGCTCGCCTCCCCCGACGATGCACAGGCCCGGCTCGCCGGGGTCGTCGTCGAACGGCGCGACCACGCGCGTCGGCGCGATCCCGTGCCGCGCGAGCTCCTGGCTCACGGCGATCCCGATCGCGCTGTCGCCCGTGTTCGGGCTGATGGAGTCGTACAGCGCTCCTACGTCGACCCGCGAGTCGTTCACAGGTGATCTCTTCTCCGTCGTGCCGGCAGGGTTGACCGGCTCCTATTCTGGTGCGGTGGTCGCCAACGTACATCGCTCAGGCGCCGCCGACCGTCCACCCTCTCGTACGCGTGTGCTGGTCGTCACGCTCGACACGGTGGGCGAGCGGATGGCGGGACCGGCTATCCGAGCCTGGGAGATGGCACGCGCCTTGTCCCGCACATGTGACGTGCTCCTCGCCACGTTCGGCGGCTGCTCACGTGACGGTGAGGGGTTCGCCACACGTGCAATTCGTCCCGCACAGTTTCGTGACGCCGTCGAGGTGGCGGACGTCATCGTGCTACAGGGATACGTCATGGCCGCCTTCCCGTGGCTGCGCCGCAGCGACAAGGTCGTCGTCGTCGATCTGTACGACCCCTTCCACCTGGAGTCGCTCGAGGTGGCCCGCCACGAGACGCCCGGAGCGCGACGTCTGGCCCTACGGACCGCTCTGACGGAACTGAACGAACAGGTTCGCCGAGGTGACGTGTTCCTCTGCGCCTCGGAGAAGCAACGAGACTTCTGGCTGGGGCATCTCGCCGCCGTGGGGCGCCTCAATCCGGAGACCTACGAGGCAGACGCCACCATGCGGGATCTCGTGAAGATCGTCCCGTTCGGGCTCGGCGCGGCGCCGCCGGAGCCCGGACCGGACCCGTTCCGTGGCCGGGTGCCCGGTATCGAACCTGGCGATCCCGTCGTCCTGTGGGGTGGTGGGGTCTACAACTGGTTCGACCCGCTCACGCTGGTCCGCGCCGTCGACCGCGTGCGCGAGCGGGTGCCGAACGTGCGGCTGTACTTCCTCGGGATGCGCCATCCCAACCCCGACGTGCCGGAGATGGCGATGGCGAACGCGTGCCGCGAGCTCGCCGGTTCGCTCGGGCTGATCGGTACGCACGTGTTCTTCAACACGGACTGGGTGCCGTACGAGACCCGGGCGGACTACCTCGACGCGGCCGACGTCGGCGTCAGCTGTCACCTGCCGCAGGTGGAGACGCAGTACAGCTTCCGGACCCGGATCCTCGACTACCTCTGGGCCGGGCTGCCGATCGTGTGCACCGACGGAGACACGTTCGGTGACCTCGTCCAGGCAGAGGGGCTCGGCGTCGCGGTGCCCGCCCAGGACGTGGAGGCGCTCGCCCGGGCGTTGTGCGACCTCATCCTCGACCGCGACCGCCGCGAGGCCGCCGCGGCTCGCTCTCGCGCAGTCGCCCAGAGGTACACCTGGGACCGGGCACTGGCACCCCTCGTCGAGTTCTGCGAGAGCCCTCGGCGTGCCTCCGACGCCGGCGCCGACTACGGCACCCCGGTCACCGGCCTGCGCGGCGCCGCGGACGCGGTCCGAGCGGTCGCGACGGGGGCAGTCAGGCACTGGCGAGAGGGTGGGCCTCGTCAGCTCGGCAGGCGAGTCGCCTGGCGTGCCCGTCAGCTGACGAGCCGCTGACCCGCTCGGGCCACCGGATCCGTACCATGGCTCGGATGCGGATCGTCCAGGTCTCGGCGCACTTCCCTCCCAACTTCGTCAGCGGCGGCACACTCGTCCCGCAGCGGCTCGCTCAGGGCTTGGCCGAGCGAGGTCACGACGCGCACGTCTACGCCGGCCATCTCGACCCCTCCCGAACGCCTGGATCCACCTGGGACGAGCAGCAGGACGGCGTCCGTGTGCGGTGGATATCCACGACTCCGTGGACGGCCTGGACCGACCGTCACAACTACGACAACCCTGTCGTCACCGCCGACTTCGCGCGATGGCTCGCCGACGTGCGGCCAGACGTCGTGCACCTCCACAGCCTGCAGACCCTCGGTGGACCCCTGGTGCGCGTGGCGAAGGAGTGCAGGGCTGCCGTCGTCGTGACGATGCACGACTTCTGGTGGTTCGACGCCCGCCAGTTCCTCGTCGACGACGACATGCGGCCGATACCAGTCGTGACCCGGTGCTCGTCACGCCGGCCGACCGCGGGGCGCACGACGGTGGGACGTGAGGAGCAGCTCGCCGGCGACCTGGCCGCCGCGGATCTCGTGCTCGCGCCGTCGCCGCTTGCCGCCGCGGTCGCCGTCGCTAACGGCGTCGACCGCGAGCGGGTACGGGTGGACGAGAACGGGGTCGACGTCGTCTCCGTCTCCCGGGACCAGGGTGACGGCGTCCTGCGCCTGCTGTACGCCGGCGGGCCCGACCCGATGAAGGGCGTCGACGTGCTGTGTCAGGCGCTCCGCGGCCTCGCGGACGTGGGGGGATGGTGTGCCGACCTCTACGGCGTGCCGGTGGCCAAGGTCGCCGGCCTGCCGGCGCAGGTGCGGGCCCGCCCGCCGTACTCGCCAGACGCGCTGGCCGAGATCCTCGCCGGTCACGATGTGCTGCTGCTGCCGTCGATCATGCGGGAGTCGCACTCGATCCTGACGAGAGAGGCGATGCGTGCCGGCCTCGCCGTGGTCACCACGGACTGCATCGGCCCAGAGGCCGTCGTCGAGGACGGTCGGAACGGTCTCGTCGTGCCCACCGGTGATCCGATTGCGCTGGGGCAGGCGGTCCGACGACTGCTCGCCGATCCTGCTGGTCTCGAGGCGATGCAACGGGCGGCGACCGAGGTGCAGGTCCGATCGGTCGACGACCAGGTCGCCGGCCTGGAGCGCACGTACACCGAGCTCGGGCAACGCAGTGACGACGACGGCCCGCGACCTTGGACGCCACGACGTGTGCTCTTTGTCGTCGGGATCCAGGGGGCGCCGCTGCGTTATCGGGCCCACCTGCCTGCCGAGGCGATCGCCCTGCATGGCGTCCATGCCGACGTGCGCCACTACCGCGACCCTGCTGTGTGCGACCTGGCGGCCAGCGCAGACGCCGTCGTCCTGTACCGCGTCCCGGCGACGTGGCAGATCCTCGGTCTGCTCCGTAAGGCCCGCGAACGCGGCACACCGATCCTGTTCGACGTCGACGACCTCATCTTCGACCCGTCGCTCCGGGGCACGCTCCGTGGCCTCGACGGTCTGGACGCGGAGGAGGAGAACCTGTGGTGGCACGGCGTCGCCCGCTACCGCACCACCCTCGAGCATGCCGACCTCTACGTCGGTAGCACGGACATGCTCTGCGAACGGGCGACCGCGCTCACCGGCCTTCCGTCCCGACGCTTCAGCAACGGCGTCGGGATCGAGCTGGCTCGCGTGAGCGACGCCGAGACGGTCCGGCCTCGGCGGCCGGGTCGCCTCCGGATCGGCTACTTCAGTGGCACGACGACCCACGACGCCGACTGGGCGGCGATCGAGCCCGCGGTCCTGGACGTGCTGGAGCGGCACGGCGCCGAGCTCGTGCTCGGCGGCCACGTCCGTCCCACCCCAGCCCTGGCAGCCCGCGCCGACCGACTACGCCGGCTGCCCATGCAGCCTTGGCACCGGTTGCCGGCGCTGCTGCGTGACGTCGACGTGTGCCTCGCACCGCTCGCAGACCAGGGCGACTTCAACGACGCCAAGTCGGCGATCAAGTGGTTGGAGGCGGCCCTGGTCGAGACCCCCACCGTCGCGACGCCAACTCGACCGTTCCGCGAGGCGATCGAGAACGGCCGAACCGGCATGCTGGCCGGTGACGTCGAGGAGTGGGTGGCGGCGCTCGATCACCTCCTCGCGGACGAGGGCCAGCGACGCCTACTGGGCGCACGTGCTCGACGCTCGGCGATGCTCGAGCTCTCCCCGTTCGTCCAGGGCGCGCGATACCTCGAGATCCTTCGCGACGCCCGCGAGGTCAGTCGCCGCGGCGGGCGTCCGGCGGGCGCCGACCCGGTTGTCGACGACGAGCCGTGGTCGGGAGCCGACGCCTGGGTCGAGCCCTACGCGGCGCCTTCCGGGTCGACGTCACGGGCGCGGTTGACGGAAACCCGCCTCGGGCACCTTATTGTTGCTGCCCGGAGGACGTACCGCGCAGACGGGCTCGGGGGCGTCGTACGCCGTGCGCGCGGGCTGGTGGCCCGCACTATCGGACGCTAGGAGCCCGGGAAACGAGGCAGAGGCAAGCATGACAGCGCAGACCGACGCGGGGACCCGGCCGGGTGTCGTCTCCGTCATCCTGGTCAACTACCGAGGTGACGCCGACACGATCACGTGCCTGCGGCACCTGCTGGAGGTGGACTGGCCCGCGGACCGGCTCGAGCTGATCGTCGTCGACAACGACTCGGGTGACGGCGGTGCGGACAGGATCCGCCACGCTGTCCCTCAGGCGCACGTGATCGACGCCGGCGCCAACACCGGCTTCGCCGGCGGGTGCAACCTCGGCGTCGCACATGCCACCGGTGAGTTCATCGGGTTCCTCAACAACGACGCCCGTCCGGACGCTCGGTGGGTCTCCGCCGCGGTGGAGGCGTTTGCCTCCGACCGCCAGATCGCCGCCGTCGCCTCGAAGGTGCTCGACTGGGAGGGCCAGCGGGTCGACTACGTCGATGGATCGCTGACCTGGTACGGGATGGGGTACAAGCGCGAGGCGGAACGGCCGGACTCGCCCGAGTACGACAAGCCCAAGGACGTCCTCTTCGGCACGGGCGCCGCGATGTTCGTGCGCGCCGACGTCTTCCGCGCCGTCGGCGGTTTCGACGAGCGGTTCTTCATGTTCTACGAGGACGTCGACCTCGGCTGGCGACTCAACCTCCTGGCATACCGGTTCCGTTACGTCCCTACCTCGCTCGCGTTCCACCGTCACCACGTGACGATGAAGAAGTTCGGTGACTTCCGTGAGCAGTACCTGCTAGAGCGCAACGCGCTCCTCGCTCTGTACAAGAACCTCGACGACGAGTCGCTGGCACGTGCCCTTCCGGCCGCCATGGCCCTGGCCGTGCGGAGGTCCGTCGCTCGTGCAGGCGTGGACACCTCCATCCTGGACCTGCAGCGTGCACCCGGCGGCGACGCCGAGGACACGGTGTCCGTACCGAAAGCCTCGCTGGCCGGACCGTACGCGATCGACTACCTCACCGAGCAGCTCACGACGCTCATGCCGTCGCGGGAGGCGATCCAGTCGAACCGCCGCCGCAGCGACCGTCAGCTCTTCCCGCTCTTCCGACAGGCGATCGAGCCCGCCTTCGCGGTCGAGAGCTATCTCGAGGCGCACGAGGTTCTCGTGTCCGCCTTCGGCATCGCGGAACACTTCCAGGGGCGGCAACGGGTCCTCGTCGTCACGGGAGAGCCGCTCTTCAAGCGCATGGCAGGTCCAGCGATCCGTGCCTGGGAGATCGCGAACGTCCTGTCCGACCGCCATGACGTCACCTTGGTCTCCACCGCAGGCTGCGAGGTCTCCAGCGAGCGCTTCAACGTCGGCCACGCCACCGGGTACGACTTGTGGCCACACACCCGGTGGGCTGACGTCATCGTCTTCCAAGGCTTCCTGCTGGAGGGTGCCCCGTGGCTGAAGACGAGCAACAAGATCCTCGTGGCGGACATCTACGACCCCATTCATCTCGAGCAGCTCGAGCAGGCCAAGGACCTGGGGCCGAACGGACGGGCGGCGTCTATCCGCGAGACCACCCGGATCCTCAACGAGCAGCTCTCCAGGGCCGATTTCCTCCTCTGTGCGTCCGAGAAGCAGCGCGACTTCTGGTTGGGGCAGCTCGCCGGGCAGGGGCGGATCAACGCCCCCGTCTACGACGAGGACGAGAGCCTCTCGACGCTCATCGATGTGGTCCCGTTCGGCATCCCCGACGATCCGCCCGTGCAACGCCGTTCCGCGATCCGCGACGTCGTTGAAGGGATCGATGGCAACAGCAAGGTGATCCTGTGGGGCGGCGGGATCTACAACTGGTTCGACCCGCTGACGCTCATCCACGCGGTGGACCGACTGAAGGATCGCCATCCCGAGGTACGCCTGTTCTTCATGGGACTCAAGCACCCGAACCCGGGTGTTCCCGACATGCGGGTCGCCTGGGAGGGCAAGCAGCTTGCCGATCGTCTCGGACTGACGGGACGTCACGTCTTCTTCAACGAGGGATGGGTCCCGTACGAGGAGCGAGCCGACTACCTCTTGGACGCCGACCTCGGCGTGTCCACGCACTTCAACCATGTGGAGACCGCGTTCAGTTTCCGCACCCGCATCCTCGACTACCTCTGGGCCGGGCTACCGATCGTCGCCACAGACGGGGACACGTTCGCGGGACTGATCGGAAGCCACGGGCTCGGCGAGGTCGTCCCCGCCGAGGACGTGGAGGCGTTGGAGAGGGCGCTCGAGCAGATGCTGTATGACGATGAAGCACGCGGGCACGCGCGGGCCAACATCGCGGAGTTCGCGGAAGAGTACCGGTGGTCCAAGGTCCTCGCACCCCTGATGGAGTTCTGTGACGCTCCCCGCAGAGCGCCGGACCTCGTCTTCGGCTCGACGCCCTACCGGCCTCTCGACCCGTCCTTCACACCCCCGCACCAGGAGGCGCCGCATCTCAGCGACCTGCAGCTGCTCCGCGAGTACTTCCGTGCTGGTGGTATGCGTGAGGTGGTTACCCGGGCGAGCGGACGCGTGAAGCGCGTCGTCGGCCTGGGCGGGCGTTAGCCCGTGAACGATCGGAGGCGCCGGATCCGTGTCCGGTGGCAGGTGCTCCTCCCGTTGGCCGCAGTCGTGGTCTTCCTGTGCGTCACCGTCGGATCCTCGCTGTTGGGGCGAACGTTCTTCGGTGCCGGCGACCTCATCGAGACAAGGGCTCCTTGGGTAGAGACGACCATGGTTGACGGCGTCGTCAACCGGTGTGTGAGCGACACGATCGACTCGGTCATACCGTCGCTCATGGTGGCTGACGAGCGGTACGCCGCCGGCGACCTGGCACCGTTGTGGGAGGCCCGAGCCAGCGCCGGATCCGCGCTCTCCGCGACCCCCGCATCGGGAACGACGTCACCGATCGCCATGCTGGCGATGGCGTTCCCCACCGTGACGATGACTGCCTGGATCAAGGTGCTCGAGGTCGCGCTAGCCGTCGGTGGCACGATGCTGTGGGCTCGCCGGGTCGGCTTGTCGGCCGGCGCCGGGGCTGTCGCCGGGCTGATCTTCGTGTCCTCGGGATTCATGGTCATGTGGACCAACTGGCCGCAGACCCGCACCGCGGCGGTCTTCCCGCTGATCTTCTGGTGCCTGGAGCGGATCTTGCAGGATCGGACGTGGCGCTCCGCCTTGCCGTTCCCGTTCGTCCTTGCGCTTCTCGCGCTCGGCGGCTTTCCGGCGATCGCTGTGCATGCGGTCTACGTCGCGGCCGCCTATGGCGTCCTTCGGCTGCTGCTGACCAGGCGGTCGGCCGGGGAGTCGGGAGGGCGGGGGCAGCTGCGCCCGGTCTGGCTGACCGTGACCGGCGGTGCCTGCGCCGTCGGGCTCGTCGCCTTCCAGATCGTGCCCTGGGTGCAAGGGCTCATGGGGACCGATCTGTCGTACCGCTCCGAGCAGTGGAAGGTCGTCATCGACGACGCCCAGCTGGTCACGACGATGTTCCCCCTCGCGCTGGGTACCTGTGACAACGCCCTGGGTTTTTGGAGCAGCACGTTGCCCATCGAGGGCATCACCTTCATCGGGGCTGGCGCCGTTGTTCTCTGCCTCGCCGCGGTCACGCTTCCGCTCATCGACCAGGGGATGCGAGGCCTGCGTTGGTTCCTGCTTGGCACCGGTGCTCTCGCACTGTGGATCTCGTTCGCCGGCGGCGCCGTCAACTACGTGGTCCAGCTGCTGCCGCTGATGGGCGACAACAGCCTGCATCGGGTTCGCGGCATCGGGGCTCTCATGTTCGCGATGCTTGCCGGGATCGGGTTCGACGCCATCCGGCGGTCGGCCACGTCGCGTCGTAGTGTTCTCGCCTGGTCGGGCCTCGTCGCCGGCCCGGTCCTCGGGGCAGTGATCGTTCTGCAGATCCGGGCAGCATCACCGTCCGTCGACCATTGGGTATCGATCAAGGGCTCCATCATTCTCGGCATCGTCGCGGTCTGCGCGACCGCTGGCGTGTGGGGTCTGACGATGCTTCTTCGCGAACGCCGGGGCTTGCTGGCAGCGGTTGTCGTACCGGTCGTGGTCCTCGCCGAGGCAATATCCTTCACCGCTGCCTTCTGGCCTCGGACCGAGCCCGAGACCCTCTACCGCGACACCAGCGTCACCACGTACCTGCAAAGACACCTCGGCCACGAGCGCATGGTGGGTGCTCAAAACGCGTTCTGGCGTGGGGCGGGACGGGTCGACGAAATGCGTAGCCTCGACGGTCACACCTTCGTGACGGAGGAGTGGGGCGCGCTGCTCCGAGCGGCGGACCCGAACATGTTCGTCTCCCCGACAGCACACTCGCTCAGCGATCTTGAGGCGCTCGATTCGCCGGTGCTCGACCGCCTCTCGGTGAGATATGCCGTTGCGGACACCAACCTCGCACCGCCAGGCGAGATCGTCGGCGGCGGTGAGCAAGTGCCAGGAGCTGTCGAGCTGGGTGAGACGCCGGTCGAGCGGGTGCTTCAGGATCCATCCGGTCTGCGCGGCGTGGTGCTCGACCTCGTTGGACGGGGCGAGACCCCAGAGGACGCGCGGATCGTGGTCGAGACCCTCGACGACGAAGGACACCTCCTTGCGGACAGCGAGCGCCGTTTGCGTTCCAGCGACCAAGGGCGCGTCTTCGTCCCCGTGACGTCCGTGGATCTGCCGATGACCGGTCCGGTGACCGTAAGGGTTCGCCTCGAAGGTGCGACCGTGCAAGCGGTTCCTGGCTCGTCCGGTGGCCCATGGGTCGGCGCGCTCGTCGCGCCCGAGGAGCCGGTGAGGATCGTGCATACGAGAGACGCGGTCATCTACGAGCGACCGTCCGCGCTCCCGCGATTCCGATGGGCCGACAGCGCCGTGACATGCACGGAGACGACCGAGTGCGCGGCGATGATGGGGGCCGTCCCGGATTCCACCGCATTGCTCGAGCCGGCAGACGCCGCCACGGTGGAGTTCGGCGGCGAACCCGCCCGGCTTGTCGTCGAGTCTGACCGGGCGGATTACCGACGCGTTGTCGTTGACGCGGATGGAGCTGGTCTCCTCGTTGTGGCGGACGCCCTTCAAGACGGTTGGGTCGCCCGTGTGGACGGCCAGGACGTGCCTCTCGTCATGGCCGACAGCGCTATGATGGGTATCCCCGTCCCTGCGGGTGAGCACGTCGTCGAGCTCGGATACGAGCCTGTCGGTGGTGGCACGTTGCCGTGGCTGGCAGGTCTTACGATGCTCGGCCTGGTCGCCTCCGCGATCGTGCCCGCACTACGCCGGCGGGGAACGTAGGCCGCAGTTTCCGTGGCACGCCCCTCAGTGCGTCGCGCGCCGCGTGAGGTACCGTGGAATTCCCGAAACCACGCCAGTTTGCCCAATTGCTCGCGCCGACCAGGCCGATGACGTACCCGAGGACTAGATGAAGCTGTTCGTCCAGGTTCCATGCCTCAACGAGGAAGAGACCCTACCGCTGGTCCTCGAGACGATCCCGCGCACGGTCCCTGGGGTCGACTCCGTCGAGATTCTCATCATCGACGACGGATCCTCCGACCGGACGATTGAGGTCGCGAAGGCCCACGGCGTGACGCACTTCGTCCGGCACGCGCGGAACATGGGCCTGGCCCGATCGTTCCGCGACGGCGTGGACTACGCGCTCGCGCACGGTGCCGACATCGTGGTCAACACGGACGGTGACAACCAGTACCCGCAGGAGCGGATCGCCGACCTCGTCCAGCCGATCATTCGGGGACAGGCCGACATCGTGATCGCAGACCGGCAGACGGCGACGATCGAGCACTTCTCGCCGTTCAAGAAGGCGATGCAGAAGATCGGGTCGGAGGTCGTCAACGTCGCGGCGGGCACCGACCTGCCCGACGCGGCGAGCGGCTTCCGGGCGTACTCGAAGGCCGCGCTGATCAGGCTCAACGTGGTCACGCAGTTCAGCTACTGTATGGAGACCATCATCCAGGCTGGCAACAAGCGCCTCCGGATCGTTTCCCTGCCGATCAGAACCAACCCGAGGACCCGGGAGTCGCGGCTCTTCAAGAACATCTGGCAGCACATGATCAAGTCCGGGACCGCCATCACCCGGTCCTACTTGATGTTCAAACCGCACATCATGCTCGGCGGCCTGGGCGCGGTCATGCTGATCGCCGCCCTGATCCCATTCATCCGGTTCTTCGTCTTCTGGCTCATGGGAAGCGGCGACGGACACATCCAGTCGCTGATCCTCGGCACCGCGATGCTCGTCGGAGCGCTCCTGTGCTTCGCCCTCCTGATCATCGCCGACCTCCTTCGAACCAACCGGGTCCTCCTCGAAGAATCCCTGGAGAGGCTCAAGGAGATGCAGTACCGCCCGCCCGTGGATGTCGCCGCCGGAACGGTCGGCGACGGCCGGGCTCGCCGAGCAACCGTTCCGGTCGAGGGCCCTCGGGCCGAGCAGATCACGCTCGAGGTCCCTGCTGACGGCGTTCCCGGTGCGCGCCCCTCGACGACGGCTACGGGGGAGACCGTCAGTCCGTACACCGGCGAGACGGTTCAGCACCGGTGAGGGTGCTCGCCTTCGGAACGTACGACGTCAAGGCGCATCCTCGGGTCCAGGTCCTCATCGACGGACTGTGCGACCACGGGATCACGGTCGAAAAGCTCAACGCCCCGCTCGGTCTCTCCACCGCGCAGAGGGTCGACGTTCTCCAGAGACCTTGGCTCGTCCCGTGGCTCGTGGCACGACTCCTCCGCCGGTGGGCGACGCTGACGTCTAGGTCGGCCCGTATCCGCCGCGGGGAGCGCTCGACCCACGTCCTGGTCGGATACCTCGGGCACTTCGACGTACTGCTCGCTCGCGTCCTCTTCCCTCGCGCGCAGATCATCCTGGACCATCTGATCTTCGCGGCCGGCACGGCCAAGGACCGCGGGGTGAGGTCCGGCGTGCGCATCAGGCTCCTGACAGCCCTCGACCGCGCGGCGCTTCGAGCGGCCGACCTGGTGGTCGTGGACACCGTGGAGCACCAGCGGCTGGTGCCGGTCCACCGTCGAGCCGACTCCGTCGTCGTTCCCGTCGGTGCGACCGATCGCTGGTTCGCGGCGGGTGACCGTGCCGCACAAAGGCGAGGCCGGACGGAGGAGACCCTGTCGGTCGTCTTCTTCGGGCTCTTCACCCCGCTCCAAGGAACGACCGTCGTCGGGGAAGCCGTCCGGCGTCTCCATGAGCAGGGCAACAAGATCCGGTTGACCCTCGTCGGCTCCGGCCAGGACTCCCACGCGGTCCACGCCCTCGTCGACGGCGTTGCCGGTGTGACGTGGCACGACTGGGTCGACGGTGGGGAGCTCCCCGAGGTCGTCGCTTCCCACGATGTGTGTCTGGGAATCTTCGGGGTCACCGACAAGGCGCTGGCGGTCGTGCCGAACAAGGTCTACCAAGGCGCCGCCGCCGGCTGTGCTGTCGTGACCAGCGACACGGAGCCGCAGAGACGCGCGCTCGGTGACGCGGCCGTCCTGGTCGAACCGGGGAGTCCCGAGGCGCTCGCCGCCGCTCTGTCGACCCTGGCGGAGAATCGCGACCGCCTCGACCACGTGCGACGTGCATGCCTGCAGCTCGCGGGGGAACGGTTCACGGCACGAGCGGTGACCGTGCCGATGGTCGAGGCCCTCAGATGATGGCTCGACTGGTCAGCATCCTGAGGTCGTCCTGGCTCCGCCGGGCATTTGTCGTTGGCGCATTGGCCGCCGCCGTCTGGGCGGTCGCCAGCCAGTGGGATCAGGTGCAGGCGGCACTGACGTCCATCCCACCGAGCACTGTCGTCCTCAGCTTCGTTGTCGGCGTCGCCTACGTCTTCGTCACCATGCTGTCATGGCGCGCCGTGCTCAAGGACATGGGGTCGAAGGTCTCGATCCGTCAGGCCGGCCGCCTCTTCTTCGTCTCCCAGCTTGGCAAATATTTGCCAGGCGGTGTGTGGAACTTCCTGGCGGTTGCCGAGATGGGCGCAGACCTCCACATCCCGCGGCGGCGGTCGATCTCCGTCCTTATGGTCTCCATCCTGGTCTCGATCGTCATGGCGATGATCTTGGCGTCCGCGGCTCTACTCCTCGGGCCCCAAGAACTCACGGACCAGTATGGCTGGGTCGGCTGGACTCTTCCGCTGTTCATGGTCGTGCTGCTGCCGCCTGTGCTGAACAGGTTGTTGGCGGCAGCTCTTCGAGTCGTTCGTCGGCCGGCTCTTGAGAAGCCGTTGAGTATCGGCGGCGTCGGCGCTGCGGCCGCCTGGGCCCTGCTCGCCTGGATGCTCGCAGGGATCCAGTTGTGGCTCCTTATCTCGGCCCTCGGTGCGGACGCCACGGTCGAGTCGTTCGCGCTGGCGGTCGGTGGCTACGCCCTGGCGTGGACGGTCGGTTTCCTGGTGATCGTGGTGCCGGCCGGTGTCGGTGTTCGCGAGGCGGTCCTCGCCCTTGTGCTCAGCGGACACCTTGGTACCGGCGCGGTCGTCGTCACCGTCCTTCTGTCGCGTGTGCTGCTCACAGCCGCCGATCTTGTCCTCGGTGTTGTGGCCGCGGCTGACGCACGGCGCCGCCTCGAGGCCGTCAGAGACAGGCGAGCCGCAGAGGATTCGCAGGGCTGACTCGCTGCTGTGCCGAGTGCGCTGGATCGGGCGCCGCGGATCGCGTCGCCAATGTGCCCTCGTGCCTGAGCGCCGAAAGATACGTTTGCCTGAAGAGACGTGGTCGCCGCCAGGTTTGGCGAGCTTCCCTTATTCGAGGAGTCAATTTTGAGGTTTCGGCGTTCGATCGGGGTCGGGCTGGCAACGGTGATCGTGGTCGGCGGAAGCACGCTGTGGGGAGCGTCTGCTACGGCCAAGGGGGGCGAGATCGGCGGCTCGGGGAACCAGTACTTCCTCAACGACGCCTGGAGCGGTGAGGCGAACGTCCGCTTTACCTATGGTCGAACGGACGATCGGGTCTATGTCGGCAACTGGAACGGCGACGGGCGCGACACCCTGGCCGTGCGCCGCGGCAATCAGTACCACCTCAGTAACTCAACCACTGGAGGCCAGGCTGACCGGGTAATCGCATATGGCCGTTCCAACGACGCGCTTCTCATGGGCGACTGGGACGGCGATGGTGTCGACACACCGGTCGTCCGGCGAGGCAACATCTATCACTTCAAGAACAGCCTCTCCGGAGGAGCTGCCGACGCGGTGGTCGCGTATGGACGACCTTCCGACGTGGTCCTTGTCGGAGACTGGGACGGTGACGGCGTTGACACGCTGGCCGTTCGACGCGGGAGCACCTACTACTTCAAGAACAGCCTCTCGGGCGGTGGTGCCGATCAGACGGTCGGGTACGGTCGCTCCTCCGACGCGGTGTTCGTCGGAGATTGGGACGGCGACCGCCTCGACACCCTGGCTGTCCGCCGGGCCAGCACGTATTACGTGGCAAATGACTTCTCGGGTGGAGACGCGGATCGCGTCCTGACATACGGGCGGGCGACCGACACGACGCTGGCGGGAGACTGGAACGGCGACGGTGCCGACACTCTCGGCGTCCGGCGGCCTCCGCCAGCTCCTAGCCCGACGCCGAGCCCTGCGCCGCGACCGTCGTCTCCAGACCTGGACTGCCCAGACTTCAGGTCCAAGGCCGAGGCGCAGGCGACGTTCGACTACTGGATGGCGCAAGGGCTGGGTGACGTCCACCGGCTGGACGCCGATAACGACGGCGAGGCCTGCGAGAGTTACTTCGGGTAGACGGCGCCGCGCCAATGAATGGGGAAGCCGCAGCCCGGTTCGGCCTCCCTCGCTGACGCGTCAATGCGTCCTCCAATAGCGCCCCGGAAGTGGGCGCAGATCGTTAAGTTTGGTGGTCAGCGCGGCACCACGAGGGCTGCCGTGTCCTTTAGGCTAGGAGACCAGCTTTTGAGAATGCGACGAGTAGTGGCTTTCGCCGTGGCTGCAATGGTGGCGGCAAGTGGACCCCTGGTCTCAGGACCGGCCGCCACAGCCAGCGGCGGAAGCTCTGGGACGAGATTGCTCGACAGTGGCGTCCCGGATACGGCTGGGCCGGTGTTGGTTGAGTCGTCGATAAGTCAGCGGGAGTTCAATCTCGATGACGGTGATGCGGTCTTCACGGTGAGTGTGCGTGTCACCGATGAGACCGGTGCGACAGCGCCGACCATTACGGTCAGCCACCCGAGCGGGCAGTCGCACGGTTTCGGTGAGATGGGGCTGGTCTCCGGTGACGCGAGGGACGGGACGTACGAGCGGACGGTGAGGATCCCGCAGGGATCGGCGGCTGGCGAGTGGGAGGTCGCTCTGTACCCGCTCGACGACGAGTTGGGTAATCGCGGGCAGGGCTTCCAGACCCTTGGCACGGTCACGATCATTGCTGCGCCGGCTGAT